>JAURQH010000036.1 GCA_030836185.1 Planctomycetota bacterium
AAAGTGGAACGCACCTTCGCCTGGTTGAAGTATCTGCGGCGATTGGGGATGCGTTGGGAGTATCATGCTTTTTTGTTTGAAGGGTTCTGGCAACTCGGCTGCGTGTTCACTATTCTCAAAGGGTTATAGGACAAGCTCTACCAAAAACCAGCCTAAGGCATTTTTGATCGGCTCATTGAGATAATCACGAACCGAGAAGAAAATGATCATTATTGCCGCTATTACAAGTAGATAGCGTATTACATTCTTGTCGCCAGGTATTTCATTCAGCTCATAACTCATTTGTGATCCTAATTTAATGCCTCTGGATAGTGTCTCACACTGATGAGATCTTATTGCGCGGTAGACCAACAATAATGGAGAACAAATCTTGGTTGCCGCTGGAACAATACAAGTCGGGTGCGATGCCTTTGCTTGCGCGAGCGTGCGAATCCATATCCCAGATAGTAACATTTTGAGATGAAAGCCGGGCATTGAAAACATCAAAGATCCTTTGAGCAGCAGGGCGATGCCCGCTTCCTCACCTTTTTCTGCTTTCGTCGTCGGCACTACTGTGTTCATCAAAAGAAGAAATAACGCCAGAGGAATCGGTACTCGGCGATTGGAAACGTCGCGTCGCCAATCAGGTGCGTGGGGGCTACTTCAAAGCCGAACGAAGAATAGTCCTGGGTAATGGGAGGTAACGGCTTTTTCGGTTTTCGCCCGATGGATTCCGGGACCATTCGTGTTAATCGTTGCAACGAAGCATGCACTTCGATCAATCGACGTGGTGAGGCATGTTTGGCGAAAAGCTCTCGATGGACTTCAAGCTCGGGTTGGCGACTTTCTAACAGCTTCACACACTCTTCCAGAATCTTCCGATTGGAGCCCCAGAACAAGACGACTTCAGCGTTGACATGAACCAGAAGAATTTCATGACCATGCGGGCCAACGAGTTCTTCGAGTCGTTTTTCGTTGATGCTGTGATCGCCCTCCCAGACCGCCTCCAGAAGATCGGTACGATGGCCGGCGATCTGTCTCTGGTTTTCGTAATAGATAAACTTAGGCATCGGCAAGGCGGTCAGTCCTTCTTTGAGCAGGTTCTCGGTGTGATTGGCGACCGCTTTTTTGATGAAGGTGACGAGCCTTTTTGAGCGTCCGGCAATTTCGATATCCGTAGAAGACAATGCTTCTTCCAAATGAGGAAGTGAGCGTTCCCCCAGAAGTTTCAATCGTAAGGTCGCGGCGGCACGTTTTTTGAACTCGGTCGCCCCAAGTTCTTCGACCAGCATTTTGATGTCTTGATCGGTGATCGGTTCGGGTTCATTTTGATCGGGTTTATAGACGGTCCCTCGTGAAAATTTGATGAGTTCTGCCAGCCGTTGACTAAAGTTCTCCTGATCTTCCGGTTTGAGAATGATCAATAAATTGGCAAGTCCGTCGAGAGTCGAGTTTTCATTTTTATAGACCGCCGAACGCGCTTCGACGATGGAGTTCCAAAGTTCGTCGATGACTCCGTAAAAGGTTTCATTTTGAGGAGACAAGTACGGCTCGACCAGTTCGACCATTGAACGATGCTTGACGGACCGCTTGAAGATCCACAACGCGATTTGTTGCAGTAACTGGGAATTTTTGATTTCTCCCGCCGTTTTACTCATCCCAAAAATCATTTGACCATTGGGGAAGCCTTTGAGCGACGGGACTGAGGCAGGGGTTCCCCACTGACTGAGTAACTTTTGTGAGGCTTCGGGGAGCTTTTTGTCGAGCGAGAGTTGAAATCTCAGATGCATTCCCTCGTCAATCTTCGCAGAAAAAAAAGCGTGATTGACATGCTCAATCACCTCGCGAGCATGATTGCGAACTTCGTCGGGTTGTCCCAGTAACATCGCATCCAATTCTCGACCCATTGTCTTGTCGAAATTGTCTGGACGTAAATGGTTGACGTTCATTTGAAACAGAATGTCGGCATTGGAAAGTCGTTGTTCGGGGTCAGTAGAAACATCAGCAAGCGAAGAGTCTGACTTCAAATAGATTTCCAATGTCTCTTTTGTGAGGCATAGCAAGACACTTTCGCCCTGCTTGCAGAGATAGAGATCTTGCCGGCCATTCATTTGTCCTTTTCCGAGATGGATGTCTCCTTCGGAAAATTGTTCAGCAGTGAGATTGAAATTCTTAGCCATCAGTTCAGTATCGCTGAACGGAATTTTCAAGACGAGATGCCGAAACACAGCATCGTCGAGAGGTTGACTTCCCCAGTCGAAGATGTATGCGGCGAAGTTACCTTTCCAGTTGATGCCTTGATTGATATTGAGATAAGAAGCCCCAAGCTGAATGATTTTTTTCAGTGGCCAGCGCCATACCGCTCGTTCTCTTTCTAAGGTATCGATTTTTTGATCGAGTGCCGTCACATTGCGCAGCGATAGACTCACTCGGCTCTCTGCCGGGATCGACTCCAGGAACTTTTCGGGCGGCGTTTCCTCTGCGTGAAGAGACGAAGCGAGACAGAAGGCAAGCAGTGCGAGCGTGATTCGTGATTTGATGGTGCGACTCCAGACTGAGAGAGAGGGTGCCTAAGTCGTGCTTGGGCGACAGCTACCATCAGAGTCGAAATTCAGGTGAGGATCTCACGTAAAATCAAGAAAACCTTCAATCTCGAAGATCTTGCATGCTGAAATCTGGGACAGCATCTCGCATGCTCACGCAAGCGAGAGTATGGCACCCGGCTGAAACATGCCAGGCGATTTATGACATACCCTCAGCCGTCGGAGGTTGGGAATCGTCATCACTCCCGTCTTCTTCGCTCTTCGTCTCGTTCGATTTTGTGGAGACACCGGACGTGGGGGTCTCGTCGTCGTTCTTGAAGGTTCCCGGCATGACAGACGGCCCCTTTTTGTGGGCATCGAGAATTCGTTTGATGTGCTGATCGTCCATCACTTCGACTTCGAGCAGTTCCTTCGTCATTTGCTCCAGAAGTTCTTGTCGATCTTTAAGGATCTCGGCTGCCGCGTGCATGCACTCATCAATGATCTTCTTGACTTCCAGATCGATCTCGCGAGCCGTCTGCTCACTATGGGCGTGCTCGGCGGAGCTGCTGGAATTCATCAGAAAGGGGGAGCGTTGAACGTCACTGTAATGAACGCGACCCAGTTTGGCCGACATGCCGAACTCGGTCACCATACGGCGTGCGACATCGGTGGCTCGTTGCAAATCGTTTTGAGCGCCCGTCGAAGATTCCTGATAAATCAGATCTTCGGAGGCGATTCCTCCCAGCATGACATTGATGCGGCTGACCAGTTCGCTGCGAGTGACCAACATGCGGTCGTCTTCGGGCCGCTGCATCATGTAGCCGAGCGCTCCCATGCCGCGTGGAATGATGGAAATTTTATGGACGGGATCGGTGTTGGGTAGGCTGATGGCAACCAGGGCATGGCCGCATTCGTGATAGGCGACTCGTTGTTTTTCATCTTCGTGAATGAGACGCGTGGATTTCTCCAAGCCGGCGACAACTCGTTCAATCCCTTCTTCAAACTCCACCATCGACACCCGCGTTTTGTCATTACGTGCTGCGAGCAGGGCGGCTTCGTTGACGAGGTTGGCCAAATCGGCACCGACAAATCCCGGCGAAATTTTGGCGATCTTTTCGAGATCAACACTGTCGTCCATTTTGATCTTCGTCGCATGGACTTTCAGAATCGCATAGCGTCCTTTGAAGTCGGGACGGTCGACTAACACGTTACGGTCAAAGCGACCGGGGCGCATGAGTGCCGGATCGAGAGTTTCCGGGCGGTTGGTGGCACCGATGACGATCACACTTTGGTCCGACGAAAAACCGTCCATCTCGACCAGCAAGGCATTCAAAGTTTGTTCACGTTCGTCATGCCCGCCCGGCATACCACTGCCACGAGTTTTACCGAGCGCATCCAGTTCATCGATGAAGATGATGGAGGGGGATCGTTGTGCCGCTTGTTGGAACATATCCCGCACACGGGCGGCACCCACACCTACGAACATTTCCACGAAGTCCGAACCGGACAGTGAGAAGAAGGGAACGCCGGCTTCTCCCGCGACGGCTTTTGCGAGAAGCGTTTTACCCGTTCCAGGAGGGCCGACAAGCAGCACACCGCGTGGAATACGTCCGCCCAAAGATTGATACTTCTCAGGACTTTTGAGGAATCCGACGACTTCCTTCAACTCGTCGACAGCTTCTTCAATACCGGCGACATCTTTGAAAGTGATCTCAATGTCTTCTTGGGCGAACAATTTCCCTCGGCTACGTCCAAAAGACATCGCCGACCCGGCTCCTCCCATACGACGCATGATGAACATCATGAAGAGTAAAAACACGACGAGAAGAATGATCATTCCCATCATCTGTTTTAATTCACTCGGCGGTTTGGTGAACTCGTATTCAATCTGCCGGGCGTAAAGATCGTCCGTCAGTTCATCGATGCTTTCGTCCGAGACACCCACCGTTGGAACGTAGAAATACTTCGTTGGAGTCTCAGCATCGCTGGTTTTACCCGCTTCGACTTCTGGGTGATCCTGATAGGTGATGTAGCCGGGATTGATTTTCAGTTGGTACACATTCGAACTGTCCAGCACATTTTCTCGCAGTTCGCGTTTGAACTTGCTGAACGTCATTTCTTCGCCACGTGTGCGTGTATTGACGTATGAAAACACGAGCATCAGAACGGTCCCGCCCAAAAGAAACATCCAAAAAAGATTGCTGGAGGGGCGTTCAGATTTTTTGTCGTCCCGTTTTCGAGACGAGGAGTCGTTTTGGTCAGGCGTCTGCGAAGGGTCTTGTTTCGGCATGGTATTTTCGAGGACCGATCAAAACTGATCGGATTTAGAGGTCTTTTTAAGAATTGGAGATCATGGTATCAATTCGATTCTGCCTCACATTATAGCGCTTTGCACGGAGAAAGGCGATGAAGTGGGCGGAAAGAGGAGATCTCGCCGGAGCCAAGAGCTCATTCTTGTAGCTGCGACGCGACGTTTTCCCCCTTGAAAACAAGACTTCCACGACCCTGTACGAGCCATGAGTTTTCGTAAACCGTGATCAACTTGCGGCATTTTTCCAGACCACCTAGAATATTGAGACGTAATCAATGTGATGCAAATCTCAGTCTCACCTGAGCTTACATCGAAATTACCAACTCGGTAGAACAATTGGAATGAGTCGCATCGTCTTTTGCAGATCAACATTCTGGACACTTACCATCCTCGACCCCACTCACTGAATCCCGTTATGAAACAGATTGCTGTACTGGGA
Organism: Planctomycetota bacterium; assembly: GCA_030836185.1. GTDB lineage: Bacteria > Planctomycetota > Planctomycetia > Planctomycetales > Planctomycetaceae > JABURQ01. Next base: position 5,255 of record JAURQH010000036.1, read on the forward strand.
TCAACGGGGTCAATCGGGACGAGCACTCTCGATGTCGCCGACGCACATCAGGATCGTTTAAAGATCTTTGGATTGGCGGCCCGGTCCAGTTGGGAGCAGTTGGCCGAGCAAACTCATCGATGCCAACCGGCCATTGCCGTTCTGACGGACGAATCATTGTCGGGAAGCGTTGATCACTCGCGTTTTCATCCCGACACCAAACTGGTTTTCGGGGCCGAAGGAATCGAGCAACTTGTCACTGCTGCTGACGTTGATATGGTCGTTTCGGGGATTGTCGGAGCCGCCGGGTTGCAGGGAACCTGGAAAGCCATTGAAGCCGGCAAAGATATCGCCTTGGCGAATAAAGAAACAATGGTTGTTGCGGGCCCATTGATCATGCAGTTGGCCAAAGCCAACAATTGCCGCCTCATTCCCGTGGATAGCGAACATTCTGCGTTATTTCAGGCGATGTTGTGCGGTCGGCGTGAAGAGATCAAAACACTGATACTGACCGCGAGCGGTGGCCCTTTCCGCGGGAAGACGGCCAAAGAACTCGAATCAGTCACCCGGGAAGCGGCTTTGAATCATCCAACTTGGGAGATGGGACCGAAAATCACCATCGATTCCGCGACGATGATGAATAAAGCTTTGGAAGTCATCGAGGCCCGTTGGCTGTTCGATTTCCCCGCTGAAAAAATTGATGTTGTTATTCATCCACAGTCCGTGATCCATTCGTTCGTGGAGTACGTTGATGGCTCGGTCATGGCACAGTTATCCCCTCCCGATATGAAGCTTCCCATCCAATATGCGCTGTCGTATCCCGAGCGTTGGGAGGGCGTCAGCCCTCGAATGAATTGGAAATCCGGGTTTCAGTTTGATTTTGAAACTCCCGACCGTGAAGCGTTTCCGGCGTTAGATCTTGGTTTTGAGGTCGCCGAACGAGGGGGAACCTGTGGAACCGTCCTGAATGCCGCCAATGAGGTGGCTGTTGAGCGGTTTCTTGCAGGAGAGTTGGAATTTTGTCACATTTCACGGCTGTGCCGCGATATTCTTGAATCACACGATTACCACCCGAGTCCTTCACTGGAGGAATTACTCACACTAGATGAGTGGACTCGCAAGGAGACATACAGTTGGAAACTTTAGCTGCCCTTCCTGATCTTGATTTTCTGATCAACATTTTGCGCGTCGCCGTCGGCCTCGGATTGGTCATTTTTTTCCACGAGCTCGGACACTTCGCCGTCGCCAAATGGTGCGACGTGATGGTGGAACGATTCAGTATCGGCTTTGGGCCGATCATATTTAGTCGAACGTGGGGAGAGACCGAGTATGCCTTCTCGGCAATCCCGTTTGGCGGCTATGTCAAAATGCTGGGTCAGGACGACATGGATCCCGGTCAGATGACCGATGAAGAGGTTTCTGAAGATCCGCGATCTTATATGGCCAAAAAAGTCTGGCAACGTATGGCGATCATCTCGGCGGGAGTCATCATGAACATCATCACGGGTATGCTTTTCTTTGCCTGTTCGTACATGATGGGTGTTGATCAAGCTCCGCCCGTGGTTGGCAATACCGCCATCGGACTTCCCGCATGGGAAAGTGGATTGCAAACCGGTGATGAAGTCACCTCTATCAATGGTAAGCGAATTACGTCTTTCACAGATCTCAAACTTGCAGTGGCATTGTCGAACGGCCCCCTCGAAGTCATTGTCAAAAAAACGGATGGTGAAGATGAAATGCTGGAAATCATGCCCGATGAATCGGGCGATCTTAGAGTGTTGGGTATCGGTCTCTCACAAGGTCTCACTATTCCCGATGAGAAACAACTTGCCGGTGCATCTTTCACGATTCCCTCTTCGGGAGCAGAACGTGCCGAACCTCCGTTTGAACCGTCAGACATCATTCGCAAAATTGGTGATGAGGAAGTCACTCATTACCACCAGATGAAAGATATCGTCGCCCGCAGGCCGGGGGACGCATTAGATGTTTACGTTCAAAGGAAAGGTGATTCTGCCGGTGAACTGACCAAAATCGTCGTGCCGCCAACCCGTTTTTTAGAACTCGGCTTGGTGATGGACATCGGGGGAATCAAGCACATCAAGTCAAATTCACCTGCGGCGGCAGCGGGATTAAAGAAAGGCGACAAGATTGTCTTGGTCAACGAACAGCAAGTTGGTCCAGAGATTGATCCACTCCGATTATCAGAAGTTTTCTCATCTCTCGCTGGGGAAAAAGTCATCGTCTATGTCCGACGCGAATCGGGTGGCGAGCCTGCACTCTCCGACGAAAGTGAGATGCCGGAAGGTTTGGAGAATACCGAAGGATTGGTTCGCATCGAAATTACTCCGGACGATATCCCCGCATGGACCGAGCGACCAACCAGTCCCGATGTTCCCATGACGGCTCCTTCCATTGGTATCGCGTATGAAATTACGCGGACGGTACTCTCTGTGAAAGCTGGTAGCCCGGCGGATGGTAAGATTCAAGCGGGAGATCGTGTGCAAGCCATCGAATTCAAGGCGACCAAGGCGGACGGTGATACCGAAGCTCAGGAGAGTGAGATCATTGAATTTGCCGATGCGGAAAACAAAAAGCGTCCGACTGATTGGGCCTATCCGTTCTGGGCGATTCAAAAGCTGCGTGATCGTGAAATTAAACTCACCGTGTCTCGTGCGGGGGAATCGAAGGAAGTCACTTTGGAACCTGTTGAAATTCCAGACAACGAATGGTATCTGCCCATTCGCGGTCTGGTTTTGACCATTGATACTTACACATTGCAAACCGACGATTTTGGCGAAGCGATCTCGATGGGAATTAATCAGACTGAAAACAAGGGGATGGAAATCTTTCTGACTCTCCGTAGCTTGGTCCGCGGTGATGTCTCCGTCAAAAACTTACAAGGCCCGGTCGGTATTGCGAATGCCGCTTATCAGATTGCCAGCACAGGACTCGGGGAACTCTTGTCGTTTCTTGGCTTCCTCTCGGTCAACTTGGCGATTCTGAACTTTCTGCCGATTCCGATTCTCGATGGCGGTCACATGGTCTTCCTGATTTGGGAAGGAATCACCGGTCAAAAACCAGGTGAAAAAGTCCTTGCGGCGGCGACTTGGGTAGGGGCGATGTTCATCCTGTCGTTGATCGCATTGGTGATGTATATGGACATTTTCGTCCGCCTCCTCGGCTGGAGCGGTGGGGAGTAATTGGGAATCAAATTACCCAAGCAGTTGCGAGAAAAGTAGTGTAGGTCGGGTTAGTCCGAGCGTAGCGAGCCGTAACTCGACAATTTGGGTAGCACCGGTAGCTCGTTTATTGGTGTTTCGCTGACACTCTTTTTCAACCGCGGAGTTCGCAGAGAACGCCGAGCAAAAATTAGGTGAATGCGTGTCGGCATGTTCGATTTTGATGTGTGACTGGGGCTCTCATCTATTTTGAAAATGGAGACCGAACTCTGATTTTACATGTCGTCTTCGTCTTTCGGAACACAAGCATAGCCCCATCAAAAAAGTTGTCTCACGCAGCGGCGCGGCGACGCAGAGAAAAAGAAGTCAGCTTCACTCATTAACACACGTCAGATAGAATTGTTCTGATCAGTGAAGATGAGCGGCGAGAAACATTCCAGATTTCTGAATCAGGAAAGCTGGTGGGCCTCGGAACAATTTATCTCGGTTGGCACGTCCTGAATAGGAAGTGGATCGCGCAGCGACAAGATGCTTCATCATCCGGGTGGAATCGAGTGAGACACATGGCACTAAACGATCATGACGAGTCATCTTGTGACTTCGTCACCCAGCCAAACTGGCTGGGTCACCCCGCGCTCTTTCGTCATAACAAGCTCACTCGCCGCTGACGAGTATGCCCTGTGTGTATTTATGACACTCGATACATGACATGGTCGCCTTGATCCAGGTCAAGGCCGCTGGATCAATCGTTGATTTCTTGGCGTCTTTCTGAAGTTGCTGTGCGATGCGACGGAAGTCATCGCTCAATTGACGATAGATCGCGTCATTCGAGACACGCCACTCTTCCGCCTGGCTCATCTCTTCCATCTGTTTCGCCCCTTTGGCGATCATTCCGAAGTTTTCAGTGACAAGTCCCTCCAACACCAGATTGGATGCCGAGAGCTTCTTCCGCATGAACTTGGACAGAGGTGTGACAGATTTCAGACGTTCTTCGAGCGATTTTTCTTCCTCAGCCACGGGTTTCTCTTTTGGTGTGATCTGCAACTTCGGATTCGGGGAGATCTCGGGCAGCGGACGATCTTGCGCAACAAGACTCCATTTCCAGCCAACACATAACAGCAAACCCATCAACCCACAGCCAATAAGAACGCGAGACATAATGTGTTTCCTCCCACAGACGGTACGAACAAAGTTTCCAGAGACGACCTCTCTCTTCATCATAACAACTGAAGGAGAGTCTGCGGATAAATTTTTTTCATCCCGCGGCAACGACATGCTCAGTATTTGAGGACAAGCCTCTTTCAACCGTCACCCCAAATCGCCCGATTTGCGGATCGCGCGGAACAATCGCCACGACAAATACATCGAATACGCACACCCCAGAAAGCCGGGAACCGAGACGCCCCACAATCGTGGCGGCACTTCCATACTCAAGATCTGAGCCGAGCCGACATAGAGAGCGGCGGTCAGAATTCCCCAGGTCATGCGGTTGATGATTTTATCGAGGCGGCGGTGGTCGAGATGGACTTCAAACTTGCCCCGCTTGACCGATTGCAATAACTCGCGAGTATCGCGCGGCAGGATCTCGAATAGCTGTGTCCACTCGCGATAGGCGCGTTTGGTATGACGCCATAATCGGATCGGCGACATGCGGCGTTTGAGAATTTCGGTCCGGTACGGGGCAATCAGGCCGAGCAAAGAAAAGTCCGGCTGCAACAATCGTCCGGTTCCTTCCAGCATCACCATCACTTTGATGAGGAGTGATACTCTCGGCGGTAACAGAATGTAATGGAGGCGAATGATCCGCATCAGATCTTCGAGCGCTCCGCTGAGATTAAAATCGTCTAACTCCAGACCGACGTATTCCTCGACAAAGTCTGTGACATCGCGGAGCAATCGATCTCGGTCAAGCGATGACGGCACCTGTCCCAGTTCGACCACGGTGCTCGTCAGCCATTCCCCATCTTTTTCGACAATCGCCATCAGAATGTCTTCGACTTTGTCGCGCAGTTGCTCGTCAATGCGACCCACCATGCCGCAATCGAGGATCCCCACGATTCCATCAGGTAAAACCATCAGATTTCCGGGATGCGGGTCGGCGTGAAAGAAACCGTCGCGAAAGACCATGTCGAGATAGACGTTGGCACCGTTGCGGGCGAAGCCGGGCAGGTCGTGATCCCCATCCAGTGATTTCAAATCGTCGATGCTGGTCCCTTTGAATCGTTCCATCGTCAGCACACGATCCGAACAGAATTCCCGATACGGCGTCGGGAAACGGACCTCTTCCTGGTTTTCGAAATTTGCTCGAAATCGCGTGAGGTTTCGATACTCTTGACCGTAATCGAGTTCAGCCAACAAGATTTTTCGAAAGTCGGCCACCGTTTCTATCGGTCGATAATGGCGTAACAGTGACGAATGCTTCTCGGCAAGCTGCGCGAGAATGTCGAGGATCTCCAGGTCGCTGTTGATCCGTTGTTCGATCTGCTCGTGGCGAACCTTCACGACCACTTCAGTGCCATCTTTCAGAAAGGCCCGATGAACTTGCCCAATGGACGCCGACCCGAGCGGCTCGTGATCGAAGTCTCCAAAGATCTCTTCCGGCGTGCCGCCTAACTCTTCGGTGATAATTGCAGTAACGATCTCGTAATCATCAGCGGGAGCATGCGAGAGGAGTTTCGTCAGTTCTTCGCAGAATTCCGGTCCGACGATATCTTGACGGGTGGAGAGAATTTGTCCGAGTTTGATAAATGTTGTGCCGAGTTCGGTCAGTGCCAGTCGCACGCGGACCGGGTACGACATATCCGAGATGCGTTCTCCATTGGCCGTTGAGAGATACGACTTCAACCAATCACCGGGCACCGAATTCAGCCAGTCCGCCAGACCGTATTTCATCAGAGTGCTGACGATCTCGCGAAATCGCCCGACGTTACGAATCATCGGCACCAAACCAGGGACGCTCATAAAGATTTCCGAATCTTGTGAAACCCATTCAGCATCTCTTCGCCGGCGAGCTTGAGAGCTTTGTAAACTCCTTCAGCCGTTTCGACGGCGGCGTCTTTCGTCGGTTCGTATTGCTTGTTCAGTTCGTTGATGCGATCCGAAAGTCGTTCGTATTCTTCTTTCGTCTCCATTCCGGCCAAGTGCATTTTGACCCGCAATTCGTCCCGCTGCTGTTTCAGGACAGTAATCAGTTCTGCAAGATTTTCTTGGGTGGACATATTCGGCTCCCTGTTGCTGAAAATGATTGATGACCGTTCTGTTAGCTTGGAATACTTCCCCCAGTTTATCAAGCCGAATCCGAAATTCAGTTTGTCGTTCCAAGTTCTTGATTCGCAACAAGATGGGCCTTATTATCGGCTTCACAGCCCGCGGGCGCAAGCACGCGGGATCTCGTAACATGTAGAACCCGTAGCAGGCTCCCGCCTGCCAAATCAATCATCATCAATACGACACGTGTGGCATGCTGGCTTGACCAGTAGCATGTAGGCTGGGACTAGTCCCAGCGAAAACACCAATCCAATGCTGGGTCACGACCCAGCCTACAAAAACTTAACCTTTCGTACCTTTCCAACTTTTCGAACCTTTCACACTTTCCCACGAGACACTCCCATGAACGACCCCGGCAAGAACATCGAATCCGTCCTCACTGAGAATCGTCAATTCCCTCCTTCGTCCGAGTTCTCCGCTCAGGCCAACATCGGCTCCGAACAACAATACATGGAGATGTGGACCAAAGCCAAAGACGATCCGTCCGGCTTCTGGGGTGAACTCGCCAAAGAAAACCTCGATTGGTTTCAGGACTTCGATACCGTCATGGAAGGCGACATGCCCGAGACCAAATGGTTCACCGGCGGCAAACTGAACGCCTCGTATCAATGTCTCGACCGACACCTCGTCGGCCCCCGCAAAAATAAAGCCGCCATCATCTGGGAAGGGGAACCCGGCGATCAACGGATTCTCACCTATCAACAACTCCATCACGAAGTCTGCAAGTTCGCCAACGTCCTCAAAAATCTCGGCTGCGAAACGGGCGACCGCGTCACCATCTATATGCCCATGGTCCCCGAACTGGCCATCGCCATGCTCGCCTGTGCCCGCATCGGAGCCGTCCACTCGATCATCTTCGGAGGCTTCTCCGCCGACGCCATCGCCGACCGAAATAACGATGCCGAGTCGAAACTCGTCATCACGGCTGATGGAGGTTGGAGACGCGGCAAGGAAATTCCTCTCAAAGCCAACGTCGATGCGGGACTCGAAAAGTCACCCACCGTCGAAAAAGTGGTCGTCTATCGACGCACCGGCGGCGATGTCACCATGACACCCGACCGCGATTACTGGTGGCACGAACTGATGGACGATGTCGATGCCGACTGTCCCGCCGTCGAACTCGATTCCGAACACCCGCTGTTCATCCTTTACACGTCAGGTTCAACCGGCAAGCCGAAAGGCGTGCTGCATACGACCGCCGGGTATATGCTCGGCACCACAATGACCAGTCGCTGGGTCTTCGACTACAAAGAGGACGACACCTATTGGTGTACCGCCGACATCGGCTGGATCACCGGACACAGCTACATCACCTACGGCCCGCTCTCCAACGGCGTCACCTCGGTGATGTATGAAGGGGGACCGAACTGGCCCGACGAAGGCCGTTTCTGGCAACTGGTGGAGAAGTACCAGGTCAACATTTTCTACACCGCCCCGACCGCCATCCGCGCCTTCATCAAATGGGGCGATCAATTCCCCAATCAGTACGACCTGTCGTCTCTCCGCCTCCTCGGCACCGTCGGCGAACCGATCAATCCCGAAGCGTGGATGTGGTATCACAAAGTGATCGGCAACGAAAAATGTCCCATCGTCGATACCTGGTGGCAAACCGAAACGGGTGGCATCATGCTCTCCCCGCTCCCCGGTGTCACGCCGACCAAACCCGGCTCCTGCACCAAACCACTCCCCGGAGTCGTCCCGGCCATCGTCGATGAAGAAGGCAACCCGGTCGAAGAAGGGGGCGGCCTCCTCGTCATGACACAACCGTGGCCCCACATGCTCCGCACGCTCTACGGCGATCACGAACGCTTTGTCGATGTCTACTTCAGCAAGTTTAACGGCAAGTATTACTTCGCCGGTGACGGAGCGCGTCTCGACTCCGACGGCTATTACTGGGTGATGGGACGAGTCGACGATGTCCTCAACGTCTCGGGTCACCGCTTGAGCACGATGGAAGTCGAATCGGCACTCGTCGCTCACGACAATGTCGCCGAAGCAGCCGTCGTCGGCTTCCCTCACGAGCTCAAAGGAGAAGGCATCTGCTGCTTCGTGACCCTCAAATCGGGAGACGGCAGCGACGCCGAAAAAGAAGAACTCAAGCAGCACGTCCGCAAACAAATCGGAGCCATCGCCACACCCGACAAAATCAAAATCGCCCCGCAATTACCAAAAACCCGCTCCGGCAAGATCATGCGAAGACTACTAAGAGACATCGCCGCCGGCCGAGATGTCTCGGGCGACGTGACGACACTGGAAGACGCCGGGATTCTGGATAAGTTGCGGGAGGATGATTGAGGGGATTGTGAGATTGGGAGTTGAGGCGATGGGGGGGGGTAAACAGCATTCGGTCCGCATGCGCAAGCACGCAGGGGACGATGGGTAGGTTACGGAGTCACATATGAAGTTCCGCGAGGCAATTCGTTTATTGTTGATCTCTCACCCGGAAGGATTAACTCCGCAAGAGATTCGTGACCTGATTAAAGCCAACTATCCAAACTTGTATGGAACCGAATCTCATCGGCGAAATGTGGACAAAGGGCACTACAACGATCTCGACCATGCTTTGCTCGCTCAGATCTATGTTGTGAAAAATAACGCGAATGATATTTATGCGGATAGATCACAAGTCCCTATGAAATTAAGTCTGCTCGGAGCAGAGATACCTAATTCAGACGACTCAGAGCACATCGAAGATACGATTTCAACCGAGAGTCTGGAAAAGCTTGAAAGTGGCCTGGGGACGCTCTACATTCTTGGTACTCATCTCTACACACAAGATGGCAAAGAAATTGTTAAAATTGGAATTACGTCCGGGTCAGTTGAGGGACGGATCAATCAGCTCTACAACACAAGCGTTCCTTATCGCTTCCGAGTAATTCAAGAAATTGAAACAACTAATTACGCAGAGCTTGAACAAGCGATGCACAAAATCTTTGACCCATTTCAAATCAATCGCTCTCGTGAGTTCTTTACCGAAGATTGCCTTCAGTTTGTCGAGACGCTATTGAATCTTCACCAACAGATATTGAATGCGTGACTTTCATCGATCTTACGCCTACAAGCGCCAACAGACTGAACATTTTACGAACCGGAACGAAAGTTCCGGTTTTTTTGTTGGGGAGGTGATTTGAAGAGAATAGAATGACGACTCAATGGGGTGACCCGACCAGTCTGATTAAGACTGGTCCTTCAGCAACAGGATGACTCATCATGCGGTTACGATGTCGGTGAGAAGTGCCCTATGGTCAACCGAAGAGTGCACGACAACGAAAAGCACGTCCACTTCGTCACTTTCTCTTGTTTCAAGCGTCGAGAACTGCTTCAGCATGATCAATCCAAAAGGATTGTCATTGGACAACTCGGAAGTCGTCTGAAACAACATCAAGGAATCTGCACGGGATTTGTGATCATGCCGAACCATGTGCATGCCTTGATCTGGTTTACTGAAACGAAACAACTCAGTCCGTTCATGAATAAGTGGAAAGATCAAAGCTCGCATCAAATCAAAAAGTTATATCGTGAGAAGTTTCCCAACTATTGGAGCCAACTCGATAATCATGAGCATATTTGGCAACCGAGATATTACGGTTTCAATATCTGGTCCCGACAGAAACTGGAAGAGAAACTCAATTACATCCATTTGAATCCGGTTCGAGCCGGTCTGGTGGATAGAGCCGTTGATTGGAAGTGGAGTTCGGCAAGATGGTACGAAGACGGAAAGGAAGTTGGATTGCCCATCGAGTGGCCTCCCGGCATGGAGACGGAAGATGAATTTGCCGTGGAATTGTAATGTTGAAACCGGACGATGAAACATCTTGTCACTGCGCGACCCGCCCTATTCAGGACGGGCAACCCGAGTTGACAGTTTGGCAGACATCCTGAAATCATCTCCCTCAACATGAAAACAACACCCGCATGAATGCCGACGGAAATCAATATCTCGTCACCGGGGAAGACGGCATCTCGCGCTGCTGGTGGGTCGGCGATCAGGAGGATTATCGAGAGTATCACGACACGGAATGGGGACGGCCCGTCGATGATGACTTTCGCCTGTTCGAGAAAATCTGTCTGGAAGGATTTCAGTCGGGGCTTTCGTGGTTGACGATCCTCCGCAGGGTGGCCCAGCCAGTTTGGCTGGGTGACCAAGTCACAAGATGACTCATCATGATCGTTCAATAAAATGAGCCATGTGCCTCACCCGATTCCACCCGGACGATGAAACATCTTGTCGCTTCGCGACCCGCCCTATTCAGGGCGGGCCACCCGAGGTGACAGTTCGGCGGACATCCTGAAATCATCCCAGAAACATGAAAACAACCCCCGCATGAACGACGCCATAAATCAATATCTCGTCACCGGGGAAGACGGCATCCCGCGTTGCTGGTGGGTCGGCGATCATGAGGATTATCGAGAGTATCACGACACGGAATGGGGACGGCCCGTTGATGACGACTTTCGTCTGTTTGAGAAAATCTGTCTGGAAGGATTTCAGTCGGGGCTTTCGTGGTTGACGATCCTCCGCAAACGGGACAACTTTCGGTCAGCGTTCGCGGACTTCAACTTCAACAAGGTGGCCACTTTCAAGGCCGCCGATGTCAAACGGTTGTTACAGGATGCGGGAATTGTGCGTCATCGGGGCAAGATTGAGGCCACCATCAATAATGCGCAGCGGGCGATTGAAGTGGTCGACCAGTTCGGCAGCCTGGGAGCTTATCTCTGGCAATACTCACCGGCGTCTCCCGAGCCACACATTGGGAAAGGCGATCATGCACATCCAATTCCCGCCGTGACCGAGACGTCGAAGTCACTCAGTCAGGACTTGAAGCAGCGAGGCTGGAAGTTTTTCGGCCCCACGACCGCCTATGCCTTCATGCAGGCAATGGGACTCGTCAACGACCACATGCCGGGCTGCGGAGTCAGAGACGAAACCGAACGCCAACGGTCGAAGTTTCGTCGTCCAAGTCGGTGATGCCGAGTGCCATGCCCTCGCTGGCGTGGGTATGTGAGTGACGAGACGGTCCTCTCAGTCGAGTAGGTTGGGTTAGCACAGCGTAACCCAACATCGAACTTATTGTTGGGTTACGACTCGTTTCACTCGGCTAACCCAACCTACAGTTTTCAAGTTCCTCGAAAGCCATGCTTTCAGTGCCACCCGATTTGTTTTCTTTCTTCTTTTCCTCTGCGTCTCTGCGCCTCCGCGTGAGTGTTTTTTCACACTGGCGGACAAGCCGACCAGTGCCACCTATTATCATCTGGGTCCGTGGTTCTTTCTTGCTGATCCGGCTCAAGCTCTTTAGTTTCGGCTGATGGACGCTCCACGGGAACACGATTGCCCGACGATCAGATTGAGGGAAGCGTTTGGAGTTATAAAATCGAAGCCGAAAAAGGTGGCAAGCCGGTCGAGGGGTCTTTCCGCGTCGATGGTGACGCGATTTACGCGGTGGATCGTACGATTAAAGTGAAGCCACCCTCACCCCGAAAGATACGGAATATCATCAAAGGCAAAGAGGCAGAGATTACACTTCCGGGGGGTGACACTTCGGCCAAGCGAATTGGTGATATTGTCAAAAAGGGGAGCAAATACCGGATCGACTTTATTGAAGAGAAGCCCTTCACCGGCATGATGCATATTGGTCAAAAGGAAAAAGGGAGTACTGTCTGGGTTGGGTACTTCCGCGAAAAGAGTGGCAGCAAATATGGTAAGAGACAGGACGTGGAATTGCGACTCAAAGAGGATTGAACGGAAGCTCCGCAGGCCTTACCGGGCCAAGCTCCCAAAACAAAAGCTGGGACTCGTCCCAGACTACGCCTTTCGTGTCATTCTGCAGGGTATGCTCAAGCGGCTCACATCAACGGTTCGATGAGCTTTCGTGTCTCGTTGACCAGTTCTTGAGCGACCGATTCTTCCGGGGCTTCGGCGATGATGCGGACAATCGGTTCGGTATTACTCGCTCGGACTTGAACCCAACGGTCGGACCAGTCAAGGCGTAAGCCGTCCCCTTCGGTCGGAGTGGCGTCCGAGAATGTCTCTTTCATAGCCGTGATTGCTTGTGGCACGATCTCTTGGGGACAGGTGACTTTGTCTTTCAAAATGTGATAGACGGGCAAAGTCTCGACCCACTCGGAGAGTTTGCCGCCGCGTTCGGCGAGTCCTTCCAGAATCAAAGCCATGCCGACAAAGCTGTCTCGCACATACCCGATCTTTGGGTCAATGATGCCACCGTTCCCTTCGCCGCCGATGATCGCATTGACCTCACGCATCATGTTGACGACGTTGGCCTCACCAACAGCCGACCGATGAAACGCACAGCCGTGTTTCTCGGCGATGTCTTGATTGACGCGACTGGTGGAGCCGTTGACGACAATCGGTCCGGGTGTTTTGGCGAGAACATTATCGAGAACCAATGCGAGGGTGAGTTCTTCACCGATGTAACGGCCTTTCTCGTCGATGACAGCCAGGCGGTCGGCATCGGGATCTTGTGCGAAGCCGATGTCGGCATCGCTGTCAGCGATGAGCTGGCTGAACTCTTGCAAGTTTTCTTTGGTCGGTTCGGGCGTGTGAGCGAAGTGTCCATCGGGAATCGCACCGACGGTTGTCGTGTCACAACCGAGTTCCTGTAACATGCGCGGACCGAGTGAGGCTCCCGAACCGTGATTGCAATCGAGCATGACGCGCGGCTGGAATGATTTGATGGCATCGATGCTGATCCGGTCGAGCACTTTTTGCAGATGGGGTTCGCCGGGATTGATGAGAGTTTCGACTTCTCCCAATTCGTTCCACGGTTTCCAGGCGAATGATTCCTGTTTGAGGTTTTTGAGTAGCTGTTGACCTTCTTCGGCGTTGAAGATGCCTCCCGTGGAAGAGAACGGTTTGAGGCCGTTCCATTCGGAGGGATTATGGCTGGCGGTGATTTGAATCGCGGCGGCTGCGTCGTGTTCGCGGACGAGGACTCCACAAGTGGGAGTGGCGGCGATGCCCGCGTCGAGAACTTTGCAGCCGACAGCAGTCAGTCCTGAGAGGACGGCACGTCTCACCATTTCACCCGAGGCACGCCCATCGCGTGTGAGAATGACGGTGCCTCCATTGGCCCAGGTGCCGACTCCTGCGGCGAAACGAGTGAGGTAATCGGGAGTGAGTCCATCGCCGATGATGCCTCGTAGTCCAGAGATACTGAGAATCCGTTGTGTCATCGAAAGTCACCTGTTCCGTGGCTGAATCAAATCTGTCGTGTTGTGGTTTTCGTCGAGTCTATTTGATGTCTCGACAGATTATCGGAGATCGGGATGAATGTAGAGTGGGAGAGGCGAGGAAAGGCTTGTTTGACCGGAATAATCGTTAAAATCAGCGAAAACCGGAATATTAGAGGGTTTCCTTATAACACAACATATTGTGGTTTTAAGAATCTACATTTTTTGGCGAGTTTCACCCTCGGGTCGTTCTTGATGAGTCTTTCTTGAAAAATTCTTCATGCTCGAAGATCCCGAGAAAAGACGCTTGGATCTTCTCTCAAAGAGATTCGACTACTCAAAATCTTCATCAAAATTGGAAGTGAAGTATTGACATACTGAGCGAGAAATTTATAGTGGGTTCTCTCAACTCGCACTATATGTGGGGCCGATAACAGGAGTAAACCCCCACAGGTTGTGGAGCGCTCTTAAAAGGGGAATTTTCAGAAAAAACTATACGATTGTATAGAAGTACTTCCCCGGCGTCCGATAATTGATCGCAGAACAGCCACCATTTCCGTCGTTAATTTTTCACAAGAGGAGTGTGCACGATGCACGAGACAGAACGTCTCTCGAGCGAACAGCTCTCGCAAGAAGCGAATGGATACGAAACGAACAAACCACAAGCCATGAAAGTCGCACCGTACTTTTGCCCACCAAGTGTTGATCCGTTTACAACGGTCGACTGGGAACCCCGTACGGCACATATTAAGGACGAAAATGGCGGCATCCTGTTTGAACAGGAAGATTGTCTGGTTCCGACTCAATGGTCGGCACTCGCCACCAATGTGGTGGTCAGCAAATATTTCTTTGGAGAACCGGGGACTCCCGAGCGGGAAACCAGCATTCGCCAGGTGATTCACCGCGTTGCTCGGACTATCGCCGACTGGGGAACCCAGGATGGATACTTCGCCTCTGAAAAAGATGGCGAGAACTTCTATCGCGAACTGGCTTGGTTGTGCGTCCATCAGCATGGATCGTTCAACTCACCGGTTTGGTTCAATGTCGGTATGTATCATCAGTATGGTGTGAAGGGATGTCGGGGTAACTACAACTTCGATCCTGAAACTCGCGCCATTCATCGTCCAGACTCACCTTACGAGTTCCCACAAGCGTCTGCCTGCTTCATTCAGTCGGTCGAAGACAACATGGAAGACATCATGCGTCTCGCGACCAGCGAAGCGATGCTCTTCAAATTCGGTTCGGGAACCGGAACAGACCTGTCAACGATTCGTTCCAGCAAAGAGAAACTTTCGGGTGGCGGTTCGCCTTCCGGTCCTCTTTCGTTCATGCGGGTGTACGATCAAATTGCAGCCGTCGTTAAATCGGGTGGGAAAACCCGTCGTGCCGCCAAGATGCAGTCTCTCAAAGACTGGCACCCCGACGTGCTGGAATTCATTAAGTGTAAAGCCAATGAAGAGAAGAAAGCTCGCTGCCTGATTGATAGCGGCGAGTACGATTCCAACTTCAACGGCGAAGCGTATTCTTCCATCATGTTCCAAAACGCGAATCTTTCGGTTCGTATCAGTGATGAGTTTATGTCGGCTGTTCTCGAAGGCAAGCCGTGGCAAACCAAGTTTGTCACCGATACCGTTGAGGGAGCACCAGAATACGATGCTCAAGAACTGATGGGCGAAATCGCTTACGGAACCTGGTACTGCGGCGATCCCGGAGTGCAGTATGAAACCACAATCAACAAGTGGCATACCTGCAAAAACACCGGACCGATCAACGCGTCTAACCCGTGTTCAGAATATATGTTCCTCGATGACACGGCTTGTAACCTGTCTAGTTTGAACCTCAAGAAGTATCAGGAAGCCGATGGATCGTTCAATGTTGAACGCTTCTGCCGGGCTGCTTCGATCTTCATCACGGCTCAAGAGATTCTGGTCGATCATGCCAGCTATCCGACACCGGCGATTGCGGAAAACAGTTCACTGTTCCGTCCGTTGGGTCTCGGTTACGCCAACTTGGGCAGCATGCTGATGTCAATGGGAATTCCTTATCACAGCGAAGCGGGCAACGGTATCTGTGGTGCTTTGACGGCATTGCTGACCGGTCAGGCTTATCTGACTTCCAGCCGCATCGCCGGTCACCTCGGAGCCTTCAGTGGCTTCGACGAAAACCGCGAGCCAATGCTCGAAGTGATGGAAATGCATCGCGACGCCACCAAAGACATCAACACCGAATGCCCGGCGTACTTGCGTCAAGCGTCTCGTGAGTTGTGGGACAAAGTGGTTGAGAGCGGCAAGAAAAACGGTTACCGCAATGCACAGGCCACTGTGTTAGCTCCGACCGGAACCATCGCCTTCATGATGGATTGCGACACTACCGGCATCGAGCCGGACATCGCACTCGTCAAATACAAGCAACTCGCCGGCGGCGGAATGATGAAGATCATCAACCGCACCGTGCCGAAAGCTCTGGACACTCTCGGTTACTCCCCGGAAGAGATCACCGACATCTTGGCGTATATCGAAGAGAACGACACGATTGAAGGATCGCCCAAGTTCAAAGACGAGCATCTGCCCGTCTTCGACTGTGCCTTTACTCCGGCGAACGGAACCCGTTCGATTCACTGGAAAGCACACGTCAACATGATGGCGGCTGCTCAGCCGTTCCTCTCGGGAGCGATCTCCAAGACGGTTAACATGCCGTCCGATTCGACCGTCGAAGATATTCAGGAAGCCTATGTCGAAGGTTGGCGACTCGGTCTGAAAGCTCTCGCGATTTATCGCGATGGCTCGAAACAGTCACAACCGCTGGCGACCAAAAAAGAAGGCGATCGCAAGAAAGCCGCTGCCGGAGAAGCCGGACCACTTCGCCGCCGCCTGCCGGAAACCCGTCAGTCGATCACTCACAAGTTCAATGTGGGTGGACACGAAGGATACGTCACGGTGGGAACATTCGAAGACGGCATGCCGGGCGAATTGTTCATCACGATGGCCAAAGAAGGATCAACCATCGGTGGTTTGATGGATGTGATCGGAACGGAAACGTCGATGGCGTTGCAATACGGCGTGCCGATGCAAGCCTTGGTCGACAAGTTCAGCCACATGCGGTTTGAGCCGTCCGGTTGGACCGGTAACCCCGACATTCCTCATGCCAAGAGTATTGTCGATTACATCTTCCGCTGGATGGGAATCCAATTCCTGCCCGGTTACCGCGAAGAGAACACTCCCAGTCGTGACGGTGATCAAGCCGCCACCACAACCGAGGAAAGCTCTCCGCAAGTCGTGAAGGAAGAGATCGAAAAGATCGTGGCTGCTCACGCGGCTGAAGCTGCCGAAGATGGGGACGGTGATTCCCCGGCATTACGATCACAGCAATTTGCTCGCTTCCAGTCAGACGCTCCGGCGTGTGACGGTTGCGGTTCGATCACTGTCCGTAACGGCAACTGTTACTTATGTCACAACTGCGGTGCCAGCATGGGCTGCAGCTAACCGTTCGCACGGCTGGGGCCGCGGGGATCATCGATCATCGATCAACAATCGAACGAATGATGCCCGCGAGCCAGAAGTCGTGAGAATAAATTGAAGAAACTTCCGCTGATACTCCTTCTTCATGGATGAGCTCGGCGGCAAGGACGCCACCAACAACGACCCGGATGCGAGCAATCGCCTCCGGGTTTTTTTATGGGGGGGGGAAGTTAGGAAGTAGAAATTAGCAACTGGGAATTTGCGATGAGAAACTTGAAAAGAGAATCATAGCAGTGTAGGTCGGGTTAGTCCGAGCGGAGCGAGCCGTAACCCGACAATTTGGGTAGCACTGATCGGTCGGCTATTGGAGTGTCGCTGGCAATCTTTTTCAACCGCGGAGTTCGCACAGAACGCGGAGAACTAACAAGATGGGTGGCTGGGGACGAACGCAGTGAGCCCCCAGAGTGTAAGAGAGAGTTTTGATCGTCGGATGCCACTGCTGACTTGACCGGCAGTGAAAGAATTATTCTCACGCAGAGACGCGGTGGCGCAGAGAACAAAAAGAACTCAGGCGAATCTGGGTCGCACCGATCGCTCGTCTATCGGGTAGCTGGATTCGCAAGAATTCAGACGAAATGCGAGAGCTGGGTTGGTCATTCTGAACTCTTGCGAGTCCAGCTACGGACGGCGTCAATGCGGAGGGAAAGCTCCACCAAGTCGGAGCACTCTAAAGGAGCGATTGTTGAGCGATGAGCTCAGGTTTTCTGTCCCCCTCACTAAGGCAATAATTTACTTGACCCACCGTAGGTGGTATAGCATGATTTCTTGATTTTTGACCGTTCCCTCGATGCGAGCCAGGGGCCGATAAGCAGCTTCCATCCACTTGTAGTCACAATAGCGGTAGTAGAAGTTGATAGAACTGATTGGTGGCTGATACTTTGTAGTTAGCGCGAAGTAACTGCCGACGTAGATGGCCAGAAGAGAGATAGAGATCGCCACTGTTTTTATGAGAAAAGAAGGACTTTTCTCACCCGGATCGCTCATTTCTTTTTAGCTTTCTTGGCCATCTCGCTCACAGGATGCCCCGACCAGATTTAATTGGTTGGGTGACAAAGTCACAAGATGACTCATCATGATCGAACAATGAAGTAAGCGATGTCAGACATCCGGTCAATTCCTGTCAGAGAATATGATTCTTGGTTCGACTTGAGAATTTTGAATTTAAACATCCAAAGATTCGTTTGCGGCAAGGATCACCGGTTCGGCAGATGTCTCGGCTTTCACGCTTTCTACCCACGCATTAACGTCCTGTTCAATCGGAGGCCAAGTGTTGTAGTGCATGGGGATCACGGTTTTGGGCGAGAGAAAATTGATCGCTTTGATCGAATCCGCAGGCCCCATTGTGAAATTATCACCGATGGGAAGGATGGCCACATCGATCCCTTCGTCTTCGATCAGTTTCATATCGTAGAAAAGCCCAGTGTCGCCAGCGTGATAGATTCTCTTGCCATCAATCGTGAAGAGTAACCCTGCCGGGTTACCACCATACGAACCATCTGGTAAGGCAGAGCCGTGATGAGCAATGGTCAATTTCAGATGACCGAAGGGATGGGCGAAGCCTCCGCCCAGATGTTGCGGATGAGAGTTCTCGACGCCTTGGGCGGTCAACCAGTTCACGATCTCAAAGTTTGAGATCACCGTGGCACCGGTTCGCTTGGCGATGGAGACCGTATCGCCCACATGATCTTCATGGCCATGCGTGACAATGATAAAATCAGGATTCACATCTTCCGCAGAGACGGTTGCTTGCGGGTTGCCTGTCAAGAAGGGATCGATCAACAAGGTGTGATCGCCGGTCTCGATCTGAAAACAGGAATGTCCCAAGGCAGTGATCGTGGACATGCAGAATCTTCTCCAGACTGACAAGTTTTTAAGATTCCAGAATACGATTCATATTCTGTTTGTAGGCTTCAACGCCCGGTTGGCCGTAAGGATTCACATCCATATAACGGCCTTCGAGTGCCGTGGAAAGCATGAAGAACTGGAACAGTTCCCCGAGAGTCGTTTCGTTGAGTTCAGGGACGGTCAAATCGGCAGTGGGGCGGTTCTCTTCGGCGTAGGCCTGATTGGTTCCCTGAATCGCAGCCGACATCACTTCGTTGAGCGATTTCCCCGCGAAACGGTTCAGGTTATCTTGATCGCGGTCCGCTTCGGGAATGGTGACATCATCGGTTTGGGAACCGTTAATGATGAGATTCGTGATCAGTTTGTCGCGTTGGCCTTCCTGATGTTGTTGGCCGCGACTGTGCAAATCGCGAGTGTTCACAACCGTTAAAGGTGTGGCACCCTTTTCCTGTTTTCCGAGGCTTTCCGAGAGCAATTGGTCGTGCCAGAAACCGAACGCTTCCAACCGCAATCCCCAAGTGGAAAGCAACCGAATCGGCATGTCGTAATCATCTTCAAAGGCTTTGCAGACGACTGTGTAATCGAAGACCGGGTTATCGCCCGGTTGGCCCGACTTGAACTTGCGAGTCATCGCGGCTGCTCCCTCGAGCATCTTGACGATATCGAGCCCCATAATGGCGGCGGGGAGAAGACCGACTGCCGTCAACACCGAAAATCGTCCGCCGATTCCATCCGGTATCGGAAACGTCACCGTATAATCATCTTTGTCGGAGAGATCGCGGAGCTTTCCTTTTTCTCCCGTCACGGGCATCACAAATTCGGTCGCTTCGTCTGAATCAGCACCGTAAAATTCTTCTAACGCTTCTCGAAACAGTCGAAAGGCGACTGCCGTTTCGAGAGTTCCGCCTGATTTACTAATGGGCACGAGTGCCCAGCGATCATCAAAGACGGCAGGGTTATCTCCGAGGACTTCGAGGAGTTCTAAAAGACCAGCAGTGGCATCGTTATCGACATTGTGGCCTTGAAAGCTGATGCGAGGGACGCCGTCGCGATAGTCGGCTGGCATCTCGTTGTGATGAGGATGACACATCGCCTCAAAACAGGCTCTCGCCCCCATATAAGACCCGCCAATCCCGAGGAGTACGACCCGGTCGACTTCTTCCTGTAGCATCTCCGCGGCATCGATGATACGACCGACCAAACTGTTTTCCTGATCGGCCTGATATTCAAACAACAACTTCTGTGGCCATTCAATGAATCCCGCATCGAGGGGTTGTTTGTCGGTGGGGACTGGATCTCCAGAATTGAACAGGTCCACATCTTCAAACAATTCGGTACGTGCTGCGAGCATGTCTTCGATGAGCGTTGCGGGGTCGTAATCTCCCCACACTTTTTTGGCAGCGGTTGCATCGTATTTGACGGAGATCGTCATGAGGTCTCTTTCTGGACGTGATTTTCGTTGTATTTGTCTCTCTTGAGATTACTCAGCCGCGCGGAGCGTGTCCACAGTCAACGCTCCTGCAAGTTTTTTACGACGAGAAAAGATTCTCAAATACGAAGAGACGCCGAGTTCAGAAATCGGCTTGCACTGCGTTTCGTTGGTACAACGGAAGATGTCTGTAATAGACTTCGAGAGTCATGACGTTCAAGCAGGTGGAATACAAACGACCTCCCTGTTCGGGGCCGTGTCCACTTCCTGGTTTCCAGGAACCTGTGGTCGGTCCTTCTTTCGATTGTGTCTGCACCAACTGATCTCGCAGGACATTGTTCCAAGCGTCCCAGACTTCTCCCCCAAAATGATGCAATGCCTGGGTCCCGTAATAGTTGTAATATTCGTTCGATTTGGAAGGGCCTGTCTTGGCGAGCACGCCGACGCCTTTGATCAGAGAAGCAGTCTCTCTTTCCCAGCCCAAATACATTCGGCACAGCAACCCGACAGCCGTTAACGATGCGTTTTTGTGTCCACCATTCGCGAGATAAGTATACTGTGCTCCATCATCATATTGTGCATTGTTGAGAAACGCGGTGACTCCGCTGAAGACATTTCGGGGAATTTTGATGTTCGAATGATGCGCGCTGATTAACGCCATGACTTGCCAACCGACGGCGGACGTATCCCCGGCATCGCCCGGTTTGTACCGCCAACCACCATCAGTGGGATGTTGGGCATTCACGATAAAGGCGATTCCCCCCTGGACGGGTCGTCGCAAACGTCTGTCTTTCGTCATCCCGTACGCTTCTGCCAGAGCAATCGTACAAACTGCTTGCGAATACATGCCTTGAGTGATTGGATCACGATAATCGACACCCGTAGGCTGAATCTTGGCGTTGTTCATGATGTACGCCAAGCCTTGTTCCACATTCTCTTTGTAAGGGCCCTCTTTGAGGTGAGTGTGGCCAGCTCCCAGGAATGCCATCAACGCCATTCCGGTCGCTCCCATGGGGGCGTTTTTATAACTCCCCGGGTTGGGACTCTCACCAATCTCTCCAAAGTTCCAGCTTCCGTCTGGTTGTTGCTGATCGGCGATCCACTTCAATGCGCGAACGACAGAGGCTTCACTTCCATCACTTCCCCCGGAAGCTTTCACGAGAGATTTTCGACCTTTGGCCGAACGCCCACCAAACTCACCTTCTTTGGCTAACTCGGCCAGCGCGCTCAATGAGTCTTCATCTATCTCAATCGCAGGTTCGATATCACTGATGTCGATGCTGAGTGGCTGGGTCTCTTCAACGATGTCTTGGGCGACTGAAACATCGGGTTCATCTTCAAACGCCTGATTGTAAATTTCATCCGGTTGTTTGACGTTATCAAAGACTTCTTCCGGAACTTCAACCGGCTTCTCTGCAGGTGTGGCGGAAATTTCGAAAAGGTCGTCGGCCAACTCGGGTTTGAGAATCACAAGGGCCAAGGCTAGC
Organism: Planctomycetota bacterium; assembly: GCA_030836185.1. GTDB lineage: Bacteria > Planctomycetota > Planctomycetia > Planctomycetales > Planctomycetaceae > JABURQ01. The sequence goes on from JAURQH010000036.1 coordinate 27,147, forward strand.
AAGATGACGCCATGCACGGCCACGCTGACGAAGTAGGTGATCGCGGCGATTCGTCCTTCCCGCGACGAGAGATATTCCTTCAACGTCTTTTTCGGAGGACGCACTTTTTCCAGAACAGATTTCTTCTTCTTTTTGGGTTTCGGCTGGGAAGCGGCCGAAGCTGAAGTCGCACTTGCTGCGGAATTTTTCTTGGGCTGTGCTTTTGCTGATTTTGGTTGGGCGACTCGCGCCTTATTGGTCGTCTTTTCCGACTCAAGCCGAACGGTTTCTTCGTCGGTTGATTGGAGTTTCTTCGCCAGCTTACTGTCAGAAGCCTGATCAGTCGCCATGTGTGTGAATTTCCTTCCTGGAATGGCAGGCTTGATATCGCCACCATCATCTCGCCGAACGGCAATGGAATAACTGTATAAAAAACTTATGAAGACCGAAGTTTATAATAGCGCTGGGCGACTCGGAACTCTATGGGTTTTTCGGGAAAGAAGAACGGAGATTCAAGAAAACATCGCCTGTTCAAACCAATATGTTCCGGTGCAAACTACTATTCAGTAGCAGGTTGTGACTCTTGTGCTTCTTGTTTTGCCGGAATGGGTTGAGCCGGTAGGTCTGCGCGAAATCGACCTTCTTCGAGAAAACGCATGGTCGAATTGATCACATCGGGGTGTCCCATGAGAAAAGAGTGCAGGGCAGACACGGTCATGAAATCGGCGGCGCCCGGAAGTTTTGTGTGTTCAAGTTCGACAGTTCCATCGTCGTCACCGGGAATGAGAGGGTTAAATCCTTTTTCGGTTCCACGCGCGCCTGCCACGATTCCGAATTCAAACTCGGGGACCGGTAACTTGGAAATTAATCCTTCGGAGTCGGTCACGAGCTGTTGCCCGGCCGGTCCGTAAAGCATTTTGAACAATGGCCAGTTTTGAACTTTGTCGGCAATTCCGGCACCTTGATTGGGAACGCCCAGCATCACCATGCGTTTGATTCTGGGATCAGGCTTTTCGCAATTCATGAGATAACAGCGGACCACCAATCCGCCCATACTGTGAACGACGAAATCGATTTCCTCAACTCCCTCAAACGTGGTCAATACACGTTCGAGATACTTACTGGCATCAGTGATCGGCACTCGTGTGCTCGGGTAATTGAAACCGAAGACCTGATAGCCTTCTTTCACAAGTCGCTTCCGCATTTTGTCAAACGATTTGGAGGAGCGAATGATGCCATGCACCAGGATGACGGCTTTTCCCTTCATGGGCTCAAGCTTTTGTTGCTTACGGATTTCAAGGAGAGTGTCGAGGCATTCTCCGTAGGTTCCTGATGCCTTACGGACGTCATTCCCGTTGAGCAAACGGAAATGTTTTGTGAAGACATTTTGTTGAATCTTCCATTCGTGAAAGAAGTAAACATCTCCCCAAAAAAGGCGACCGCCCATTGTCTGCATATCAGGTTCCTCGAATTCAAAGGGCTCGATGCCCAGCGCGGAGAGTGGGGATTCAATGGTTTGCGCCGTTGCCGACGAAGTCACGCAGCAGAGCAGCAAGAGTGATGCGAGTCGAAGTTTCGGTTTGAAAATTTGTTGGGTCATCAACGGTTCTTTATCTCCAAACGTGTCGGCCATCACGAATTCTCCTTCTCCACTCAGGCGTGTTGCTCGGGAGAATCTCACGTTGGTTCCATTGGATTTCAGCATACCAATAAAAAAAGGCAATCGCCGCATTATTGAGTGCGACGAATGCCTGGTAAATCTCTCAAAAGAGACTATTTGGCAGGAGCTCCCAGTAATTCGCCCAGCAAACGTCCCAATTCAGGGCCGCGTGCCATGGTGGAAATCACCGTTCCCTCTTGGTCGACCAGAATCACCGAGGGAATTCTCAAAATCCCGTAATACGAAGCCATCGGATGATTCCATCCGCGGGACTCCGGGTTTTCCGGGAAGATGTTGACCCACGGAATCTTGTTCTGCTCGGTAAATGCGATCAGTTTCTGTTTGTCGTCGTCGAGATTGACGCCGACCACTTCAAACCCTTTGTCGTGGTACTTGTCGTAATTTGCTTTGACGTTGGGGAGTTCCTGCAAACAGGGACCACACCAAGTGGCCCAGAAATCGACCAGCACAACTTTCCCGCGGTATTCTTCCCATTTGAAATCATTGCCGGCAACCGTTTTGCCGAACACTTCCATTTTGCTTCCGGGAAGTTCTAATCGTCTTGCCGTCCCAATGAGCTTAGCCGAGTAATCGACGATTTGTTCATTGTCAGACGTAGCGGCCATCTTGGCAATTCGGCGATAGACGGCGGCGGCTTCTTTGCCGGTCGCCGATTGTTCCATCGCTTCTGCGAGCCGGATGACTCCGCGTAAATTAAAACGTGTCAGGCCCGTTTTCTCGGAGTCGGCAAGAATTTCATCAACGAGAGCTTGCCGCTCTTGTTCACTCATTCCCGCCAACATGGAAAGTTTGAGTTGCTGGGTAATGTCTTTGGCGACTGAGGCGATTTGAGCATTTTCATCATTATGATAGGTGGCGATAAACTTCATCGCTTCGGGTAATTTGGTGGCATCACCGAGTTGTCCGAGCACGACCATGGAACGAACTCGAAACACGATAAACGGCAATTTTTCTTCCGCACTCAAGTCTTTCATCTTGAGTCCTATGTTGGCCGCTTTCAGTGATGTCTCGGAAACCTTCTTCATCAAGGCAACATATTGTGCTTGTGAAGTGGCCTGCTTTTGAGGGACCTGTTGTAAACCTTGAATAAATTCGGCCAACATCTTGGCGTCAGCACCCTCGGGAATGGCAAAAGGATCAGCGGCATCTTTGGCCGCAGAGAGATCGGGTAACGGCGGAAGAGCCTTCTCATCTTGTGCAAAGGCGTACCAACCGACCGAACCACTGACCATGACGGCAATCAACGCGATGCTGAACCAGTGAAACGGCTCCCGGAGTTTTTCCAAAAACATAATATTTTCTTTTCTCAAAAATGAAGAGCAACGGTCATCCGCTGTTCGGGCGCAAAAATGTTATCACAATGCCCGAAAAAACTCATGATCAAATTGGTTTTCCGAACACCTCGCACAGGTCATATGGAATTCTCTACGCAATTGTGACATGAATTCGTTGTTATTTTCGCGGAAAACAGAAAAAACTCTGTAAAACAGTTCACAAAATTGCATCCTGTTCGTTCTTTGCAGACTCAATATTTCTCGATGTTTTCGTTACTGTAGGCATCCTTACATCACTGACAACGCCGTTCTTGACGAGGATTCCATGAGCGATCAACTTTCCGACAATCCACTTTGGCAAACATCGGGGCTTCCTCGTTTCGATCTGATTGATCCGAGCCACGTGGTTCCGTCGGCACAAGCTCTCCTTGAGTATGCCGAACAAAAACTGACGGAAATCGAAGCGAACCTCGAACCGACGTGGGAGTCAATCTTCGGCAGGCTGGAAGAAATCGACATCCGCTACGAGCAAACATGGAATCCTGTCGGCCATCTTCTGTCAGTGAAAAACTCGGACGAACTTCGTCTTGCTCATGAAGAGATGCTTGCACCAATGGTGACGTTCAGTTTACGGATGTCACAAAGCGAACCCATTTACAATGCTCTAAAAGGGTTGAGAGAGAGTGATGCTTTCGAGGGCTTGGCTTCTGCGCAACAACGCATCGTTGATAAAGCGATTCTCAATGTAGAACTTTCGGGGATAGGATTGGAAGGAGAAAAGCTGGAACGCTTCAATCAGATTGCTCAAGAGCTTTCAAAACTTGCGACCGACTTTTCTAACAATGTGCTCGATGCCACAAAAGCGTTCGAATTGATTGTGACCGATCCCGCCGATATGGAGGGTTGCCCCAACAGTCTCAAACAGCTCAGCTCTCAGGCCTTCAACAACAGTGCTGATCAAGACGGCGTCAAAGAATCGACGCCCGAAGACGGCCCGTGGAAAATTACGCTCGACATCCCCAGCTACCTACCGTTCATGGAGCATTGCCGCAACTCAGAGTTGCGGGAACAAGTCTATCGTGCGTTCGTCAGTCGTGCTTCATCAGATAATCTCGACAACGCCCCCTTGATCTCTCAAATTCTGAAACTGCGTCAAGAGAAAGCCTCGCTTCTCGGTTACGGCTCATTTGCCGAGTTGTCTCTCGCCACCAAGATGGCTCCCTCGGTCGAGAAGATCGAAGAGATGGAAAAACAACTGCTGGCCGCTTCCAAATCATCCGCCGAACAAGATCTCTCCGAGATTACAGCACTCGCGCAGGAAAATGGACACGCGGGAGGTTTGCATCATTGGGATGTTGCCTTCTGGGCAGAGCGACTCCGTGAGCAGAAATTTGAATACACCGACGACGAATTGCGACCGTACTTCCCGATGCCGCGCGTCTTGGATGGTCTGTATGAGGTGATTCATCGATTGTTCGACGTGACCATCAAAGAAACTGACGACGAAGTCCCCGTCTGGAACAAGGATGTCCGGTTCTACAAAGTCTTTAACAACGCAGGCGAGCAGATTGCCGGCTTCTATCTCGATCCTTATTCGCGTCCCGAAGACAAACGGGGCGGCGCGTGGATGAATACCTGTCTTGATCGCCGTATGTCGAACGGCTACTCACAACTGCCTATCGCCTATTTGGTCTGTAATGGTACGCCGCCAGTTGGTGACAAACCCTCTTTGATGACGTTCTCGGAAGTGGTCACTTTATTCCACGAGTTTGGACACGGCTTGCATCATATGTTGACGACCATCGATTTCGCGGATGCCGCCGGCATCAATGGAGTCGAGTGGGACGCGGTCGAGTTGCCGAGTCAATTCATGGAAAACTGGTGCTACCATCGACCAACCTTGTTGGGCATGACGGCACATTACGAAACGGGAGAACTGTTACCGGAAGATCTGTTTGAGAAGATTTGCAAAGCGCGGACTTATCGTGCCGGCTCGCAGATGTTACGACAGATTCAATTCGGGCTGGTCGATCTCGAATTACATCATCGCTTCGATCCCGAGAGTGACGAAACCATCTTCGATGTGGAAAAACGGATCAGCCAACAGACAGCCGTCATGGAACCGCTTTCCGAGAATCGCTTCCTCTGTGCGTTCTCGCACATCTTTGCCGGTGGGTACTCAGCCGGTTACTACAGTTACAAATGGGCCGAGGTCTTGAGTGCCGATGCGTTCTCCGCGTTTGAGGATATCGGCTTGGACAATGACGATGCCGTCATGCAGACCGGTCGCAAGTTTCGCGATGAAGTTCTCGCAGTCGGCGGCAGCCGCGACCCAATGGTCAGCTTCAAATCATTCCGAGGCCGCGAACCGTCCATTGAACCGTTACTGAGGCATAACGATTTGAAGGGTTGAATTCTCAAACCGGACGCTAGCGCGTTCCGACTGATACTGTCGAATTAGCATACAGCCTGAATAGATATTCTACCCAATCAGCCGATGGGCGCTAGCCCACGGTTTGTCGTAAAGTCGCCAAGACACGCGCAGGAAGAAAAATAGCCCACATGCGCGAGCATGTGGGACGCGAGCGAAATACATTCGCTGTGCAATTTGTATTGAACGCATCCCATGTGCTTGCGCACAAGGGCTATGTTTCGATCATGTCCGAGATCTTGAGAATGCTCTGAAACTGTTCAAGCCACATATATTAATCCACGAAGAAGAAAACGCAGGCATCCCATGATGCACCACATTCATAGGTATTCTCGAAACCTCTGGAACCAGCAATACACTCATTTGGCCAAGAGTTACAGAATCCGAGAGATGCATGAGCTTGTTGTTTGGGAGAATTAACGACAACAAATGCGGTGATGAAAAAGAGGATCGCCGTTAAACGTAGAATCGATTTTTGCATAGCAAGGAGTTTTTCGAGAGTGGAGAAGTTGAAAGGTTTCAAAGGTTGAGTTCTCATCTTGAGCTCAAAGGTCTCACTAAATCCCAAATTCCCAAGTACTCACGCTAGCATAGCAACTGTGTATATCTTGCATGGCTTGTTGACGGCAGCCAATCCAGCTTTGTGTATCGAAATCGTATCGATAAGTGCATGATATTTTGTCGATTTCGTATTGAGCTTCACACCAAATCGAAAATGCTTCAGCCTTTTGTGAGGAATACAAAATGGTGGAACAGACGGCAACAATCATCAGGCAACGTGTCAATAACATGAATTATCTCCCGGAAACTCTCTGAAATAAGTGGCATTGTTTGCGAATCTGTCACACAAACCGTTATAGAGAAAACGAGTCCCACGCCAGTAAGTCACTCGAAAAAGGAGTTTCCTTGAAAAAATTCCGGGATCAGTCTCGGCTTCAATTACGGTAGGCTTGAACTCGAAATATGTTTACGTCTGCCATTTACATCCAGGGAATCAATCACATGTCGGCTCCTGAGCACAACAAAATTAACTACGTCGAGTTTCCCGCCAGTGATTTAGCCGCCACCAAAGCATTCTTTGAGAAAGTCTTCGACTGGACGTTTACTGATTACGGCACAGAATACACGGCGTTTTCGGATGAAGGTCTCGATGGCGGGTTCTTTCAATCCGATTTGAAATCTTCGACTTCAAACGGAGGCGCGTTGATCGTTTTCTACACGCAAGATATCGAGATGACACTCGTCAAAGTCCACGATGCTGGCGGGAAAATCATCCGCCCGATCTTTTCCTTCCCCGGCGGTCGGCGGTTCCACTTCACCGAACCAAGCGGCAATGAACTCGCCGTCTGGGCAGACCGCGGCGCGGAGATGTGACAGTCCCTTGAAACGCAACCACAGTTATTGGGCTTATTCACTTACCAAACCGAAATCGATCATAGCAAATAATCATGCATATTATCGAAGGCGAAATTAGCTATGACTTGGTGATGGAAGAAAACATGGATTTTGTTGAAGGGGCATATCGTCTGCCCGGAGGAGTGTGGGAAGTGTTTGTGACGCAGACTTGGCAAGTGACCGAGTTGGAAATCAAACCTTCGACTTGGGGAAGTGGGGCGACTGGAATCATCATCCAATTTCCTCTGGAAGAGCGGTCTCTCAATAAAAATGCTGTTGAAGAGTTAATGTCAGACTATTTTGACATCCAAATTTGGAAAGAGGTCAATGGTCCCGACTCAATGCAGCTTCGATGAATCATCACATTGTTAGATATGGTACGAAGGTTGTAGGCTGGGTCGTGACCCAGCACACCAGTTCGATCTAAGCATCACAGGTCAATCTGGGACCAGTCCCAGCCTACAGCCACTTGAAGTCATCCCGACTGCTTGCGCAGATCGGGCTATCGGCTTCACTTACTGTATCTTCCCTCTCGCAGCCGTCGGCCAGACGATTTCTAACACATCATTGCGGAAGCCGTAAAAGTTTTCGTGTAGGATTGTCGTGAAGTCGTTGTAGCCGGGATAGAGTTCGATCTTGTCGCCAATCTTCAGGTCGCAGGCGGCACCTTCCAGATCGACTTTGCAATGCTCGGCAGAGAGGGCCACGATGTTGGTTCCTTCGATTCCTTTGACCTTCGGCATGAAGATATCCGGGTAGATCGTTTTTCGTCCGGTATCGAGAATGGCCCGTTCCAACACCGGTCGGCTGACGACGCTCGCTAAAACGGTCACTGCCGATTCGAGATCGGAAACGCAGCATTCTTCAAGATAGAATGGCTCGGCAAAGATGCCGCCACCCGCTTGAAGTTCGGTCACGCAATCGACGTCTGACGTGATTTGATACGAACCGGTTCCTCCCGCGGAGACAATCTCGCAGTTCAAGCCGTGCTTGTCGAAGTCGTCTTTCGTCTTGGCGAGGATCTGCATCGCTGCGCCGATCTTGGCCTTCTTTTCGTCCTGATCTTTGATCCGTAATAAGTGTCCTTCGTAACCCATGATGCCGACCAGATCGAGACCGGGGAGCTTGTCGATGGCCTGAGCGAGTTCCAGAGTGTCAATTCCCGGTTTGATGCCGACTCGTTCGAGACCGATATCAACTTCGAGGATCGTCCGACATTTCACACCGACTTCAACGCAGATACGAGACAACATTTCGGCTTGGGAATAATGGTCACAGGCGACAATGGGGTCGGCGATTTTGCACAGCGCGGCGATTCGGCGATGTTTCTTCTCGCCGATGATCATGTTGGCGATGAGGATATCGGTGATGCCGGCGAAGGCGAAGACTTCCGCTTCGGACACCTTCGCGCTGGTGACGCCGATGGCTCCCGCTTTGATTTGTTTCCAAGAGATGGCGGGAGTTTTATGGCATTTGACGTGCGGCCTCCACTGTTTGCCGCGAGTCGTCATGTAGGAGGCCATCTTTTCGATGTTCGACTCCATGATGTCGAGATCGATACACAGGGCAGGGGTGTCGAGATCAAACTTGTGGGAACCAACGAGTGTCTGTGTCACGGGAGGACTTTCCATTCAGCAGGTGGGATGTCATGCGAGGCGGGAATTTTAGGGGTTGGATTTCTTATTGAGCCGCCAGCGCAAGCTGGCCGGGGAGCTTGATTAAGATTCAGTCTCCCCTGCGTGCTTGCGCACACGGCTCAATCACTTGACTTTACTCCTTCACTGTTTGATGCAGCACTTTGCCGAGTTCGTCGTGCCAGGTGAATGTCAATTTGGACTCTTCGTATCCTCCAGCGATGTCGATCATCAAGAACCCACCCGAACGCGGATCTTGCGAGTAGGGTTGTTTGATCAAACCCTTAGGGTCGGTCGATTGAGGATCACCGGGGCTGCGGCCGAGTCTTGAATTCGCATCGACCAACGCACCGCAAGAGAACTCTTCGACGCCTGACGGATGGACTGCATGATATTGCCAGTGACGGTCGCCGCAGACGACATAGAAGTTCTTCTCTAATAAGCCTTCTTTTTTGAGGAAGGTGAAGAACTCTTTCCGCTCGTGGCGAAAGCCGTTGATGTTGGTGTGATTGTCAAACTTCCGCAGGTCGTCTGGCCCCACCATCGGAGTGGGTGAGATCAGCAGCTTGAACTTGGCATCGCTGGCGGCCAGCGTTCGCTTGAGCCATTGTTTCTGTTTCTTGCCCCAGATGGTTTTCTTCGGGCCGTCTTTCATCGCATTATCGCTGCGATACATCCGGTTCTCGGGAAACCAGATTTGCAAATCTTTGGTCACTCGATGCGTGCGGTAGGTCAATGCTTCGTCGTCATCGTGGGCCGCCACCGGCAACTGTTCCAGCATCATCGTTCGTCCTTGAGCCGGCGTGGGCAAATAATCTCCACTGTTATCGCCATCGTCGATGCGGTAGTCGTGATCGTCGATCATCCAATAGGTCGGCACTTTGGCGAACAGATCTCGGTAGCGTGGTTGGATAAACTGCTCGTGCCATTTCTGTCGCAGTTCGGGAATTGTCTCGGCTCTCGGCTTGTCGGGCGTATCGTAATAGACGTTATCGCCTGTGCCGACAAAGAAATCGGGCTTCAACTTCAAGATGCTCGCGAGAGACGGATAGCCGAGATGCTTATCAGGACCGGCGTAAGGTTGTGGCAGTTTGGTGTTGTTCTCCTCGAGATGCTGTTTCTTGTCGATGCGATCATCGCCGTGAAACTTGGCGTAATTCATGCCGGTGACAACGACAAATTTCACGGGAGCGGATTTCTTCGGGCCGGGGAGAGTTTTGAACTCGGCAGTCGGTCCCGGTTGCAGATTATTTTCATCGGGACCGATCTTCGTGGTGCAGGTGTATTCAGTTCCCGGCTTCAGTTTTGAGAACACAGCACGAGAGATGAAATCGTGTGCTTCAGTAGCCGGCACAAGTTGGACACTCGACGCGACATCCGATTTCTTTTTAGTTGTCAGCGTGAACTCGACGACTCCCGGCGTTCCGGGAAGATCGCGCTCGACCAGTTTGTCGGTACTCGCAAGACGAACTTGAATATAGGCCGACCGGGGAGTGACTTCTCCCACCATGATCCCCATGCTGGCCATTGGCTTATCCGCCGGAACATGGGTTGCCGTGCAATCTTCGGCAAAGGCTGTCGAAATCTGAAAGCCAAAAGTGAGTGTAAGCAGAATTAAGGAACGCATGAGTGATTGGTCTCTCTTGAAGATTTCAGTCAGGCCTGGAAATGATGGAAGTCTCAGAGTAATCGGAATTTGTGAAGGAATCCATCAAGGAATCTCGGAACTCGCCTGCCGGGTTGTCAACAACGCTTCCGATTCACGGCCCATTCGTTCGCAGATGGCGGCGGTTTCGTTGAAGTCGACTTCTAATGCTGAAATCTGTTCCGGTTTGACCATCGCCACGCTGCCGTTCCATGGGTCGGGAGCACCGGGAAGAAAGACGATCACCAAGCCATCTTCGGTGCGACCCGATTCGTATCCGATCTGAATGCGGTCCTGCAATTCGATACGAACCGGTTTCAATGATGGTGTCGCCGTGTCTCCACCAATGTTGCCGGCCAGGATGTCTTTATAAATGGCATATTTGGGAAACATCATCGTGAGTTGACGTTCGACAGTTTTGGTGAAACGCCGTGCGAATGCACGACGAGCTGCGATTCCGGCGAGAAAGCAAAGGCAAATCAGAATACCCAAAGCCATCAAAAACAGGATCGCAATGCCGCTCGCCGAGCTGACCGGAATCATCTCTTTCAGTGGTTCGTAAATGACGATCACCAGCGAGTACACATACCCGAGAATGCCTCCGATGACAGCAAGGGGCAGCAAAAACAACAAGCCACCGATGGCCGTCGTTCTCAGAAATCGCCATGATTCGTTCACCTGTTCTTTCATGATTGATCAATCAATGTCGCTGCAATATTACGACTCTGTCGCTTCTGGATTTACATCGAGCGATTCGTGAAATTTGACGGCGGCTTTTTTCGACTTTCGAATTTTGAGGTTCAGCAGTTCGACGAAGACACTGAATCCCATGGCGAAATAGATGTATCCTTTGCTGATGTGTTGCCCAAAACCGTCGGCAATCAATGTGACACCGATCAGCAATAAGAAACTCAATGCCAGCATCTTGACGGTCGGATGCTTTTCGACAAATCTGGCAATCGGTCCCGCTGAGACCAACATCACCAAGACAGCGACAATGACTGCGGCAATCATGACGGCAATCTCGTCCACCATCGCCACGGCGGTAATCACGGAATCCAACGAGAATACCAAGTCGAGTATGAGGATTTGGATAATGACACTGGCAAAAGTTGCGTGATCTTTGACTTCGGTACGATCTTCTCCTTCCAGCTTGTGGTGAATCTCGGTTGTACTTTTCCCGACGAGGAAAATCCCCCCGATGATTAAGATCATATCTTTGCCGTTAAACTCATGCCCCATCAGCGAGAACAATTCTTTGGTCAATCCCATGATCCAACTGATGGCGAGCAGTAATAAAATTCGCGTACCCATCGCCAATAGAAGACCCAAGTTGCGAGCCTTGGCCTGCTGATTTTGCGGCAGCTTGCCGGAGAGGATCGAGATGAAGACGATGTTGTCGATGCCGAGGACAATTTCGAGACTGGTGAGCGTCAGAAAGGCGACCCAGTTTGTCGGGTTCGTCAATAATTCCATCATGACAGGCGTTCTGATTCCAGAAAGAGAATTTGCGAGTGAACACAGCCAATATGATAACGAACGAATGCGAATGATTCATGCGCACAATTGACCGATACGCATGAAGAGTGGTGAAAGATCACGCGAAGTTGTAGAAAGTCATGCTATCGCCGACAATTTCTCACTCATCCTTCGCTGGGGATTCTGTCTCAGGTTCTTCTTGCTCGGCAACTTCTCCGCCCGGGGGAGTGCCACTTTCGGCCGGTTCCACCATGCCGTCGTCATCTTCGTCAGATTCCGGGATCATTTCCGGTTCCGGTTCTGGTGGGGGATCAGAAGTCTCCACAAACAGAAGCGTGCCATCGTCATCGAGGATCAGCTTCATTTTGTATTCTTTGGCTAGGCTGAACCATTCCAAGGTTCGTGACTTGCGGAGATTTCCCTCCGGTTGTTCTTCCGAAACCACAGGTCCAAACTTGAGATACGATTGAGCCGATTCATACGTCAAAGATTGGCTATCATTTCCTGATTCGTCGATTTCCTTCATTTTATTAGCGAGGCCGCTGAGCGTCAGGTCGTAACCCAGTTTCGCCCGCGCTTCGATTCCCACGATGATGAGCCCGATGGCGATGGCTCCCCAAACAACCAACTTTTCCAACGGATTGCGGGACGGCTTTTCGGAATTCGGTTGGGAAGATTCGTTTGACGGTGTCGCAGAATTGTCGCTCATCATAGTGGCCCTATTTAAATACAGGCATGACGTTGGGAGAAAATAACCGCTCGATCATACTCCTGCGGAAGTCCTGATGCAGCAAGATTTCTCCATTCATTTGATCATTCTTCAGTCCAGTCGTTGGATCAGATCTTGACTGCTGAGTCTGGTAATTGGAAAAGATCTGAAAATCCTGAGAAAATTTGCAGTCCAAGTGCGTTGACTTAGAACCTTATGCCGATAAAATCTGTTCTCCCCACATGGGGAACGCTGGGAAACACTCTTTCCCCTCGCGTCATTTCAACGCGAGACACTGGCCGTTTTTCGGTTCAATGTGCGTTTTGATCTTTGGCAATTTGGTTGGTGGATAGATTGTGTGGCCCTTACAGGCTGAACGATTTGAGGCAGCTTGCTGTCGCAAGGAATTCAGTCTGTGTTGAGTTTGTGAGGCCGGCGTGATGAGGACGGAAGGCAGCTC
>JAURQH010000037.1 GCA_030836185.1 Planctomycetota bacterium
ACTTCTACAGCCACGAGCGAAGACACAGTTCGCTCGACCGCCAAACGCCAGCGGAAGTGTACCGCAGCGGCCGGTCAAATCGCGTGGTTCTTTCTCTCTAAGCAGAACCCGCCCGTGGTCCAAATAATGGGGTCCACTTCATTAGCGAGGGATTCAAGGGAGTCTCTCCGTAAGTTACATTCGAAGTCAATCAACTCAACACCTGATATTGATTGGCCTTAAGCAAGTTTAACCGACAAATCAGCCGATGCGGCTATTCTCTATAATTTCCAGAGCAATCTTCTTGGCATCCATTACCAAGGGATAGTTTAAGGCCGAACAATCAGAAATACAGGAACTTCTGTTTCTCATTAGAACATTCGCGCAGGGTGTGCGATAGATGATTTTTCTCGAAATTTTGTGGTCTATTCGCAACATTATGGCAGGGCTGAAGTTGCCTAATCCGCAACGACTGCGCAATCGCTAGAGTCCGTGTTGCTGGTCATGATTTCGTGAGTTCTCTTACTCTCGCACATCAATGCTGTGCGGATACCCCATCATGCAGGCTGTTCTCTCATGCCAGAAGCCAGATCGTAGATCAATCCTTCCAACCACAACGGTATGGGCATCATTTCATGTAGTTGCTGTTCAGCATCTCGCAATCTCCGCAAGCGAATTTGGATCTCATCGATAATCGCCGAGTTTGAGCTGGAATGACGGGCCTGATGAAGAAACTGCTCTGCCATAAATTTGACTGTCCAAAACGCCGCTCGACGCTGTTCGCTACTTTCTCCAGAGCCTTCAATCCATTCCAGAATTTGTGGAACGAGCTTGAGAGGGTTGATATTTCCTTTGGAAAAACTATTTCTGATCACTTCAGAGAGTTCTCTCAAACGTCCCTGGGAAAGCTCAAAGGCAACTTCCAGATTTCCGTCTGACAATTTTGCCAACCGTTCAGCATCCTCATTCGAATCGACATACTCGTTCGAGAGAATAAGACTTTGTAATATTTCGAGAGGCAAAGCACGAAAGTGAACAGTTTGGCATCTCGATCTGATCGTTGGTAATAATCCCTCTTCACGATCAGTGATTAATATTATCAATGATTTCGCAGGAGGTTCTTCGAGTGTTTTGAGCAGTGAATTAGCAGCTTCACTTTGCATGAGATGCGCATCGTTAATAATGGCAATTTTCCGGTCGGATGACATGGGGCGTAAGGAAAGCTCATAGCACAGTCCCTGCCGGCCACGGTGCTCTTCATCACCGACAAACAATTCGATTGGGATGGATTTTTTTCCTTCAGGGCAATCGACCTGATAATAATCAGGATGTGTGCCTGCCTGCATCCGTTTGCAGTTGGCGCAGATTCCGCACGCTTCCAGCCCTTCATCAGATGTTTTTTCACAGAGAAGAGACTGAGCAAGGTTTTGTGCGAAGAGTTTCTTTCCGACACCTCCCGGACCAAGAAATAGATACGCATGCGATAATCGACGACGGCTGGCTGCTTTTTTGAGCTGTTCCAGAACAACATCATGCCCTTGGAGAGTGTTCCAGATTGTCATGAATTGTCCTCAGAAAGATGGTCGAGGGATGAAAGATCAGCAGATTCGAGCCAGGCAATCACATCCCCCGAATTCACGTGTTGATCTTGTTTCTTGAGTGTACCTCCCAAGACTCCCTCACTGTCTGCCGAAACGACATAAACGATTCCTGGGATCAAGAGTTCCACAAGATGATCTCCGGCTTGGACGAGTTGACCAGATTCCATTAGCCAGTGACCAATCTTGATTGTTTCTTCGTTCGTGTCAAACTCTGGAACACGAATTGGGATCGCCATTTCTTCGTACCTTTGAATAAAATCTCATGTGCCGACTGGTGTTGTCTGTTGGCGTCCCAGATAGTCGGCCATTTCACCAGCGTGATAGCTTGACCGAACAAACGGTCCGCTGGAAACAAGTCCAAACCCCATTTTGCGGGTGAGATCACCAATTTGGTCAAACTCCTCCGGTGGAACAAACCGTTCGACCGCAAGATGCTCGGGGGTGGGTTGCAGATATTGACCCAATGTGAGCATTTCAACGCCGACGCTTCTCAGATCGGCACAGACTTCGATCACTTCTTCCAGTGTTTCACCTAAACCTAACATCAAGCCACTTTTCGTGACCATTCCTGGTTCCTCATCCTTGACCTGCTTTAAGAGGTCCAATGTTCTTTGATACTCGGCATTCCTTCGAACACGGTCATAAAGCCGAGGAACTGTCTCGGTATTATGGTTGAAAACATCGGGACGACTCTCAATCACTCGTTGGATAGCATCTCTGTTCCCCATAAAGTCTGGTACGAGAACTTCGACAGCCGCTCCCGTTCGCTCCCGAACCGCGAGCACACACTGATAGAAATGATCGGCTCCTCCATCAGGAAGATCATCCCGAGTCACTGACGTGATGACGACATGTTCAAGCCCCAAGCGTTCAGCCGCTTCTGCAACTCGCTCCGGCTCATCCGTTTCTACGACTTCTGTTTTGCCTTTAGGTACCGAACAAAAACCGCAAGGGCGAGTGCAGATATTCCCTAAAATCATGAAAGTCGCTGTTGAATGCGCCCAGCACTCTGAGCGATTTGGGCATTTCGCGCTAGAACAAACCGTCTCCAACCCTAAGTCTTCAATAACACTCGAAGTGAACTGCATTTCGGGACTGGGCATCGGGCGTTTCAACCATTTTGGTAAACGACGTTTTGGCTTCTCAGGAGAAACATCGTACAAAATATCAAGAGTAGACATGAACCTTCTTCTTTGTTCGAACTAATAATGGATGACCAGTATACCAATGACGAGATTCATAGCCCAGACTTTTCGTCAAATGTCGGGCTAAACTTTCACGAACCCCACTCATTGGTGTGTGTTTCATTGTATCCGCTGAGAGAGAGGAATGGCGAGGTTCCTCTCCGCCTGTATGGCAGATTCTCATCAAATCGAGATTTGGTTGTACGTTGATCGACAAGCCATAATAGGTGACGTCTGATTTAACGAGAATCCCAACGGCGCCAACCTGTCCCGTTCTGGAAACGAGTCTTGAGTTGTGAACCTGGGTGGTGACATGCATGTCTTTACAAACCCGTTGAGCAACCTCTTCGAGCCGAGTACGATAATCGAGCACATCAATTTGAAGTCGATCAAGGGGAACAATGACACTGACGCAGAGTTGTCCGGGGGCGTGAACTTGGCTCGAACCACCGCGTGGAAGCCAATGAATATTTATCAACTGCTGTTCCAGTTGTTCACGATCAATCAGGAAATCGGCATAACTTCCTTCGCGACCAACAGTCACAGCAGGAGGGCATTCATACAATAAGACCGTTCCTGAACGGTCTTCGCGACCACTGATTTCAAAAGCAATACGATCCTGCAACGCAATCAGCGAAGGAAGATCAACAATTCCCAGAGAATGAACCTCCAGTGAATTTTTGGCAGAATCAGGCCAGATTGAAGTTCCAGAAAGTGTCATTACTTAACCAGGGTAAAGGTCTCCAAAGAAGAGACCTCGACGACGCATTGAATTGATACACGTAAACGAATAAGAGATTTTAACACTCAGCCTGCAGAACGACAATTGGCGGAATTGAGATTTTCAGAGGTTCGTGGACCGAAACATCATTAATTTGAGGGATTGAACGATCAATCGTCAACAAATTGGGTCAACGCTATGGAATCCGAGAATCAGTCGGTAGGATAGTTTCAACATAATTTTCTCAGAGATGAACAATGGCCGCTGCCAAGAAGAAGAAAAAACAAAAAAAGAAGGACGAAGCTACCGAAACTGGGAGAGTTTCGGTTTCACGTAATCGTAAGGCAAGGCATCACTACGAAATTATTGACAAGCTGGAGTGCGGTTTGGCGCTTGTTGGTAGTGAAGTGAAAACTCTGCGTAGCGGACAATGTTCGATTGATGAAGCATACGCTCGAATCATCAGAGGCGAAGTCTGGCTATGCGACGCAGACATCCCCGAGTACCCACAAGCAAACCTCCAAAATCACGAACCCAAACGAACTCGCAAGCTGTTGCTCAAAAAACGAGAAATCGAGAAGTTTGCAGAGTCGGCGTCACAACAAGGCCTGACTCTTGTTCCTCTGGAAATCTACTTCATCCGAGGCAACGCCAAAATTTTGCTGGCCATTGGGCGAGGACGGAAGACTCACGACAAACGGGAGAAAATCAAAAGCCAAGCCGATAAACGAGAAATGAGACAAGCAAAACTCGGTAGCCGTTAGTTGTGCTCCAGCGCACAGAATATGGGCGGTACTACTCTTGAGTATCTTTTGTTTTTTCGGCATCTTGACGACTCAGTAGCGATTTCAATTCACCAACAGCAATCACTTTGGCAAACTGGCCATCAACATTCGCTGCCCTAAGCAGATGTACAACAGTTCTTTTTCTTTTTGAATCTCCGTATATCCAGGCTTCGGAGATATGCCCGGTGGAAAACGAAAAACGCCTTTCTTCAGGCTTTCCGAGGGCACGTTCGACCTGACGCGCGGTCATTCCTTTGATGACTTCTCCGTTCCTGATCGCAGATTGTATGGGGTCCGGGGGAAGCTTGTCATAGTTGGCTTTGAGAATCCATGACCCGGAATAAAGTCGATATCCGAGGGATTCCAACGCCTTGGCTGTTTCCGCTTCTCCAGGTGAGAGCTTCCACGCTTTGAGAAGTAACTCATTCGCTTTTTCTTTGTCCTCCAAAAGTTCCAGGTAGTGCTGAGCCGCACGGACATATCCTGAAGCACCATCCTGACTCCACAATTCAAGACGCTTTTCTAACCATGTCTCCAATGCGATGAGACCTCTCTCGGGTTGTTTTCTTTTCCGATACTCTGCGGAGAGTTTAATCGCTTCCTCTTTTCCTGATTGTGAAAGTTGTGAGAAACGCCAATCCAACCAGAGCAAATCATAGCTGAGATACAGATCCGGCAGGTCTGGAAGGGCGTCTTTCAACTGATCACGAATTTTGTCTGCGTTAGAACCATCTGCCTTTGCGGTTGACAAAATTTCCTTCTTCATTACCTCTCGATAAAAGAGACGCCAAAGTCGATCTTGTTGCGATTGATCGGCTTCGCGAAACGTCACCAACGGATGACTCTCTGACAGCGACTCTAATTTGGGAACGGGGACATCGAGCGGAGTTAATGCGACGGGATATTTTGTTGCCACCTCTTTGGCGAACCGCAGGAATTGATCACTATTTTTCATTTCGGTACTGTTTTGTAGCTTACGCCAATCGAGCATGAACCGCTCATACTCCCAGACTTCGAGAGCATCTTTGGGAACTCCGAATGTTTTCATCTCGGCAACCCAGTTTGTAATTTCTTCGGATGTCGCATTCCCTTTTTGAGTTCTGGCAACGATGTAGGAATGCTCAAAAGCTTTCGCCGCGACCAGAAATAACTCAGGGTTTTCATAGAATTCCGATTCCGCCGCCGTGAAACGTGCCAGCTTTCTCCATGCCGATGGGTCCGTGACGTCAATATCGACGCTCATTTGACGGTGAACTTGTTCGAGACTGAATTCAGAATTAGCTTTCGTGACCCGGAAGATAGGAGCTTTACCCTCAAGTTGAAAACGGCCGGTTAACTTAACCATTTTTGAGCTGGGCTTTAATCGCGGAAACGACTCTGAAGAGTCGAGAAGAAATCGAAGATTGCATTTTCGCATATGAATTTGTGCATCGGTTCGCGAGCCAATCACACCACGAACAACAAACGACGTGTTGTTTTCAGCAAACAAAGTCCAGTTTTTCTGGACGTCCAATAATTCACGAATCGAAATGACACGTTCATCTGCACAGACTGTTTGCCCAACCATCAGCACCATCGAACTAATCATCGACATTCGGATCAAATTGATCGCGTTTTCTCTCATTCCAGGCCCGCCTTATCATTGATCTGCTTATTCCCGATTTTTTCAGAAGAGTGAGTTTGAACAATCTCTTCTCTGGGGGATGAAACACGCTGAGAATTTAATAAATTCGACAATTCCCCATTCACTTCTGACTTCAAATCAAGGTTGAACATTTCCGCCAGAAGTTCGGGAGTCCTCCAAAGCTTCACTTCCTCTGACGAGAGAATGATTTCCCATGAGTTTTGGTTTTGATTGAGGGGTCTGGTGTCTGTGAGTTGTACTGCCAGAAACACACGAATTCGATCATCTTCCCAAGCGAGTTCCTCAAACCAATCGACAGGCTCGTCCCAAACCATATCGACATTTTCTGCAGGAAGATCAATGGGATACTCAAACCAGTACCTTGTTTCCTCGGGCGTAGACTTCCTAACAATATCTCCATGCATCAATAGCCATCGACCGCCGTGACGCGCTCGGAACATGACGTTCCCATTTTCTGAATCTATTGAGTCTTGAGATTGATCCAGGATGATTTCAATAGGAGAAAAACTGGAAAGACGATTCAAAATCATTAACTCTTTATAGAGATGCTTCAGTGAAAGGGAGGACTCATCCTTTCTTCCCAAATTTTCGGCAGCTTCTAACGCGAGCAATGCAGATGTCTCTGCACTTTCCCAATCATTAAGTGTCACGTACTCCCATGCGGCCTCTGATTCATGCAACAACACCAATTCTTTTTCACTGCGTGTTTTCCGATTCGACAATGCCCAGAACGCGACCAACAACAAGACAACGGTAACACCTACCACTGATGCGAGACGTTTACGATTGAGAGCTCCTCGGCCTTCATCAAGCCAGACTCTTGGAGGAGTGTTGTCTTCCGGTTCGGCCAGACGTCCCTCGTCATTCAATTCTTTAACACTCAACGGACGTGGTGTTTCAATAGAAACTTGTTCCTCAGAGGTCTTGTCCCGCGGTTCTACTGCCAAAATGTGGGGACGCGGATAGATATCTCTCGGCAAAACATAAAGAGATTCCGAGCAATCTGGACATTTTACGATCTGCGATTCTTCACGACGACGGCCTGAAATCACTTTTCCGCAATAACAAACGAGAGAATACTCATCATGTGGAGAAGGCCCCGAGTCTGACTTCGGTTTGATTGTTTTTCGCCTCAAGGGCATAGTTGGCAACTTTTTAGGAATGAGATATTGAGTTCATAGTAATGAGACATTATCCGCTACCGAGCAGTTGAGGTCAAATTGTTCTCGGAAACGCCTCAGAATACGAGTTTATGCTTTCCCCGCGGATTTCTTCTCGTCAGACTGACTACGAGCAGAACATCTTATTGGATCACAATTGACTGAAACTACTGTTCGAGAAAGCCTTGCATATGTCCATTCGGTTACTTTTTGTCGCAGTATTGATCGCGTTACCAACGATGCCGATCTCCGCAAAATCACCCGTCGATTCGTCTCAGAAACTCGAAGAGGTCTCGACAGAATTTGGCCTGTGTGATGGACCAAGCTGGGATGGTAACGGAAGTCTCTTCATCCCGGATGTGAAGGGGCAGAAACTCTATCGCTACTGGCCAAAGCAGGACAAGATGCAAGTGGTTCTCCCGGATGCGGGGCGAATCAGTGCCACTTTCTACAATCATGGCAAGCTTTATCTTTCCGACAATGGAAATAGCTCCATTGCATGGTTGAAGGGGAAAGAAATGAACGTCATTGCCACTAATGACCCACAGGCAAAACCGGCTCAACGCCCTAACGATCTCGTCGTCGATCATCACGGAGGAATCTATTACACACTCACTTCCACGAATCAGGTCATGTACATCTCGCCGTCTGGTGAGCAATCGGTTGCGGTTGCCGACATCAAAACACCAAACGGCATCACAATGTCGCCTGATGAAAAAACTCTCTACGTTTCTGCATACGTCCCGAAAGAAGTTTATTCGCACCAGGTGACGCAGGCTGGCAAGACCGCTCCAGGGAAACTGTTTGCAATCATGGATGATGGTGACGCCAAAGGTGCCGACGGAATGTGTATTGATCGTGCCGGAAATGTTTATTGTGCCGGTGCAACCGACATCTGGATTTGGTCCTCTACGGGAGAATTACTTGATAAGATCACGCCCCCCACTCGGCCCATCAATTGTGCGTTTGGCGATTCCGACATGCAGTCTCTCTACATCACTTGTTTCGGTGGCCTATATCGCCAACGCATGAGCATTTCGGGAAAGTCTTCACAGCCAGTCTCCTCATCGGGTGATCTGACGATCCCTCTGAATCAAACCCGTCCTTCTACCATTATCCCTGAATCCTTACAGTCGAAGTATGATGTTGTTTATTCGAAAAACGGTAACCGCAAACTTGTGGCTGATCTCTTTTCGTCTGTGAAGCCACAGGTGAACACCCCCGCAGTGATCGTTGTTCACGGTGGCGGATGGATGAAAGGGGACAAAACCAAGTTTCGTGCTTTGGCAATTGAACTGGCAAAACGCGGATATTTCACGATGGCCATTGAATATCGACTGGGTGGAGAGGCACAGTTTCCTGCTGCCATCCATGATTGTAATGCCGCAGTCAGATATCTCCGAGCGAACGCGGATACTTTGGGCATTGATCCGAACCGGATTGGTGCAGTCGGAGGATCTGCGGGAGGTCATCTTGTGGGATTGATGGCTACCGGGCACGACATTCAAAAACTACAAGGGGAGGGCGGCCACCCAAATAATTCGTCAAAATTGCAAGCGGCCATCGTGATGGCGGGACCACTGGAGATCTCGACTGGTAATGTCGCGGAGCAGGCTCGAATAAATGCTGACAAGGCTTATGCCACACAATGGATTGGTTCCATCGAGAACGATTGGGATCAATATCAACTCGCAGATGCGCATCGTCATATCACTTCCGATGACTCTCCCATCCTGTTTATGGTCGGCGAACACGATAAGCCGGAAAGAAATCAACCTTCCCGAGAAAAACTTGAAGCATCTGGCGTTTGGACGGACGTCATAATTTACAAAGACGGGAAGCATGGCTGTTGGAACCAACTCCCCTGGCTCAACGAGATGGCTAAAGACATGGATTTGTTCTTCCAGGAACATCTGAAGAAAGTCGACTGAATGATTATTCGTTGAAGATTCGAATCGCTGCGATGAGTGCTTTCAAAGGCAGGTCATCATTCAGTAATCTCACAATTTCGTCACTCACCAATAGTTGTGGAGAGTGATCGCGTTGCGCTTCAAGAAGTGCATT
This sequence comes from Planctomycetota bacterium, assembly GCA_030836185.1. Taxonomy (GTDB): domain Bacteria; phylum Planctomycetota; class Planctomycetia; order Planctomycetales; family Planctomycetaceae; genus JABURQ01. Next base: position 9,140 of record JAURQH010000037.1, read on the forward strand.
CAAAAACAGTTCTAACGAAATATCTTCTTGACGACAAAAGCGAACAACTTCGAGTCGGAAATTCAAATATTGCTTGAAGTTCACGGTTCGCACAAACTCGATGACTGCTGGGCGCAGATGGTCGTTAAACCCTTCGACATAGTGCATGTAATCGTCAGCACGTGATCGAGTTGCCAAACGATGGAACAGAAACACTCCCATGGAGGCCCAATCCTTGACCTTGTCGAGGGTTGCCAGTCCTATAGAATATGTCGTGAGCCAAGGTAGGACGATGAGTTCCAGGCGATGCCTGAGCTCCCATTCCTCTTGAAGCATGCTGTCACGAATGAGACTTAACAGTTCTTGCGAGAGAGTCCCCGGCACGGGGGCATCACATGAAATCGCGCGAACCATCTCCCACCGGGATTCCATCCACTCACCCGACGGAATCGAATTACACTGATTCATTTCTTCCGTGAGTTTTTCAAAGAGTCGATTTGATTTTGGCAAATTTGCGAGTGCGATAATCTCAGCAGCCTGATAAATCAATTCTTTCCAGACGCTGGGATGATCATAGATCAGCTCGTCACGTAGGGAATCCAAATCCTTCTCGATCAATCCAATCTTTTTCTGATGATATTGTAAAAACCACACGAGACGAGTGAGTTCGGGTAGTCGTGGATCATTCGCGGATTGCTTTAACAAACTTTTACAACCTGCGCGTGTCGCCGCTTCAGGAACTCGATCCAACTCATTGAGGTAAAGCTGAAAGGCACGTCCCGTGAGCCCCACGTTTGCTAAATAGTTTTCGAGAAATTCAAAGGGTGGCTTTCCGTCGTGAATTTTCTTGAGCCAAAACAGTTGCAGTGTTGCCTCTTCTTCGCGTGGCGATATTTGGCAGTATTTTTCAAGCTGAGTAATCACCGTACCCAGTCTTTCATCACCAGCACGTTCCCAAATCATAAGACTTTGTGAGATTGTTTCCGTAGAAGGTGACTGCGATTCTGGAGGATTCCGATCAGGGGGCGGGCTCGGAAACCAGCCCACATCGTTATCGTCATCTTGTTCCGCTTTTTGAGTGAGTGATTCTTGATACGCGATTTGTGCACGGAGCGTTTCGTACGACTCTGTCAGCTTGCGAAAATGATTGGGATACTCTTCGGCCCGGTAAACCTTGATCAATCGATGATAAGCCCGGCGTAAATCGCGTTCCGTCGCATTCGTCTCGACTCCGAAATGTTCATGCAAGTTGACGGGCCAGTCTTCGAGATTCTCAGAAAGTGACTGGTTATTCATCGTCCGTTTCTCCTCCCGGCGAGAAACGATATCGGTATGCATTTAGCCAATTATGATCGATCAACGAATCAGATTCTGAAGGCGGTAAGAGAATTGGGCGGTCCCCCATCATGGGTTTTAAGACAACACCCGCCGGTACAGGATGGTACTTGTCGATATTCGCCCCCGGATAGGTCACATAGACAGCCCCTTGAATTCTTCGAATCAGTTCAGACACAGCTTCAAATTGTTCGAGATCTGCTTTACGTGATTTATAGAGAAGCGATTTTGTGGGCTGAGATAACTTTGCAGCAATTTCAATTTCTGACAGATAACGACGCTCGTCAAAAACAATAAACAGCTCGCCTCGTTCTTTCACCACCTTGAACAGATTCGAACTCAATCTTCGAGATTCATACTCTTTCAAAGAGGAAAATATTGTGACCAAATATTCCTCAGTCTCTCCCGCGGTTGATTGCGAGATTTCTGGAGATGTCAAAATAGGATCGCTCTCATCGATTGAATTGAGAATCTCCTGAATGTTCTCCGGGGAAAATTCGGAGGGGGTATAATTGACCGTGGGAGGCGTATATGTGGGCGTGTTTGGAGTTTCATCGCTGCTATATCGAGCAAACGAGATAACTGCCCGAACAATAAACAGCCCGATCAGGGCATAGGCCCAACCACCTCGCGATGATGTTGTGGATGTCTCCAGCAGCTTTGGTTTCGTGAGTTTGTTCCTCGTTTTGGTCGAACGCGACAACGCTTGAAGCCATCGTTGATTGAGTGCCGCGACATCAGGAGCTTTTGAGTTCAATACGGCGACAATCTTTTTCCAGTCCGACTTCTGGAAATTTTGCGAGTTTTGGAACTCTCTTTGTGCCGCGGCTTTTTGACTTGGCTCGATGACATGATTTTCCATCAGGAATTGAGCCAACCGACTCGCATGCTGGCCAAGTAATGGAACATTGTGTGAATCCAGTTCCAAACCACTTTTCAAATGTGCCAGTTGAAGTTTCAAGACAGGGAAATATTCTGCATCGGAATGGAGTTTTTCAAACCGGGAGACTCGTGCTGAAACATCCAGTTGAAAGTATTCACGCCGAAACTCGGCAAGATCGTCTCGCAGTAGACGTGCGCAACATTGCCATTTAGCAATCGGGGAGAGCTCTTGGTCGTAATAAGCCTGAATTGCGGACGCTTCATAAAACCCCGGATGATATTGAACATCTTCCAGGCGTTTCAATATCTCACGCTGCTTGTCTTTAGGTGTGGCATCTGCCGTGAAATTCAGAGTTCGCTCTACCCAGACATCCAGAAGAGGAGCGATTGTTGGCTTTTCACCATTCATCGGACTGCTCCGGCTGTGGATCGTCTTCCCCGTCCTGAAAATCAAAACGATCCACGTATTCCTGTAACACCGATCTGTGGCGTGCAATTAGTTCATCGTCTTGTATTTCCAGCGCCTCTTCAAACCCTCTAAGAATGATATCAAGGTGCTCTCTCTCGATGAGCGGTAACTCGCTGTAGAGTCGTTCGGAGCGTTTCAAGAGATATCGATTCAGACTTTCTTCTCGAGGATGAGTTTTGAGTTCGGCCATAGCCTGAATCGCTTGATTGACCTGTTGTTGATTCATTCCCCGTGCATAGCGTGTGACGACATGCTGGAATTTATCTTTGGTTTCTAGCACCATCGCTTCGACTTCAAGGACTCCATTCAAGTCGTACGTGAATCTGATTTCGATCTCTTGGCCAGCCGGTCCACGCGGAATATTTTTAACCTTGAATTCTCCCAGAAACAGATTCTGATCAGTTTTCCGATTCTCACCCTGATATATGGCCACTTTCACTTCTGTCTGATTCGGGTGTAATGTTTCGACTGTTTGGGCACGGCTGACCGGAATGGTTGTGTTGCGATTGATAATCGGCATGAAATAGCCAGGATGATAATCACCGGCCAGTTCGCGAGTCGTTTCAACTCCCAACGTGAAGGGGGCAACATCGGTCACCACCATATCATCCACAGATTCGTGACGATCAATCAGGCCTGCTTGTACGGCTGCTCCTAAAGCGACCACTTCGTCGGGATTAATTCGACGTAGCGGTTCTTTCCCGAAAATCTCTACGATCCGCGAGACAACTGTGGGCATCCTCGTTGCTCCGCCCACGAGAATCACTTCGTCGATGTCACCACGTTTCAGGCCTGCATCCCCCAGTGCTTTCCGTAATGGAAGTTCGGCTCTTCCTAGTAAATGAGATGTCCACTTCGAGAACTGCTCCTGTGTAATCTCAAATTTGGGATTGTTGTCGGAAATCTCACCGTTTTCGTCAGGAACACGCACTGTGAATGAAGATTTGGAGCTAAGTTGCCTTTTCGCGATCTCACATTCTCTTCGTAATCGTGAAAGACGTTCTGGCTCTTTCATCTCCACATGTTCATAGACCATCCCTTGGGATTCCAGAACTCTTGAAGCGAGAGTCGATGTGAAGTCTTCGCCTCCCAGAAATGTTTCACCCGCAGAAGACCGAATTTCAAGAGCATCATCCAATTGATCGACAATCGAAACATCAAATGTCCCTCCCCCAAGATCGTAGACCAATAATATTCGTTCTTGATCCTGTTCTTGGAGTCCATAGGCGAGTGCAGCGGCTGTTGGCTCGTTCACGATACGAGTCACTTTTAGCCCCGCAATTTCACCAGCGCGAATTGTATCGGTTCGTTGGTGTTCGTTGAAATATGCAGGGACCGTGATGACGGCTTCAGTAACGGCTTCTCCCAGGTACTCCTCGGCCTCGCCTTTCAGAGTTTTCAAGATGATCGCTGAAAGTTCAACAGCCGTGAAAACGGTTTGATCGACGCCCCATTTCCACTCAGTTCCCATCTGTCGTTTGAACATCGCAACGCAGCGATCTGGTGCAGTGACCATGTATTCTTGGGCGATACGGCCGATCAACAACTTCCCCTTTTCATCCAAACCTATCACAGAGGGAGTGAGTGTCTCACCCAGCGAGTTGGGGATCAGCTTTGGTCCATCTTCATTCAAACAGGCGACCAATGAATGTGTCGTTCCCAGATCGATGCCGACAATCATTGAAACTGATCCTTGAGAAATTATGAGAGCTATTCCAAGCTAATTCGTTGATGCCCCAATCGCAACGAATTCCCACCGCATCGTCATGAAATAATCGTGATCAGTCAGTCGGGAAACGCTGAACGAACATGCTCAATCTGAGGAGTCTTATCGTTCTCAGGCCAGAGTAGACCAATCACGTCATACCTGACAGACTGCTGAAAGAGGTCTCTCTCTTTCAGATACAATTGAGCCGCTCGAAGAATTTGTTGTTGCTTCGTGTGATCGACGGCATCGAGTGGATGTCCTTTGGAATCGTTGCGGCGAGTCTTTATCTCGACAAAGACGATTGTTTGTCCATCGAGAGCAATGACATCAATTTCTCCGGCTCGGTTCTCATAATTCCGGGTAACAATCCGAAATCCTTGCTGCTTTAAATAGCGAATAGCAGCTTTCTCTCCGGCAGAGCCGAAAAGGCGATTCAGCCAACCAGACATTGACGTCTCTCCCGAGTGGACGAGGGAGAAAATGAAGTGGAGACATTCCCACTTATTTGGTGGAGATTAGTTGTCTTTGACTTTTGCTCGACGCTCTGTCAGGCGAGTTGCTTTACCAACACGATCTCGAAGGTAATAGAGCTTCGCACGACGGACACGTCCGTGACGTTTGATATCGATGGCTGACACTTTGGGAGAATGAATTGGAAATGTTTTTTCCACTCCTTCACCAGCGACGATTCGACGGACCGTGAAGTTCTCATTGATTCCTTCGCCACGCATGGCGATGATCACACCTGAGAACACTTGGACGCGCTCTTTATTGCCTTCCTGAATCAGTGTGTGAATATCAACAGTATCACCCACTTCAAATTCATGTTTGGTTTCGCGCAAACTGGGTTGTGCGACAAGATCGAGAATTTCTTTTTGATTCATGGTAAGCCTCTGGGGTCTCAAAGTTTGCGTCAAGATTGCAAGTATGGCACATTTGGAGAGAACGTCAACTCATTCCCTATGTGAAAAACAGTCGAAAGTCACGATTTTTCGGCGGTTTTCTCTTCTTCCAGCAAGTCCGCTCGGAGTTCTCGCGTTCGTTGAAGAGATTGCTCCTTGCGCCACTGCTCAATTTTTCGGTGATCACCTGAAAGTAAAACTTCAGGAACTTCCATCCCCCGAAATTCACGTGGTCGTGTAAATTGAGGATATTCCAGCAGCCCTGATTGCGAAAATGAATCGTACTTATGGCTCGTTTCGTCCCCGAGAACGCCGGGAACCAGACGAATCACCGTGTCGATCACCATCATGGCAGGTACTTCACCTCCATTGCAGATGAAGTCGCCCGCCGAAACTTCCAACGGCTGTAACCCCTGGCGAATACGATCATCGAACCCCTCGTATCGACCACAGAGCATGATCAGGCGAGGTTTTTCCGCCAATTCTTCCACCAGACTCTGGTCGAGCGGACGCCCTTGCGGAGTCAGCATGATTAATTGCGCAGGCTTTTCGGACTGTGACTGGACATGTTCCACGCATTGATACACCGGATCACATGCGATGAGCATCCCTGGACCACCACCAAACGGTTTGTCATCAACTGATCGGTGTTTGTCGCTCGTCCACTCACGAAAATCCCACAAGTTGACATCGACCAAATCTGCATCAATCGCTTTTTTGAGCAGGCTTTGGTCGAGGTAACTATCAAACAACCGAGGAAAAAGTGTCAGGACATCAAAACGCATCGCGTGATCTCCGTCCGTTCCGACATTAAATGATGATCGGAAGTGACCGACTTATTACTCAGCCGATTCTTCGGCTTTTGGGGCTTCTTCCGCAGGAGTTTCAGCGCTGGCTTCTGCATCGGCAGGTGCTTCGGCTGATTCTTCTTCGGGAGGAGCTTCTGGCTCGGGTTGTTTGGGAGCCTGCATCTTTGGCGGCTGTTTCGTCAAACCAAACTTGTTCGTCTTGACCTTTTTGATCAGAGTCTTGACGTTTTCACTGGGTTGAGCACCGACGGACATCCAGTAGTCGATTCGCTCCAGATTGAGAGTCACACGCTGTGATTTCTCGGTGATGGTTGTGTCATAGGTGCCGACTTCTTCAATCGCTTTGCCATCACGTGGCTTGCGAGAATCCATCACACAAATACGGTAAAAGGGGCGATGCTTTCGTCCCATTCTCTTCATACGAATCCGAACTGCCACGTTATCTCCTCTTCAGTAAATTTGGCTTTTCAGTTGCGAAAGCCGTTGATTAAAATGCCGATTCGACCCGGTGTGCCGAACTCAGCGTCTGTTTTTCTTACGTTGCTTGCGGGCGTTTTTGCGTTTCTTCTTCTTATCTTCCCGCATTTTCAGCTTGTCTTGCGGTCCACGTTTGGAGCGCTGTTTCTGTTCGGCGATTGACGCGCCTTCGTTAAAAAGTCCGCCATCCGTCATCTGTTTCATCATCTGCATTCGGCCTCGCATTCCCATGCCAGCCATGTTTTTCATTACTCCGGCCATGCTACCGAAGTCTTTTAACAATTTATTGACATCGGAAGGATCTACCCCCGCCCCTTGGGCGATCCGGTTGCGTCGTGAGCGGTCGATCAGTTCAGGATTGTTTCGCTCATCCGGCGTCATCCCGTTAATGATGCCCTCGATGCGAGACATGTCTCCCTCTGCATCGATGTCGGGGTTTTGGTCCAACATCCCTCCCATGCCGGGAATCATTTTCATGATATCCTTCATGGAGCCCAGTTTTTTAATCTGTTTCATCTGATCGCGGAAGTCTTCGAGGGTGAATTTCCCCTTCCGCATCTTTTCCTGCTGTTTCTCCATCTCATCGGCGTCGAACTGTTCTTGGGCTTTTTCGACGAGTGACAAAACGTCACCCATTCCCAGAATTCGTCCGGCCATCCGGTCGGGATGGAAAGGTTCCAGCTTGTCGAGCTGTTCGCCGACACCGATAAACTTGATCGGTACGCCGGTGACTGCTTTGACGGAAATCGCGGCACCGCCACGTGTATCGCCATCCAGCTTGGTCAATATGACGCCATCAAGCTCAAGCTCGTCGTTAAACGATTTCGCGGAGTTAACAGCATCTTGCCCCGTCATCGAGTCACAAACGAGGAGCGCTTGATCGGGCGTGCATTTGTTGTCGATTTGCTTGAGTTCTGCCATTAACTCATCATCAACATGCAATCGACCGGCAGTATCGAGAATCACCACATCGTGATCATTCTTTTTACGCGCCTGTTTCACCGCGTTGTAACAGACTTTGACGGGAGTCGAACCTTCAATGGGTTCGCTATAAACATCCACGCCAATTTGCTCGCCGATCACTTTCAACTGTTCAACGGCGGCAGGACGTTGAAGGTCGGCAGCGACCAACAGCGGATGGTGTCCCTGTTCTTTCAACATGCGGGCCAACTTCCCGCAAGTGGTCGTCTTACCAGAACCTTGCAGTCCACACATCATAATGACGGAAACGCCATCCCGTCGGATGTTTAAAGCGTGGTCAACTGGCCCCATAAAATCGACAAGGGCTTCATTAACCACACCGACAATCTGCTCTTCCGGGCGTAAGGACTTCAGAACCCGTTCGCCAACGGCCTCTTCAGTGACACGTTTCATGAAGTCCTGAACGACTTCATAATTGACATCGGCTTCGAGCAATGCCTGGCGGACTTCGCGCATACCATCTCGGATATTGCCTTCGGTCAGTTTTCCCTGACGACGAAAGGCAGACAGTGCAGTGCCCAGATTTTCGGTAATGCCTTCAAACATTGATAGCCGAGGTATTTATGGTTCGCGCGGACCGGTTATGTGCGATTTCATCAAAGTCGCTCAAAGCAATGCGATTAGCGATCTTGGGTCGAATCGTCGAGTATAGAAAACCGCAAACATATTGACAACCGACTCGGCCACCAGAATTCAATGTGCATAATAACAGGTCTCTGAACGAAAATCACCAAGTTTTGAGAGGTGAACCACGGTCTCAACTCTTACCAGGCAGTCGATGACTCGCATTTTTCTCGAAGATTGGTATACACTAAGGAACTCCCCGGAAAATATTCAGTGAGCTTTATTTGAAGAGCTGCTGTCTATTGTATCCAATGACCATTTTATCTGTTTTGGGAAGTTTTGACGACGATCATGAGCGATACACGGAATCTATTCAACACAGTCTGGGACTTGCATACCGTTACTGAGCTGCCAAACGGGCAGACACAGTTGTTCATCGGTTTGCACATGATTCACGAAGTCACCAGCCCGCAGGCATTTGAGATTCTGCGAGACCGGAATCTGTCCGTCATGTACCCGGATCGAACCATCGCGACCGTCGATCACATCGTCCCCACAACGAGCCAAGTGAGACCTTTTGTCGATACCTTAGCCGAGGGCATGATGTCGGCCATCGAGAAAAATTGTGACGAATTTGGTGTCACGCTGCTCGATATTGACGATGAACGTCAAGGAATTGTCCACGTCGTTGGTCCCGAACAGGGACTTACCCAACCCGGAATGACCATCGTTTGTGGCGACAGCCATACCTCAACTCATGGTGCCTTCGGTAGTATCGCGATTGGAATCGGCACCAGTAATGTGGCACAAGTGTTGGCCTCCCAAACGATGTATCTGAATCGTCCCAAGGTTCGACAAGTGGTCGTCAATGGTGAATTAAAGCCGGGCGTCTTCGCCAAAGATGTCATTCTCCATATCATTCGTAAGCTAGGAGTGCAGGGGGGAGTCGGCTATGCCTACGAATACGCGGGTGAAGTCTTTGATCGCATGACGATGGAAGAACGAATGACGGTTTGCAACATGTCCATCGAGGGTGGAGCACGTTGCGGTTACATCAATCCTGATCAAAAGACCGTGGATTACCTTCAAGGACGGCCCTTCGCTCCCAAAGCAGAAGAGTTTGATAAGGCTGCCGAATGGTGGCTGAGCCTCGCCTCAACTCCCGATTCTGAATTCGACGATGTGGTCGAGTTTGCTGCGGCAGACATTGAACCCACCGTCACGTGGGGGATCAACCCAGCTCAGTCCATCGGAATCAGCGAAAATATCCCGTCCCCTGAACAATTTGATGAGACAGAACAAGTCGGCATCGCAGAAGCGCTGGCGTTTATGGATTTGACATCAGGTGCAGGGATTAAAGGCCAAAAAATCGATGTTGCCTTTATTGGTTCCTGCACGAATGGTCGAATTTCCGACCTTCGTCAAGCGGCTGAAATCGCCAAAGGCCGCCGAGTTGCTGAGAATGTCAAAGCGATTGTCGTCCCCGGTTCACAACTTGTCCGCAAACAAGCGATGGAAGAAGGACTCGACAAAATCTTCGAGGAAGCCGGTTTCGAATGGCGGGAAGCGGGCTGCTCCATGTGTCTGGCGATGAACCCTGATAAGTTGCAGGGACGCGAAATCTGTGCCTCGTCGAGTAATCGCAACTTCAAAGGCCGACAGGGAAGCCCAACAGGACGAACTTTACTGATGTCTCCCGCAATGGTCACCGCCGCAGCAATTCACGGATGTGTGACCGACGTGAGAGAGATGTTAGATCCTGCAAGCGTCTAGACGTATCGCCAAGTCGAATGCCAATGCCTCTACTCCCTAGAGCAAGGTAAAACCATGCCAATCGTATTTGAGTACGAGGTTTGCTGCAAACAGTATCGAGTCAAAGACACCTTTTCAGGGCGAGTGGTAAACTGCAAGGATTGTGGTTCAACAATTACAGTACCGGGAGGTAATGATGAGGTTGAAGATTACTTTGAGAAAGGAGAAGACAACTTCACGTCTTCTCCGAATCACGTGGTAGGTTCGCTCAATGACCTCCCGAATTCATCTGGTAGAAAACTTAAAAAAAAGAAGAAACGCAAGAGACGATCAAAGAACAATGGAGGGTGGGTAGGTCTGGGCTTGCTACTCAAAGTTGTTGGATATCTTATTTCAGTTTTTGGGTTTTTAATACTATTATCTATCGGGAAGATGGACGGTCGTGTTCTGATTTCCCTACTATTTTGGACATGTGTTTTTGCAGGCTGGATTTACTCTAGTTTGGAAGACAACAGCAAATGGGTGACTGGATCCGCAGCGTTAACTGGATCTCATATGCTGATGACCGTTTTTGCGGTATTTTATCAGGGTGATCCTGGATTTTTACTAGATACACTGTTAGCGGGAATCTGCTTGGCGTTGCTATTGAATATTCCTGGTGTGCTCTCAGTATGTGCCACCATTTTTTATTACTCATTTACTTTGTTTGAATTGAGAGGCGCCACGGAGGCAGACAGAATAAAACAACAATTCATGGGAACTCTTGGTGCGTCTCACGTTTTCGTCCTCTTTGGTGCGTTATTTCTTTACTGTGGAAGCCGTTTAATCCAGAAGTATAAAAATTGAATTCTTAGACCCTAACATTCTTCATTCACCATACTTTCAATCGATATTTGATCCTATGAACGAAATCAAACAAATCAGCGGCACGGCTATCCCTCTGTTTCTCGATGATATCGATACGGATCGCATCATCCCGGCACGATATCTTCGCTGCGTCACATTTGACGGTCTCGGCGAACATGCCTTCGAGGATGATCGCAAACAGGATCCCAGCCATCCGTTCGATCAGGAACAGTTCCAGGAAAGTCAGGTTCTGATTTCTGGACGTAATTTTGGGTGTGGATCGTCTCGCGAACATGCCCCGCAGGCATTGATGCGATGGGGGATTCAAGCAGTCGTTGCGGAATCGTTTGCCGAAATTTTCTTCGGTAATTGCACGTCATTGGGAATTCCCGCAGTGACATGCTCACGAGATGACTTGAAAGAAATGTCTGCAACCGTGCAGGCGGACCCAAAGGTGGCAGTCTCGGTTAATATTGAAACTCTGGCAGTCACCGTGGGGGACAAACAATATGCTTGCCAGATTGCCGAGTCTGCCAGAAACTCACTGACCAGTGGCCGTTGGGATTTTCTGGGACTGCTGCTCGAAAAGCAGGATGACATCAAACAGACCGCTGGTGAAATTCCTTATTTGAATAGTTTCGCCAGCTAACATCTTCGCGTCCTAGATGTCGCGAGAATTCTCATGACAGACGATCGTCATCCCACCGGAAGCCGTAGAGAGTTTCTCACGGGTCGTGCTGTCCGTAAAGAAGTCGAGTGGGTCGGTGATCAAATCGCTGACAGCATTGCAGAAACTGTCAGTGATCTGCCCCCTTCTGCTGGTCCCAGTGTCAGGCTTGGTACAACGGCGATGGCTGCCGATTTCGTCATCATGATGAATCCCGGCCCCCCCGACCAAGTCCTAGTGGCTTCAGATGTTCTGGAAGAGATTCACCAACTTGAGCAGGAGATGACGGTCTACAAAGCTGATGGGGAGCTCTATCGACTGAATGAATGTGCTCAAGCGGGCACAGGGCAATCAGTATCTCCAAGACTTCATGAAGTGATTCGGCTTTCGCTAAAGATGGCAGAACAAACGCACGGAGCGTACGACCCAACCTCCGGGCCGTTGATCGACCTTTGGAAGTCTGCACGTCAGAATGGAGAAATTCCACCTGTCGAACAAATTGAATCCACTCTGCAACAATGTGGCTACCAAAATCTCTTGTTAGACGAGTCGAGTTCCTCAATAACGTATACCGTAGATGGTTTGGAACTAAACCTGGGAGGGATCGGCAAGGGATATGCGCTCGATTGCCTCGGTCATCTACTAAAAGCTAACTCGCAGACGAATTGGCTGATGCACGGTGGGAAAAGTAGCCTGTTGGCATCGGGCGAGCATCATCGGTCAGAAGGATGGCCGGTAGGAATACGAAATCCCTTATTCCCCAATGAACGTCTGGCGACTCTGATGCTGAAGGATCAGGGAATGTCAACATCGGGTGCGGGGATTCAATTTTTCCGTCACGAGGGGAAGCGTTACGGTCATATTCTCGATCCCAGAACCGGTATGCCAGCGGAAAATGTCCTGTCTGTGACGGTTTTGGCACCTACCGCCGCCGAGGCTGATGCACTTTCCACAGCGTTTTTTGTGATGGGACTCGAAAAAACCGCTGAATACTGCGATACTCATCCTGAGATTGGAGTGATGTTAGTCCCTCCGCCTCTAACTGGCCGTCAACTAAAAGTCCACACCTTCAATCTCCCCCAACAGACGCTCTTCCTGAGCAAACATGACAATCAGATTGATGAATCAGTGTGATGATAAGATTATGATTCATTTTCCACACACCCGAGACAACGAGCATACATACGAGGTAGACCTGTGCGAGATCCATACCGCATTCCTTTTCTGGCAGTTCTCTTGATCGTTCTGTTGAGACTCTCAATCGGATGGCAATTTCTGTACGAAGGACTCTGGAAACTGGAAGCGATGTCTACGACCACACCTTGGTCGGCATCGGGCTATTTGAGTAATGCTCAAGGCCCGTTTCGAGATCAATATCGTGACATGACGGGTAACCCCGATGAACTTAATTGGCTCGATTATGATTTGATGAGTAAAAAATGGGATCGTTGGGCGGCTCGTTTCAAATCGCACTACAAGCTCAGTGATGCTCAAAGCAAAAAGCTTGACAGTCTGATTGACGGCCCGGAAAAACGAACATCAAATCGTTTTGAATTACCTCCCGGGATTTCGTTTGCCAAGACCACGTTTTCTTACGATAAGAAGACACAAATTCTCAGCTTTCCAACTTGGGAACCTCCCACGCCGACTGACTTTGCCCGAATTTTTGCACAACTCCCCAGCGATTCCACAAAGACGACTCCTGTTGAGCAAGAATTCCACAAGCAGCTTGAACGACTGCGCGACTTATCAATCCGCTTGAGTTACCGTCAACAACTTGCTGGTAGACTGAAAGGCGATCCCGGTGTCACGGGCGTTGTGTTCATTGTTGAGGAGGAAAGCAATAAAGGAGCATTTGAGATGCGCCCGCGCGTCGAGAATGAAGACCACATTGTTAAAGTCGGCGATAAGCAGGTCTATCTGGATATGCTGGCCGATTACAACAAGAAACTCACCACAGCTGATCAGGATTTTGAGTTTGATCACTTGCAATCATTATGGAAAAAAATTCAGACGCAAAAAGCAGCTTTGGTGGGGCCCGTTAAAGAATTAGAATCGGACTTGAAGACAGACGCTCGCAAGCTTCTTACTTACGCACAGATTTCCCGCGGACCTGTGCCTGTCGAACGTACCAAAATTGTCGAAGTCAATCAGCTTACCATTTGGGCGTTGTTAATTCTCGGAGGATGTCTGCTGACGGGATTTGCAACACGCTTAGCAGCGATCGCAGGCGCAGGCATGTTGATCTCGTTCTATCTGGTCTGGCCACCTTGGCCAAACGTCCCGGAAGCTCCCGGCCCAGAACATTCACTTTATATCAATAAAAACTCTATCGAAGCAGTCGCCTTGTTAGCCATTGCCATGCTACCAACCGGACGATGGTTTGGTGTCGATGGACTTCTGGGGGCATTGCTTTGGAGAAAAAACAAGTAACCAATCCAAGCGATTTGCTATAATTTAATGTGTGATTATCAAGCACATGACTCAAGTTCTTCATATTATGAAAATGATCTCATTACAATAGATCAGGAGATAAGTCCATGAAACTGACACCCGAACAAATTCAGATTGGTAAAGACAATTTTCACGAAGCGGTCGGTTACACACGCCGCGACTTCATCAAGGGAGCCGCAGCAGCCACAACCGGTTTGGGAGCGATGTACTTTGGGTATGAAAAGCTCGAAGGAGAACCCGTCCGTGTTGGTTTCATCGGGACGGGTGACGAAGGCAATATTCTGCTCAATGAACACCCTCCGGAATATATGAATATCGTCGCGGTCGCCGATTTGCGTCCCACGAATCTTGAACGTGCTTTTCAGGGAGACGGAAACGATGTTCGCATGGGTTTGTTCCAGAAGCTGGGCGAAGAAAAAGCGAAAACCATCAAGCAATTCTCGAATCATAAAGATTTGATCGAAGCCAAAGACGAACTTGGCTTGGAAGCAGTCGTGATCGCTGTCCCTCTGAGTCAACACGCACCCATTGCGATGGAAGCAATGGAAGCAGGCTTGCATGTATTGACAGAAAAGTTGATGGCCCACAGCATTACTGAATGCAAGAAAATGATTCGCAAGGCGGCCGAAAAAAACCGACTTCTTGCCGTCGGTCACCAACGCCATTACAGCGTCCTCTATGACAACGCCAATGAACTGGTGAAAACCGGCGTACTCGGCGACATCAAATACATTCGTGCTCAATGGCACCGCAACAACAGCTTCCCACTGTCAGACAGTTGGCGAAAAAGTGTCCCCAAAGAGGACATGGAAGCTCTCAAGGGTAAAGTTAACGAGTATGGCTACGAAGATGTTGATCAACTCATTAACTGGCGTCTGTTCAACGAGACGGGTGGCGGGCTGATGGCTGAACTCGGATCGCACCAAATGGATGCAGCCAGTATTTTTCTCGGCAAGGTTCATCCTGTTGCGGTCTCGGGCTTCGGAGGCAAAAACTTTTACGGTATCAAAGGGATCGGACCGCAAGACAAGTGGGACGATGATCGCGAAATCGACGACCAAATTTATGTCACTTTCGAGTTCCCTGGCAAAACTTATGAAAAAGGGGACCCCGAGAAATCTCGCGATAAATGTGTCGTCACCTACTCTTCGATCAACACCAACAAATCGGAACCTTACGGCGAATTGGTTTATGGCACACGAGGCACTTTGTGGATGAAGACCGAAAAAGAAGCCATCCTCTATAAAGAGGAAGGGCGAGGTTCGACGGGGGGCGGCCCCGATCAACGTTTATGGGTCGTCAACACAGAAGGTGCCTCAGGAGCACCCGTCCTTGATGCCTATGAAACCACGGCACCTTCTGCAGCAGCAACAACGGCATCCGCCAGCATGGGTGAAAAGATCAGTCGCGGGTATCGCGAAGAGATGGAACACTTCTGTTACTGCATCCGCAATGAAAGTCCTTTGACCGATTTGCGATGTAATGGAGTCGTCGCGATGGCCGATGCGATTATGGCTCTTACTGCAAACCTTGCGATGAAATACAATCGTCGCATCGAGTTCAAAGATGAATGGTTTGACCCGTACAACGATGCCGTTCCTGAAGAAGATGTCGTCAAGTTGGTCGAAAAGTTCCCACAAGGGTCTTGGGACGACTTAGCCTAAAATGACTCTGACTTCGTATTTCAGACTGTGTGTATTGCGATGTGGTACACACAGTTTTTTTCTAAATCTAACAAAACGGATTGTGCGAGAAACGGATGGGACGCTGGCCCGATGATCAACGGTCAAACATGACCACATTGTTGCTGATTTTTGTGCTGACACCTGTCTTATGTTACCTCGCATGGTGGTTTATTGGGGGATGAACCCTCCGATCATCGACTCTAACTGAAAGATTTTATTGTGGCCTCGTCAGGTAAAGCTGGTTTGTTCCTCATCTTTGTCACTGTGTTCATTGACCTGCTTGGCTTTGGAATTGTCCTACCATTGCTGCCACGATACGGAGAGTCTTTTCATGCCAGCAAGTGGGAATTGGGATTCCTTATGGCATCCTTTTCCGCAATGCAGTTTTTGTTTGCTCCCATCTGGGGGAGAGTTTCCGACCGTATCGGACGCCGTCCCATCTTAATCCTTGGGCTTGCAGGGTCAACGGTTTCTTACGCACTCTTTGGCTACGCCACGTCACTCGGTGCCGACGGAATGCTCGTCGGTCTTTCCGCATTAACATGGCTATTCATCACTCGCATCGGTGCGGGAATTGCGGGAGCCACAATACCGACCGCCCAAGCTTACATCGCCGATGTGACCGGACCTTCAGAACGCGCGAAAGGAATGGCACTCATCGGGGCGGCTTTCGGAATCGGGTTTACTTTCGGTCCTCTTCTGGGCGCATTCTTTGTGAGTGATGTCCAAGAGGCTGCTCCCAGTCCGGCGCCGGGGTATGTGGCTGCAGGATTGTCGGGGTTAGCATTACTGTTCGCAATCTTTAAGCTTCCCGAGTCGCTCAACTCGGATTCGAAATCGTCCAAACGGCATTGGCTCGACTTTGGAAGTCTCCAAACAGCGATGGGGCATCCACACGTTGGTATGATTCTCGGAACGATCTTCATCACAACATTTGCATTTGGGCAATTTGAAACCACCCTCTCACTGCTCACTAAAAATCTCGGGATGTCTCAGCAAGACAACTTCTTTGCTTACGCTTACATCGGTTTCATTCTCACAATTAGCCAGGGCTTTCTCGTGCGTCGGTTGGCGCCAAAAATTGGCGATTATCGCATGAGCTTGTTTGGGGTGATCACGATGACTGCCGGGCTTCTGGCTCTCGGCTGGGTCGCCGTAACAGGGAGCGCAAACATGCTCTATGCACTCGTTCCGCTTGCCGTCATCGGTTATGCCGCAACGACACCTTCGCTTCAGTCAATGCTATCTCTATCCAGTCTGGAATCAGAGCAGGGGGGCATTCTCGGTCTCGGTCAAAGTATGTCAGCCTTGGCTCGTATTCTCGGCCCTATTGCGGGAGTCGTCCTGTTCAATGAAGGCAAAACACCGGCGAACCCTTATTGGTTTGGTGCAGGGTTAATGGCACTCGGATTGATCGCAGTGCTGATGCTGAAGAATGCGGGCTTTCGCCCCGGCGAATCAAGAAAACAAGAAAATGATTCTATCGAACCACAAACTGAGTTGGATTAGCTATTCATCGGAGTCTTTCGACTCAGCGAGCATTGTGTCTGCATGGTCCAGAATTTCGCGGATTTGTTTGTGGCTGGGGCCGTCCTTTTCGAAGTCAAAGCGTTTCCAGACCGTTTGCTCATTGTAGAGAATCACACTGACGGGAATTGATGTCTCGACCCCCAGTTGATCTTCGCCGATGACAGCCGGTGAGATTCCAACCGGCATTTCAATGCGACCGTTGTACTGAAACGTCTGAACGCGAGGGACATCTCTGCGTGGGACATCAGACAAATAGACGGCAAAAGCTCGTAACCCCTGCTCTCGATATTTCTCGACCACTCGGTCAATATTTCGTAACAGTACTCGCTGTTGAGGCTTGAGTTCTCTGAGAACCACCATGACGACGGGGCGATCACCATTTCGACAGACATGGCAAACTGAGCGATTCATCAACGATCCTGAAACAGTCCGCATTTGAAACGAGGGAACGGTGCTTCCCGTCTCGCCAGCTAACGGAATACGTTCAGCTCCTGTGACACTCAGACAGAAGCCGCTGAACAGAACAAAAAAGATGCATCGAACAATTGACATGCATCAGATTATTCTTGCTTGAGCAATCCACTGCAATAACAATCGAGATATCTCATACCCAAGAGGAGTAAAGATGCGACCCATTTTGACATTCATATTAGTATTTACAGTGTTTTCATCGTTATCTGCTCAGGAAGAGAGCTTTTCTCCCCTCACAACTCCCGGTCACTCTGCGCTCATCACACAAGAATTCATTTACACCGAAGCTCCATTCCCACAATGTCACGCGTCAACTATCACACCGACCAAAACGGGTTTGCTGGCAGCTTGGTTTGGTGGGACGCACGAAAAAAACGACGATGTCGAAATCTGGGTCTCACATTTTGATGGGAAGGGTTGGTCAAAAGTTCGCAGTGTTGCCAATGGCATCCAAAGCAAAGATTTTCGCTATCCCTGTTGGAACCCGGTCCTCTTCACTCAGCCAGATGGGGAGATTCTTCTGTTTTACAAGGTCGGTGCTGACCCTCGTACTTGGTGGGGTGAATTGATCACCTCTGTTGATAACGGTAAAACTTGGACGAATCCTGTCAAACTCCCCGAAGGAATTGTCGGCCCCATCAAGAACAAGCCAGAATTACTCAGTGATGGACGACTTCTCTGCCCCACATCAACGGAAGACAACGGCTGGAGAGTTCATATGGAATGGCTCGATTCAGCAGAAAAATGGGACAAGACAGCTCCACTCAATAACGGCGAAGAATTGGCAGCGATTCAACCTGCCATCTTAAAATGGGGTGACCGCCTGCAAATTGTCTGTCGGACACGCCAAAAACAAATTTCGTCTGCTTGGTCGGATGACCTCGGCAAGACCTGGTCCGAGATGACACTTCTCAAAGATCTGCCGAACCCTAATTCAGGCATTGATGCCGTTTCCCTCAAAGATGGTCGAGGAATACTGATTTACAACAACACTCCCAGAGGCCGCTCACCTTTGAATGTTGCCCTCTCAAGTGACGGTAACTCCTGGAAGGATGTACTAATCCTCGAAGATCAACCGGGCGAGTATTCCTACCCGGCTGTCATTCAGACAACCGACGGTAAGATTCACATCACTTACACTTGGAAGCGTCGCCGGGTTAAACATGTGATTCTGGACGCCACGAAGATTTGAATGATGGCATCATCACTTCGACTGGATTTCGTCAAACAGAAATTGATGCATCTTATTGAAGACACGTCGGTAGCTGAGAAGCACCACGCTGATCGTTCCCATCGCGGTACCTGCTGCGATGATGAACATGATCACAATCTGATACTTGACAGCATCGACAGGGCTGGCCCCTGCGAGTAATTGTCCTGTCAGCACTCCGGGAAGAGAAACTAATCCCACGACCAACATCGAGTTAAGAATCGGAATCATACCGGTTCGAACGGCACTTCTCACCGACGACTGTCCCGCTTCCCAGCGAGATCCGCCTAGAGAAAGAACGAGTTCAATTTCTCCGCGACGCCGTTTCAACTGATCTCCAAGTTTGTCCATGCCGAG
>JAURQH010000038.1 GCA_030836185.1 Planctomycetota bacterium
CCTGACGCAGGAAGGCCGCCCCTTCGATGGGATCGTATTGAGAGAGTTTTTGGTTGTTTTTCGCCATTGCATTCCTTTGCAAAAAAGAAGAGTTTACACTAAGACATCCAATGCGCAAAAAGCGTGCCGAACATCATTGGGGAGGCCCCTGCCCTACAAAAATAGAACCGCTATTATTCTCCGTGCGATTCGCTTACACCGCGTGTGTTGTCTCGGCTAATTCTTTGAGCTTTGCTTCGGCACGGCCCTCGGCGATGGCCGTTCGTGCGAGTTCGACGCCCGCCTTCAGATCGTCCACTTGCCCGACAGTCAATAACGCGGCAGCAGCATTGGCAAGCACCATGTTCGCAGGTGCTCCCGTTTCTTCGCCACTGAAGATTGCATTGAGTAGCCTGGCTGATTGCTCGGGGGAATCGACACGCAAATCGTCGACGGAACATTCCGGCAAGCCATAATCTGCTGCCGTCCACGTCAACTCTTCGATGCCAGTTTTCGTCACTCGGCAAGCCAGCGTCTCACCCCACAGGCTCACTTCGTCGAGTTCGTTGTTACCGCAAACAACGGTCGCGCCTTCGGCTCCCAAGATTTGCAGTGCGGGAGCCAACTTGCGGACCAGTTCATTGGACGCGGTCCCCAATAACTGAAACTCGGCAGCGGCAGGATTCGTCAATGGCCCCAACAGGTTGAAAATCGTACGAAAGCCGAGTGATTTGCGAACCGGGCCAACATGCTTCATGGCCGCGTGAAAAATCGGTGCGTAGCAAAAACAGAGTTCGATTTTGTCAAAACATTGACCGACCTGTTCGGTCGTCAGTTCGAGATTGACGCCTAGTTCGTTCAAGACATCCGACGAACCACTCTTACTGGTCACGCCCCGGTTGCCGTGCTTGACGACGGGAACTCCGCAGGCTGCTGCGACCATCGCGACGGCTGTACTGATATTAAACGTGTGCAGCCCGCTGCCGCCCGTGCCGCAAGTGTCGAGCTTCCCGGTCACCTGTGTCGGAATCGGGGCCGCTTTTTCGCGCATCGCCTTGGCGGCACCGGCAATCTCTTCGACCGTTTCTCCTTTGATGCGCAAAGCCGTTAACAATGCAGCTATCTCAACGTCCGAAGATTGACCGTTCATAATTTCCAAAATGACGGCGTGTGATTCTTCGACGGAGAGAGATTCTCCGACGAGCAGTTTTTCAAGGGCATGACGCATGGGGTCGATCATAGGTGGTGGTCTTCAATCGGGTGTGATGTTTGATTCTTCGCATCATAGCGAATTTTGGGGCTAAGGGGAAAATGAACTTGGTAAGTCAGACTTAGTGGAACATTAAAACGGATTTGACATTTGACTGATGATTTCGGCAGAATAAGTTGAATTCACCTGTCGCTCACTCATTGGAGACCGCCATGCGAACCAGCGCAGTCATTTGTTTTGCCTTAGCTGCTCTATTCACCATCTCTGCGGTCGTCAATGTTTCAAAAGCATTAAACGAGAATGGTGGCAGTTCCTATAATACAGGATATATCGTCGGTGCCTGCTTACCTCCCGTCATTCTGTTAGTCGCGGGACTGTCTCTGGCTAAGAAGCCAAAATGAGGAACTTCCCCATAATCTATGCTTTGGATCGCAATTTTGTTCGTCCCCATCCCTATTGCTTGCCTCATTGGACGATGAGAGATCAAGTCGATCCTCACAAGTAAATCTCTACACACGACAACACACGCATCGCATGCTAAACTTGTAGCCCCCTCCGGCTTCACTCCCAATATTTCATAAATTATGCCTCCTGCACCTCGTCGAGTTGTCGTTACCGGTCTCGGCCTCATCACGCCGTTGGGACCAGATTGCGCAACCACTTGGACCAGGTTAATCGCAGGAGAATCGGGCTTGGTACGCCTTCCCGACGATCATCCCTCATCGTCCGCGGATTTTAGAGGCAATCCGATCCCTCCCGGAATGAATCATGGTGGACCGGCTCCACCAATAAGGTTGACGCCTCAAGAATTGACCGGGGAGCCGCTCATCGATCTTTCTCTTCACGCTGCCAAAGAAGCTGTCCAGGATGCCGCCGGAGAGACTGGGTACGAAATCGATCCTTATCGTGCGGGTGTCGTTTTTGGCACCAGCAAAGGAGGATTCCGCAGCTTTGATCGATTTGCTAAATCTCAAGGTGTAAGATCCGCTGTGCGGACCGTTGAAGGAAGTGATGCGGAATCAGCCCAACTCTGGAGAAGCTTTCTCGCCGAGACACCGGCTCTCACGCTGGCTAATCAATTCAATTTCAAAGCCTCTGCTCTATGCCCGGTCGCGGCGTGTGCCACCGGATTGGTGGCGGTTCAACGTGCCGCTCAATTCATCCAAGACAACCAATGTGATGTGATGCTGGCTGGCAGCAGCGATGCTTCATTGATACCGATTCTGCAATCCTCGTTTCATCGGATGGGAGTTTTGGCGAGAAATTTTGAAGACCCCGCCTCTGCCTGTCGTCCCTTTGACGAACATCGTGAAGGATTTCTCATTGGCGAAGGAGCGGCGGTTCTGATTCTGGAAGAAGCCGAACATGCAATTGCACGAGGTGCCACTCCTTATGCTGAGTGGTTGGGAGGAACGCAGGTCGCCGACACAATTGGTCTGACGCAATTGGATTCAGAGTCACCCGCGTTACGACACATGTTGAAACAACTCCCCCCGCAATGCCGTTTTGATTGGAGTGATGTCAGTTACCTCAATTTGCACGGTACGAGTACCATCATGAATGATGTCTGTGAGGTCAACGCTCTGCAAGATGTTTTAGGAAAACAAGTCGAGGACATTCCCACTTCAAGCCTCAAAGGATCATTGGGGCATCTGCTGGGAGCAGCGGGCAGCGTCGAAACGGCACTCACGATAATGGCACTCAAACGTGGACAATTGCCGGGAAACCCCACGTTGGAAACTCCGTTCGAGGGATGCCGACTGAATCTAATCCGAAAATCGCAAGAAGTTTCCAACCCCAACATTGCCGTGAAGTTGTCGCTCGGATTTGGTGGACATCTCGCGGCGGGCGTCTTCCGTGCGTGGGAATAGGTTGATGAGAACAGCTAATCCTGCTGTTTTCGCAAAGGAATGCACATCGCTCTCGCAGAAAAACGCATAATTCACTACGATTTCTGCCTGTGAAATCAGAACAACTCACTCTGTCACGGATGACAGCATGTTGCAAAATTTTAGACTGATGTTTGTGTTACTGGCGCTCTCATTCCTGGTGACGGGAAACGCTGCAATCGCCGAAGTCAGGCCAGAGTGGCGCGCATCGTTACTCGACGACGCCACGCTGAATGATGTCACGTTTGTCGGAACGACCGGTTGGGCCGTGGGCGAGCATGGCGTGATTCGTCGCACCACTGACGGGGGGCTGACCTGGACGATTGAGCAATCTCCGCGACCGGCCTCATTGCAGTCTGTCTGTTTTCTGACGAATCGTATCGGTTGGGTGGCTGGCGGATACATCGAACCTTACACACAAGCCGAACGCGGTGTCCTGTTTGTCACCAATGATGGTGGCAAGAGCTGGCAGGATCTCACAACGACCGATCTTCCTTATCTGCACAAGGTCAAATTCTTTTCGTTGGAATCGGGCGTTGCTGTCTCGGAAAAGATGGGGCCGTACGGATCGGGATTACTGACCACCGAAGATGGTGGACAATCATGGACGGACACTTCGTCTCAAGGCGAAATCAGATCCGCTTGGCGAACGGGAGACTTCCTCTCCCCCACACGTGGCGTAATCGTCGGTCGTCGTGGTGCTCTTTCCAGTTGGGGAGGGAAAGAGTTTGCGAATGCTCAACAACTCTCGCTCGGTCTTTCCAACCTGCAAGATGTTCAACTCGATGCCAATGGAACCGGTTGGCTGGTTGGCGATCAGGCGTTGTTGATGAAGTCACCCAATGCGGGTGTCACTTGGGAAGCTCCCCCCGGAAAATTACCTCCCGAGTTACGGGATGTCGTTGATTTCCTCGCTGTGGAACAACGCGGCGACAAGGTTTGGGTGGTCGGCAAACCGGGAACGGTTGTCTGGCATTCTCCAGATGCAGGGCAGACCTGGAAGCAACAAGCCACAAAGAGCAATACACCGTTACGAGTCATCCATTTTCGCGACGATCAATCCGGCGTTGCGGCAGGAGATTTCGGCACGATTCTACTGACCGATGACGGCGGTCAGACATGGAACAATCAACGCTTGGAACAACCGCGACGTGCTGGCATGATGCTGATTTCTTCGTCCCCCGAGTCACTCTCATTCCCCTTGATTTCCTGGTATGCGGGAGAGAACGGATATCGAACGGTCGGCTTGATACCAGTTCAGCAGGAAATGAATCGCGACTTATTACAAACTGATTTGCGGCTCTCATCCGCGTTTCATTCTGTCGGTGGAAATGCCGCTTATGCCGGTCATCGATTACCGGTCGGATTACCCGATCTATCCACCAATCGCGAACAGCTAATCGCCGAATGGAATGCCCGGACAGACGGACGCTTGCAACAAGTGTTACTAGGAGGGTTGGTCGCCGAAATCAGACAATGGCGACCTGAAGTCATTGTGCTGAGTCATGCCGCAGAGGATGATCAGGCAACTCAACTTCTGAATTTGGCTGTGGAACAAGCGGTCAAAGAGTCTGCCGAAAACACAAGACATCTGGAATTGAGCCATAATCTTGGTTTGATGCCTTGGCGAGTCTCGCGTGTTGTCACCTTGCAACCGGCTGCCGGTCCGAGTGGTGCGTTCTTTTCTCCCGACCGGTCATTAGTCCGTTTGGGAATCACATTAGGTGAAGCGACAGAACAATCCATTTCGCGTCTCGACAATGAACTCACTCCACAGAATCATGGAGCAATGCAGGTCATCGGCTCAAGGGAAACTCTGCAACTCTCCGAGTTATTCCGTGACCTCAGACTCGATGCCGGGGGAGATGCTCGCAGAAGAATCGTTCCTTTGTCTGCCGATATGGTGGAAGGGGAGAATCCCAATCCGAAACACGCTCGACAAATCCAAAACATGGCACTCAGAGCCAGGAAGCAATTTGGATCCGCCGAGTCCCTCATTGGACTATTACCAAAACAATTGAAGGGCATGGATCCTGAAGCCGCCGCGCGAATGTTGCTATCGATGGGGGAACAGTCTCTCAGCACTGGTGACATGACGGTTTCCGAAGGGATCTGGATTGAACTCGTCAACAATTACGAAAACACACTGGCCGGTCAACAAGGAATGCAGAAGCTCATTCAATTCTGGGCATCGGATGAAATTGCCTGGCATCGTTCCCGTCAGATTAGATCATCGCATCTCAGTGTCTCCACGAACGAAGACTCAGTACTGCAAGCATTGGGTAATCCTACCGAGATAAAACTCTCTAGCAATATCTACGAATTAGGAAATGAATCAAAATCGAACGGACCCAAAAGCCCAATCGTTCAGGCGTCTTCCTTAGAAAACAATCCTCAAGATTGGCACTCGGGTGTGCGAGATCGATGGTTAAGACAGGCCGGGTTTCTGGGTGTAGTTTTGTCTCAAAAAAATCCAGCCCTACTGCGTGAGGAAACGATTCAACGATCTCTGGCGGTCATCAATCGACATCCTGCCATTGCTGGCGAAATGGACGAACTGTTTCAAAAGGCACATCAATTACCCCGAGGGGTTCCGACAAATTGGTACACCCCACCTCGTGAACCAACCGTGAAGAAATCTCTATCAGCAGCCATGACGCCTTCCAGACCGCACCTCGATGGAGTTTTTGATGATGAATGCTGGAAAGCGGCTGAAGCGGAAGTTCTCGAGCATGGTAACGGACGCATCTATGCCGAGGGGGCATCATTCATCAAGATAACCTACGACAAAGAATATCTGTTTCTGGCAGCGTCTCTTGTTCAACATCCTGAGGTCACATTACAGGGAACTCAGTTGGCTGGCCGTCATTATGATGCGAATCTGACCGGACACGACCGCGTCACCTTCGCCTTCGACATTGACCGCGAATCTGAATTCTACTACGAATTGACGATTGACGAACGCGGGTGGACATCAGAATCTCTCGGCGGACTTCCCGTGTGGAATCCGAAGATGTTCATAGCCACTCATCACGAACGCGGACATTGGCGCATTGAAGCCGCCATTCCTTTGAAAGAACTTGCACCTCCTGCAAAAGTTTCTGGTCATACCTGGGGACTGGCCGTTCGTCGCACATTACCAATGACAGGTTGGGAAAGCTGGCAAGCGGGTGTCACCTCCGACCACCCGATAGTTGATGAGTTTGGGAGGCTCCTGTTTAAGTAAACTCTGATCTGAGTAAATCTGATCTGAGTAAAAGAGATTCTTTGCCTTGGGATTTTCTGCCGGGTATGATGCGTGGTGACTCAACATCACACGTATTTCAGGCGATTCCATGATTCGTGCTCTTTCTTTTTTAGTCTTACTGACAGGTTCGTTTTCAGCCCTATCTGGTGAGGATTTTGTTCCTGCTCCCGATACGCAAAAACCGGGCGATCGGCCTCCCACGCCGCAAGAATCGTTGGAGATGATCACGGTCCCCGAAGGGTTTAACGTGACTCTATTCGCCGCCGAACCAGCGATTCGTCAACCGATTGATATGAAGTTCGACTCCCGCGGCCGATTGTGGGTCGCCGAATGTTATGCCTACAACGGCCACAACTTTGATGAAGACGCTCGTGACCGGATCATGATTCTGGAAGACACAAACCGCGATGGACGGCACGACAGCGCGAAAGTTTTCTGGGACAAAGGACACATTCTGACCAGTTTCGAGTTCGGGAACCGAGGACTCTATATTCTCAATGATGGCGAGTTGCAGTTTCTGCCTGACCACGATCAAGACGACAAGGCCGACGAGAAGGTCGTCACACTCATGAACGGCTTTGACACCAAACACATCGGTCACAATATCGTCAGCGGTTTATTATGGGGGCCGGACGGATGGATTTATGGACGACACGGCATCAAAGCGACTTCTTATCCCGCAGCGCCTCATATACCGATGGACGAACGCGTGCCGATGAATACCGGCATTTGGCGATATCATCCCGTAGACGAAGTTTTTGAACCTGTTGTCCACGGAACCACCAATCCGTGGGGACTCGATTACAACGCGGAGGGAGAATTCTTCTTCACCAACAATGTGATCGGACATTTATGGCATGTCATTCCCGGCGCTCATTACAAACGCATGTACGGCACGGACTTCAATCCTCACATCTACGAATTGATGGATCAACACGCCGACCACTACCACTGGGATCATTCGCAAAAATGGACAGATTCGCGTGAATCAGCCGGCGTTCATGGCGAACTGGGTGGCGGGCATTCTCACTGCGGTGGGATGATTTATCTGGGTGACAATTTTCCTGATGAATATCGAGGCCGCATGTTTATGTGCAACACGCATGGACGTCGTCTCAATCAGGACATCATTGAGCGAGACGGTTCAGGGTACACCATCAAGCATGCTCCCGATTTGATGTTTGCAAACCAGTCGTGGTTTCGCGGAGTGTCACTCACGTATGGCCCTGATGGTGCCGTCTATGTCAGTGACTGGTGTGATTTCGGCGAATGTCACGATCACGACGGGATCCATCGCAGTAGCGGACGAATCTATCGCATCAGTTACGGTGACCCGACTCCAGTCCCCAAAGATTTAGATGTTGCCAAATTGGATCTCGATCAACTTTTTGAACTGCACAAGCATCCGAATCATTGGTATCAGCGTACAGCACGCCGAGAACTCTGGAATCGACAACAGCGTGACGAAAAGTCTCTCAATCGATCATGTAACGATGCAATGATGGCAGGAAAGGATCAGTCCCTGAGTCTGGCCTGCCTACAAACATTGGTCACACTTGGCACTTGGAACGAAGTGACTATTTCGAGATTAATTTCTCATTCGGATCAGCCACATCGTAATTATGGTCTGCGATTACTGCCACAACTACCCGTTTCAAAAATTGTAAGTTTAAGTTCAATCGTTCTGGCGTTGGCCGATTCGGGAACATTGCAGGATCGCTTGCAACTCTCTTCTATTGCTCAAAAACTACCTCCTGAACTCGCGATGGACGTACTCAAGAAACTTGCCCTCTCTGATATCGATCCCGATGACCATAATTTGCCACTCATGATCTGGTACGGATTGGAACCGCTGGTGATTGATCACTCTGAAGAATCATTGGCAATCGCTCAATTCACCAAACTGCCGCTGCTTCAACAATTCATTGCGCGTCGATTAACTTCTGAAATTGAGAAGAATCCGACATACACAGAACAACTCGTGGCCGCGTTGCAAACGTCATCACTGGATCGACAACATCAACTGTTGCTGGGGATGTCACAAGCACTTCGTGGATGGCGCAAAGCCGATGCTCCTCGAAACTGGCCGCATGTTGCCGTAAAACTGGCAAAGTCAAATAATAGCGACGTCCGTCAACTGTCTCAGGAATTGTCACTCGTCTTTGGAGATGGCCGGGCGATGGACGATCTCCGTAAAGTCGCCACCGACACAGATGCTGATTACGAAACCCGTCAACGAGCCATTACCCTGCTGGCAAAGACAGACATTAAAGACTTAAACACACTGCTGATGAAACTTCTGCCAGATCGCAACGTCACACCGGCTGTCCTCAAAGCGATGGTCAATGTCGACGACCCGGCCGTTGCTCAAGAAATCATCAAACGCTTCGGTTCGTTCCGGTCCGATTGGAAACCGCTCGCGATTCAGACACTCACTTCTCGTGTCACTTTTACCCAACAGTTACTGTTGGCTATTGAGAAAGGACAAATCCCTTCCAGTGAACTCTCAGCAGCTCAAGCCCGCGAGATTCAGAATTTGGGAAATTCCGCGATTAACAAGCAATTGGCCAATGTCTGGGGAACTTTACGAAATACTCCTGCCGAAAAACAGAAATTGATCGTCGATTATAAACAACGATTGAGCAATGCCGATCTCGCAAAAGTGGACTTTGCAAATGGGCGGAAGCTATTCACCAAATCGTGTGCCAATTGCCACAAACTGTTCGGCGAAGGTGCCACAGTTGCTCCCGATCTGACCGGCTCCAATCGCGACAACCTCGATTATCTGCTGATGAATATTCTCGACCCTAGTGGTGTCGTTCCACAAGCATTCAAAGTCTCGGTGATTGTGATGGAGGATGGTCGCGTTTTAACGGGTGTGATTGGTCGAGATGACGGCCAGACGGTCGAAATTCAAACCGCCAAAGATAAACTGACCGTCGCCAAATCCGATATTGAATTGATCAAGAAGTCCGACTTGTCATTGATGCCGGATGGCTTGTTCGAGAAACTGAGCGAAGCCGAAATTCGCGATTTAATCGGGTATCTGCAATCTCGACGATCTCCAAAACCGTGACTGGAATCTGGCGTACACAACGGCTAACCTCAACACACCGCTTACCCACTCAAGAAGGATCACCCATGAAGCCACTCATTTTCATACTCTCGCTGATCATTGCCCTGATGACCAATCTTTCATCTGCAGCTGACGGTGTTGTTCCCCTCAAAAGCGGAGATCGCGTCGTTTTCCTGGGGGATTCGATCACTCAGCAAGGGGCGCGTCCCGGTGGGTATGTCGAAGTGTTCAAACAGCAGATTGCCGACCAACTCAAAGGCAAGAATATTGAAGTGATCAATGCCGGGATTGGTGGTCACAAAGTTCCCGATCTCCAAAAACGATTAGAGAGAGATGTCCTGTCGAAAGATCCCACGGTCGTGGTGATCTACATCGGCATTAACGATGTCTGGCATTCCATCCGCAAACAAGGGACATCTGTTGAAGACTTTGAATCCGGACTGGTTGACCTGATCGAACAAATTCGTGAGAAGGATGCTCGTGTCATCCTCGCGACTCCCAGTGTCATCGGAGAAAAGCATGCCGGTGAAAACCCGCTGGATGGGATGTTGGCTCAGTATGCGGGTATCACCCGAAAAGTCGCCTACGATCAACATGTTCAACTCATCGACTTGCAGGAAGCCTTTCACCATGAGCTGGAAGCACGCAACAAGCGAAATGTCGAGAAAGGGATTCTCACCACTGATGGCGTTCACCTGAACGCAGCCGGAAACCAATTCGTCGCCGAACAGATGCTATCCGCTTTTGGAGTCACACCAATGAAGTCAGGAAAATTATTACGTCACGTGGTGCTGTTCAAATTCAAAGAAGAAATGACTGAAGCCCAAGTTCAGGAAATTGTGGATGCGTTCTCCGAGTTACCCGGAAAGATCGAAACCATCGTCGATTATGAAGCAGGGACCGATGTCAGTGTCGAGAACAAAGCGGCCGGCTTCACGCATGGTTTCATTGTCTCGTTTGATGATGCAAAGGGACGCGACATTTACCTGCCGCACCCCGCTCATCAGGAGTTCGTCAAATTAGTCGGTCCTCGGCTGGATGATGTGTTGGTGTTTGACTTTTATGCGAAGTGAGCGGTTTAATGAATAAAAATAATCCCCACCAAATGAACAAGTCCGCTATTGAAGTGACTGCTCTGTCTGCTCAGAGACATGACCGTGACTATTGGCTTTCACGTACAGTCAATGAGCGTTTTGAGGCCATCGAATTGATGCGACAAATCAACTATGACTACGATCCGTCTGCCGGACGACTTCAAAGAGTTCTTGAAATTGTTGAACTCCATTAATCCAGATTGGCGGCAATGCATATTTCACCAGGCTTGTTGGCGAACACCCATCAGCGCGGGGTAGTTCTCGTCGAGATCACCGACCCGTTTTTTCTCGACCAGTAACTTTTGTTTCAGTGTTTTCAGGATCGATTCGTATTCGGGTGTCTCTGCCAGATTATTCATCTCGTGTGGATCGTTTTCGAGATCGTAAAGTTCCCAATGAGGAGGAGTGGTCTCTTTCTGAGCACCGGGAGCATCCAAAGGCAAGCCATAGAAGAAAATTAACTTATAGCGTTCGGTTCGCAAGCCGTAATGAGCCGGGTTGTCGTGATGAGCCATGTGCATCCAATAGCGATAGTACGATTGAGTTCTCCAGTCTTTGACCGCTTTACCTTCCAGCAACGGCTTGATGGAACGTCCTTGAAACTGTTTCGGCATCTCTTTGACCCGAGCGAAGTCTAATAGAGTGGGAGCGAAGTCGACATTGTTGATGATTTTCTTGACGCGGATACCCGGTTTGATCAATTTTGGATACCGCACTAGAAACGGCATCCGTAACGATTCTTCATACATCCAGCGTTTGTCGATGTAATCGTGTTCTCCCAGCATAAAACCTTGATCGGCAGTGTAGACAATCACGGTATTGTCGAGTTCATCCGTCTGTCGCAAGTGTTCGATGACACGCCCCACGCCGTCATCAACGCCTTTCACACAGCGGAGAAACTTTTTGAGATAGCGTTGATACGATTCACGAGTGTATTCTTCGTCGGAAAGAGACTCGTCTACGAACATGTGGTGTCCCATATTACGACGTTCATTGCGCCCCGAGACTGATGTGCCATAAAGTTTTGAACCAATGGGGCCATGAGTTTTACGATCCCACAAGCTGGCCGGTTCAGGAATAGTGACATCGTTGTATAACCAGTCGTAGCGTTCAGCGTTTTCAAAGTTGTCATGCGGAGCTTTGTAATGATGCATCAGGAAGAAAGGCTTGGATTGATCTTTGCGTTTCTTCAGCCATTCCAATGAGAGTTTTGTGATTGCATCCGAGGAATGCATCGAATCGTAGCCGCCGAATGATCGTGTGTTGTTGGGCCATTGCTGTTTACCTCGAACTCGAAAAGTCGGATTGAAATAAGATCCTTGCCCTGGCAACACACAATAGTAATCGAACGCAGCGGGTTCTTTCTTGAGATGCCATTTGCCAATCATGGCGGTTTCGTATCCGGCAGCTTTCATTTCGTGAGCCAATGTCTGGCGTTCGGGTTCGATGGAACCGGTGAGCGTGGTGACGCCGTTCGTGTGAGAGTATTGACCGGTGATGATCGTCGCCCGGCTGGGGGTGCAAATCGAATTCGTGCAGAAACAGTTCTCGAGCAACGCCCCTTCTTTGGCGAGGCAATCAATATTAGGCGTCGGATTGAGTTTCGCCAGACGGCTTCCATATGCGCCGATAGAATGAGCGGCGTGATCGTCTGACATGATGTAGAGAATATTCGGTTTATCGGCGGCACAGAGAGCTGATTGCAAAAAACATGTCAAACCAATCAACGCCGTGAATATACTACGATAGGTACACATGAAATCCTCATTTCTTCGTGAAATGTAATAGTTTTAGAAAGTATCATCGAATCGAATCGGGAGATCAATGAACGGAATGCTCGATCAAATATTTCCAACTCATCGAACGTTTTGCTAAATTGGAGACAGTCCCACAATTCGGCCCCCAAGAAGGAACAGAGAAATGTCAGCTTTTCACTCCCGAATTACAATTCTTCTTTTCCTGACCGTATCCTCTCTCAACCCGGAGTTGCACATTTTCGGCGAAGAAGAGCAGACCCATAATCTGGGACAGTTTCTCGGAAATTCTTTCGTCGAAATTGAGGACAGTCAAGGACTCATCGATCTTAATAAGGATTTCACGATCGAAATGTGGGTCAGTTGGCAACCGACGGGACGAAATGAATACTTCGCGGGAGACGAAGCTTGGCCGGGAATGTCGAATCAGATTCATGTTCAAGGGAATTGCGGCTGGGTGTTGAGAAAACTCGCACGAGAGAAATATGAAGTTTTGGACTTTACCTTTGGTTGTAAAGAAATGGGGTGGGTGAACGTCAAAGGACAGTACCAAAAAACAACTCCCGCAGTCCATTTGGTAGTGTCGCGTTTCAAGGATGTGATCGCCGTCATTGCCAACGGACAAATTGTCGCTCAACAGAACGTGAGAGGACTCACCATCTTGCCAGCCCCCACTGCTACGTATCTGGGACCGCGTAAATATGGTCACGAGAGAACCTTCAACGGAACGATCGGCTTCTTTCGGCTGTCAAACATCGCGCATTATCGAAAAACCCCGTTTCGTCCGAAGTTGATTGAAGAGCCTGACAAGAATGATTTAGTGTTTTACAACTTCCGGGAGATCAAAAACGGAAGCCTCATCGACCTAACCCAAGATTCTGGTACTGGAGTGACGAGGCCCGCTCATCATGGTCTTTCACACAATGTGAAATTCACTTCAGATTGAATCCCGTCTCCTTGTATTGCATCACTTTTCGCCAATCAACTCAGGATCGTCCAAATCCAAGCGATACAGCACTTGATTGTAATCGTGGCGAGGCGTCGGAATCGCGTGATTGGAAAAGGTCGCTGTGTATGTCGCTTCAAACAGCAGAATCGGAGAGCCTTCTGGTGTAAATTCGGGATGTAGCCTTGGATTATAAAATGTGTAGTTGTTATGCGTGACAATTTTGACAGCGTCTTTCCACGGTCCCGTTGGTTGGTCAGCTTCGGCGTACCAGAGCTCCCCCAGAACAGATGAATCTCCGCCGAATTGTGTGAAGACGGTCACCCACTTCTGGCGGTAGTTATTCCAGGCAATGGAACCACGATGCGGTTTGATGGCTTGATCGTCTTGTTTGGTGGACACGGCTTTCTGTGGATCAAGAATGACCCACTGTTCGGGGTCAGCCCAAGACTCAAAGGTCGGCTTGCATTTGAGTTTCGGGAACGGATCGCCGAACAGAAACCAGTCTGCTCCTTTGTCGTCTGTCCATTTCACGGGATGACCTTCCGGAATGGTGGGTGGCTTTGGAGACTCGTCACTCTGCTCCCACAACACTTTGAATCGCTCGAAGTTCTTCGTCTCTTCATTCCAGACGCATAGTCCCAGTTCGTACACAGTCAGCGGTGGTTTGATCTTGGAATACGTCGCACATAGTTTTTGCTTTCCGTCTTTATCGGGAAGACTCACGAAACCATTGAGCCAAGTTGGTCCTGAGCCCGGCATCTCCGCGACGACTCGTGGAGTCTCTTTCGCATCGCTGACGTAGTCGTACCGCATTATTACCGGAGGCTCAAAAGACTTGAGCGGTAGAAGATCGGTCGTCGCTCCCAGCATGTGGAATAAGCCGAGCGGATAACGGGCGAGCGTCGTGTCTCCCCACAGCCAGTACATCTTGCCGTTGTGGACGGCATTCTGAACGGAATCGCAGCCGAGAATTCCCTGATCGGTCCAGTCGTTGTTTTCTCCAAACCGTTGGCTTTCGGCAAACAGGCCGGAACCCGTGATCCGCCCAAGTCGCTTGGCGGGTAACTGGCGATTCACCTTGACGACGATCTCTTTGCCAGCTTCGGGAGTCAGACGAATGCCACGAAATCCGAAACCATCCGGTTTCACTCCATAGCCGTGACCTTCGACCGAGAACCAAACATCCCGTCCCATCAGTTCGGGAAGATCGAAGGCAATCACGCCCGCGTTATCGGTATAAAATCGCACATGATTGGTCGTTTTCAATTCGACAAGTGAGACAGGCCAGCCGTTCTCTGCGTCTACGACTTTGATTTTGCAGAGGTCTTCCGCTGCCAAAGAGGAAATGAGCAATACTGAGAGAACACACGATTGAACGAGAGATCGCATAGGGTGAGCCTTGGAATGAGCAGGTTATTTTCTTCAACTTACCATGGCAGCTTATTGAGATCGACATTGCCGCCGCTGAGAATCACGCCGATCTTCTTGAGATCTTTTGGCAGTTCATGATTCAAAATCGCCGCCAGTGGGACCGCTCCGCTCGGTTCAATGACTTGCTTCATCCGCGTCCAGAGAAGTTGCATCGCGGAGACGATCTGGTCGTCGTTCACGATCAATACATCTGCCAGATTTTCGTGCAAAATGGGCCAGGTCAATTCACCGACTGATGTCAGCAAACCATCAGCAATCGTATTCGGAGTACCGACCGATTGGCGTGTTCTCGTTTGAAAGGACCGATAGGTGTCATCGGCTCCCACTGGCTCAGCCGCATAAACTTTTATGTCGGGATTGACCGCGCGAGCTGTCAAGCAAGTTCCACTCGCCAAGCCTCCTCCACCCACGGGGCAAATGACCGCGTCCAAATCGGGGACTTCATCGAGGAGTTCCAAGGCTGCGGTTCCCTGACCGGCGATCACATGCGGATTGTCGAATGGATGAATAAACGCCGCACCGGTTTGCTCGACGATTTCTCGGGCTGTCGATTCACGTGCGTCCTGCGTTGGTTCGCAAAATGTGATTTGAGCACCATATCCACGAACAGAATCGACTTTCACACGTGGTGCGTTCTCCGGCATCACTATATATGCGGGCATCTGTTGTTGTTTCGCGGCTAATGCCAAAGCCTGTGCGTGATTCCCCGAGCTGTGAGTGCAAACACCGTTTGCTTGTTGTTCATCAGACAATCGAGCGACTGCATGCGATGCTCCGCGAAACTTGAAAGCCCCCACCTTTTGCAGATGTTCACATTTGAAGAACAGTTTGCGTCCGGAGAGTTCGTTGAGAGTCTCGCAAGTCAGCACTGGCGTTCGATGGACGAGCGGCGTAATCAACTTCGAGGCCGCTTGGATGTCGGCAAATGTGACAGCCGGCTCAGTCATTTCTGCTGCTTTTTCGCTCTGATGGAGGCCTTGTCGGTGGGTGCGGGAGGATTCTCAGTCTTGTTGAGATACTCTTCGTATTGCCGCTGCAACTCTTTCGGCCAGGCAAACTTTGGAGCCTGCTTCGGATCATAACCTGTCATGTGAGGAGCCGACTTGCGTTCGACGGGGCGAACGTAAGTCCATTCTCGCGGCCCGAAGACAGACTCGATCAATTTTGCCAGTCGTAGATCGTATTCTTTGAGTTCTTGGCGAGTATTCACATGGTTGTGATCGTGGTCGTCTTCGCGATTATTGTTAAACCACGATTGGACACCCTCTGCCCAATATTCGGCAGGATTGCTGGCGGCGTATTTGTCTTCCCAAAGTCCTTCTTTCATCGCCGCATCAAAAGTCGCTTTTAGTTTTGACTGGAACTGGTTGTTGAGATTGTTCATACCCATCTGATGAATGACGTGAGCAAACTCATGCACGAGAATGTTTTCTTTGTGGTAGGGATCCCCTGAATAATTAAGCAGATTTTCTTCTCCACAACTGACAGCAGGGCGAATTTTTGTCGCTCCCAAACCGCGGGCTCGACGATCCCAGAAGATTTTGGGTTTCAAGTCGCTGTGTTCGGGAATGTCGGTCGTCAATTCATCGGGAGCCATGATCGCGAAACGTGTCCCACTATCAATGATCGCTTTGCGGATGTCGTCCCGACCTTCGAGCAGAATATCGATCAGGTAAGCCGCTTCGAGGAGAGCGTAATCGGAGACTTTCTCCGAAGCGACAATCGGCATCCCCTGAGCGGACACATATTTCTTGTAAAACTCGTCGTATTTCCCTTTGGGAGGAGCCGTCACTTTGTACTCTTGTGGCTTTTCAGCGGAGAGCGAAAGTGTCATCCCCAGAATGAAAATCGAACTGATGAGAAATCGTCGCATTATTTCGTCTCTTTCCAGTCTCGCCACAACCAACGGAGAGACTCTGGCAAGATTGCCCCGCCGTGAATTCCGTTGTGTCCCCCTTCGCCACCGACGAATTTGTAATCGTACTTCTGGAATTTGAGGGCTGCATCCATCTCCAGATTCGCCAGCCACCAGTTTCCGTGCCTGTTATTGAGATCGTTACTGCCATCTTGCAAGAAAACGCGAATCGGTTTGCGCTCGGTTTTGCGAATCCACGCCGGGTAATCATGTCCGCCCGGTTTCCCTTCTTCAAAGTTGGCAGCAATGGACGTGAAGCTTCCCACATGGCTGAGAACTTTATGAAATTCGTCCGGCCTCTCCCACGCGACGGTAAAGGCACAAATGCCGCCGGAAGAGATTCCGCAGATCGCTCGATCTTCGGCCTTATGGCTTAGCTTATAGGTCTTCTCGATATGTGGTAATAACTCTTCCAGCAGAAAACGAGCGTACTGATCGCTGAGCGTGTCGTATTCGAAACTTCGATTATTATCCTTCCAGCGACTCTCGGGATACTTCTCTCCCCGGTGTCCGGGATTTATAAAAACACCAATCGTCACGGGCATCTCTCCCGAATGAATCAGATTGTCAAACACAATCGGCACACGAAACTGTCCCGTTTCGCTGACATAAGTATGTCCATCCTGAAAGACTATCACGGCAGCCGGTTTCTTGCCGTCATACTGGGCAGGCACGTAAAGATAATATTCCCGTTTTGTCCCTTCAAACACCTTGCTCTCCCACTCGTGCATAGTCACCTTTCCCTTGGGAACCCCTTCTTTTCTTTGAGAATCGGGACCAAGTTTGTATTTCGAATCGTCGGCCCGCAAGCAAACAGTGCAGGACAGAATCATCATGAAAGCGAGACAGATGCGCATCTGAAGAATCCTCAAGCTCAGGAGTGAATAAGGGTGTGGGAATGAAATATCGTACTCGCTTCAGAACCGGAAACACAAGTTGCATCGAGGATCGCGAACCAGTTCGCTACAATTAAGACATGTCCCAGATCGTCCTGACCACCCTCAATGCCCGCTATCAACACACAGCGTTCGGGGTGCGCTATCTTCAAGCCAATCTCGGAGAACTGCGTGATCAATCGGTGATTCTGGAATTTGGACTGAAAGAGTCGGCGACCGAAGTCCTCGATGCGATTCTGGCAGAATCCCCCCGCATTGTCGGATTCGGTGTCTATATCTGGAATGTCGAACCATTGACGGGCATTGTGGCAGCCCTGAAAACATTGCGACCCGAGATTACAATCATTCTCGGCGGCCCGGAAGTCAGCTACGAACTGGATGACCTTCCGATTACGACACATGCTGACTTCATCATTCAGGGCGAAGCCGATCTCACGTTTCGCAAAGTGTGCGAGCAGATTCTTTCTGGTGAGCCTCCGACCGATCTAATCATCCCGGCAGAGTTGCCGCAGCTCAATGACATTGCGATGCCCTATCACCTCTACAATGACGAAGACCTCAAGAACCGCGTCCTGTACGTTGAAGCCTCTCGCGGGTGTCCATTTACTTGCGAGTTTTGTTTGTCGGCGTTAGAGATCCCGGTACGACAATTCGATGTTGAAGCGTTCCTCGGCGAGATGCAATCGCTCTTTGATCGAGGCGCCCGGTGGTTCAAATTTGTGGACCGCACGTTCAACCTCAACATTCGCATCGGCAAACAGATTCTGCAATTCTTCCTCGACCGGTACGAGTCGGGAATGTTCCTGCACTTCGAGATGATTCCCGACAGATTACCGGAAGCTTTGCGAGAGTTAATCGCCGAGTTTCCTGCTGGAGCACTGCAATTCGAAATCGGGATTCAAACCTTCAACGACGATGTCTCCGATCTGATCTCTCGAAAACAGGAGAATGACAAAGTCGCCGAGAACTTTCATTATCTCACGACACAGACCGGCGTACACATTCATGCCGATTTAATTGTCGGCTTGCCGGGAGAGAATTTGGAAAGTTTCGGCACTGGGTTTGATCGATTGCTGGGTATGAATCCGCACGAGATCCAAGTCGGCATTCTCAAACGACTCAAGGGGACTCCCATCATCCGTCATGACGATGAATGGCGGATGAAATATGCCTCGGCACCACCTTATGAGATTCTGGAAACGAAGCTGGTTTCTTTCCAGGACATCCAGCGGATGCGACGATTCGCTCAATTGTGGGACCGTACCTCCAACAGCGGCAACTTCGTCGAAACGGTCACACTGTTATGGATTGAGTCCTCGCCGTTCGAATCATTTCTGGCCTTCAGTGACTGGGCGGTCGAGCAGGTCGGTCGGTCGCACGCCATCTCTCTCAACCGACTGGTTGAGTTGATGTTCCGATACCTGACCGAAATCAAACAGATTGACGGTCAAACGGTGGCCGAATCGATTTGGCGGGATTTCCATCGTGCGGGCCGCCACGACAAACCCAAGTTTTTGCGACCGTTCGATTTGCCGACCATCAAAGATCTCACCGGCCACGAATCAGAACTTCCCGATCTCCCGGGACGCCAAGCCCGCCATGCTTCAAAGTTAATGTAACATCAGGAATCCTTGTGATTGTTTCCGAGAAATAACTCACGACAATACCACTCAAACAGTACCAGAAATGCAGTCGAGAAAGATTCACGTTCCGTCTCAATGCGATGCTGCAGTTCATCGAGAGTCACATATTCGCCACGTGTGATCTCGACCGGATCGAAAGTCGGCTCGTCGTTGGAGATGAGTCGATAAAGTCCGGTGAACTCGAAGGACGTTTCCCGGCTAGCATCAAACTTGTGAAGAAACTCCAGATCTCCAGCTAAGCCAACTTCCTCTTGTAACTCTCGATGAGCCGTCTCGGTGTAATCTTCACCTGCGGAAAGATGGCCGGAGGCAGACGATGTCCAGGTGTTGGGTTGCTCGTCTTTATCGGGAGATCGCAGATGAATGAGCATCTCGCCCGAAGTCTAGAAGACGAAGATATGCACGGCTCGGTGCAGACGCTTCTCAGCGTGTACTTGCGACCTCGGCATCTGGCCGATCACCTGGTCCTGTTCGTCAACGAGATCAAAGAGTTCTTCGTTCATACCGACAGTTTACGGCGTTTCGACGGTCACCGCCATCACAATGGGAGCCGATTGGTCGCCTCCCGAGATCAGATCGATTTTTTCAATGACTTTCTGCGTCTGGGGAGTGACTGCCAGATATCGTAATTGCTGACCTCGCAAGGCAAACGCGAATTCAGATCCCGGCACATCAATGCGGCGAATGTAATCGGCGAAGTGAACACCATTTAAGAGTTCGTGATCTTCCTGCGAACCATCAGCATAATTCAGACGGACAACCATCGAGACGGTTCCTTTTTCTCCGACCGGAAATCCCCAACCCGAGACTCCCGAGAGAAAATGAATCGCCTTGGCCGGGGCATTACAGGGAAGAGAGACTCTCTTCGGCATGGTCGGAGCGATGTTGCCGTTCGGACCGTGCAGAAGAATCGTATTCGCA
Organism: Planctomycetota bacterium; assembly: GCA_030836185.1. Lineage (GTDB taxonomy): Bacteria > Planctomycetota > Planctomycetia > Planctomycetales > Planctomycetaceae > JABURQ01. The sequence goes on from JAURQH010000038.1 coordinate 20,005, forward strand.
ACGCGCGTTCCTTGCGGGTCGACCAGTTGGAAGGGGATGTCTTTGAACAGTTTGGGCGACCAGTCGGAAAAAATCATCCGCTCGGTGACGCCTGCTTTGTCAAAGAACATGCCCTGAGTCGAGACCACAGTCGCCGCTTTGGCCAAAGGTAACGGCACATATTTTCCCTTTTGTGTCAAAAACTCCAACAAGTCGGCGAGCTCGGTACGTGTGACCTGTTTCTCGAAACCCTCTGGCATTAACGATTTACGGGAATAGATCATTTCCTCAATCTCGTCGCGAATAATGGTATGCTTCTTCGCTTCGGTGTCGATCAGTTCGAGAGTCGTTTTGGATTCTCCGGCCAACAAGCCGTTAAATACTCGGCCTTCGTCAGTGACGATCGTATAGATGCGAAAGTTGCCTTCGACATCTTTGCTGGGATCGATGATGTGCCCAAGCAGTTCTTTTTTGGGATGGACGGCCATGCCAGTCAGATTGGGACCAATCGTTTCCCCGATGTCGCCGTGCTTATGGCATTTCGCACAATGCTTCTTGAAGATTTCGATGCCGCGGTCTGGGTTACCGGTTTCTTCAGTCACGCTCAAAAGTGACGCCAAGACCTTTTGACGATCAGGATTGGGCAAGCCGCCCCCCATTGCGAGCAGCGGTTTGGCCATGTCACGAATCGCTTGGTTCGGATGATTGGCGAGAGCCTGTTTTTGGTCGAGTGATAATTCGGAAAGAGAGACTTTGCCATTCTTGGCCGCATCCAGGAGAGCAGCCGTTGTTCCCGGTTTTGCGAGCAGGACGCGAAACGCGGTCGCTTTGACGGTCGGCGTCAGTTCGGGGAGTTTATGGACGATGAAGTTACCAACCCCTGGTGCTTGTGATTGTTGCAAGGATTCCAGCAAACCGATTGCGAAGGCAGGTTCTGTCTGCGCGCTGATGAGATCCAGCAGGCCGATCACCACTTTAGGATCCTCGTTGCGGAATGTGATCAGATTGTTGGCCGACTCGATTCGCTTCTCCGTCGAAATATTGTCGTTTTTGAGCTGCTTCAACAAATCAGTCACAATCTCTGCCGCGTAGCGATCGAGTTGATCAGTCCCCCATTTGGAAGCGAGGGAAATGAGTTGGCCTTTGGAGCCGGCAGGAAGTTTTGTGATCCAAGTTTGGAGAGCTTGTTCAGCCTCCTCATTGATTCTGACTGTATGATTTTTCGGCCAACCGGCGTGGAGTCCTGTGAGTATGGTTTGCAACAACTCGGGGTTCGCCGATTGTAGATCCGTCAGTAGTTGGCTGACTTTTTCATCAGATGGCTCCGAACGGGCGAGGTGTTCGGTAATAATTCGCACAATACGATACGTTGCAGGTGTAGGCTTAGGACCTTGAGGATTTTCTTCTAGTTTATCGAGTCCGAGAAGGAAACCCAAGTCATGCGTCGCAGCCGCACTGGTGAATGCATCATTCAGCCAACGGTCCGAAGTAAAACTGGAGATGCAGGCAAACTGCGCCAGCAAATAGCCACCGGAATGCATATTATTCATTGGAACACCGTCGGATATTTTCAAGATAGTTGTCAGCATCAGTTGCGAGTCAACTTGCCTCGAAGATCGGAATAGATTTCCGAGAGGTTCTAGGGATGAATTCCATTCGTGTGCCCGAATCGTTGCATTTACAACTGCGCTGGAAGAATGATCGAAGATGTCAGTCATCGTCTTATGAATCTGGCGGTTGGAGTGATTGAGGATTCCTAACCCTTCCAACGTCCAGATCGCATGCATCGCTCCGACATTCAAGCCGATCTCGTCAACCGATTTGTCTTTGATCAACTCCAACAATTGAGGAACAACATCGAGTTGGCCACGTTCGACGAGCAATCGCTGCGCCCGTAATCGCCAGAACATATTGTCGTTCTTGAGCGTCGCGACCAGTTCTGCAGGTGATGCCTTGGTGAGATCAATTGGTTCCTGTTTCTCGGCGACTTTGTAGACGACGCGATAAATACGGCCGTGTTTCTTATCGCGCAGGTCTGACATGTAGGCATTTCCTTTGCCGGTTTCGAATCCTTGTGGTGTGGGGTTGTGCTGCACGATGTAGTTGTACCAGTCGATCACCCAGACATGACCATCGGGGCCGACTTCCGCCATGATGGGGGCCGACCATTCGTCGTCACTGGCAATCAGATTCATCGGGCTTGTCGAATGAAACCCGGCACCATCGGCGTTCAATTGAAATGTGCCAACGAGATGGCCGGTCGGTCCGCAGGTGAATGCCGTCCGGTTCCAGAAGTATTTGGGATAGGTGCGTGCCGTGTAGACAGCATGACCGGCGGCGGCCGTGTAACCGCCGAATTGATCGACCTGACGAATTTTATCGGTGATCGGATTGAACTTGTAGGTGTCGGCGATCCCTTCCAATCGTTCGGGTGCCCAACCTTTGACGCGCTCGTAATACCGATTCGGGATCGGCATAAACTCACTCGGGTTATGGTTGGCGGTTGAGCCAAAAATCAGTCCCTCTTCGCTGATCCCCAGTCCCCACGTGTTGTTATTCGTGGATCGCAAAAACTCAATCTCCGAGCCATCCGGCTTGAAGCGGAAGAAGCCCATGCGGAAGCGTTGTTGTTCTTGACCATCGATGGTCGGTGCCGAGTTGTTGTATCCCTGCATGGCATATATCCAGTTATCGAGGCCGTAACGGAAATTACTCACCCCGCCGTGTGTGTCTCCCAACGCCCAGCCATCGAATAAAACTTCGCGCTTGTCGGCCACGTCATCACCGTTGGTGTCTTTCAGATACAAAGTCTCGACACCGTTTTGAACAATGGCTCCCCCTTTCCAGAATTCGATGGCGGTGGGGATACTCAACTGCTCCGCGAAAACGGTGAACTTGTCCGCCTTGCCGTCATTGTTGGTGTCTTCGCAGATCCGAATGCGGTCACGTCCTTTGCCGGGAGGTTGCAGTTCGTTGGGGTAATCGACAGTTTCGCAGACCCACAACCGACCACGAGCGTCCCAGTTCATGGCAATCGGTTTGCCTTTGAGATCTGGTTCAGAGACAAACAATTGAAGCTCAAATCCTTCCGGCGTCACATAATGTTTGAGCGACTCTTCGGGAGAGAGCGGCTTCTGCATCATGTTCCGTGGTTTTTCTTGAGTCCCCCATTTTGCTCCCGGTGTGTAATTCGGAATCTTGGGACCGACATCAATGTATTCAAACGGCTTCAAGTCTGCCGAGAGTTTCGTCATGGGGAGTCGATCCGCGAAGGGCTCGACAGTTTGAGGATCCAATTGACACGCCCAGAGAATTCCTCGCTCGATGAGATTATGAAACCCGTGGTTGCTCCACGTTCGGCCATCATGCCCCCACGCGGTGTAAAAGACACGTCCTTTACCGTGCGTTCTCACCCAGGTCCAAGGTTCAGCATGCCCGTCAGCGTTTCGGGTTTCGAGAACGGTGCGGTCTTTGTCGTTATGTTTGTGATGAAGGTAGGTTTCGTCCCAGCTTTGAAAGCCGCGAAAGTTTTTAATGACCGGATGATCGGGGGCAACAATTTCTGTGCGAAAGACTCCGGTACCATGCTTTTGAAACTGAGCCCCCACAAGTTCGATATATTTCTCGGAATTCAAAAAACAATAACTGGCACAATGAAGGGGGATCAGCCCTTTGCCGTCAGCGACAAAGTTAAGCAGTGCTTTTTCCTGTTCGGGAGAAATCTCGGTGATATTAGCATAGATGACGAGGCCGTCGTAATTAGACAGAGTGTCGGGATTGATTTCCCGCATATCGTCGGTGTAGGTGAGATCGATGCCCCTCAATTTCATTACGGGAGAAAGCTGCTGAAACCGCTGATAGGGCTCGTGATGACCATTGTCACCCAGATAGAGAAGCGAGAGATTTTCTGCTGCATCTAATGACACAGCACTTGAGAGTATGAGTAAAAGAGGAATGATCAGAAAATGAATCAGAGGGCGCATGATCGACTCACTAAGCAGAGATATCAGAACGAAGGAACGAAATAGGTCAGATACAATAGCGTAACAAATGGGACTAGCGATGCGACGGGATAACGGGCAGAATATCAAAAGTACCGCTGAACATTCTTCACTGCCAACGGGATTTTAGAAATGTATCACACCTCCACACGCTCTGGAAATGTTTTCGTTAATCGGGGAACTATCCTATTGACGACGTGTGCCATCATCTGTGGGGCAATGGTCACACCGATTCGTCATGCCAGTGCAGATGATAAAACCAAAGAGGTGATCGGTGGAATACTGCAGATTTTGATCGATTCTCAACAGAACAAAAACAATCGCCCCGGTCGACAAGGCCCTCCGGGAAGAGGTCCACAAAACCGGCCTCCTAATCAACCACAACATCATGGAGATATTGCCCAGACGAGAAAAGTATTAGCGAAGTATGCTCAAGAAATCACAAATCTGACAACACTCTATTCGACGGAGATTTCGCGTAAACCCGAATTACGGGCCAGCATTGGAGAATGTTTTCAGCTACGCGCGCAGGTCATCACGCTGTCTCAAGCAAGCCAGCAAACCAAGCAGACTGAAGTGGACCCCATTATTTGGACCACGGGCGGGTTCTGCTTAGAGAGAAAGAACCACGCGATTTGACCGGCCGCTGCGGTACACTTCCGCTGGCGTTTGGCGGTCGAGCGAACTGTGTCTTCGCTCGTGGCTGTAGAAG
>JAURQH010000039.1 GCA_030836185.1 Planctomycetota bacterium
AGGCACACCTGTGATTCAGCCAGTTTTTGTAGGGCCGGTTCCACCGGCCAAGAATTATATTGTCAGTTATTTTGACTCATGGCCTGTTGAAGAAAGACGACCGCTGCAACGTGAGAAAGGAGGCGATTTCGCGTGGCGTGGAAGGTACGTCCACAGCTAAATCATCATCTCTCCAAAACGAGATCGTCGGCGCAAACCAATGGATGCCAACCACTTGCTCAAGAGTACACAACATTTGGAATAAAGATTCGGGAAGATTTGATTCAACATTTGGTCAAGATTCGGTCAAGGTGTGTCCCCGAATCTCCAAATCTTGACATCTTGAAAATGGTGTTCAGCGTTTGGGAATGGCTGGGTGCGCCAAAGTCGCTGTCATCATTCGAGGCCGAAGCAGTACAGTGACTGTTTCGTTCTGACAAACAGGCGGCCATCGATAGCCGCAGGGGACGCCATGATGTCGGAATCGAGTTTGTTGGTTGCCAACAGATGAAATTTATCCCCCGGATTCAGTACCAGCATTTCACCCGCCTGATTTCCGACAAAGATCTTCCCATCCGCCAGCAAAGGCGACGAAGAATACTTGCCACCAATCCGTTCGGTCCAGACGGCGTCACCCGTCTCAATATTCAAGCAGGTGGCCACGCCACTGTCGGCTACCATCAGCAAGCGGTCCTCGAACAATACCGGCGAAGGCATTGTGGGAACTTGCCGAGCGACCTCCCATTGCACGCGAGACGCTCCGTACTTGGACGGCGAACCGGACAAATCGACCGCCAGCATGCGGCCTTTCATGAATCCGGTGGAGAAGTAGACATGCTCCTTACGAACGACGGGACGCGGGACCGTCGAGAAACCGAGTCCACCATAGGGAACTTTGAAGATTTCTTCACCAGTAGCCGGATCGTACAGGTACATCCAGTCTGCTCCGGTGGAAATGAGCCGAGGTTGCCCTTTGATGGTTGTTAGCAAAGGTGTGCAAAACGCTTTCTTCATTTCCGGTTGATCGTTCATCTCACCAGAGCGTTTGGTTTGCCAAGCGAGTGAGCCGTCATTCGTGTTGAGAGCCACAATCGATTGTGTGTCGGTCCCATCGGCGTGGAAGATCAGTCGGTCCTCGAAGAGAACCGGTGATGAACCTGGTCCCGTGGAATGACTCAAGTGAATCTTGTCATTTCGCCATAACACGTCTCCCGAGAGAGCGTCGACGGCGGCGGTCCCGAAGGTTCCGAAATGGCAATAGACGACCGGAGTACCATTCGCTCCGGCACCGATGCAGGGAGTTGGTGAAGCGTAGGTGTTGAGGCTGTGGATCGTGTCGGGCTGATCAACTTTGAACAAGGGGACTTCGTTGGTTGGCTTTCCCGTTTTGCGATCAAACGCCACGAGCAGCAAGTCAATCGATTCATAGGTGAATATCTTACCCGCCGAACTCTTTTGTTCGGTTCGTTCCCCGTGCGGACGAGCCACCGTAATCCAGACGCGATCCTGCGTCAGCACGGGTGACGACCAGCCATCTCCTGTTACGGTTGCCTTCCAGAAGAGGTTGTTCTTATCACTAAACACGACGGGTAATTTTCCCGCGTCCTCGGCAACACCCATACCATTCGGTCCTCGAAATTGAGGCCAGGGTGAAACGGCAGGCGACTGTCCCCATGCGGAGGATGCTGCGAGAGAAAGGCCAATCATAATGAAGGCGAGATGTCGAATCATCGAACTGTTTCCTGGAACGGAGAATAGCCAAGCTGGAGTCAGTAAGGTATCAGAATAACAGAAATAAAGCAGGGATGTCGCGTGTGGTTTTGAAGAAAATCTCTTTCGTGGTTGACGATGTCCTCAAGAGGTTGTGGCCGTTTTTCCTTACGATCTCTGTCGATAAATCTGGGAAACGAAGACGTGAATTGTTATGCTGGCAGGGTTGTTTTGCTCTTTCAAACTAATCGTTTCCACCACACCGGATCAACTCATGATTTCCCGTATTGCTCTTTTCACCTTGGGCGTTTGTTTCACATTCTTCTCCATGTCGGCTGCCGAAGTGCAGGGGGCTGAGCCGTTGAAGGTGCTGCTGATTACTGGTGGCTGTTGTCACGATTATGACTTTCAGGCGAAGGCTCTTCAGAAAGCGGCCACTGATCGAGGTGTCAAAATTGAATGGACCGTGGTTAATGATGGCGGCAAAGGGACCGAGGCCGAGATTGATTTGTATCAGAACGAAAAATGGGCAGAAGGCTACGATGTCGTCATCCACAACGAATGCTTCGCCAACACTAAAAATCCTGAGTACATCCGCCGCATCACCAAGGCTCATTATGATGGTGCCAATGCGGTCGTGATTCACTGTGCCATGCACACCTATCGAGGTGCGGAAATCGACGATTGGCGGAAGATGCTGGGTGTCACAAGTAAGCGGCACGAACACAAAAGCAACTACGCGGTCAAAAACGTGAAGCCCGACCATGCCGTGATGAAGGACTTTCCCAAAGAGTGGACGACGCCCAAAGACGAATTGTACGTGATCGAAAAAGTCTGGCCGGGGACTGAAGTGCTGGCGACATCGGTCAGCGAAAAAACGGGCGATCTGCATCCTGTGATCTGGACCAATCAATATGGTAAAGCACGTGTGTTTGGGACGACTTATGGCCATGCTAATGAAACCTTTGCAGACAAGGTGTTTCTGGATGTGGTGATCAATGGCGTCAAATGGGCGGCTGGGAAGTAGCGAAAGCGATTTTCGATTGGTGCTATGTCTTTCGTGTACACGGGCATCTATGGGCGCAATGTTCGAGTTCTGCTAAGAATCGGTCCGGTCAGTTGATGTCCTGTATTCACCTGCGTGATCCGCAAAAGGAGTTGCGATGCGACATGTTTTCCGTTTCTCAATACTCGTGCTAGTTGCTCTTAATGCTCAGTTGTCGGCGGATGATTTCGTGGGTATCCCCAATGAAGAATTCGCAGAGCATTATCGGGCGCAAAAAGGCGAGTGTTTATGCTGGGCAACTTGTGCGGAAATGGTTCTCTCGCATCAAGGCATCACACTTCCCGCTGATGCGATTGTGGAAAAAATCAAAGGTTATAAGGCTGATGAAACTGGCAATCATGGTGAAATGATTAAAGCGACGAACGGTATCTTTGCAGACGAGAATGATCAGAAGGTGATGGTTTCAGGACAAATGGTGCTGGGGGATCCCATCTCGACCGTGCTCTACACATCTCTCAAAAATCAAAAGCCGATCATTCTGCTTTATCAAAACGGGCCGACTATCGGACACGCAGTTGTGATTACGGGAGCCGATGTTGAAGTGAATACCTCGACCGACAAAGTGACCGTGCGCAAATGGCACGTCTTCGATCCTTATAGCTATCGTCGTGTCGCAGATTTCACTCAACTCAAGGGCTATCGATTGGAAGAGGATGCCTCTCTCGTTCGCAAAGAATATCATCCCCGCCAAAACTTCTCGAATGGTCGCATCCAAATCGAAGCGGGAGTCGTCACCGCCGTGATCATTATTGAAGGGGCTGAAATTTAAGTCGCGCCGTGTAGGCATGGTGCTGAGCTTCAACGGCTTAATTTCGTGCCATCTTCGGGTTCCTTGATTGCGGAAGTTTCACTCACCCACAGATTTCTGGCTCCACTTGCCGTCGATGAGACGCCAACAATCTTTGATGGAATTATTGTCCTGCAAGACGGCTGGTAAGCGGTGCGGACGCACGTTGTCGAAACATTGCAGCATCGAAAATCGCTTGATCGAAGCAGGAATACCCACGGACGTAAACATAGGGTGCCCCGTCGCAGGGAAAGGGCCGCCATGATTCATGGCCGGACTGACGGCAACGCCTGTCGGCATTTTGTCGTTGAGCAAGCGGCCCACCTTTTGCCGCAACAATGGAGCGACCTGATCGTAGAGGGAATCGTCCTCTCCTTCTGATTGACTGTAGATACAGCCGGTCAAGTTCCCTTCAAACGTACGGATCACTTGTTTGAGTTCTTTGGCAGAGTTGGCGATGATATACAACGAGGCGTTTCCGAAGACTTCTGTTTGCAGCTTGCCCGGATTGGCGAGGAAGTCGAGAGCGCTCACTTTCAGAAGAGTGTTTTTGACGCAATAGCCGTCTCCACCACCCGCTTCACCGCCGGTCAGTAGATCGGCTCCTGCCGATTGCAGAGTGATGATCCCTTCTGTCAGCCCCTTTTGAGCGCCACCGCTTAACAGTGTGCCGACGGCTGCCGCTTGAAACTTACCTACAGTCGCCTCAATGAATTGATCGGTGGCTTCTCCCGCCAGCAACAAGACGATGCCGGGATTGGTGCAAAATTGACCGGTCCCCATCAGGCAACTGGAGGCAAAATCGGCTGCGATTTCATCACCGCGTTCTTTGAGGGCACCAGGCAGCAGGCAGACAGGGTTGATGCTCGACAGTTCCAGATAAACGGGCTTGCCTGCTTTGTCGGCTGCTTCTTTGATAACGAGTCCTGCGTGACGACCTCCCGTGTAACCACATCCTCCCATCAACGGATGAGAAACCAGCTTTGCACCATCTTCGTGATTGGTCCGATAAATCATTTGGACAAAACCGGGAGGCATGGCTGTTTCTTGAGCAGCTTGATGAGCGGCTTCCGCAAACAGACGAGACGTTTCAGGATGAGACGAATGGCCTTTACCGATGACGGGGTTCCCGGCGGCGACAGCAGCCGCGAAATCACCCCCGGAGATGCCATTGAAGGCGAACGGGAAATTGTTCGGTCCGAACACAACAACAGGCCCCAATGGACCGTACATGGCACGGATGCCATTCGCGGTGTCGATGGTCGCTTCTCTCCAGGACTCAGACTCAGCAGCATCAGCAGCTTGCCGAAGTTGTCCCGTTGTGCGGGGAAGTTCGCCATCTTTCAGGCGAGGGCTGACAGGCAACGCGGTTTCGGCATGAGCGGCCTTCACCAGTGCATCGGCTCGCTGTTCGATCAGATCGGCATATTTTCGCAGAAAGTCGGCAAACCGACTTCCGGGCCAGCTTCTGACCACTTCGGCCGCTTTCGCCGCCGATTGAACCGCTTCGTCGATTTCGGTCCACGGACTGACCGGAAATTCTTCGGGGAGTTGCTCTTTGGTGGCTGGATTGAAAGCATGAAAGGTCTGGGGGCCGGAAGAGTTTTTCCACTCTCCGTTGATGAGGACTGGTTTAACGCTCATAGCGGTCTCTCTGTAGCAAATTCAGGGTGATTAGGCGTGGCTTGCATCTTATCGGGAACAGGCTCTGAAACCAACAATCTCCCCAAAATCGCGTGAACCTGCCGATCATACGAGGTGTCTTTCGAATAGGCTTCAATCGCAGGAGTTCCGTGGATCGAAGTTGTAATTTGACCAGAGGTTGCAATCTGGAGCGATTTTTCCTCACGTCAGTAAAATCAAATTCCGATCTATTGATTTTGCAGCCAATCCCGTTACATTAAAGATGTGGGACACGTTCCCACAAACTAGCGATACGGCCCTGTAGCTCAATTGGTTAGAGTATCGGACTGTCGATCCGAGGGTTGCGAGTTCAAGTCTCGTCGGGGTCGCTACAAAACACCCATTGTCACATATTGGCAGTGGGTGTTTTTTTGTGCCTTGCCAAAGTGTTCTTGTCACTTCACCGAGGTGTAACGGTACATATTCGGGGCATCCGGCCTGAACAGACCAACGTGATTGTAAGGAGCCAGATCAATCTCTAAATTTTTGCAGAATCTGGCCACTTGTTCTTCAGTGATTGATGGCTGGTCAGATAGTCGAATGATTTTGGCGGAATATCTGTTGGTCAGATCGACGAATCTTTCGTCCTCCGCGCAGAGATATCCGGTCTCGGTTTTAGCCCCCCCCTTCCAACACTGCTCAAACTTGGTCGCTGCTGCGAAGTAGATCATGGAGAAGGCGGTAAAGAGGCGGAAATCGTTGAGTCCGGCATAACAACCGGCAACCAGACGATCAATGAGCAGAAACTCGTTCAGAACTTTTGCGGAGTAGCTTTTCAATGCCATAGTTCGTCCTTCAGAAGGTTGTCCAAGCAGAGTTTTGGCAAGTCGATTAACGCCGTGCAGTGTCTGAGCGATGCCTGTACTATGAAGCGGATCAATAAAACCGACTGTAAACGGGAGTGCGGCCCAGTCCTCTCCGGCAGCCGTTCCCCATAATCTTTGCAGTTTCCCCGATTGAAATAATTTTCCCGGAATCTCTGACAACTGTGCTGTGCCAATAACTTCTTTGATGATGGGATGTTGATCGAGAATTTGATTCCAGAATCGGTCTGCGGACTCCGAATCGTTCGATGGACTTCCCTGTGAAACAAAACCGACGCTCTGCAGGTTGTTCTCGAATCGAATCTGCCAGAGCCAGCCATCCTTGAACAGATGATGAATCGCGGAATCTTTGACCGGGTAGGGGTAGTTTTTAGTATCGGCTTTTTGATCCATCAGCCAATCATCAATCGGATGCACTTTGTCCCAATGGCTGTAGACGGCATGAGACTCGGTTGAAAGCTGATCGGTCCAGTCAGGAAGATTCAGCTCATTCAGAAGAACTCCCGCCGGACCGCTGGCATCAATGAGAAATTTTGCCTCCCAATTGTATTCACACTCAATTTGCTGGAACGTGAGCCGCCAATCATGCGTCGTTAGATGGTCAATTTGGGTGACTTCTGAATTGTCGAAATAGGTAACGCCTCGCTTTTGGGCCATCTCCACAAAAAACGGATCTACATCTGGGCGATACCATTGTGTATCAGCTTGACTACGCGAACGATTCGCCGTGACCAGTAACTCGTGTTGGTGGTCGACCGTCGCACAAAACCCGTTTTCCGATCCGTGCCAGAAATAGCTAAAGCCTCGTTTACAACCACACAGTAAATCGGGATGTGTTTCTCTCCAACTTCCGAACTGAGTGAGCGGTTCGAGTTCGTATAAACCGTAAGTTGACGCGATCTCACCTAGCAAATAGTCTGCCGCTGGTGTCGAAGATTCTCCAATCGTAAATCGAGGATGCGATGTCTTATCGATCAGTCCGACGGAGAGCCCCGAAGATTGAAGGATCGTGGCCATCAAACTCCCCCCGAATCCCGCGCCCATCACAATCACATCGAATGACTGATTCATGCTGTACACTCCGGGCAGGAGATCGAATGCGACAGCTCTTGGTAAAGATTCATGTGATGCAGACGGTTGAGACGTTGTTTGCGACATAAGACACAAGGAAAGAAACTATCAACATCCCACAAGTCCACAAATACTCGGCCACGTTTGAGTTGTAACCCCTGTTCCAACACATATTCCAGAGATTCTCCCCGAGGTGGTCTGAATTCTTTCCTGCTAGCAAGATCATCCATGATGCCATTCCCCGTGCGTGTGGGGATGATTGCGCAGCAGTTTACGTGATGATCGAAAGCATAGCTGACTGATTTGAGTGTCCATTCGACTGCTTCTGATTCCTCCATAAAGGGTGACTTCAGGAGTAAAAAAGCTCGGGTCCGAATCTTGGCAACGTGAAGAAATTCAGCCGCTCGCTCAAAGTCTGCGAGTGTCATTTGCTTGTTGAGAGAACGAAGCCCCTCTGGGTGGCAGGTTTCCAAACCCATCGCAATTTCGAGCTTCGCAGGGGCAATCAAATCTCGAAAACTGAGACATCGATCATTGCAGAGGTTAGGATGATTTTCGACGATGACTGTCTCGAAGTCACGGACAAGATCGGCAATCTCGGAATAGTCTTCAGGGAGAATCGCTTGGGAGTCAAAAAAGTTGCCGCTGTTGTAGAGTTTGATTTCGCGAGCTGGCTGTAATTGATCAAGACTCCAGCGGATTTGCTCAGGAATATCACCCATCGAGACAGATTCAGTCAGTGTGTGCTTCCAGAGGTCGCACATCAGGCAGCGGAACGGGCACTCTCGATTCGTGAGAAACAGGGTCGCGACATCGACCACATCCCCAGTTGCATTATGCTCCTTTTCGACAAAAAAGCTGTATGGCCGGCGAGGGTCGAGTTTTTCCCTTTCGGGTCTGCGTTCCACGATTTCTTGAGTGGAGTAGAGAGGAAACGATTCAGGCATAAAGTTTGGCAAACACTTTCCGGTATTCGGATTCTGATGAGGGGAACAGTGACGCGAAGTCGGATTCCGATGCAGCCCCTTGTTGAAAACGGCGTTTCTCGAAAATAGGCATCTCGAAACCAGTGATTGATTCAATGCCTCGCCCGACGATCTCTCCTTTCAAAGAATACAAGCGTTCGTGGTCCCAGTCGGTTAGTTCGATGAACGGAATTCCTTCCGCGACTTCAATGACATTAGGGAGTGCATAGGGGCTAAACCCCTTGAAACCAAGGTTTCGAGCGGGAGCCCAAGAACGGATATGGCCGCGAGATTGTCCTCCCGAATAAGTGAGAGAATGTTTGACGGCATCAATTCCCCAACCTTCCTGATAGAGCATGCAGTTATTGAGAACACTGCGAATAGTGAGTTCTGGATTCTCTTCAATAGGGTAATCTTTCAAATTTTCATCCCCGCCATCTCCGTCAACGAGCCATTTCCAGTCAGGATACCGTTGGCGGATTCCGCGACAGAGTGCCAGTCCCATTGCGGCCGCTTGCACATCGAGCGGCTTGTAATCTTCGATGATGCGGATCACCTCTTGATAATCGATTTCTGAAGCGGGAACATCAATCGTCTCCAGGAAAATGCCAAGGTCGAGTGTCTGCAAAAACTTGGCGGCTTGAGTCGCATCGGTTCCCGAACCTCCAATATTTAAGGTGAAGGCTTTCAGACGCGAGGGGGATTCTCCCCGTTTTAACATTAGGTGATAAAGGACAAGAAAGATCGATCCACTATCGACGCCTCCTGAAAACATCACGCCAACAGGATCGGCACTCGGAATCGAATCGAGCCAATGGTGACATTCCGTGGCTAATGCACCGATGTAAGATTCTCCGATTTTATCAAGATCGGTGGCTTGCTGATTTTGCTGAGGACTAAAGAAACGTCGATAGTCGGGATTTGGATCGGGACAGCCAATTAGTTTGAGTTCTGTAATAAAGTGTGCAGGAACCATGCGGGTATAGGAGGGATGGAATTGATCGGCAAGCCCTTCCTCTTCGAGAAATGTACGGATTTCATCGATGCGTTCTGCGACGACGAGACAAGGGCCTTCTGTGCGTTTTGCGAGAAAGTATCGCAGGGGGCGTCCAAGCGAACGTGCCATTTTGACGGATTGATCTTCTTTGTGAAGAAGTGCGAAATGGCCATCAATTTCTCGAACCCGATTCACATCACCTGAACTCAATCTCTCTACGGCTTCCTCAACCGACATATTGAGAATTTGATTGTGTTCGGAATCAAGCAGATTGACGAGTCGTTCGACGTATTGAAAATTACTCATATTGAACTCGATACTGAATGTTTTGTGACGGAGTGATGATAGATTCTCAAGCAAACCGATTCTCTTAGCAAGAACTGAGTGGTAAAGATCTCCGTAATCACCAGACTCAAGGCTCCTCATCATTCGAGATCAGAATAAATGATTCCCCTACTTCTTTGGGAATCCGTTTTGGCATCTGACGACTTAGACTGATAAACGCCCAGTTGGTCTCCGCAACCGCCAAAACCGTGTCGTCAGCCGGACGAATTATTTTGTATTTTCGGCGGGACGTGATTTTCTTCAGATCACTGATCCATGTGAGAACCACGATTTGATCCCCCTCATAGGAGGGTTGTAGATATTCGATGAAATGTGTCCTGGCGACCCAGGCTGCATCGATTTCCTGATAGCGGGCCGAGTTCCACCCTCGTTCTTGAGAGTGAGCAACCGCCGCATCCTGCATCCAGCGAACATAGGAGACATTGTTCGCGTGTCCCATGCCATCAATGTCATTCCGCGTGACGAGATAGTGGTGTTCGTAGAGGGCCGACATGCGGTGTTCCGGTCTGTTTTTGAGGAAATATTTGGCGATGTTAACTTTTGAGGGTTGTTGGGATTATAAGGAAGCGAACTCTTCTACTGAAACCCGGAATAATTCCGGTCGATCATCCTACTATGATCCTCGAAACCTCGCCGACAATATTACGTGCCAATCCCCAGTATCACTTGCTACTTGCTGCCTACCTCGAACGTGATCAACGCGAGCGAGAGCAGCAGGAAGAGTTCAGTGGGTGGCTTTCTCGTGTCAATTCCGTCGAGGGGATTGAACCGGATGTGATGTCCCGAATACACGGCAAACTGATTTCACTGGGATTACTGAAATTCGAGTTGGGCGACCGATTGGAAGGTATTCGCTATCAACTTTCTGATGACGCCAAGCGTTCTTTGAAACAATTGGCCGAATCGGGAACCTCTCCCGAGGAGTCAGAAGAGTTTGACGACGACGAATTTCTGGATCTGGAATCTCAGAACTCGAATGAAGCTGCCTGACAATAAAAAAAAGGCCACAGGGCTTGTCCTTACCCACATTTATCTCGCATCGTTTCGTAACCCCGCAGGGCTATCAGAAAAACGCGATCCTAAAACATAACCCTGCCGCGCGACAGGATTTTGCATGCGTTGTTGTAAGTTGATTTTGAGCAAACTGTTTGGGTGGCTGTGGATGACCGTCAGGTCACCCACAGAGCATGAATCTGTCTGGGGGCTTCGCTACGCTACGTCCGCCAGCCACCGCCAGCCACCCTCCACTTTCAACGGTGAGTGATTACGCTATCTCAGATCTCAATCAGGATTTACGTTGATCGATGCAAAATGCTGGTGAGCGGCGGGGGGGTGAGCATGAACGCAATTTTTTTATGAAACATTTAACATCGCTCATGCCGACAGAGGACTGTAGGCCTTCGACAACACGTACACTTGGTCAAACATCACGGCCTCTTGTGCCTGCGACACCCCGTTTGACGAGCAAACGTGGCGACCCATTTTTGCTCAGCGTCTTCGCGCCGCTGCGTGAGTTATTCTTCAACTTCAAACTAATTCTTATCGACGCTATCAGCCGGGACCGGGAGGTACTATTTCTAGCGCCCAGCGGCTGATTTCGTCACTCTGTCAATTGAAAGCGAGCCGAGGATCATGCCTTCGATCATGTGGTCTTGTGAAATTTATTCGCGAGATCTGCGATTCTTTTTTTCTGGATGGCCACAGGAATCACAAAAGGCTACAGATGGCCACAACTCCAATCATCAGCCGAAAAGATCCATGATCGGTTGGCCGGTGGTCAATTGGCGAGAGATGCCGCTGGCGTCGGTCGGGTCGTTAATCGGAATATCGAGGGCGTGATAGATGGTCGCCGCCAATTCTTCGGGACGGACCGGATTATGAGTGGGATGTTCGCCGTATTTGTTCGACTTGCCATACACTTTTCCTCCAGCGATACCCGCCCCGGCGATGATCGAAGAAAAGCACTTGGGCCAATGTTGTCGTCCGGGGGGATCCTGCTTGAGAACATAAGGCGTCCGACCGAATTCTCCCGTCACGACGACCAAGGTGTCGTCCAGCATGCCGCTTTCTTTGAGGTCAGAGAGCAGCGCGGACAATGCCTGATCCAATCGTGGCAAACAGAACCCCATGCCGTAAGAGCCGTTACCGAAGGCGTTGCCCATGCCCATGTTGCCGCCGTGCATGTCCCAACTGCTGCTGGGCGGTCCTTTTTTGTCATGCTCGGCTTGTCCAGTCCAGCCGTTGACGGTCACAAAACGGACTCCCGATTCGACCATGCGGCGGGCGAGGAGCAGATTTTGCCCGAGAGGATGCCTGCCGTAGCGATCACGAACTTTGTCCGGTTCTTGATTGAGATTAAAGGCTTGCCGGCCTTCTGATCGCGTGAGCGCTTCGTAAGTTTTGGCCCGCATATCGGACCAGTCTTTGACTTTCTGATCCTTATCCAATCGGTTGGATTCGAGTTGCCCGAGGAGTGACTTTCGGACTTCAAAACGCTGTTCGTCGTAGGCATCGTAAATTTGTGGCGGCTTGAAATCGTCCATCGCAGGGTGATTATTGGCCGAACCAACAAAGACGGGAGCATAGGCCGAGCCGAGATAGCCGCCGATATCGATATTGGGTGCGCAGAACACAGGGGGGCCGACACACTTGATGAGCCAGGCATTCGAGACAAAATTGCGCGTGCTCGGTTTGTGCTTGGCGACAAATGAACCGAGATAAGGATGTTCGTTCGGCACGCCCTGCTGGACTCGTTTTTCAGACTGGCCACTGAGCAAATTATGCATCGCGTCGAAGTGATTGCTGATCGCTCCCGGATGCGACATCGAATTGATGAGCGTAAAGTGATCGGTCAGCTTGGCAAGTTCCGTATGCATCTCGTTCAGACGCATGCCGGGGACTTTGGTTTCAATCGGCTCGTACGGTCCGCGATAATCCATCGGAGCGTCGGGCTTCATATCCCAAGTATCAACGTGGCTTGGTCCACCACATAACAGAATAAAGATACAGGACTTATCCGAAGCGACCGCGTTGCCGGAAGCATCCAGCTCGTCACTTCCCATGACCGCGCCGGGCATTCCGAGACTGAGAGTTCCCAAGCCGCTGGCAATCATCGCCTGCCGTCGATTCATCTCAAACTGATTCATGCTCAACCTCGCTTCTTTGCGGTTTGCTCAACAACAGGTAACTCGGACATATCAGCAAGATCACATATTAACCATCCGGGGCCGCGATGTCACTTTTTCTTTTGCTGGAAGCGAGTTTTCAGGCTGAGGCCATTAAGTCATAAATACCTTAAGTCATCTGACCGTCAGCGATAACGACTTTGCTGCGTATCATTGGGTGGAGAGAGAACTCGTTCGGGAACGGCGGGTGCGCGGGCTGCGAAGTAGATGTAAGGCGAGATTGCGGCTGCCAGACTCGGGCGAGAGATATAGTCTTCCCAGTTGTGGTTCTTGCCCATCTCGCGTGTCACATCCATTTGATGAATACGATGAGCGAGAGGCCCCATTGATTGATAGTCTCGTTTTGTGAACCCAGCACGACCGGTCGCCTGTTTGCTGTTGAGTGTGCGGAGATGATAGAAGCCGAGCGCCCAATCTCGTTGGTTCACCAGATTCAATAACGCTTCCGTTCGGCATAAAGCCCCACCATATCGTTGACCGGGATTCAACCAGTCATGATCGATGGCCGCAGCAGTGAACACCACACGAATCTGATGCCCACGTTCTACGCCTGTTGGTAAACGATAGCCTTGCACACTGCCCCCTGACATGAGGTGCAAAAGCGACGTGATTGATCGTGTCCCCTGACTGTGCCCGATCAACGACACGGGAGACTCTGCCGGAACCTGTTGGAGCAGGCGAGAGAGATAAAAACCGTTCCGAGCGGCGCGCGGACCAAGGACATTGAAATCGACATGAGGCAGGAGTGTCATGGCATCGCTGGGCCAACTGTAGAAAATCACATGCAATGGTTGGCCGGGGCGTCCACGTCTTAACCAGCGAAATGTCTTCCAACTATACTCGATAGCAGTTTGCCATTTCACATAGCTGCCATGCACGACAATACAAACCGGGACACCGGGCGTGAGTGACTGTGACAGTATTGACTCTCGGTTCGGACAACGATTGATCTGAGGTTTCACATTGGCGGGAGGACATGGGCCTAAACACTGCGGGCAATCCACCGACCAGACATCGAGAGGACCACACCCGATCTGCCCATCACTTTGTGGAACGCGCCGACTACTGACAATCCAAAAACGATCATCCACATAGTTTGACACCGACGAAGGCTCTGATTGCGCAGGTGACGGCAAGTCGGCCAGCGCTGCGGGAGCGGGAGGCTGTGCGCAGGCCATCAGTGGAAACAGTGCCGGCAAAGCCGTCAGCAAGAACAGTCGACGGAACATAGACCAGGATCATAGGCGGTGTATGAGCACTCCGGCCTCCGGTCCGAGATCGCACTCTGAGTTATTCATCCGCCATCAATCGGCGGAGACTCCATCAGGAAGGAGCAAAACGCTCCTGAGCATAATGGAGATCGGTCATTTCTGCCGGTGGAAGCGACTCAAAATCGACTCTTGCCATATTCTTGACTCATTCCGAGCCTGTTATGAGAAAGGCGGGAGAGAGTGAATTATGGCAAACTCTGACGGATGTTACGACTTAAAAAGCGGTCCACTGGGCATCGGTTGCTGTTTGTATTAGTCTGTAAGACTATTTTCAGGCCAGTTACAGGAGCCGTTCCATGCGTGTTGGCATCTTTGCCGATTCTCACGATCATCTCGACCATGTCCGCCGTGCCGTAGATACTTTCAACGAGTATGCCTGCGAATTGGTGGTCTTTGCGGGGGACTTTGTATCACCCCTGGTCATCCCACCATTGCGAAACTTACGTTGCCCGATGATTGCCTGTTTTGGCGATAATGATGGCAACAAAGTCGGCATTCAGGGTGGGATGAAAATTGTCGGCACTCTCGCAGAACCTCCGTTCGGATTCGTCGCAAAAGACGGCACAAAGTTCCTCGTCACTCACATGCTGGATCAACTCAAAGGATATGTTGATGGTTCGGATGTTGTGATCTTCGCCCACACTCATCGTCCGAGTGAAGTGACCGACAAGCACGGCCGGATGTTTATCAATCCGGGTGAGACGGGTGGCTGGTTCTTTCGCGAACCCAACGTCACGATTCTTGATACTCAGACACGCGATATCTGTAAGGTCAATCTCAACCCCGAGATGAAAATGCCACTTCCTCAAGGTCCGGTAGCTTTGAAAGCAGATGCGGAGTCCCCTTCTTCTTCCGATGAAACGACCGAATCACCTTCTCAATCTTAGAGCTCTTCTGAAAATCACTCAAACATGCGACACGTCGGCGATCTTCCCACCCAACAACAGGCTCAACAGTTTGTTGATTATCTTCTCGTAGAGGGCATCAAAACCCAATACGAGCAGGAGGGAGATCAATACGCATTGTGGGTCATTGAAGAGGACGACGCCGAACGTATCAAAGAAGAACTCGAACTGTTCCGCGATAACCCTGACGACTCACGTTATCAGGGACACCATAGCAAAGCCGACAAACAACGAAAAGCGGAAGAGAAAGCCGCCCGCGAATTCAAAAAACGTCAGGTTGATGTTCGGACTCGCTGGCGTGGTAACGGGACGGGATTGAAAGCCGGTCCCGTCACCAAGTCGCTGATTGGCATCAGCATTCTGGTGGCACTGTTGACGGGCTTGCGGACCTCCGAAAACGAGGCTCTCTTTCTCCTGCTGTTCGAAAAGCTGCAACCGGTCCAAGATGGATTTCTGAGAAGTGGGACGACAGCTATTATGCAGGGTGAAGTCTGGAGAATCTTCACTCCCATGTTTATCCACTTTGATCCCTTGCATATCCTGTTTAATATGATGTGGCTGTATCAACTCGGAAATCAGATGGAACCGCGGCTTGGTCAATGGAAATACCTCATCATCGTTCTCCTGATTTCAGGGATCTCAAACTACGGTGAGTTTGCTTGGGCACAGTGGAATAATCATTTCTCCATCTTTGGAGGGATGTCGGGCGTTGTGTACGGCATGTTGGGCTTCATCTGGATGCGGTCTCGCTATCTTCCTGAAGAACGATATTTTTTGCCGCAACAAACAGTCATCTTCATGCTGGGATGGCTGGTTCTGTGCATGACAGGCATGATGGGTAACATCGCCAATGCCGCCCACTTGATTGGCTTGATTGCCGGTTGTGCGATTGGTTATGCCCCAGTGATTCTCGGCAAGAAATAGCAGCGTTTATTTGAATAGCGTTTTGAGGACCGTCAGCGGAAAACTGAGTAAGTATTTCCACGCTCCCTGCCTGACATGCACCCCGAACGACGCCCGGTATAACTTCCAGGCTCCTGCAAGATCTCCCACGCGCAAGCATGCCAGTGATACGGGACGAACATGCCGACTGAGAATCCGCCGGCGTTCGCTGGCACGTCGCCTTCCACCGGGAAAGTATCCTTCTCTCTCTCGCTTCAACAGAAACTCAATCCCCTCGCGAGTTTTGGAGGTTTGAGCTGTTAACGAATTTGCGTGACGGCGATACATCAAAGTGGGGGGCGAGACGATTTGTACGAAGACAGGAAGCGTGCCAAGCCGAATGGCCATATCATGATCCTCTCCGTTAATTCGCTCTTCCGTAAAGCCCCCCGATACAAGAAAGAGATCCTTTTGGACAACCATCATGCCAGCCCCCAGAATGACCTCAGAGTTTCGTGAACTGGCGAGATAATCATCATACCGGCTCATCTCGATTTGATCGTCACTTGCGATCTCTGGACTCGGCTGGAATCCTTGATCAAACTCAGAGACAGATGCTGCCAGTAACGATGCCTCTGTTTGAGTGATCACTTCGATGTACGTCGCCAATGTGGTCGGAACCATCAGATCATCGGAGTCCAGGAAGACCAGGTAACTGCCAATTGCTTCCTGAGCCCCCCGATTACGAGCGACCCCCGGACCGGCATTCTCCTGCTGAATGAGTTTGGCTCCCGCACCTTCTACAATTTGAGCGATCTTTTCTGCCTCTTTGTCGGAAGAGCCATCATCGACAACCAGAATCTCCGCGGGTGACATCGTTTGCGCATTGACCGAAGCCAGCGTTTCAGTAAGAAACTCACTGCGATTATAGATCGGGATGATGACGGAGAAATTGAGAGTCATAATTGGCTAAACAATTGAGATCGGGGAGCCTCCTAAGATACGAGATTTTTCACAAATAATTCCTAAAAATCGTGAAACAACGAATCGGCAAACGTAGTTTGGGGTTTATGAGTCCACCTGTTGCGATTATACCGGAGATCTACGAAGTTTTTTGAAACCGGGTCGCCGGCTCTGGGGTATCTTATTGTTGTCCCAAATGCTCATTGCGGAACTTTTTTCACAGGTTGTCCTCATGAAGTGGAATGTTCATATTCTGATCGCCATCACACTGACGTTAGCGATCATTGCGACCGACTCGCTCTCCGCAGCAGATGCTCCTGCATCATCGCCAGAACGGAACATCGCCAACTTCCAGCTCACGGATTATCGTGGCAAGCAAGTCGAACTCAACGACTTCGCCTCTCACGATGTTGTCGTCGTGGCGTTTCTGGGAACAGAATGCCCGCTCGCCAAACTCTACGGTCCACGCTTGCAGGATTTGTCAGCAGAATATGCAGATCGCAATGTTCAGTTCATCGGCATCAACGCCAACCGTCAAGATACACTCACAGAAATCGCTGGTTGGGCTCGACTGCACAAAGTGACGTTTCCGATTCTGAAAGACCAACGAAACAAAGTCGCCGATTTATTCGGAGCAGTTCGCACGCCGGAAGTTTTTGTTCTTGATCAACATCGTCAGGTACGATATCGGGGACGAATCGACGATCAATATGGCATCGGCGTGATCCGCGATAGAGTGGACCATACCTGGCTGAAGGACGCCGTTGACGCGGTTCTCGCGGGAACTTCTCCCGAAGTCACCAACGTGGAAGCTCTCGGCTGCCACATCGGTCGCGTTAAAGAACCAAAAGTAGATTCACCCGTCACGTATTCCAATCAGATTGCTCGCATCTTTCGGGATCGTTGTGTCGATTGCCACCGTACGGGAGAAATCGGACCGTTTGAATTGACAGATTATAACGAAGTCGTCGGCTGGGCGGAAATGATTCGCGAGGTGGTCAACGACAAACGAATGCCGCCGTGGCATGCAGACCCCGCGCATGGGACTTTTGAAAATGATTTCAGCCTTACCTCTGAGGAAATTGCACAGATCGATTTGTGGGTCCGTAATGGTGCGCCCGAAGGGAACTCCGCCGATCTCCCCAAACCGAATACTTACACCACCGGTTGGCAACTCCCCCGCGAACCGGATGCCGTCTACAACATGCGAGACACTCCCTTCAAAATCGCGGCAGAAGGAGAAATCAAATATCAATACTTCAAAGTTGATCCGGGATTCACCGAAGACAAATTCATCTCGGCGGCTGAAATCATTCCCGGCAACCGCGAAGTGGTCCATCACATTTTGATCTTTGCCAAACCACCCGGCAAACGATTCCCGCTTGGTGGCGGAGGCGGTGAATTCCTGGTCGGTTACGTGCCGGGCTCACGATTCAAACCGCTCCCAACCGGCATGGCGAAACTGGTTCCCAAAGGCTCTGAACTGATTTTCCAGGTTCATTACACCCCCACGGGAACCGAACATCTCGACCGTAGCAAAGTGGGCTTTATCTTTGCTGAACCAGAAGATGTCACCGACATTGTCATTACACAGCAAGCCATTCAACATCGGTTCGCCATTCCGCCTCACGACAATAATTACGAAGTCAAATCGCGATCAGCAACGGCTCCCGTAGCGATCCAGGTTCTGAATCTCATGCCTCACATGCATCTGCGGGGCAAATCGTTCTCGTACACTCTCGTCAATCCCGATAACTCTCGCGAAGTGTTGCTCGATGTTCCCGGGTATGACTTCAATTGGCAAAATGCCTATCGCTTAGCTGAGCCAAAAACGGTTCCTGCTGGCGGATACATTGAGTGTGTGGCCCATTTCGATAATTCGGCGGATAACTTCGCCAACCCCGATCCAACAGCCACCGTCAAATGGGGCGATCAAACCGATGATGAAATGATGATCGGTTACTTCGACATCGTGGTCGATAAAGCTCACATTGTGGGGGATGAATCGGCGGGTAGACTCTCTGTGACACCCAAAAAACGAATCCAGAGTAAAGTGGCCGAGGTGATGTTCCTGAAGCTGGACAGCAACAAAGACAAATTCATCAGCCGAGATGAATTGACGAACCCGAAACACAAACCGTATTTCAACCTGTTTGATGTCGATAAGAACGACAAGCTGACTCAGCAGGAACTGGAAGCCGGCCTCGCGAAGCTCGAAAAACTTCGGAATTGATCTGTCGCAGGGTCAACCTATTCAATTCTTTGCTAGCATATCGTCTCCGCATTCCACGGCGAGCTGAGAATCATGGCGACAACCGCTTCCATTTCCTGATTTTTCGTTTGGCTCTAAAATTGCTCCTCGTTATGATACAGGTCTTCCATTTTACCTCCCTGAAGACAAGGATTGTTCCCGCCATGTTGAGAAGCACTCTATTTTGCCTACTCGCCATCCTTGCTACGACAAGCATTTCTGCTGAAGACAACTGGCCACGCTGGCGCGGCCCACAGCAAGATGGACATTACTCCGGCACCGATGTGCCACTCAAGTGGAGTACTTCGAACATCGTTTGGCGAACAGAACTTCCCGGCAGCGGTCAATCGGCCCCCTGTATCTGGGGAGATCAGATTTTCCTCACGGCTAACAACGGACAAGGTGCCGAGCGGATCGTCTTTGCGGTCGACAAAAACAGTGGCAAGATTCTGTGGGAACAATCTGTCTGGAAAGGACAGCCAGAACCATCGCACGCCCTCAATGGTTGGGCTTCAGCCAATTGTGTGACCGATGGAGAACATCTCTATGCCTTCTTCGGAATCGGCGGTTTACATTGTTTGACTTTGGGCGGCGAAAAAGTCTGGAGCAAAGATCTCGGCAACTTTGAAGGACCGTGGGGAACGGCGGCGTCTCCGGTCCTCATTCGCGGAATGCTCATTCAAAACTGCGATGCCGATTCGAACGCTCGCCTGATCGCCTTCGACAAGAAAACCGGCAAAGAACTTTGGACCACCAAACGAGAAAACGCCCGAGGTTGGAGCACGCCGGTATTGATCAATGTCGATGGACATGAAGAATTGGTCCTCAACGGCGATTCAAAAGTCACCGCTTACAATCCTGACACGGGAGAAGAACTGTGGTTTTGTAAAAGCTTTAATGGACGCGGCGCGCCCACTGCGACTTTCGCCAATAATCTGATTCACATGATCAATGGTAAACCGGGCGAATGTTATGCAGTTCGCCCCGGTGGAAGCGGAGATGTCACCGATTCTCACATGGCCTGGCACGCACGTCGTCCCGGTGGACGCGACCTGCCTTCTCCGGTTGTCATTGGAGAATTCATGGTGACAAACAATATGGATGGTGTTTACTCCACCTTCAATTCGCTCACCGGAAAAGAAGTCTGGCGAGAGCGAGTGGGCGGCAAGCATGTTGCCACGCCCGTTTCCTATGCCGGGAAAGCGATCTTCGTCGACGAAGCAGGCGTGAGTACCGTCGTTGATCCGATCAACAAGATTGAGTCTCGAAACTCGCTTGGCAATCGTCCCGGAGAAATCTTTCGTTCCACGCCGGTTCCGAACGAGGGGCATCTTTATATTCGCTCAACAGGCGCACTCTACAAAATCGGGAAGTGATCGAGCGGATCAATAACTGTCGCGGGCGAGTGAACGACGGCGACGGCGGCGACGATAGCGGTGCATCCAGCCTTCCCCATCTTCGGATTCTGCAAAGTAGGTCCCTGAGAGTAGCTTATAGAAGAAGAGAATCACAAACGCGCCGACTGTCCCCGCACAAAAACCGACGACACTGATCGGTGTGATACGAGCTCCCTCCCAAAAGAACAAAGTGCAACCACAGCCGATCACACTTCCGCCGATCCCCATCATTAAAGTGGCGACGGCTCCACCGGGATCGCGTCCCGGCATAATGGCTTTGGCGGCGAGGCCGACGAGAGTTCCGAACCCGACCCACAACAGCATGTCGTGAACGGCGTTCTCAATGATTAGCATCAAATCTTCGTTAATCATCTCTGCTCTCCAACCGTGTTTCGACGATGGCGACAAGCGCACTCTCAGCACCACAAAAGGCGCTCTATGGGGAAGATCGGCACACCCCGACCGCTAACTTTGGGAGAACAGTCTCAGCCCGCAGAGTTTAACATTTTCGGCAATAGATCGACAAAAACGACTATTTCTTCTTCGATTTTGGAAGTTGCCAACGAGGATTGGGAACATGAGCCTCTTCAATGGCGGCTTTCAACCGCTGGACGATTTTGGGGTGTTTGGCGGAGATTTCGTGTTCCTCAGCCAGATCGTCTTCGATGTTATAGAGTTCGAAGTTGTCGCTGCCGAACGGCTTGACGATCCCCTTCCATGGCCCCATACGCACACCTTGAGCGTTCTTGCCTTCGTAAAATTCCCAGTAAAGGTATTCGTGATCCTGCTGCTGGCTGTTTTCTCCCAATAGAGTCGGCAGAAAGCTGATACTGTCAAACTCTTGATCGGTGTCCGGCTCGACGTCAGTCAAATCGGCACAGGTCATCATCAAGTCACCAAAATAGCCAACGTGATCAGTGACCGCTCCGGCTTCAATCGTCCCCGGCCACCAAGCAATCGTGGGAACACGAATGCCACCCTCATACAGATCGCGTTTCGTCCCCCGTAACGGACCATTGGAATCGAAGATCTCGGCCTTGTGGCCACCTTCCGCATGCGGACCGTTATCCGAAGTAAAGATGACGAGAGTATTGTCGGCGATGCCGTACTGTTTCAGCTTCTTGATGATACGCCCAACTTCCGCATCAGTCCGTGAGACCATCGCGGCGAACTGCTTGTGACGTTCGGGCCAGTCCTTGTCTTTGTAGACTGCCAAGTCTTCAGGAATGGTTTCTAAGCCATCACCTCGACCTTCGTTATTGGCATGGGGAAGCGTCATGGCATAATAGATAAAGAACGGTTTCTCGTGATTGTTGTCGAGAAAGTTGTGCAACTGGTCGCCGATCAAATCCGCCGAGTAATCGACTTTCTTGGAGGCCACACCTTGACCATATTCACCTGCATTGGGAACGACATTCCGCAATTTGACTCTCTTCTCGTTATGAACGAGAAACGTCGGATAGTAATTGTGGGCATGGTGCTGATCGAGATAGCCATAGAACTCGTCAAACCCCTGTTTGTTGGGGACACCTTCTGAGCCAAAATGACCGATGCCCCATTTCCCAAACAGGCCGGTGGTGTAGCCGGCTTGCTTCATCAATTCACCAACGGTGAAATGCTCCGGCTTCAAGTTATCTTTCCCGTTTCCACGAATGAAGGTATGACCAAGATGCTGCCCCATCATCAAGACACAGCGTGAGGGAGCACAAACGGTGGAGCCCGCATAAAAGTCGGTAAACTTCATTCCCTCTGCGGCCATGCGGTCGATATGAGGAGTGCGAAGTTGTGTTTGCCCGTAACAGCCGAGATCGCCGTAACCCAAATCATCCGCCATGATGAAGATCACGTTCGGTGGCGTTTTGTGGGCAACGGTTGCGGTGCAATCTTCAGCAATCAGCGATGACGCGGCAAAACTGAAACTGACGGTAAAGAAAGTGGCCAAAAAAAGATGTCGAGCACGCATAGCAAATCTTTCAGAGAATAACTAAGTGATATTCGGAAGGCAGTATAATGTTTTCATTTTCCGATACGGTACAGATGCGTTTCCGTTCGCAAGATCAGATCGTCACCTACGACACCGGGGGAAGCCATAAAACCCGCATCGAGATCATTTTCCGCCACGATCTCGAATTCTCGTGCCGCTTTGAAAACCGTCGCTTTGCCTTCTTGCGAGAAGACATAGATATTGCCATTCGCATAAAGCGGTGAGGACGAATAGTTCCCACTCACTCGTTCCTGCCAGACAATGTCTCCCGACTCGGCATCAACGCAAGTTGCCACTCCTTGATCGTGGATCATAAAAATCAAACCGTCCACAAGAATGGGTGTCGGTTTGGAGGGAACACTTTTGGCTTGAACCCAACTGACATGGGTCTCAGTCACATCTCCTTGACCGCCTTCTTTCACGGCCATCAATTTTGCTTTACTGAATCCCGTGTTGATGTAGAACATGCCGTCTCGATAGATCGGCTTGGCAGTGGCAGAGTGTTCTTTGAATGTCACTTTCCACAATTCCTCACCCGATTCCAGATCGTAACCGACTGTCGCTCTCGCGGCGGGGCTGACCACCTGCATCTTGCCGTCAACTTCCACGACGATGGGCGTGCAATACGCTTTCATCTGGTCCCCATTGTCGGTCATGAAATCGATGTAGGGGGCGCGGTCTTTCTTCCAGATTGTTTCGCCCGTATTTTTATTCATGGCGATGATGTACTGAAAGTCGAAGCCATCATAATGCAGGATCAATTTCTCACCGTGAATGACGGGCGATGAGCCCGGGCCGCGCCAGTGATGACAGGGAAGATCGGTTCGTTCCCAGATCTTCTTGCCGGTTTTGACATCGAGACAAGCCGTGCCATAACTGCCAAAGTGGACATAAGCGCGTCCGGGTTCCAAGATCGGAGTGGGCGAGGCGTAACTGTTGAGTTTATGAATCTCGCGCGGTTCTTCGATTTCAAAGAGTTTGATATCGTGAATTGTCTTTCCGGTTTTCGCGTCCACGCAGACGGCAAACATTTCATGCCCGTCGGGAGTCGCCGTTCCCATCCAAATCCGTCCTTCCAATTCCACGGGAGACGACCAACCTCGCCCATGAATGGGAACTTTCCATTTCACATTTTCAGTCTCACTCCATTTAACGGGGAGTTTTTGAGACGCAGATCGACTTTCTCCGGTGGGACCAAGAAATTGATACCAATGTTCGGCAGACGACTGTGTATTGATAGAACATGTAAACAGGCACAGGGTGGCGATTATCGTTGAGATTCTCATCATTTTGGTGGGAACTTCTCTGGAGGGTGGTTTCGGAGTGATTCTTGAGCAATGGTTCTTCATAATATCCCAAAACCAGACGTAAGTCGATTACTTTGATTGGCTTCTCAACCAGATAATTCCAATGTCAAATCCTCTCTCACGAGCCAATCATGTGTTGTCAGCCCTGTTGACACCCGCGCGAAACGCGATGCTGGCAATAATTCTAACTGCTTTTCTCTTGGGCGGATATTACCAATTGCGTGGCTGGATGACAGTTCCTCCCGGAATAACGGGAGATGAACCGTCCTATATTTCCATTGGTTGGGAATCAAGCCAAGGAAACGGCTATCAATTGGATTTTTCGTCCTCTGAACTCCAACAGCTCTACAAATCCCACGGCACGACTCCCCCCAAACCTTCAATTGCTGATCGCTCCCCCGACACCACACGCCCACCCCTATTGCCATTCATCATTGCCGTTCTTGACTGGTTGACTCCGGGGAAAGAGCTGTGGTCGATTCGAATCTGGAACATCCTCTGTCTTGCTCTCACCTGCGGGTTGGTTGTTCGGCAGATCACAAAACGCTACGGTCCCATCGGAGGATTGCTGGTGATCCCGCTGTTTGTGGGACTCGATCTGAATACCCGCTTGTACGGTCGAGCGATTCTGACAGAAGCGACGGCCACTCTGCTCATCGCGTTGCTGTCACTCTCTTTGATGAGATTCTCCGGAATGGCTCGCTATTTTCGCATGGCTCATCTTAAAACAGCCGGGATGGCCGGACTTTGGATGACTCTAGCGATATACGACCGCACGAGTTTTTTATTGTGGGTGCCCATCGTCTTGACGGGAATGGTCATTTCTTTGAGGCAGCATGACCGGAAACGCTGGTTGAAAGAATCCACAAAAGCAGCAACCGTTTTCTTCGGGATCGTCATCGTAGGTTTTGCTCCGTGGGCGGTCCGAAACATAATAGTCACGGGCGAATTCATGCCGACCGGAACTCAAGGGGCGACTCAACTTTCTGCCGCATACAGCGACATCGCTTGGGAATCTCAGGGAGTCTGGAGCAATCTGGAAGATCACCATTTTTTCGACAAGATCAACGACATCGAGATGAGTCCGCTGGAATCGCGAATTGCCAAAGCGAAATTCAGTCAACAAGCCGCCAATGACTGGATCGGTAAGCATCCTGTGAAAGCGGCAATTTTGCCAGCCATGAAAGTCTGGCAGTCCGTGAAACCACGCTCGATTTCACAACTGATACTACTGTTCTTTGCCCTCATTGGGTTTTGGAGCTGGCAGAGCGATCCTTTGAAATCCGCGTTTCTCATCATTCTCACCGCCTGTTTTACGGGAATCGGAATGACGTGGTCCGTGGAAGGGCGTTTTCTGGTCCCCGTTTTGTTTGTGTGGCATTGTCTAGCCGCTGCCGGTATTTGTCGAACTTTGGGACTGAAAACGAGTGAACAGATCCCTGAAAAGACGGTTCATTGAGAGGATCGGCTCGCTTGCGACCAGATCGGACTGCCAGTACCCTGAAATTGTTCACATTGAGGAGAAAAAACGATGTCACAAGTCATTACTGAAATCAAAGTGGGCCACAGCCCCGATCCCGACGATGCGTTTATGTTTTACGCGCTCGCCAAGGACAAAATTAATACCGGCAGCTACAAGTTCACTCACGAATTGCAGGACATTGAGTCCCTCAATCGCCGAGCGTTCACCGGGGAGTTGGAACTGACCGCCGTCAGCCTGCATGGTTACGCCTATCTCGCCGACAAGTATGCAGTCTGTGCGTGTGGAGCCAGCATGGGTGACAATTACGGCCCGATGGTGGTGGCTCGGGAAGAAATGTCGATCGACGATCTTCGTGGTAAAAAGATCGCCGTTCCCGGCACTTACACCACGGCATTCTTGGGTCTCAAATTACTGTTGGGTGACGACTTCGAATTTGAAGTTCATCCCTTCGACGAAATCCTCAATGTCGTTGAGCAAGGCAAAGTCGATGCCGGGCTCTGCATTCATGAAGGACAACTCACCTACGAAGACCAGGGGCTCAAGCTCGTGGTCGATCTCGGTGTCTGGTGGTACGAAGACACAGGTCTTCCCCTTCCTTTGGGAGCGAACGCCATCCGTCGCGACATGGGACAACAGGCGATGGAAGAAGTGACTGCACTCCTCAAAGAGAGTATCCAGTACGGCCTCGACAATCGTAAGGCTGCCCTCGACTATGCCGCTGAATTTGGTCGCGGCTTGAACGACGCCAAAGCCGATAAATTTGTCGGCATGTACGTCAACGACTGGACACTCGACTTTGGTGAGAAAGGTCGCGAGGCAGTAAAACTGCTTCTGGACCGAGGCTTCGAAGCGGGCGTCATTCCTCACAAGGTCGATGTCGATTTCATCGGATAGCCCCAATCGCCGAAGTTCGATCATTGAACGACGGAGGCCACTGCTGGCTCGTCCAGCAGTGGAATTTGTTTTCTTCACACGCACACGAAATTATCATCATGACTCCTGCCGACTACCTGCTTGATCTTTACGGCTTGTCCGAGAAAACTGCCATTGTCATCGGAGGAACGGGAGTCTTGGGTGGAGCCATCGCGGATGCCTTGGGGGGTGCCGGAGCACACGTCATCATCGTGGGACGAAGTCCAGAGCGCGGTGGTGAAGCGGCTCAAAAAATCATAGCAGCCGGTGGCTCGGCAGAATTCATGGCCGCCGATTCCACCAGTCGTGCAGATCTTGAAGCCATCGTTGAGCATCTGAAAGCCAACAACCGACAAGCCGACGTGCTTGTGAACGGTGCGGGTGTGAACGCCGCGACTCCGTTTCTCGATATTCCAGAGGAAGAATGGGACCGCATCTTTAATGTAAATCTCTCGTCGGTGCGGCTTGCCTGTCAGGTCTTTGGTAAGTTCATGCTCGACAACGAGACCAAAGGGGCAATCATCAATGTCGCCTCGGCATCCGCCATGACTCCTCTTTCGCGTGTCTTCACCTATTCCGCGTCGAAAGCCGCCGTGTTGAACCTGACTCAAAACCTGGCTCGCGAATGGGCCAAAGACGGCATCCGCGTCAACGCCCTCTCTCCGGGATTCTTTCCTGCCGAGCAAAACCGAAAAGTTCTCACACCAGATCGAGTCGAAAGTATCATGCGGCACACGCCGGCAGATCGTTTTGGTGACGCCGAAGAACTCGCGGGAGCCGTCGTACTGATGGCCTCCCCAAAAGCGGGCAGCTTCATGAATGGTGCGAACATTGTCATTGATGGCGGCTTCAACGCCATGACGATTTGAGAACGACTTTATTGTCGGCTCAAACCTCTTAGAAATTGTACGCGCTCTCAGGCCATCGCTCACTCTCGAATGGCACTGATTCTCGGTTCTCTCCTCTCTGCAAACCAAAATCAGTTTTCCGGGCAGAGAAAGGCAGAGTCTGCTGAACAAACAAGGGAAATTGTGAGTCTGTTTGACTATACTGGATGACCTCTTACCAACAGGACTCAACACTTGAATCCACAAATTGTTCACCCACCGACACGCTATCTGGTCCCATTCGACCCCAAGCGTGTCCCTCATATGTTCGCCGACGTTCTCATTTTGGGCGGTGGTATTGCCGGTTTACGCGCAGCGCTTTCCATTGATCCACGATTGCGAACCGTCGTCGTCACAAAAGATCAACTCGTGCTTTCCAATAGCTCGTGGGCACAGGGAGGAATTGCCGGCGTCCTCGACCCACTCGATAATGTCGCCAATCATGTTTCAGACACAGTGTCTGCCGGCAAAGGACTTTGCCAACAGGATGTGGTCGAAGCCGTCATCAAGGAAGCGCCGCAGCGAATCCGTGAATTGATCGAACTTGGAACAAAGTTTGATCGAGAAGATGGCGAAATTGCGCTCACGCAAGAAGGAGGGCATTCCCATCGCCGCATCGCTCACGCTTTGGGAGACGCAACCGGTAAAGAAATTATGCGGGCGATGATCGAAACGGTCCGCGCTAAAGATAATGTCGAAATCTGGGAGAACACATTCAGCATCGACCTTCTCACGCATGATGAGACATGCCGAGGGGCTCTCGTTTGGAGCAATTCTCACGGCAAGACGTTTGTCTGGGCCAAACAGACGATCATCTGTACGGGAGGAGCCGGGCAACTTTATCGTGAAACGACAAACCCCGATATTGCCACAGCCGATGGACACGCGATTGCATTTCGCGCGGGAGCCGAACTGCGGGATATGGAGTTCATGCAATTTCATCCGACCGTTCTGTACATCGCTGGTAGCTCTCGCCATCTGATCACCGAAGCGGTACGTGGAGAAGGCGCCTATTTGGTCGATGTCACGGGGCATCGATTTATGGCCGAGTATCACGAGATGGGCGAACTGGCACCACGCGATGAAGTCTCCCTCGCGATTACTGCCCAAATGGAGAAAACAAAGCATCCTTGTGTCTATTTGGATCTGACACATCTGCCCAACGAACTTGTGAACGAGAGATTCCCACACATCAAGAAGGTGTGTGAAAAATTCGGAATCGATATCACTCATGAACGAATTCCCGTTCGTCCAGGCGCCCATTACATGATTGGCGGTGTCACCGTCGATCTTCAGGGGAGAACCACACTTGACGGGTTGTGGGCAGCCGGAGAAGTCACTTCCACCGGATTACACGGAGCCAATCGCCTCGCCTCCAACAGCCTGCTCGAAGGATTGGTGTATGGATTACGGGCCGGCGAGGGTGCTTCACAACGAGCATTAGAGATCCCAGATAACTTCACCGTTCCATCACTTGATTCGCCCCCCCTCGAAACTTTACCGGAAGAAGAGTTGAAAATTGAGGATATGCGAAATTCACTGTCGAGTTTGATGTGGAGACAGGTGGGAATCCAACGGAGTGAAAACGATTTACACTCGGCCCTGAAACAGATTGAGTTCTGGGATCGCTATGTCTCTCGTCAGGAGTTTCATAGTGTGGCGGGCTGGGAATTGCAGAACCTGTTTCTGGTCGCAAGAATTGTTATCGCGGCGGCTCTTGCACGACAAGAAAGTCGCGGCGTCCATACTCGCAGTGATTACCCGGAAACAATGGACACCTTTGCGAAACACATTCTGATTCACTCTGTGATTTAAGCATTAACCATTCTGACAACGAGAAAGAACCAAATATGCTGCCGGGAATCAAACTTTTCGACCTGACCGATCAAGTGGCCATCATCACAGGCGGATCCAAAGGGCTCGGCGAAGCGATGGCCGAAGGCTTGGCGTCGGCGGGAGCGAATGTCGTTTTGAGCAGTCGGAATCAGGCCGAAGTGGAAAGCGTGGCAACACGCATCGCCCAAGAGTATGGCGTCAAAACATTGGGAATCCAAGCCGATGTCGCATCAACCAACGAGGTTCAAAATCTCGTCGAGAAAACCATCGAAGAATTCGGAAAAATCGACATTCTGATCAATAACGCGGGGATCAACATCCGCGGCCCCATCGACGAACTGACTTACGAGGAATTCCAAGAGGTTCAACGCATCAATGTTGACGGCATCTGGCTCTGTTCCAAAGCCGTCACGTCACACATGAAAGACGCCCAGTCTGGAAAAATCATCAATATGGCGAGCACACTGGGTCTGGTTGGTTTAGCAAACCGGACTCCCTACGCGACCAGCAAAGGGGCCGTCGTTCAAATGACTCGCGCGTTGGGCTTGGAACTGGCCGAGTTTGGAATCAACGTCAACGCGATTTGCCCCGGACCATTTTTGACTCCCATGAACGTGCCAATTGCAGACACAGAAGAGGCGAAGAAATTCATCATCGGAGCCGTCGCGATGGAACGCTGGGGAGACCTTGCGGAAATTCAGGGAGCGGCGATTTTTCTGGCGAGTGCCGCTTCAAACTTCATGGTGGGTTCGATGGTCACAGTCGATGGCGGCTGGACAGCCCGATAACTCAGGATAACACAAGATGAAACGATTCCTAACGACGCTTAGCCTGATCGGATTGATGACGAGTCCTGGCATGGCTCAAGTGATCCAACAACCCGTGGTCGGCGTCAACTCGGTGCAGACAGTCGTCTCTGTCCCTGATCGCGGATCGGCATTTCTGGGAGGCGTTTCGAGAGCCCGGTCCTCGTCAAATCATTTCGGATTTTCACCGTTCGGTTCATCGGTCGGAGGCGGAGTTTCGAATTCGTCACAAAGAGTCTTTGTAACGATCCATGATTTTGAAGAAGCCGACCGACAGCTATTGTCAGTAGAGAGAGCACCAAATGACATCTTTCGGAACCCACGCGCCAAAAACGCGTGGAAACAGATCAGCCAACAACAAAATTAGCGTCTCACAAAGAAGGAGCAGCCAACTGTACATGCAGCTTGTCGAATCGCTCACCGCGTGCGTTGTAGAGGTAGAGGTCGCATTTATCCTGGACCCAAATTGCCGTCAAACGAACGGAACGAGGGCCATGTAAAACATACTGCCGGCCGCATTCACGGCCTCCCTGTACCAAACGGGATTCAGTGAGTGGGAACTGATCAGCCAGTAAATTTTCACAACTGCCAAGTTTTTGCATGACTAATTCACGCAACTGTTGAAATGATGAAACCGTCACAATGATCTCACTACATAAAACAAGTTACTGGAGGGTCAATCTCGTTGATCTTCGTTGATGCAGAATCCATTCCGGCAAGAACTCTTATCGACCATATTCCGTGGCCGACAAAGGGGTTTTCTTTCCTCGACTCATGACCGATTTGACTCTCGACTTTTCACCATCTCTCACAATCGGAACTGAACAAATTATTTACACGGTCTTTGAACCATAAAAACTCAAAAGACTCCTCCAAATCATTCGCCGACAATTCGGAAGCCGGGGTTTGGCAACGAGCCTGACGAACAGTAAAACTTTAACGATTACTACAGTTCTCATAGAATTCATACCACCTGAAAGGGATTAACGTGCCGCAGATTGACACTGATTCACTCCAAAAATTCTCCGCAGCTCTCCTCGAAGCGGGCGGAGCCACCACTAATGACGCAGCAGTCGTCTCTGAATCTCTGGTTCAGGCAAATCTGCGCGGGCACGACTCTCATGGCGTCATGCGTATCCCGTCCTATCTCCAAAATGTCGCAAATGGACGGATCAACCCCGGACAATCGCTGGAAATCATCAAAGAGTCTCCCGGCGCAATTGTCGGTGATGGTGGCTGGGGATTTGGACAAGTCATCTCACATGAACTGATGGACCGACTGATTGAAAAAGCGGCCACTCAGGGAATCGCGAGTGGAACATTACGCCGCACAGCCCACATCGGTCGCTTGGGAGAATACGCGGAACTCGCGGCGTCGAAAAACATGGCTTCCATGATTATTGCCAACACTCACGGTGCCGCTCATCGTGTTGCTCCGGTCGGAGCCAAAGCCCCTCGGCTCGGGACTAACCCCATTTGTATGGGAGTACCGGGAGGAGAAAACGGCCCATTCGTGATGGACTTTGGAACGAGTGCTACGGCAGAAGGAAAAGTTCGTGTCAAAAAAATTGCCGGCGAACAAGTTCCACCGGGATTGATCCTCGACTCCGAAGGAAACCCGTCGACCGATCCGCATGTCATCTACGGCGACCCTCCGGGGACGATTCTGCCAATGGGAGGTGATCAAGCCTACAAAGGATTCGGACTCGCGTTTATGATCGAAATGCTATCCGGTGGATTGTCGGCCGGTCAATGCTCGTTCTCTGATCCTCCTGCACCGTTAGGAAACTGTGCGGTGTTTGTATTGTTTGATCCCGAAATGTTTGGCGGGTTTGATCACTTGCATCGAGAAGTCTCGCAATTGGAAACTTATGTCCGCAGTTCACCTGCCATCGATCCTGCAAAACCCGTAACACTTCCCGGAGATCCCGAACTTCGCACGCTGGCCGCTCGGACGAAGACTGGTATTCCTCTCGATGAAGGAAACTGGAACGCGTTGACCGATCTGGCCAAAGAGTTGAGCGTGACGGTTCCTGTTGGAGAATAATCATGACAGACGAATCGATTCCTGAAATCGACCATCGAATTTACGTTCCGTTACCCGACTCATGGACGGCACACGCAAAACGAGACTCGGTGAAAGAATATTGCCACACCAAATCAGAGGGAGAAGAGCACTTCCACCTATTGATGAAGGGAGAAATCTACCTCATGCACCAAGGCGAAAAATACTGTTTGAATTGCGCCTTGAAGCAGGAAACCATCACAACAGACCGCCTACATTGGAAACGCTCCTGAACAATGTTCACTTGTACTTACCCTATGAAACGAAGGTTTTTCCAAGATTGGTGGTGACGACCATGCCGACATCACCTACCCTAAACGGGTCTGTTAACATTACTTTCTTGAGCAGTCTCCATTTCCTGCTGCAACTTGAGGAAACGAATGTCAGAAGATGCTAATCCCCCTGAAGAACTTCTCAAAGAGGCCCAAAAGCTGTTTCGAAAAAAACAGTTTGAGAGTTCCGTGGCTGCTTTTCAAAAAGTTCTCTCGCTTGAACCCAATCATCTCAAAGCGCTCCGCGGACTTGCAGCGGCATATGCACAGCTCGGTCAAATTGATCCAGCCATCGAACAGTATCTGAAACTGACTCAAATTGATTATTCCAACGGTGTTGCTTGGTTGAATCTCGGTGCACTCTACAACTCTCAGGAACGATACCAAGCGGCCGCAAAAGCCATTCGCGCAGGTTTACTGAAAGAGAAAAAATCTGTCATCGGATATCTGTATCTGGGCGAAGCCCACCTGGGGCTCAACCAAAACTCAATGGCAATGACGGCTTTCAAAGAAGCCATCAAAATCGATCCCGATTTGCTGGAGGCGAACTTATACCTGGGGCGTATCTATATAGAAATGAAGAGTTACGCTCAGGCCATTCGTCATTTCGAGCATGCCGCAAAAACTCACCCTGATTCGGAAGAAGCTGCTAAGGCATTACGTGAAGCGCGACAAGATCAAGAAGAGAAACGCGATGCCGTGAATCCTTTCGGACGTCTGGTCGATATGGACAACATGGGCCTCAAAGGCAATGTTGTGATGAATCGCGAACTAAGCGTGGAAGAACAAATTCATGATCGCCAAATGATCCGCAGCCTCTCTCGTGACTTATTGGTTGAGACCGAGAATTGCATTCTCGGCATCAAAGACGAAGTCGAACCCGCCTTGCTGTCGATCACTCGAACCTTGGCAGAAGGTGGAGAGTCACCGACAAATTTACTTTCGTCAATTAAGAAACTGCAAGATGCGATCACTTCAATCAATAAAAAACGCAAAGAGATGCGATCCAAGGTCACATTGATTCGTGGGCATGAAGAAATCGTGAATACTCCTGAGTTCGGCGGTGAATTTGGAATTCCATCGACATTTCAATCCAACCTGGATAATGATGACGCAGCTCAAAATGATGACGCAGATCAATCAGACACCGACGATTGAGACCTCAAGGTCCTCCATTGCACACCACCTGATTTCGGCACCTCCATGATCACATCTCCATCTCGATGAGTGATGTATAACCCCTCTGTCTGAGCGTAAAAGTCTTCCAGAAAATCGAGCTCGAATCGATAACCAGTCGAGACGACCACATGTTTTGGTTGGCACCAGTTGGCTAACTCTGCCGTGTTTGCGGCTCGGCTTCCATGATGGGGAGAGAGAAGATAATCGACGCTTCCAATGGATTGATCCATCAGTGAATCGAGACCTTCTGCTTCAACGTATCCGGTTAAGAGGATTCGTTGTCCTCGACAAGTGAGTAACAGCACCAAACTGGCCGCATTATCGGAGGAATATCGAAGACCCTGTTTCGGATGCAAGATTTCAATTTGAAAATCCTTGGCAACCTCTTCCTGATCGCCAAGTGTCGCAACTTGCACCCGACATTCGGACTGTCGTATCAATTCTTGGAGATATCGCAAGTTCGACTCTGAAGACGACATCAATGCTTCGGTCGTGACCACTGCATCGATTTCAATCTCTTCCAGTAAATCGGGAAACGCGGAATAGTGGTCGAGATCAGCGTGGGACAGATAAACACGATCCAGATGATGAACTCCGCGCATTCTGAAATCATCCAGAATCGCCCGTGCCGCATTGTGTCCTCCATCATTCGATCCACAATCATATAAAAATCGTTTGCCGTCGGGAAACTCCATCAGGATCGCGATTCCATGACCGACTGAGTAGGTCGTCAATCGAAATGTCTCTTTCTGAAACGACGATTGGCTGATGAGAACATGCAAGCCACACCAAACGAACATTCCAACCCACAGTCGGAGCTGAAAACCACGCGATAACAGTATCGCCATGACAACCATCAAATACCCCATCAACCACCACCACGAGACCTCAGCCAATGTCCAGGTCACGACCGAATAATCACTCACGATTTGCGGAATGGCGGAGATCAGAATCAACGCCTGTTCCATCATCCCCCCAAGAGCAGGACAAACGACCGGAAGCACCAACGATGCAACAAGCAACACACATCCCAAGCCAAGCAAAACGGTTACGAGAGGAATCATCAAGATTGTTAACGGGACGCCCCAGATGGGAAAGAGATGAAAGTTTTTTGCGATCACGGGAAATGTGAACAGACTGACGGCAAGGCCAATGATGACACCATCATAAACAGCGGCCCTCAGAAAAAGGATCACCGGCTCGTACCAGGGACGTGTTAAACCTGCGGTCGCTCTTTCATAAAGCGAATGAGGCGAATGATTCACCAATAGCAACGGCCTGACAGCAAGGATTCCCAGAACGGATAAAAACGAAAGCTGAAACCCACTGTTAAAAAGAGTCATTGGATTCATCAACAACAAGAGGAATGCCGTCAGCCCCAAACTATTTAAGGGCGACGATTCACGTCCTAAGAGACGTCCAATCAAATATATCACCAGAAATAATGTCGCACGAAAAACACTCGGACGTAACCCCGTAACCGATGCGTATCCAATCATCAAGAATATCACAATCAATGAGGAGTGACGTAGCGACAGATTAAGGATCGACAATAGTCGAGAAAGCATGATCGCAATGATTCCAATATGGAGACCCGAAATCGCCAACAAATGGAACACACCACTTTGGATAAATGCCCGTTTGATCTCATCCGGTAAGTCCGCACGATCTCCTAACAGCAACGCGCGAGCAATGGCGCGAGAGTCGGAAGATTTCAAGTATTGATCAAGTCTGCCTGCGAGCCACTCCCGAGATCGTGACATCAGATGTCCAACGGAAGATGACGAGTCCGCAATCACCTCGACATGTCGGGGGTGTTCGACACTCATACTGCCCAGATATTCCTGAAGGACCATCCACTTCTGAAAATCGAACTCTCCAGGGTTAGCAGGTTTTGCGGGTCGCCCAAATTGACCGGAAAGGTCCACCACATCTCCCGCACGCGGGCCGATCAAATGACCGCGTACGGAGACCAAAACTTTTCCCGGCTCAATCTCTTTCCCATTCCATAACAGGCATTCCGCTGGAAAGAGAGTTCGATCTGTGACACGCCAGGCGGGAGTAAACTTACGTCGAGTTTTGCGACTGATATGAGGCGATTCCAGTAATCGCACCCGCATTTGTGCAGTTGTCCATTCTGTTTCCGACAAGCCCGACAAAGGATGAGAGGCCATCTTTTGTGTTCGATAAGCGTGATACATCCCTCCCACTGCTATCCATAACAGGACAATCACAAGTAGCAATGTTTTGGGCTTTTGAGACTGACGGATCAGCGCAAAACTGATGGCCGTTAGAAAAGCAATTCCCCCCCATAGGTATGAGAACTCGCGAAACTGCTGATCCAAAAAAATACCGCTCGCAAAACAGACAAACAGCAACAGCAAGGGGCGCTGGTTGAGTGCGAAACGCTCAGAGAGCCGTGGTTGAGTGAATGATGTCTTCACAGACTGATTAGAGACGCCAAGCGTAAGGGGACAATAATGTATCACAGTATGCAGAGGCAAATCAAAAACTGCACTGGGAATTCTCCCAGATTCGGCATTTCTTGAGTTTTTTGGGAACTCCTTTCCCACTAGAGGCCTCTCACCTGTATGCAGTCACCAAATCCCATCGATTCAAGGAGATTCCGATGAGACGAAAGATCCTCTTTCCACTCCTGTTTTCTGTATCAACGCTGATACTTTCCATTTCAATCACTCATGCCGAAGACCAACCGAAGGCTGAACGAAAAGCCAAGAAATCAAAAGTTCAAATCGCAATCCTCCTTGATACCAGTGGAAGCATGGAAGGCTTGATTCACCAAGCTCGAACGCAGTTGTGGAAAATTGTGAATGACTTCGAGAACTGTCGAAAAAACAAACGCCGCCCTGACCTCGAAGTCGCTTTGTATGAGTATGGCAAGAGCTCTCTTCCGGTCACCGAACACTACCTGAAACAAATCGTTCCCTTCACGGGCGACTTGGACATTCTCTCCGAAAAACTCTTTGAACTGAGGACCAACGGTGGTCAGGAGTATTGTGGTGCTGTCATTCATGACGCGGTTCTCAATCTGGAATGGAGCAAACGACCTGACGATCTCAAAATGATTTTCATCGCCGGGAACGAACCTTTCTCACAAGGCCCGATCGATTTTCGATCAAGTTGCCGATCAGCCATCTCGAATGGAGTGACGATTAACACCATTCACTGTGGCTCAGAGGCGGAAGGCAAACGTGGTTTTTGGGCCGAAGGAGCATTGCTAGGTGAAGGGGAGTTCCTGAATATTAACCACAACGATGTGCGTCCCGTGCCAAGCACTCCCTACGACAAGCGGCTGATGGAATTAAGCAGCCAATTAAACACCACTTATGTGCCGTACGGCCAAAAAGACAAACAAGAAAGTTTTCTGAAGAGGCAAGAAGCTCAAGATGCCAATGCCTCGGAAGCAGCCCCCTCCGTTGCAGCGGGACGTGCAGCGACGAAAAGTTCTGGCTTCTATCGAAATTCGACCTTTGATTTGCTGGACGCTATTGAAGAAGGAAAAGTGAAGTTGAAGTCTCTTAAGGAAGACGAACTGCCACCGGAGCTCAAAAAGCTGAGTCCCGAGAAACGAGACGAATATCTTGCTCAAAAGAAAAAGGAACGTCTCACTGTTCAGAGCGAGATCAAAAAGCTCAATAAGCAACGAACTCAGCACTTGGCAGAATTGACTGAGGCCACTCCTGATGGAGAAACCCAGTTTGATGATGCTGTCCTCAAGACCGTGCGAACTCAAGCAAAAGCACGCAATTTTGAGTACGCAACACCTGAGTAGACGCTGACTTTTTTCAAAGGCAACCCTTTCCTAGAATGGGAGACAGTATTTCTGTCTCTCATTCTTTTTATGTTGCCAACTATGACAATCAAATCTTTCTGCTCTTTCATTGCCTTTGCTCTCCTCACCTCTAATCCGGTCTTGGCCCAGGTTGAAGATCTCGCATTATTCCCGAAAACACTCACCTCCTTCGAGCCTTACTGTGACAACCCCATTTTCACAGCGAGCACCAAGGAGCAATGGGATGCACGTCTCCGAGAGCGTGGCTGGATTTTAAAATCTCGTAATCAGTGGTGGTTGTGGTACACCGGCTATGATGGTGAACGCTCCAGCATCAAATCCCTCGGGCTTGCCACGTCAAAAGACGGAATTCACTGGACCCGACATCCCCAAAACCCATTAATTTCCAATCTCTGGGTTGAAGACATGATGGTGGTTGAGCACCAAGGAACCTTCCACATGTTCGCGGAGGGACGAGGGGATCAGTCTCATCGACTGACTTCCAAAGATGGCGTTCACTGGAAATCCGCAGGCCAACTCGATGTGCGGCTCACCAATGGACACCCCATTCCCGCTGGACCGTTCGGCACACCGACTGCTTACTTCGAAAACAACACCTGGTATCTTTTTTATGAACGTCGCGATGCTGGCATCTGGCTGGCCACGTCAAAAGACCTGAAACTGTGGACCAACATTCAAGACGAACCCGTCATGACACCGGGACCAGAATTATTCGATCAAGATCTTATTGCCCTCAATCAGATCTTCAAATTTCAGGGAAATTATTACGCCTCGATTCATGGAGCATCGAACAATCACGACCCTCGATTGTGGGCTTCAGGAATTGCCGTTTCGGACGATCTTATTCACTGGAAAAAACACACTTATCCACTTCGTCCCATCACTGAAAACAAGTCGAGCGGCCTTTTTATTCAAGACGGAACCCACTTTCGCTTCTACACAATGCACGACAAAATTGACCTGCACTTGCCATCCAAAATAGATCGAGACCAGAAATGACATCGAAAGACTGGCACTTCCCCGAAGCTCTCAAACGTGGCGAATTTCCCTTCCTGAATCTCCTCGGGATTGAAGTCGGAGAAATCGAGAGCGGAAAGGCGATCATCCACTTAACCATTGAAGAAAAACATTTGCGATCACTCGGAATGGCGCATGGTGGAGTGACTGGCACTTTGCTCGATTCCGCGTTGGGTATTGCGGGAGCCTCCCAGGCTCCCGACCAGCATCATGCAGTCACAATGCAACTCAACATCAATTTCACGAAGACGGTCAAACAGGGTGACCGCCTCACAACGACAGGCCGTTGCCTCCATCACGGCACGAGAACTGCCGTCTGCCAAGGAGAAACAACCGATCAAGAAGGGCAAATTGTTGCGACGGCCACATCGACTTTGATGTTTCTTCCGCTAGAGCGCTAACAAGAAGAGCACTCGTCTCAATATAACTCAGAGAATCCTCTTGCCGTGCGTGATTGAGACCGATAAACTCAACACATCACGTATCTTTGATGGGTTTCGGATGCATCATCTCACAGATCAACACAATGAGTTTGGCCTACCATCGCTCACTCGCCGAACGATGCTTCAAGCGGGTACGGTCAGTCTGCTGGGGCTGGGTACAAACCACCTGCACGCATTGAATGAAGCGACCTTGGCGAAAGGTTCGGCCAAATCGATTATCTATCTCTTTCTCTCAGGAGGGCTGGGACAACAAGATAGCTTCGATATGAAGCCGGAAGCCCCCGAGAACATCCGTGGAGAATTTCTGCCGATTTCAACGGCAACTCCCGGTGTTCATATTTGCGAACACCTGCCACAACTGGCTAAGCGGAGTCAACATTGGTCCCTCGTTCGTTCTCTCACGCACCCCTATAACGAACACTCCGAAGGTCACCACGTCATGCTGACCGGCAGAACGATGAAACCTCCTTCGTTCCAAGCTAATAAACCCATGCCAGATGACTGGCCTTCCATTGCTTCCATCATTGGCGATCAACTTCCCTCCAGCAACAATCTTCCTCCAGCCGTGGTCCTCCCCGAACAACTCAAACATCGCACCGGTCGTGTGATCCCAGGGCAGTTTGCCGGACAAATGGGTTCGAAACGAGATCCCTGGTTCATTGACGCCAGTCCTTATAATTCCGTCACTTATGGAGCGTTTCCTGAGTATGAGTTTCACCACGCTCGGGGAAAAGAAAACAACACAAAACTGCGGTTCGAAGCTCCCAGCCTGACCCTTCCCAATGAACTCAATTTTCGACGGATTGATCGTCGAATGAATCTCCTCGGACGGCTTGAAGATCAACGCATCACATTAGACACAGACGCCTCGATGACATCATTTGACCGATATCGTGAAGGAGCGGTTTCTTTGCTGACCGATCCGGGTGTGCGGAACGCATTTGATGTCACCCAAGCCGACGACAACACGCAAGATCGATATGGAAGACATTCTTTCGGCTGGTCTCTGCTGATGGCGAAGCGATTGGTCGAAGCCGGCGTTCGTCTCGTTCAGGTGAATCTGGGAAACAATGAAACCTGGGACACGCACGGCAATGCGTTTCCAAACTTAAAAAACTTTCTGTTCCCTCCTACCGATCAGGCTGTTTCTGCCCTACTCGATGACCTGGCTGAGTCGGGGCTTCTCGATGAAACCTTAATCGTAATGGCGGGGGAATTTGGAAGAACACCGAAAGTTTTCGGGCTTCCACAACACTACAAGGACCCAGGTCGTGATCACTGGGGAGCCGCACAATCCGT
Organism: Planctomycetota bacterium; assembly: GCA_030836185.1. GTDB lineage: Bacteria > Planctomycetota > Planctomycetia > Planctomycetales > Planctomycetaceae > JABURQ01. The sequence goes on from JAURQH010000039.1 coordinate 39,586, forward strand.
CTTTCTTGCCGGAGGTGGAATCATTGGTGGCCACGTCATCGGCTCGACAGATCGTGAAGGTGGACACCCCGCTTCCGACCCACAAACCCCGGAAAACTTGGCGGCCACCATCTATCAATGTCTGGGAATTCCCGAAACGGCTGCCTGGAAAGATGATTTGGGAAGACCTCATCACATCTATCATGGCAAGCCCATTTCAGGTTTGCTGTAGGCCGTATGCACTTCGAGACGTACAACGTCTCTTGACCACTTTTAAGCAGAGGCCTATACCTGTCGCTGATACAAAGTTGTCATAACGTCCAATCATATATTGTTCTTTTCATATGACCGAGCCGACACCCTTGCGACCCACAGATTCTCTCCGGTTATTATGTGTGAGTTCTTCGGAACCATCTTGGATTGGAATAACGATCCAACTCAATCACAGGCAAGTGAGCGAACCGCACTATCGCTGGTCGAGTACACCACATGAAGCTCTCACCATTCTTCGTCGAGAAATCTTTGACGCCATCCTGATTGTCAAGGATGCGAATCCTGAAAATGACTCGTTGGAAGTTGCCAATATTCTGCAACTGTTGGAAGCGATGCGTACGAGTGGTCACGATGAACCAGTCTTGATGGTCATCGACCAGTTAGGCGATGAAGAGTGGGCCGAAATGTGCCAACAGGGATGTGACATTATCCTCAGCCAAAAGAATTGGAACACACCGGCTTTGGTCCCGTCGTTGTTGCGGTCTGTCAAACGAAACGAACTTCAAAGATCTAACCAGCGTATTGAGGCAGCGAATCGCAAATTGTCAGTCCGTGAGAAAACCGAATCACAAACGATTTTCACTCATCTCCATCAAATCATACACCACCGTGAGTTGTTACAGAGAGAGACTCACTCGTCTGAATTCCCAGAAGAAGTCAAAGACCTGTACGGACACCTGTTGCGAACATTTTGCATGATGGGTGAGGGTACGTTAACCGCTGAACTCACACAGCTCACAAAAATCTTAACAACGGCCAATGCAACAACAGCCGAGGTCCTGAAGATGCACGTTGAACAGACACAGAAACTTGTTGCTAAACTGGGAAGCCGTGGTTCGCGACATGTTCTGGTTCGCGCCGATCTATTAATTATCGAGCTTCTGGTGCATCTGGGTGACGAATTCCACTCTTACACCCGCTCATAAATTCCTGCCGCACTCGTCATTCCTCTCCCCTTGTGACTCGCCATCACTGTTTGATTTTGACAAAATTGTGTTGGTGGTCGGTTATCCTGAGACTTCTTGAGATCAACGGCCCCTCTTTTCATTCTCAGTGGACCAGCAGGATGACGACATACCAGCAGGCAATGGACTTTCTCCTGAACCGCACCAACTTTGAACAAAAGCAATCCACATCGTATCGTCATACAGACTTCAAACTGGATCGCATGAAGCAATTGCTGGAAGAACTGGGTAACCCACAACGCCTCCAGTCCATTCATATCGCGGGAACAAAAGGAAAGGGCTCAACAGCACATATGGTCGCCGCTTGCCTGCAATCTGCAGGACACCGAGTCGGGCTGTTCACATCACCACATCTGGAAAAATATGAAGAACGAATCCAAATTGATGGTGAGATGATCAACCAGAGCCAACTGATTGAACAAACCCAAGTTTTGAAAACCGCTGTTGAATCTCTACGTTCAAAATCAGATGCGCACGAACCTACTTTTTTTGAACTGACGACGGCTCTCGCCTGGCTATGCTTTCGAGACGCTAATGTTGATGTTGCCGTCATGGAAGTCGGCCTGGGGGGACGACTCGACTCCACCAATATATGTCATCCCCAAGTCACCGTGATCACTTCAATTGGTATCGATCACACAGAACAACTCGGAAACACGATCACGAAAATTGCCAGCGAGAAAGCAGGAATCATCAAATCTGGCATCCCGGTGATTAGCGGATGCAAATTGCCCGATGCACAACAGGTCATCCGTGAGAAATGTCAACAACTGAACTGCCCACTCTGGGAAGTCGATTCGGAGATCACTTACTCCAGCTTTCAGTCTTCGAAAAGCGGTCAACTTCGACACAACATTAACATTGGCGATAGAAGCATTACAGACCTGTCTTTGCCATTGTTGGGTAAGCATCAGGTTCGAAACTTGGCAACTGCCTTGGGTGCTGTTTTGAAAGCCGTTGATACGATGGACAATCATCCGCCTTCTATCTCCGACGCCACGATCAAATCAGCCATCGAAAATCTGAAGATTCTCGGTCGTCAGGAAATTCTTCACACACGTCCCCTAACTCTGTTAGATGTCGCTCACAATACCGACTCGACCCAAGCGCTCATCCAAACTCTGAAGAATCAAACACTTCCCCCAAAAGGGAGACGCGTCCTCGTGTTTGGCTCGGCTCGGGACAAACCGTATCAAGAACAGCTTACAGATCTGATTCCACACTTTGACGATCTCATCCTCACTGCAGCCACTTCTAGCCAAAGATGCTGTCCACCTGAAGATCTCAAAGCCTCACTTCTCCCCAGCGCCGAGATCAACATCTCTATCGCGCAAACACCTGTTGAAGCAATCGAGAAAGCTCGACAACTTGCCCAAAAAACGGGCCTGATCGTTGTGAGTGGTTCCTTTTATCTGGCTGGAGAGATTCGCCCTCTCCTCAAAGCTTGGCAAGAAAAAAGGCAACCACATTCACATGTGATTGCCTGAGTCTGATTGTTTTTAGAATTTCTCTAGCCGCTTTCAAATTGAATTATGGGCTCGGAGAAGACCGTCTTCCTCGGCGACTTGTTGCAGAGCTGGGACGAGAGCCAGAGCCCTCTCCCCCACTGTAACCATCGCCGCCATACTCGCCTTCTTCTCCCATCAGAAACTGTTCAGCCGCAGAAGCTTCCTTCGCGGCTTCTGCATATTCTTTTCCGAGCTCATCTTGAAACTTCTGGAACCTTTGAGCAGTGATTCGTTTCGTTTCTCGATCATAGGGACTGATCGCAGCAAGCTGACCTTGTTCATCAAGCACTAAAATCTCATCGAACTTGGCCTTGGTCGGCACTTTGCCAAGATCGGGTAACTGAGTATCCAGCTCAAAAGTATCATTGTTCAATAAATCCACGAGCAAATGGTCGGAGTTCACGACCACATCTTGTGCATCATAGGTTTCGTCTAATGGATTGACCACTCGGGTTTTGATCTGACCGGCAATTCGATCACCGATGGCAACTTTCAGAGTCTCGTTGACGACTGTTCCTGTCGGTGAATTCCACTGAAATATATTGATACTGGCCATATCTTGCCGTCTCGCTCGATCAAAGTCGACGTTTGCCAGAAAGTATTCCGATTTAGGACGAACCTGTACTGCCGTCGTGGGTTCACTCCATTCAGACTTTTTCGTACGTCCCTCAGCAACATCTGGGCTTTCCAATAACTCGATTGGCTTGGCAAAATTCGGGTTCTCAAATTCGAGTTGAACACGATATCGATAGACAACACCGGGCTCCACATCGAAATCGAAATAACGAAATAGCAACAAACGCCCGCTCGCTTTGGAACGTGTCGTTGTCAACAATCCACCTTCTCCTGGTGACGCACCGGGAGAAGCACCGTAATACTCAGGGTTCTCTGTGTATGCACTGTTCATTTCCTCGCGATAGGAATTTTCATAATCGGCCATGTAATCGGAATTCGAACCCATTCCGAGTTCTGATTGCATGTTGCGAACATTATAAGCCTGTCCTGAGAAACCACCTTCTTCAAGGGGGTCAAGCTGCCCAGATTGCTTTCTGATCGCTTCGTAGGCTTCGATCAGCTTTTCTTGCCGAAGAGTTTCGCGTCGAATTTCTTCTTCGGAAAGTTCAAAATTGGTCACACTTGGGTGAGTGGCATGCTTCCCCCAAATTCCGAGAACACGCCTTGGTAACGGCTCCGTGATCACGGGATCGGTAATCGTGACATCAACGGTGTCTGCCTCAAAGTCGTAAGCTTTATTCAAGACTTCAATCGAGTTTTGGATGTCCAGATCTTTCCACTCGCCACTCCAGGGGTCATCCTGAGAAACGGCTCGCTGCCTTTGAATCAGAAAATTGACAATGTCCGGTTCCACAAATGCGGCTTGATCGGGAGGCAAATTCAAAGCATCGACATATTTGGCCTTTTGAGTCTGCCAGTCGACCACACCACGAATCGAGACGAAACGATACCCTTCGCCGTTCAACTCGACTTTTTGAGTGCCACCTTCACCCATCATGCCTTCGTCGAATCCAAAACCGACTCCACCATCACCCGCATATTCACCGGGAGGAGACTCAAAGCCAGCTCCGGCGGGATCCGTTCCAAACTCACTCGCAGCAGGTGATTTATTTCTTTTTCTGAGCGCTTCGGGGATGTCTGACTCATCAATTTCTGGCTCATCTTCCGCAGCATCATCTCCATCTACGGCTTCGTCTTCAGCAGGAATTTGCAACAGAAACTCGTCCGCCGTGGCGATCAGTTTTTCCACTGTCAGGAAATCTGGTTCGGTGATGGGTTCGCTTTTGGGATAAATCGGCGTGTACATCGGGGTGCTGAAGGCAAAATCGGAGGTATTGATTCCCTCACGCATGGCTTGCCCTCTCGCAACGATGTCCTTCTTGGGCATCAACTCTTTACGCTTTTCAGCCGGCCATTCGGACTGATCAATTTTAAGATCAGCTTCCTTAGACAATTTGACCAACTCTTGTGGAGTTCGATCATAAGGCGACCAGCGCGTACTCTTCAGTACAAACAGCGCTGCGATCACGATGAGACCGAAGGCGATTTTTTCGCCATGCTTTAAGAGGAACTCTTTGGGATTTAAGCCTTTCATCATGCTCTCCTGTGCGTGATGGAACTCGGTAAACGAGTCGTGATGGTTGTATTGTTTAAGCGTAAAATCTCTTGGATGATCAGGTTAATTCTCAGTCGGGTCGGCAGGTGGTTTTTCGTTCTTCGCTTCTGAATCGCCTTCGGCATCTGTCGCCGGTTTGGCAGTTTCTTCTGCTTCAGAGTTTTCTGTCGCAGGAGCCGCTTCGGCATCGTTGTCTGATTCCGTCTCCGTATCGGCGGCGGGTACATTCTCATCCACTTCCGATACTTCGGCAGACTCTTCAGGAACTTGATCGGTGGTGGTTTCAGGTTCTGTTCCGTATCCTTCAGCCGCCTCTTCGACAGGCTGTTCTTCGATGGGACGGAATAATGTCACCAGACCACCAATCCAAACTTCAGCTAAATTGGGATCCGTCATGGATTGCTGAATCAAGCCAGAATTTGCCAGTCCCGCACCATTCATGCGAGGAATTCCCGGACGACTCGTGGTGAGACCGCCGCCACTTGAACCAAACGATCCGCCACTCTCCGCGCCATAGCCTTCGCCGCCAGAACCGAAACTGCTCGAACCACCAAACCCTCCTCCGGGACGAGCACCGGGAGACATACGCCCCCCCATTCGCCCAGCATCACTAAGTGTGTCGGGATTGACGGCAGCCATCTGAACCCGAATGACTTGAATAGGCCAATCTGAACCGCTCAATTCGGAAAGAAACTTCGGTAAGTCGTCATGTTTCATAAGCACACCCAGAACAAAGGCACGTGTGCGGAACGGATAACCTTCATCGTCATCCACGTATCGATCAGGGCCTGCAGGGGCTCCTCCGTCACCACCGTCACCGGATCCATAACCACCTTCCGTCGGCATGCTGCCGTAACCTTCTCCCCCTCCCATTCCGGCACCGCCACCGGCTCCCGAGGTAGGTCCAAGTTCTTCGCTCAGGTCAAATTTTGCTGTGGCGTTCACTGTTGTCCCGCCTCCACCGCCTAAACCTCCTCCTGCGTCGTATCCATATCCTTCGCCACCAGGACTCATACCGTCTCCGCCCGCCTCAGCAGAACCGCTGGAGTAATCTCGCTCGCCTCCTCGCAGAGTTAATTCCAAGACTTGACGCACTGACGATTCGGTAATTTTATCAGCACCACGGTTCATCGATTCAATCGAATCAAGAACCGCTTTCACCAACCAGTAATCGATTTGGGCATTCCACATTTCTTGTGTGATGGGGGGCTGGCTTGCCCATGTCCCGTCAGGAGTATGGGTATAAGCTTGCCGATCCATCAGCAGAACGCCTTCTCCTGTTCCCGTGACCATATCAATACGACGCAGTGCTTGTTCCATTTTTGTCAGTTGTCGGTAGTACCCCAATCGATAGCGTTCGCGAGCGACGGAAGAGATTTCTCCCTCATAGGTCACATCCTCCATTAACTCCTGAACCCCGGAGGGCCAAATCATGCTTTGTTTTTGTGATTCCCAAAGACTTCGCTGCGCCTGATCGAGCCGTTTTTGTTCGGCCGTCACGATAACATCGGCGTTCTCAACCCATCGGTCATTCGGAATTTCTCCCGAAATTTGCACGGACTGAAACGCGTTGTTGATAGCCGTTTCGCGTTCTTCGACACCGGTCGCATAGGTTTTGGTCACGATCAACCAACCGACGAAAGGCATAATCAAAGCCAAGCCAGACAAAATCCAGAATTTCTGTTCCAGAATCGGTTTTAATTTATCCATTGTGTTTCTCCGCGATTTGTTTGCGGTACTTAATTGCTGTCAGTTGAGAATCTTATTTCAACGAATGAAAAAAGATTATTGCGTCTGTTCGAGGCCTTCTTCTTCGACGACAGGTTCTTTCTCCGGCCGTTCTTCTAATGCAGTCGGCTGCCAGACGAATTGCAACACAAAATCAAGTTGCCCAATTTCTTTGGCCGTCGATTCTTTCGTCGGGTCCAAAACTCCCGGTGGAAGTGATCTGCCGGGAACTCCCGGACTGGGGCGTCCGAAACTGCCCCCCGGTTGACCGAACGCCGGAGGAGAAGCCCCCGAATCAAATCCTTCTCCGGCATAATCGCCGGATCCCTGGCCGGTTGGCGAACCAGGACGCCCAGTCCCGGCGTTTCGATTTTGTTCTAGCAAATAACCTTCTTTATCATAAATCTTTTGAGTCAAGGTGCTTTGAAGAATTGTGGGATGTGAAATCCCGATTTTCCCCACAGGCACCTTCCTCCAACCTTGCCGGGGCATCACTTCAAATGACTGCAAATTTTTGAGCAAGTGATTCACGACAAATTGAATCCCCGAATCATTGGGGGCGTGATCGGTATCGTTGTAGTAGTGGTAGCCAATGAGAGTAAACACATAGCCTTCACCCTCAGGAGCCGTTTCCTGAGCCGATTTCGCCATATGAGTTTTCTCTTGTTCAGAGAGACCATCAAACCAGGTTTTCAGATCGGCTTGTTTTTCACAGGTAATTGAAGAGAGCTTAATCCTCTTCTTATGCTCAATATTCTCTTCCTCAATTTCGTCTCCCTGCGGTCGAGGAAGACAGGCATTGATGGCCGCATAAACTTCAAGCCAATATTCGCGTGTATCGAGTGGCTCGACGAGTTGATCTTCTTTGGAGAAGATGCCTTCGAGCTCCCCTTTTTTGGAGTTATAAGTGCTTTCAAAACCAGATTTCTTGGTGACAACTTTTTTGGATTCTCCGATAGCCCCCTCGCTATCATTCCCGAAGCGATCTTCACTGACGGAATCATAAACTTGTGCGTAACCAAACGCTGATAATGCAAAGCCGAATAGCAAAGTTGCAGCGGCGGCAACGGCCCACGGCTTTTTATGACGAATCATGCGGGCACGCACAATTTCGGGCGGTAGCAAAGTCGTCTTGAGATACGACTTCTTCATGGACTGCAATGCCAGCCCATAAGGAACCGCGAAGGTGAGAATGTTTTCTTCAAACAATGGATCGGACAGTACCGAGTCGCCGACAAGTCCCTGAAAACGATTCAGCCGAACAACTTCGTGCTGAAGATTCTGCTCGAGAAACTTCTGCAAACCCGCCATTTTGAATCCGTTGCCGACTCCGACAACTTTGGAAATTTTCGCTTCACGATTCACAGAAGAGAAATAGCCAATTGATCGTTGAATCTCGGCGACAAAATCGTTGAAGACCGGTCGCAACGCCTGAAAGACAGCTCGTGGATCGGGAGATTTGGTCGCATTACACTTCAGGTGTTCCGCTTTGGCGAAGGTGAGCTTCATCTCTTTGGAGAGTGCTCGCGTGAAGTGGTTGCCTCCGACGGGAATGTTTCTCACCCAGATTTTGCCACCATTAGTGACCAGCATGGTGGTGTTGTCGGCCCCCATGTCGATGATAATCATGTGCTCGTCGCCGGGCTCTTGATCATCTTCTGCTCCACGAATGCCTAACTGGTCGTAAAGCATGGCATTGAAGATGGCCAGCGGTGCTGACTGAATCACATCGATTTCGAGTTTCTCGTCGGTATAGGGCTTGAGGTTCTGCATCACCTGTTCGCGTTTCATTGCAAACAAGCCGACCTCAGCATCCAGCATGAATCCAGTATCTTCATCGGCACCGCCACTGAGTGGTTGAAAATCCCAGATCACATCTTCCAATGCGAACGGGATCTGCTGACGAGCTTCATATTTGACAATCTCGGCAACTTTCGAAGACTCAACCGGTGGAAGCTTGATGAACTTGAGCAATGATGTATTGCCGGGAACACTGATGGCCAGTTTGTCCCCTTTGACATTGTTCCGTTGCAGAAATTTTTCGAGAGCTTGTGGAATCAGCTCTTCAGGAATTGCATCGGGTTGACTCAAGATCTTCGGATGAGGGATATAATCGAACGCCACAGCGAGCGCCTGCTCGGCGGCATCGGCGTATCTTAAGCGAATGGCCTTAAGACCCGCTTGACCAATTTCGATTCCCCAGACACCTTGCGATTCGGCCATGAATGCAGTCTCCTCAGTCTCCGGTCTGTTAAACCAAGAGGCAGTGATATTCTTTGTATGATGCGAACAGGATTTCGGGTAGAAATCACCCGCGGCGAACGCCACAATACGAAACAGTTAGTTTACCGTAACTTTAAGGTAACACGGGACTTCCTAAAAGGTCAAGAAATTCCTCATCGTCAAAGCCCGCTTTTTAACCTCTGCCAATGAGACTGGGAATGTAAGTTCTCGTCGGATTATTCCTATCTTGACCGATATTCAGACAATACGACATAAGTAACCTGTATATTGTAACTTACGACTCAAGGGAAACTCAGCAGCGATAAACTCTCTCAAACTGCACCACTTGAGACGGTGACAGCCGCTCCAGAGTTCCCAAGATTTTTCAGATTATTTCTCAGGACAGTTTCGATGGCCGAACTACAGAATGTTTCGATTTTGATCCCCACACATGGGCTGGAAGACTTTCCCACGGAATTGACCGAGGAAGAAGCCGCAGGCATTTTGAATGCCTTCGCGGTCTGCAGATACCCTGCGCTCTTAAACAATGTCAGAACGGCTCCCGAATGGGCGCGGGCGGACGAACCACCTCATCATCTGGAGAACCATCTCTTCTTTGTTCCCGCTTGCTGTGAAGGTTGGATGCCACACGAGTGGACCGAGCACGCGCGGTCAAACGGTGCCACCGTCATCGAAAATTGCACCACACGGGAAGAGTACGAAAATGAATTGCGACCACTTTTGCCCGAACATCCTGAACTGACAAACGAATTGACTCAGGACTTTTATGCGTTGGGGACTGCCTGGCTTTTGATTGAGTTGCTCACCCGCAAGATGCACTACTACTCCAGCATGGATGAACATGTTTTTCAAAAGGACCAGCTCGCAGCCGCTGAAGCGGCTGTAGCGGGAGACGAAACTGCCGCGAAAGCGCATCTCAAAGGTTGTTTTGAGACTCTGCTGGAATGCCGAGAACACTTCTATCCCGTGGACTGCTATCTGCTCGATGTCTGTTTATTACATCCTGATATGATTGATGAGCACTTTGACAAAACACTGGATCGTGAGATTCCAGTCAACTTCTTACTCAAAGGGGACCATCTGCAGGAAATTGCCAAACAACACCCCGAAGCGTTACAAAAACTCAAACAAGCAGTCTGCGATAAAAAAGTGGAAGTCTTGGGAGGAGACCGCTACGAGAAGCCGGTCTCCACGACAACCCTGCAATCAGTCCTCTGGGATCTTGAAGAAGGCCGCAAGATCTATCAACAACATCTGGGACAGACCCCAACCACCTGGGCCAGAAAACGATTCGGTTTCACCACACAACTCCCGCAAATCCTCTCTCAATCGGGATTTCATTCGGGGCTCCATCTCGCGTTGGATGATGGCCTCTATCCTGATGAAGAACAGAGCAAACTCCGTTGGGAAGGTTGTGACGGAACGGTGATCGATGCGGTCAGTCGAATACCATTAGCGGCCGATTGTGCCGTCAGCTATCTCCGTTTTGCGGATCGCATGGCCGAGTCGATGCAGGACGATCAAGTGGCGGGAATCCTGTTTGCGCGATGGCCGGAAATCAAAGGAGTCTGGTTTCAGGATTTCCAACGCATGCAAAGTTACGCCCCCGTCCTGGGACAGTTTACGACTCTTGATGAATTCATTCTGACCACCGATCATTCTGGTCGTCTGGCAAAGCATGAAGAAAAGGGGTATCTGAGCCCTTATCTTTTACAGTCGGTCGCTTATGAAGAAATCGATCCCATCAGTCGTTTTCGAAACTTCTTACAATTGCGACACCAATATGATCAAACCAACTGGCTGAACCGCATTTCAGAATTTCTGCGCACACAAACTCTGACTTCGGAAGAATCTCTCAGTGAGAAGTGGGAGACCCGCATCGAACTTTCTGGGCCCGACCTCCCTTCCCACGATTCCAACTCAAGTTCTTCAGAGGGTACAGATGACGGACCCGTTGAATCCAAAGAAGAAATCAAACCAATCAAAGATATTCAGTTAGCCGAGGAGTTCGCAGCTTGGACAGAATCAGAACTGTCATCGCTCTCGGAACTGATCACCACCAATGGCGACAACTCATCGGGACGACTCGTGATCAACACGCTTTCTGAAGATCAAACTGCGGTCATTCCCATCGACGATTTCACGAATCCACCCCAGATTGATGACCACGTCAAGGCGGTTCAGTTTGACGAACGAACCAAAGCTGCCGTAGTCGATGTTCCTGGCTGCGGTTTTCTTTGGCTGGAAGAATCCGGGACCAAAAACCAGACCAAAGCTCCTCTTCCGGCAGCGGAGGAGATGACGCTCCGTAATGAGTTCTTCGAAGTTCTGATCAACGACCAAACAGGGGGAATCCAGCACCTCAAAGGATATGGGCGTTCCCCCAACCGTATCAGCCAACAAGTCGCCTATCGCTACCTACTAGAAAAGAGTTATTCCGCCGACCCGGAAAACCCGGACGACATTCGACGAACCAATTACAGCCTATCCCGAATGACCAAGTCCGAGGTTCTCAGTAGTGGCCCCGCGTTAGGCGAGATCATGACTGAGATCGAGTTACTTGATCCCGAAGACCAAACAGTCCTCGGAACCGTCCGCAATCATTATCGCGTTTGGAAATCGCGGCCAGTCGTTGAGATAGAAATCGAAATTACTCCTCATCTCGAACCTGATGGTGACCCTTGGAGTTGTTATTTTGCGTCACGCTTCGCATGGAAGAGTGAATCGGCGGTCTTGACTCGTGGCCTGTTGCAAGGCGCTCACGGCATCCAAGGCGATAGATTTGAAGCTCCCTATTATCTGGAGATTGCAGATTCCGACAAACGAACAACCGTGCTGATGGATGGGCTTCCCTGCCACCGTCGATCAGGACCAAGAATGTTTGATTCGATCCTGATTCCGGCTGGTGAAACTTGTCGTAAATTTCGTTTCTGGATTGCGTTCGATGAATCTTACCCCATGCAGGCCGCACACCAGATGTTGATGCCACCATTGTCAATCAAGACTGATCATGCACCGCGAAATAAAGCGGGCTGGTTTTTTCGGGTGAAACAAAAGAATGTCCAGATCCTTGGGTTTCAACCACTCGCTATTGATCCTATATCAGAGATTGATTCTTCGACAGAAACAGATAAAAAAGGAATCAGTGTACGACTTCTGGAAACAGAAGGACGTTCCAGGCGTGTCCAACTCAGCATGCTGATGCCTCCCAGTTCGGCTCGAAAACGAGATCTTCTAGGAAATACCATCGAAGAGTTGCCGATCAAGAAAAACTCCGTCATGATCGAAATGCGAGGCCATGAACTGGCCAACATTGACTTGAGCTTCGGTTAGCCCCCTTGATTTTTGGGATTTTTCACCACTCCTGGATGACGAGACTGCTGTGCCATCACCTGCTCCTAACTCCATCATTGTCACGATTGACGGCCCTGCCGGCTCGGGAAAAAGTACGGCAGCCAGAACATTGGCGGCACGACTTGGCTTTGAATTTCTCGATACGGGCGCAATGTACCGAGCAGTTGCCTGGAGTTGTCTGAAATCGGAATCATCACCCGAGGACGAGTCACTTGTTTCTGAGTTAACCCGCTCGCTCAATATTCAGTTTCAGAATGGTCGACTCCTCATCAATCAGTACGATGTCACAGACGAGATCCGTACTTCCGCTGTGAGTACAGTGGCCTCCGTCGTTGCTCAGCATCCAGCCGTCCGCGATACTCTTGTCGATCTCCAACGGGCATGTGCCGAACATGGCAATACCGTGACCGAAGGTCGCGATCAGGGAACGATTGTTTTTCCGAACGCCGATTGTAAATTCTTTTTGACAGCACGACCAGAAGTGAGAGCCCAACGTCGTTATGAGGAAATGCCAGACGATTCTGACCGACCGGAATTCGAGCAGCTCGTTGAAGAAATCCGGGAACGTGACTATCGCGATGCAAATCGCTCGATTGCTCCACTAAGGCCAGCCGACGATGCGGTATCCATTGACACTTCTGACTCCAATTTGGAGGAAGTCGTCCAAGTGATGGAAGCCCGTGTTTGTGAAAAGTCCGGTCCGTTCAAATGACCGGCTCCTCTCGACATCAAACAGAGTTTAATCGGTGAGCGCCGTCATTGCTGTTTTGAGTTTTTCTTCAGGAAACAACACAAAAGAATACTCGCGGCTGTTCAGAATTTGATTGGCATCAATCCGGGATTGCACTTGGTCCAGTTCTTTCTGAAACTCATTCTGCTTGTGACCGGCAATCTGGGCCAGGTTCTTGTTGATCGCTTTAAGACGTCGGTAGCGTTCGCATCCCCGCCGATGATGCTCTCGCTGAGAATCTCCGAGCCGCTCTCCCGCTTCGACACGTTTTTGTTCATCAATGAGCGTCTGCTTTTCATCACACAGCGATTGCATTTCTTCGGGAAAAGAATCTCCGAGAATTCGTTCGGGGTTATACTTCAAATCACGAAGCTCTTGTTGAAGTGACTGCTTACGATCTTCTGCGAGATCGTAAGCTGAATTGAGCGGAAGATGCCAAGTCCCCGATAAGGTCAAATATCCGGGAGCATCAACTCCATAAAAACGACTCATCAGTCGATCTGTCATCTCATCATACTTCGCACCACCGATGCCGTGTATAAACAGGTCTGATAAATACAAGCGAGCAAACAAAGTTGTCGTCAAAGCCCGAGAGCGGATTCGCCAACCCTCGTTGAACAACGTCTGGAGTTGTTCCAAGGCACGCTCGGGTTTCAGTTCCGGCGACAATTCAAGGCTGGCAAACTGATTCGCATCAGATGCCAGTAAAATTTGATGCCCTTCTTGTTTGACGAACAAGGGAAGTCGCTGAGTTGAGTTGGTATTCCACACCCAGAACGGTGACTCCAACCAACCTTCACGTTCTTTCAATTCGGGAACGGGATGTGTATGGGAACGAACTCCATTGACCTTGCGATATTCTCCCAAGACTTGATTATAGATTTCTCGAAAGCAGGGCATGTGAGAAACAAGGTGACAGAAGAACTTACGGAACGAATTTGAATCGCAAACACGACTCATCGGCAATTCGAGGTTCTCAAGCCCCCAGCGCCGCTCCATATGATGCCGGGCCACTGTCAAACAATCGGAGAGTGGCCAATTTTTCTTCGCCGCATCCACGGCTAATGGCCAGCACTCATGAATCAAAGGCTCGACCCCACACTCGGCCATCACATCTGACACGCTTTCCCCAAACGCAGAAAACATGTTGAGATCATCAACGAGAGTTTCTTCCCAAGGCTGATCCCCATTGACTGTGGCATAGGCGATTTGCTGTTTTGTCGGAGCCGTCGTGGTATTGACGGGAACCATCACACCAGATTGCGACCAGGCATCGTTATCAACAATCAAATGTAACGGGGGCGCTTTCAGCTTTTTGGCCAAGCCACCCAGGACGAAGTTCTTCGCCCAGACACCTGAATGAAATAACAACGGTTGATGCCCGTCACAAATCAGTCCTTCAAAATCAGGACGAGTGACTGGTTCTTGTCGAATTTGCGATGTGTAAGCCACTGCGAGATCAAGAAGCTCGTCACGCGTCTGGACACGCAACTCACTCAGTGACTCTCCTTGAATTTCGCAGTTGCAGTCTGATAACAAGTCGCGATTCTGAGCGTACAAACCGGCAACATCCGAGAGTGCTGGCCTCGCTAAAACCGCCCCATCCTGTTGTGAAACTTTTAGAGGTTCAGCCTTCCACTCTGATTCTTCAGACTGAATCCGATCAGCACATGGATCGTGAATTTCTGAATTATGTGGAGAGGTCGTGACTGACACGATGTGGTGATTCCAAACGAAATATTACTGGACGAGCAAGCTTTACTTGTATTGTGTCGGAACAAACTCTGTTTTGTCCATCATGGAACAATTTCTCGGTTGAAGAACCTCTAAAAAACTGACCCAAATCACCATAATCGTTGAAAGTTGCCGCGTTACCATTCAAAAAGAACACCCCGTCGGAGCCTCTGCTGCGGGAAACTGCTTGGGTTTGGCTTGCACCAATTCGTCCTTCCAGCGATGTTTCTCTGCTTCGAAGACCTCCAGGTAATACTTTAGCCTCTGTTCGCTATCGTCGAGCGAACCACCAAATGAACGCTCTTCCTCAAGATAAATGAGTGGCACGGGATACTCACGAAACTTCAAATTTTGTGCCACAACCTGCACCCAAAATTGCATCGGCATGGCATATCCAAATTCGGTCACATCAAGACGAGACAACGCCGAGACTCGATAGGCTTTAAACCCGCAGAATGAATCAGTCAGGTTCAACCCCAACTCATCCTGGATGAGTTGATTGAAACGCATATTGATTGCTCGACGCGCCTCGGGGGGAGGGGTATCACCTGCAAACGATTGCAGATATCGACTTCCCGAAACAATATCAACGTCCTCGGGACTCTTCAGAGATTCGGCTAATGACGGAATCAGACACGGCTGGTGCTGACCGTCGCAATCAATTGTCACAATCGCGTCATACTCATGTTCTTGAGCAAACTCAAACGCAGACCTTAACCCGGCTCCGTAACCGCGATTTGTGGGATGGTGAATGACGAAGAGATCAGACAATTCGTCCAAAAGTTTCGAGGTTCCATCAGTCGAGCCATCATCGACAACCAGGATCGCCTGACTATACTTTCTCACCTCTGACAATACTGGCTCCAAATGATTGACTTCATTGTAAACCGGCAAGGCAGTCAAAACTTTTTGACGAGACATAATCAATCACTAAATGAAGGGGCTGATTTAACGACAGGCACTCCCTGCTCACAGAATTTCATTGTAGAAACCCTCTCGACACCTTCAACTCCGCAGAAATCGAACCAAGCACCTCAAAAGGCTCAACCTCACAAACAAAGCTGAAAATCAGCACCTACACTTGTGAGTTTGGCCTGTATTACTAGAATGAAATATCAATCAGCGATCAATCTGTTCTTGGTCGACTCTTGGAAAACAGATCGAATCACCGCTGAAATTGATTCAGGAACCGACTGACTATTTAACAACTTTGAGTGATACAGGAGAGTCTCTTATGGCTTATGAATTACCAGAATTACCTTACGCCTACGATGCCTTGGAACCACACATCGATGCTCGCACGATGGAAATCCATCACAGCAAACACCATGCGGGATACGTTGCCAAGGTGAATGCCGCCTTGGAAGGACACGACGACCTAGCCTCAAAATCGATTGAAGAATTGATTGAAGGCGTCAACAGCCTTCCCGACAATGTCAAAGGCGCTGTTCGTAATAATGGTGGCGGCGTGGCCAATCACAACCTGTTTTGGAGCGTGATGTCACCTAATGGCGGTGGAGTTCCAACTGGCGAATTGGCAGATGCCATCAACTCTGCATTTGGCAGTTTTGATGGGTTCAAAGAGAAATTTGCTCAAGCAGCAGCAACCCGTTTTGGAAGTGGTTGGGCTTGGTTGGGCGTCAAAGATGGTGGAGTCGCAGTCTGTTCGACCCCCAATCAGGATAATCCACTTATGGCAGGAATTGCGGATTGCAATTGCACCCCGATTCTGGGACTGGATGTTTGGGAACATGCCTACTATCTGAACTATCAAAACCGTCGTCCAGACTACATTGATGCGTTCTGGAATGTGGTCAATTGGGACGAAGTCGCTACACGATTTGCGGCCGCAAAGTGATTTGCAACAAAGATTGACAAAGACGAAAAGCCCTTCCGAATTAACTTCGGAAGGGCTTTTTTATTTGGAGGAATATCAAATCACTGTAAACATTATTTCGCTGTTTTCTGCTTTCGTGATTGAACCTCTTCCAGAATTTTACGAAGACTCTCTTTTTGCTCATCGGTCAGAGTCTTACTCACTTCTTCGGCTTCTTTTTCTTCCAACTCCTGGAGTTGTTTCTCTAGGGCTGAAATCTCTTCTTGATACTTTGCCTGAATTGCGTAGATCGTCTCTTTCTGCTTGGCACTCAAACCCAGCTTCCCATAATGATTCGGGACACGACCACGTGGTTTTTTGCGGGCCTTCTTTGGGGGAGTTTCTGCTTGTTCTTCCTGCGCCTGTGCCAGATTGGTTAGATTTGGCAAAGCATTAGAACTCATCGCGAAAATTGCCAAAAAGAGCAAATCAGCAGTTTCGATGTCATCATTTTCATCGACTTCTCCTTATCAAAGAGGTGAAGGAACGGAACAGTCAAAATTATGGAGATAATGCTCGATGTGACCGCACCGAGACTGTGTTAATATGTGCAGTCTGACAGCGTCGGTCAATAGAAAAATACAGTTCTGGCCATGTTTTCATGAAGAGGGCAATAACACTCACTTAAAAGTACCAAAAGCAAATAAGCCAGATTCACTCGTTTGGCTTAAATGTTCCCGCTTCATAGAGCGGGATTGAATCTGTTGGTTCTGCGAGCAGCTCTGCTAAGGTCGATGCTGAGAGTGCTTGTTCCACCTCGGCCATGGCGTTGTCCACTCTGCGGTGTAACGGGCATAAATGAACGCCGTGAGACTTCAACCCCAACGGGCAAGTTTGAATTCGCTCGATCGGATCAACACTACTGACAATGTCCAGAATGTTGACCTCTTCAGGTTTTTTCGCCAAACGGAAACCTCCATGCAATCCGCGTTGCGAAATGACCAATCCCCCCTTTGACATGGATTGTAGGACTTTGCTGAGATAGGCCGGAGGAACTTTCGTCACCTTGGCAATCTCTTCTGTGGGCTGAGGTTTTCCAGGACTTTGAGCTAGATAAATCATCGCTCTTAATGCGTATTCGACAGTTTGTGAAAACATCTCGCTGCCCCTCTCTCAAACCGGACCATGACATCCTAATTGCAGTGTTGTATTTTACAGGATAGCTGCATTACCTGCAGGAAAGAAGACCAAAGGCGCTTTGAATAAGGCAATCAGACAATGTCCAATGAATTGAAAATGATTGACGAACCGCGATTAGAATCCGACTTGGGCTATCGCTTTGAGTACCTGACCGATTTCATGGAATTTTCTTCGGAAGATATTGAGACCATTCATGGTGCTGCGGAAGCACTTGCCCCGTTGGTTCCGTCATTGGTCGATGCGGTTTACGATAAACTTTTTCAATATGACGCCACCAAACGTCATTTCGTTTCTCGCCAATCTGGCTATGAGGGGGAAGTCCCCGAGAACCTGAATGAGTTACAACTCGATCACGAACAGATCAAATTTCGTAAGGAACACCTGTCAAACTATCTGGTGAAGCTGGTCACCGCTCCTTACGACCTCAAACTGGTTGAATATCTGGACCTCGTCGGGAAGATACACACTCCGGGACAAGGTAGCCCGCAAATCAACGTCCCGCTGGTTCAGATGAACGCGCTGATGGGATTTGTCGCCGATGCCTTCAACGCCACGATCTTTTCTTTGGGACTTCCCGCCGATCAAACGGAACAGGCCGTTCGCGCATTCTCGAAGCTCTTGTGGCTGCAGAATGACTTAATCAACCGCCATTACTGTGTGAAGTAATGGCAGTTATTCCCGATGCCCTTCCGGTACTGATTTCACTTTCAGAGAGCTGAGATATTCCACCAGATCGCGAATATCTGAGAGCGAAAGCTGCCTCACCAGATCATCGGGCATCCCCGATCGTCCTGCGACACGCTCCTCGATATCATCGACTTGCACAACCATAACAGTCCCATCATTTAGCATGATTTTGATATGCGAGATAATGACGGTGGATTGATCTTGCACAATTCCGGTGATGACCTTGCCATTCTTCATCACGAGAACCGCTGTTTCAAAATCTTTAGCGATTTTTGCATTGGGATTCACGATCGATTCCAGAATGTACTTCCGGTCTTTTTCTTTTCCGATCATGGAAAGATCCGGTCCCACTTCACCTCCCGAATGATTCACCTGATGACAACGCCGACAGGATGCATCACTGCGACCGAAGAAAATGTCATAACCGCGTTGTCGATCGCCTCCCTTCAGGGAAACTTGATACTTTTTTAACGGATCGGAACTATCGGCAATCTGCTGATTGTAGATCTTGGTAAGTTGCTTGAATTGTCCGCCGTTTCGCTGTTGGACAGCCTCCAACACATCGAGTTGAATCTCGGCAGGTAACTTTCCGGCGAGCAGGTTCTTGCCGAGACGTTCCAGAATTTGATTCGCCCGGGGTGAGTTCAAACCGGCAATGGCCTGAATCGCCGCCTGTTGCTCCAGAGGTTCACCTTGTTCGATGGCACGTTCCATTTCAACCAGCGCGGCATCGAGATCGCTTTGCAACAACAGATTTCTCCCGGAAGCTCTCAACTCGGGAAGATCCGAATTGAGAGCAACCTCAACCCCATCCTGGATTTTTTCTGCCTTCAATGCGGCTAACGCTTCCAATGCCGAGATACGATTCGTGGCTGGCTCCTTGGTGTCACGATAAATAGACCACAACAGCGGCTTCACATTTTTGACACCATATTTTGCCGCCAGCTCGATCCCCAGTGTTCTCAGTTTGTCATCTGCCGAGAAAATCCCCGCAAGATGTGATTTGATCTGTTCGCCAATCCCTTCGACGGGTTCACGCTCCAGAGGTCGCCAGGCACCGATCACGCGATCGAGTGGTCCCGGTTGATTCCAGTCTTTCAATAACTCCGCGGCGAATTTTCTAACAGGTAATGAAACCGCGTCATCGGCAGCAATCGACGCAGTTTCAGAAACATATTCGAGACTACCATTTCGATAAGCGGCGTGAAGGACTCTCCGCATCAACGGGTCGATCGTTCTCAATTCCTTCCGCGCAATGAGCGTCGCAAGTTTGTCGTTGAGTTCTTCCATCGGCTCATCATGAATCGCGCGAGCCGCTTCCAGAATCAAATCCGGATTGGGATCGCCCAGAAACTCCGCAACATAGGCGCTTTGTAAACGCCGCAATGCGAGCAACAACGCCAAACGGTCGGAATCTCCCGCACCATCGGCCTTGGATGCCATCAGGTATTGAGGTTCTATTTGCCCAATCCCGACCAACCCCATCACAACAGAATGCCGCAAAACAGCATCTTTGTTTTTGGCATCTCTCAGCATCTCTAAAAGCATGTCTGCATCCACACCTGCAGTATCACCCGCATGATCGCCGTTGTGATAGATGCGTCCCAAACTAATTGCAGCGAGATGCTTCACCCGCGGAGATTTGTCATATGCAATCATTTCTCTAAGAACGTCCAACGCCGATGCGTCATTGACATCCCCTAAAACCCGAGCCACCTGTGCGCGAATTTCTTCATCGGCATCGTTAATCAACATATTGAGCAAACGAAATCGTTCGGGAGTCACCTCGCTCCTTAATAACTGCCCAACAGCCCAGATGCCATGCACTCTTGCGAGTTGTGGTTGATTCTCTGACAGCGCATTCTTCAGAACATCAAGAGACGGCTTACGATCCACCAAAGTAAACTGTGCCTGTTGACGGACGCGACGATCACGATGCGATAATAACTTCAGCAATATTTCGTTCTCGAACTGCTCAAAACCGGTCGCAAACATTTCAGAAACCTCATTGCGAATCGACTGATCAATCTCAGCCGAAAAGCGATAGAGTCGTCCTTTTCCGGGGCCATCCCAACCGTTGACCCAATCTGTGAGATACAAACTGCCGTCGTATCCAAAATCGACATCAGTTGCCAAAACCGACCAAAGAAACTCATGCGAGTCTGTCAGTTTGAAGGAGGCTCCTTCAGGCTTGGTAGAAAAAGATCGAATACCACTATTGGGACTCGAACCACGGAAATCGGCCATGAAGAAATGATCCGCATAGCGTTCTGGTAATCCGACGCCAGGATAAAATGTGAGACCGGAAGGCCCATCGCCTAGATTGGCGATGGGAGGAACGATGTAAGCTGGCTGTTTTTGTTGTGTCTCAGGATCGGCATGATGCGGATACCACATTCGTTCTCGGTTCCACGGCCCACGATCAGGCAGATACTGATAGTACATTCGCCATCCTGTGTCACCACCCTCGACAACATAGACCCACCGTGCCTGATCACCGCTGTCCGAATTATTATCTCCGGTAAACAGATTCCCGAAATTATCGAAAGCCAATTCCTGTGGATTCCGCAGACCATAGGCGAAGACCTCTAAATGCGATCCATCCAGCTCGCACCGAAAGACGGCACCCGTGTCAGTTTTCTTGAGACGAATACCCTCAGCCGTCAATACATTATATCCTCGATCTCCGATGCTGAAGTAGATTCTGCCATCAGGACCAAGAGTCAGTCCGTGCATATCGTGTCCGCGAAAAGCGACTCTCACGCCGTAACCATCCTGTAAGGCTTCACGCACGTCAGCTCGTCCATCGCCATCGTTATCACGTAATCGATACAGTTTCGGAATACACGTATAAAACAGATCTCCGTCATGAGCCAAAAGCCCTGCCCCCGTCCCATCTTCAATCGCACCAAAGCCATCAGCGAAGACTGTGGCACGATCAACGACACCATCCCCGTCGACATCTTCTAACAATCGAATGCGATCTTGTTCTTTGGCATACTCATTCACCTTGTCCCCGAGGTGCTTTTTGAAATATGCGACTCGATCTGCGACAGACTGAGCGGCCAGATCGTCATGCAACCAACTCATATGAGAACGGTTGTCTTCCACGCCCTTCTTCTGTCGAAATGTTTCGGCAATATAAAATCGTCCCTGTGCGTCGATGCAAAAGGCAACCGGGTTCGCCAAGTCGGGTTCCGCAGCCACTAGGCTCGGCTTCAAGAACTCAGGTATCTTAAACCCTTGAATCGATTGCTCACCTTCTTTCGACGCGGCTGCAATCGGTGGCTGATATGTGGGTTTCTCCGTCGGATCGGCGGCATTAGTTTGTCTCAGAATAATGCCAAGGAGAATTGTGAAACCGACCATCGAATTGAGTAAGCGAGTATGGGAAATCATAAGACCACGATTGGAAAGGGTTCAGGAGGAAAGACAATCTTCTGCGCGACGTCTATTCTGGTCGAGAAAATCACAGGTGGCAACTCAGCCGATTGATATCACCCCTCATCCGGGGGCATCTTGACGAATCACGGCAGAATCAGGACCGGGAGGGGCTTCATCCTGTCGAGACACGGGCCAAACAATCGTGAATCGACTTCCTTGGCCAACTTTCGACTCCAAAGTCAATTCGCCATCGTGTTCGCGTAAGATTTTTCGAGAGACGGCAAGTCCAAGCCCCGTGCCCCGCCCACCTTTGGTGGAGTGAAACGCTTGAAAAATGATTTCCTGTTGATCCTCAGGAATCCCCGGGCCGTTATCCGCAATGGAGACAAACAAGCGATCCGCTTCGAGATCGTGACCGCATTGAATCTTGATCAAGCCGGACTCCACCTCTTCCATCGCATCCAGCGCGTTGGTCACAAGATTGAGGACGGCACGGTGAATCGATTCTTCATCATATCGGCTTTCAGGAATCTCGGTCGTAACCTGAGAATCGATTTCGACACCTGCATCTTCGGCTCTTTGAGCAACGATTTGCACAGCATCGCGAACAGTCTTTTCCAGATCATTGAGCGTGTAATCTGGTTCTCGATCTTTACTGACGGAAAGCATGTCTTGGACGAGATGATAAATTCGATTTTGATTGCGATCGACAATCTCCCAACCGCTGCGGATCACGTCTGGCCTCGAATTTTCCAGGCCATTATCAATCAGATAGACTCCACCACGGATGCCTTGCAAAATATTCTTGATGTGATGACTGATGGCGGCAACAGTTTCTCCCATTGCTGCCATTCTTTCAGCCTTGATCAACGCGATTTGATATCGTTGATTTTCAACCGTCAGTGCAACATGACGACCTACGGCCATTAATAAATGCAGTTGAGATTCCGTAAAATGGTGCTGATAAGAGCCATCAAGCGGTTCATTCCTTTGTGTTGTATCAACATAGATCACACCTACCGGTTCATACTTCCCCTGCATAGGCACACAAATCACTTCACGAATCCCCTCGCGCAGGATGCTTTGCCCGGAA
This sequence comes from Planctomycetota bacterium, assembly GCA_030836185.1. GTDB lineage: Bacteria > Planctomycetota > Planctomycetia > Planctomycetales > Planctomycetaceae > JABURQ01. The sequence goes on from JAURQH010000039.1 coordinate 62,412, forward strand.
GAGAATCTTTGATCCTCTTGGGCATCAGACGTTCTCACGCCCCGCTGTTCCTTCTGCACAAAATCGACAATCGTCCTGGAAACGGGAATTTTATGAGTGGTGTTCTCATCCAGTGTCACTACGGCAGAGGCTTCCATTTCTCCGGTCGTTGAATTTTTCAACAAGATGCAACCACGATCAGCACCCACGACCTGTAGCATTTCATCAAGAACGACTTGCAGTACTTGTTCCATTGAGCGAGAGGGACTGACCGTCTCTTCTGTAATTCGATAGAGAGCCTGTAAATTCGCCAGCGTATTTGATTCTGAAAGATTTTCGGACAACTTCTCCGTAGAGAAGACCGACTGTGCTTCATCGAAGCTTGTCTGAGAAATAATACTCGAACGATCTTGCTCAGAAGGTTCGCTGAACAAATTGATGCGATCAATGACTGCCGAAGAATGTGTCTCCTGCTGTGTGAATAAGACAGTAGTACGTCCTAATAACAGCGTGTCACCATCTTGAAGGTCGTGTTGGTTGACAGTCTGCCCATTCACGATCGTCCCATTGGAACTATTCTCATCGACAATCAGATACCGACCATTCTGCTTCTTGACCGTTGCATGGAGTCTTGAGACTTCCGTATCAGCAAGACGTATATCGGAACCGATTCCACGGCCTATTCGATAAAGAGATCTGGGCAGATCAAATCGTGTCCCCTGATCTTCACCATGTAAGATCAGAAGAGATGCAGAATTCACATGATCATTCAAACTAAATGTCGCCAGATAAAAACGATAAAAGAAGCACTAAGCTGAATACTCAGAATAAATTCGAGGGCTGCTGTGATGTTTGGGGCTCGGCATCGCGATACATCGTACGCACAATACGAAAACCGATTTTCTTATAGAGATCAATCGCATGACGGTTATCGGCTGTGACTTCCAACGACACGCGAGGGATCCCAATCTGTTGGAAGCCACGCAGACACTGTAAGACCAAAGCTCGCCCCAATCCCTGGCTTCGATGATCGGAAACAACGCCGATATTCTGAATCGCACCAACCATCGATGTATGTGCCAGCCCCTGGATTGTTCCGACATCATGAATGATGTCATCAAAATTACGAAACGAAAGCAACCAGGTGGCTTCTGGTAAAAAACTGGATTGACGTGCGATATCATTCATCAACCGCAAACACCCCTCGCGATCACCGAGACACGGAAAGACATTGGCATCGAGTTCATTCTGAAAACAAAGATGCTTGGTCTCCGCATGTCTTTCAAGAATTGTGGAGGCATAAGGATCCGTCGTCCATGCCGTCCAGAAATATCGCTCTGGTAAGACAGGAATTGGCAGCTCGACCTGACGGAGATTAATCTCCATGCGAAATCGTCTGAAATATGTGACATCCTTTAACATGGATGGCTGCCTGCGAGGAAAATACATGGTGCGAAAATTGTTGAATTGCAGATATCTGATTTTATCACCCCCTGTGTGAAGGTCAATCAGTTTGTCTGACAATATGACATAAATCACGACTCAATAGTGATTTATGCACATCAGGATGAAAACACCAACACAACACAACGCCCAATATCTATGCTGGCTCCGTCTTTTACGATCATTTCGCACAGTTTTGCTTCGAATAGGAAAAGCGGAAGTGAACATTGAACCCGCTGATTCTGTCATAATTCCTATGATCGAAATCAGAAGTCCGTGCATCATAGATTCTTCTGGCGAGAAGACGTTCTGCTGGCTTGATCCTGCGAAAAGATACGATAAGATTTGAATCGATCTGATTGGCGGAGTAGCTCAGTTGGTTAGAGCAGCGGAATCATAATCCGCGTGTCGGGGGTTCAAGTCCCTCCTCCGCTACTGAATTGATTCTTGATGGTTAGCCCGCAAGCCGCAACTTTGATAGAATCGTATTCGAGTTTGTAGATCGGGCGTATAGCTCAGTTGGTTAGAGTGCGTCGTTGACATCGACGAGGTCACAGGTTCGAATCCTGTTACGCCCATTCCGAGCCCCTTCAATTTGCGAAGGGGCTTTTTTTATTGCGCACATTTTGTAGCCGAGCGCACAAAAAAACCGGACTGATCTTGCGATCAATCCGGTCTGTTTCCTGACATAGGTCTCAGCTACAGGATGACACTCAGAACGTGATGATCACGTCGGTACCGAATGTCGTGTAGTTGATCTGAGCTTCACCATCGACGAAGTCTCCACCAGTTGACCAGTCGTGGCGAACTTCAGGTCGAATGATCAGCCAGTCACCTGATGTTTCACCACAGCAATCAGTGGAAAGCAATGGTTTGATGTTCAGACCAGCAGTCACTTCACAGATTCCAACACTTTGGCTGTTGTCGAGCATTCCAGTTGTGTTGGAGTTGAAGTTGTTCGTCTTCCACCATTCTCCACGAAGACCAGCAGACAGTTTGTTGTTGATCGTGTAGAAGAGGTACTGGTTGATGGCCAATTGATGATCACCACCAGAGTTGGTGTTGACGGTATCCATTTGGAACACGTAGTTCAGGTCGTCTGTCAGGACAACGTCTAAGACGAGACTTGAAGACCAGCCTTCTCCACGCCATCCAAGATCACCGGCTGTGATGATGGTCGTTGCAGTGACATTGTCACCCAAACCAACGCTAGCACCACCGAGGAAACTGCTTCCGCCATCGAAACGGTCGAAGCCTGTGTCCCAACCAGCAGTCCAACCACCATAAACCTCAACATTGTCGCTGGCAGAATAAGTTGCCAATGCACCAGAGTGAGTGAACGGCTCGTTATTGAACATGGTGTAAGCGTGACTGTAGAAGAAGTTATCCGGGGCGGTCACAACTTCGTAGCCAACCAATGTGTAGAAATGACCGAACTTCACGTTCCAGTCGCCATTGGCCACTTCACCGTACAACTGAGGAATGGCAAAGCCGTAAAGGCCTTTGTTAAAATTCCCTTGATTATCAAAACTGTTTGATGCACCAAAGGCGTTGGTGTCATCAGCATCAAGACCGTACATGGCATCAACGCGGAAACCGAAATCAGTTCCACATGATCCATCAGCAACCTTTTCGGCGTATAACCAAGCTTGGTTCAAGCCATGACGTTGATCTGATCCACCGAATTGTTTGTCGTTGAAGTTGAGATCGAAACGACGTTCAGAATCGCCTTGGTAACCGTACTGCAACCATCCACCGAAGTCGATTCCAGAATCGCCGCCACCGAGAAGGCTTCCACATCCTGTAGATGTGCAAGTATCTCCACAGGTGTCACCGCAAGCATCGCCGCATCCGTTGCCGAACACGCTGTCAACGCTTAAAGTTTCGAACAGATCGAGTTCGACAGCAGATGCCTGCCCCGTTCCCGCTGTCAGCATCCCGGCAGCTGCGACGCAGCCAAGAAGCCATTGTTTTTTAAACAAGTTTGTCAAAATCATCCTGTATTTCCTCCTGAATTTGTAGGTTTTGATCCGTCCCTTGAAGTCCTCAGGTCTTGTGCATCGTTCTCCTTTGCATCGCTGCTCAGGAAGATACTCACCCTGTCAGGAAATCCTCTATTTCAAATTGAAGTAGAAAGAAAGAACGCGAGCGCACATGTTAGGACTCTCAATCACTATCGGAACCAAATTCAATCACCCACACCTAATTGAGAAGAGGCCCTAAAGCAGAAACAATCGGCACAGTAGGACCTATCTTTCCCAGCACACGAGATTCTTGGGATGCTAACCTTATCGACAGAAGTAGGGCCGTAAATGAGACATAACACTGTATTCACAGCGTTTTGAGCAGTTTATCGAGACATGAAGCAGTGACATGAGATGCGGAAGTCTATGTTAGTACTCATTTTCGACGGCAGATTCTGACTCGATTCCCGAGAAATCAGTTTCAAAACTTTGTCGAATAATTTTCTCTTCCACTTCGCTTTTTAGTTTCGAAAGTGCCTCTTCCACGGGCATCACACCTAAATCGCCATCAATACGGTCTCTCAAAGCGACCGCATCGGCTTCTTCTTCTTTGGCGCCCACGACGACCATGTAAGGAATCAAATCTAATTGAGCCTGTCGAATTTTGGCGTTGACCTTGGCACTGTGCTGATCAACAGACACCCGAAATCCCGCAGAACGGAAGCGAGATTCTGTCTTCTTCGCATACTCCAAATGCTTATCACTGAGTGGAAGGATGCGGACTTGTTCGGGAGCCAACCATAGTGGAAACGCTCCCGCAAAGTGCTCAATCAGCATCCCCACGAAACGTTCCATCGATCCGAAGGGAGCACGATGAATCATGACGGGGCGATGAGCTTTATTGTCGCTACCAATATATTCCAGTTCGAACCGTTCCGGCAAAGTGTAATCTAACTGGACGGTCCCCAATTGCCATTCACGACCAAGACAATCTCTCACCATAAAATCAGCTTTGGGGCCGTAGAACGCAGCTTCACCCGGTTCTTCGACAAAACTGAACCCAGCCTCAGTCAAGACATGCCTGAGATTCTCTTCAGCGCGATTCCAATTCTCTTCCGATCCGACATATTTGTCACTGTCAGGATCTCGTAATGAAAGGACCACTCGATAATCTTCCAAGCCCACACTCTTGAGAACAAACTGGACCAATTCAAGAGTGGAACGAAACTCTTCTTCGACTTGATCAGAGGTGCAGAAGATGTGTGCATCATCTTGAGTCAGACCACGAACACGCAGCATTCCATTCAGTTCACCAGATTGTTCGTGACGATAGACTGTTCCAAATTCGGCCAAACGGACTGGCAAATCTCGATAACTGCGAGGCTGTGCTTTGTAGATTTGCACGTGATGTGGGCAGTTCATCGGTTTGAGAAGATAGCGTTCTTGCTGATCCTGCCATTTTTTCAGAACCTGTAACTTTTCCGCAGAAGTGCCTGATGTTGGATACTCCTCCAGTTCAACAGCCATGACTCCAGCCGCTTCCAGAAGTTTTTGTTCTTCCTCTGCGGTTGGCTCGGCATACTCTTCATCATCGGGATCCAACTTGCGGATCCAGAAGTCGATCAATTGACCGCCATCATGTCCAAAAATGGGTGTGAATTGGGAATCACGGTAATACGGAAAGTGCCCACTCATCTCGTAAAGCTTCGCACGTCCGATATGCGGAGAATAAACGGGTTCATACCCCCGACTGAGGAGTTCTCGTTTGATAAAGTCTTCTAGTAAAGAACGGACAATGGCTCCCTTCGGCTGCCACAGGCAAAGTCCTTGCCCAACTTCGTTGGAGATTGTGAACAATCCCAATTTCTTTCCCAGGACTCGGTGATCGCGTCGCTTGGCTTCTTCAATTTGATTCAGATAGGCTTTCAGATCTTTCTTGCTGAACCAGGCAGTTCCGTACAGACGCTGCAAACTGCGATTATGGGCGTCACCCTTCCAGTATGATCCAGCGACAGAAAGTAATTTGAAGGCTTTGATCTTGCCAGCATCAGGAATATGCGGACCTCGGCAGAGATCAACGAACTCTCCCTGTCGATAAAAACTGAGGGAATTGTGATCTGAAAGTCCGGTATCGATATGCTCGACCTTAAGACTTTGATCCATTCCATCGCAAAATTTGAGGGCTTCTTCTCGATCGAGCGAGAACCGTTCAAAAGGCTCTTTCGATTTGATGATCGACTTCATTTCCGATTCGATTCGTGCAAAGTCATCTTCGCTGAGATGGTGATCTAAATCGAAATCATAGTAGAAGCCCTGCCCCAATGTCGGACCGAAGGCCAGATTGACTCCCGGAAACAGTTTCATCACCGCACGGGCCATGATATGAGCACATGAATGACGTAAGACTCCCAACGCTTCCGCATCTCGTTCGGTTAGAAGCCGCAAGGGAATGGGCCGTGCTTCAGTCACTTCGTCCATGGGGCGCATCGCATCGACAATGGTGCCGTCAATTTCGGCAGCGACAGTGGCATCAGCTAATCGTGAGCCAATACTCGCAGCAACATCCAAGGCAGAAGAATCATCGGGATACTCTTTTTCAGTTCCGTCCGGCAGCTTTACGGTAATCATGTTTTTCTCAGAGAGATGAGGAAGACCGGCCGAGCCGCCGATACAAAGGGCGCCACTCTGTTAAGCACGATCAATTTACCACAAAATGTTATATCTGAGAGACATGAATCGAGTCAACCATCCCACAGAGATTCATTCATTCTCAACGATATGAATGAAATCCTCAGGTCATCAAGGGTATCTTCGCGGACACCAACACGATAAGTTGTCAAATGATTCAGTCAATCGCGGGATAACTGCTGGGAATAAGACATGAAAATTCTGCTCACCAACGACGATGGCATCAACTCTCCCGGTTTACAGGCCTTATACGATCAATTGCAGCGCCTGGGGCAGGTTCAGCTCGTCGCCCCGGCTGTCGAACAAAGTGGGGTAGGGCTGTCAATCACGTATCTCCACCCATTGCAAGTCCGCGAGGAAAGACGACACGACGAGCATTACGGCTGGGCCGTACACGGTAGCCCCGCTGATTGCGTCAAAATGGGAGTCTTGGAATATTGTGAAGAGCGACCTGATCTGGTCGTGAGTGGTATCAACTCTGGCTCCAATGTGGGAATCAATGTCCTCTACTCGGGGACTGTCGCCGGTGCGATTGAGGGATCGTTTTTTGGCATTACCTCTGTCGCTGTTTCCAAAGCGATTGATTCACAACCCGATTATGACAAAACGGCTCGTTCAGCCGTCGATGTGATTGCCCAGGTTCTCGATCAAGAACCACCCCAAGGCTCTCTCTGGAACCTGAATTTTCCTGATGAATCATTCGGTCATCCGAAAGGACTCAAAGTTTGCAAGCTGGGAGTGAGAAGATTCAAAGAAGAGTTGGAAAAACGTATCGATCCACGAGGACGGCCCTACTATTGGAGCGGCATCGATTACCTCGTCAATAAAGAGATGGAGCCCGGCACTGACATTCGCGAAGTGGCCGACGGATTTGTCACGCTGACCCCCATGCATTTCGATTTGACCAACCATCCCGGTGTCGAAAAATATACTGAGGTCGACTGGGCACTTTGAACGGCTGGTCATTCAAGTTCGTTCTATTCTCCAGAGTTCGTGGCTTCTCGCAATCAGCCTGATGCTTCAAGAGATTTTGAATTCGCTGCTTGAGGTGACAATGTCGGCGTGACACAATGATTAGGTCACACCCAACAGGAGTCATCCATGTCCGGCTTGCGTTTTTTGCTCATCTGCCTTTTTTCGCTGCTCGCATCGCATCTTCAACTCGCAAACATCGAGGCGGTCGATCGCCCGAATGTTCTGTTCATTGCCGTAGATGATTTGAATGACTGGATCGGCTGTCTTGGCGGACATCCACAATGCAAGACACCCAACATTGATGCCCTCGCGGCCAGAGGCGTCATCTTCACGAAAGCTTATTGTGCTGCTCCCGCGTGCAATCCTTCTCGCGCGGCCCTCCTCTCGGGCAAACGACCATCGACATCTGGCGTCTATGTCAACCCGCAACCCTGGCGTGAATCGATGCCGGATGTAATAACGCTCCCCCAACATTTTCAGTCGGAATACAAAGTGCATGGCGGCGGAAAAATTTATCACGGTGCCTTCAAAGATCCTCAATCTTGGCATCACTACGAGAATCGTCCCGGTGACCCCAAACCTTCGAAAGAGGTCCAAGAAGATCCGCACAGCAAAGCGGGCGGCATTGTGTTTGGGCATCTGGACGTAGACGACTCGGAAATGGGAGATTACGTCATCGCGGACTGGGCTGGCGGCTTTTTGCACAAGAAGCACGAGAAACCATTTTTCCTTGCCTGCGGTTTTTATCGACCACACATGCCATGGCAAGTCCCGCGAAAATATTACGACATGTACCCTTTAAATGAGATTGTCTTACCAAAGGTTCCCGAAAACGACCTTGATGATATCCCCGCAGCCGGCGTTAAAATGGCCAAGCCGAAGGGCGATCATGCAACCATCAATAAGACTGATAATTGGCGTCATGCAGTCCAGGCGTATCTTGCCAGCATTACTTTCGTTGATGGCCAGGTTGGGCGGTTGATCAAGTTTCTGGATGAGAGCCAGCACGCTGACAATACCATCATTGTGCTATGGGGAGATCACGGTTGGCATCTTGGTGAGAAAGAGCACTGGCGAAAATTTGCTCTTTGGGAAGAAGCAACACGAGCCCCGTTAATCATGGTTGCACCCGGCGTCACAAAACCCAACTCTCGCTGTGAACGGACAGTCGATTTTATGAATATCTATCCGACACTAAGCAGCCTTTGTGATTTGCCGCGACCTGGTCACGTCGAAGGCTTCGATATGACAGCACTACTCAAAAACCCGAACGCAGAATGGTCTCATTCTGCCATTACGACACATGGTCGGAAAAATCATGCGGTCAGAACAGAACAGTATCGCTATATTCAGTATGCAGACGGTTCACAGGAACTGTATGATCATAATAACGATCCCAATGAATGGATGAACTTGGCAGCGAAACCCGCGATGCAACCAATCATCTCCCGCCTCCAAAGCCACCTCAAGCCGCTCAAAGATGTCCCAGATGGTCCTTACGTGAAAGATTTGAAAAAGTCGAAATCGAAAACAAAATCTGGAAAATAGTTCGAGTTTGGCAAGTGCTCTACTTATCGGTCTCTGAAAATAGAGGAAGCCCACCATGCGCCGGAATCCATCCCGTGCAGATCATCCCGTCTCCCACCTTTGTCTGCTGGCAAGTATTCTGGTTCTGACCGCAACCATACTTCAACCTCCCCTGAGTCAGGCCAAAGAACCAGACACATCACCCGACCTCTCCCAAGAACTTAAACGACTGCCGGGAGTCGAACCGCCCGATGCATCCGCGACTCTTGCCGTACAAAATGGTTTTGCACTCAAGCAAGTTGCTTCGGAACCGCTGCTTTCCGATCCGGTCGATGCTTGTTTCGATGCGTCTGGAAATCTCTATGTCGCAGAAATGCACGGCTATCCGTTCTCTTTCGAACCTCGACAACGACAGCCGCAAGGGGGAGGTAAAAAAGATGCAGGGATCATTCGATTGCTCGAGGACACCAACGACGATGGCCTTTTTGACAAAAGCCATGTCTTTGCCGATCAGATCAGTTGGGTCACGTCCGTCTGCTGTTATGACGGAGGAGTGTTCGCGTTGGCTCCCGACATGATGTATTACTTCAAAGACACCAACGGCGACCACAAAGCAGATCTCCGCAAAATTATCTTTACCGGCTTTGGACGACAGAACGTGCAAGGTCTTGCTAACAACTTGAAGTGGGGAATCGACCACCGTATCTATGGTTCGGTCGGAAGTAACGGAGCCAATCTGACTCAAGATAACAAACCGTTCATGAATCTTGGGAGACGAGACTTTGCTTATGCTCCCTATACCAATCAATTGGAACCACTCTCTGGAGGCGTACAGTTTGGGAATTCCATGGATGACTGGGGACATCGCTTTGTGTGTAGTAACAGCGATCATATTAGACATGTAGTTTTCCCACTTCGATATCTCGAACGCAATCCGTCCCTCTCGACATCCTCCAATGTTCGTAGCGTCGCAAAAGAAGGGGGCGCCGCACCGGTCTTCCGTACAAGCCCTGCCGAACCGTGGAGAATTGTACGAACCCGTCGCCGAGCGGCTGACCCTAAGTACAACAAGCGATTGCCGGCCACAGAGTTAGTTCCCATCGGGTTCTTTACCTCAGCCGTCAGCGTCACCATCTATCGCGGAGATGCCTTCCCGGAAACGTATCAAGGGAACGTCTTTATTGGCGACGTCGGCGGAAACCTCATACATCGCAAGAATCTCGCACCCAACAAATCGAGTTTTCAGGCTCAGCGAGCCGATGAGGGAGTCGAGTTTATCACTTCGACCGATACCTGGTTTCGTCCCACGAATTTCATCAACGCACCCGACGGGTCGCTTTACATTCTCGATATGTACCGAGAAACCATCGAGCACCCCGTTTCCATACCAGAAGACATTAAAGCGTATCTTGATCTGGAAAGCGGCGACAATCGCGGACGCATTTGGCGTCTGGAACCTCCCAATTTCCAACATCGCTCGACGCCCAACTTGGCTCAATACACTTCAGCACAACTCGTCCCGTTCCTCGAACACCCAAACGCCTGGCATCGAGAGACGGCGCATCGTCTTATCTGGGAGCGACAAGACAAAACAATCACGGATTCTCTACAAGCACTTCTCAGAGAGTCGGAAAGTCCTCTCGGACGACTGCACGCCCTCTGGTCTCTGGAAGGACTCGATGCAATTTCTCAAGACGATCTGATTGTAGGCCTTAAAGACACTCATGCCGAAGTCGCTGCCGCCGCGATTCGAATCGCCGAGCCAAAAGCCGTGGAAGACCAAGCTCTGCAACAACTGGTCATCGATTCCGTCAACACGAATGATTATGCAGTTCTCGAACAACTTGCGTTAACATTAGGAGAATGGAATTCCGAAATCGCTGCGGCCAAGCTGTTGGAAATTGCATCGGTCTGCCAGTCGGGTGATTTGCGAACCGCGTGGCTTTCCTCGGTTCCTTCGCATGCTTCTTCTGTTTTGAAGTTGGCAGTTCACCGACCGGATGCCGGGACAAATCCACTCATCGCTGAAACCGCTCGCACTTTGGGTGTTGGTGGCAACGAATACGATGTCCAAAAAGTGATGGACGATATTCTGCAACCTCCCGCAACTCTCGACTTGCAAATGGCATTGCTATCCCCGCTCTCTGCGGGGTTACGACTACAAAGTAAGTCCCTCTCTTCGGTTTCAAGCTCAGGACAATCGACCGATATCGCCGGTCGTCTCGAAAAGTTCTTCGAGGCTGTTGCAACGCGAGTGCAGAATGAAGCACTCTCTGAGAAACAACGCAACACAGCCCTATTGATGCTCGGTGCGGCTCCTGCCAAAGCTGCTCTTCCCGTTCTCGAAAAGTTACTGACCCCTTCGACTTCTGTCACTCTTCAACAATCCACAGTCTCCTCTCTCTCATTAATTGGTGGAGAGTCGGCATCATCTCTAATGATCAAATCCTTTTCGAGCCTTTCACCCGCTCTGAAGAAGCAGATCACAGAGGCATTAATGAGTCGTCAGGATTGGACCTCGCAACTGCTCACTGCCATCAGTGAGAAAAAGATCCCCGCCATCGAAATGCCGCGCGAACAAAAGGAGATTCTCCTCAATCATCCGAACACGACAATTCGTACTCAGGCTCGTAAAGTTCTTGCCGCTGAGATTGCCGGTGACCGATCTGCTGTGATCAAAAAATACCTTCCCGCGATTTCAGAAACCGGGCAGGTTGTCAACGGCCACAAACTCTACACCAAGCATTGTGCTTCCTGTCATCAGGCTGGCAAAGAAGGGAAAAAGGTCGGACCAGAACTCGCTTCCGTCAAAAACAAATCTCCCGAAGACCTGTTGATTGCGATGATGGACCCGAATCGAGAAGCGCAAGCCAATTATCTCAGCTATTCCATCGTGACAGATGAAGGTCGAGTATTGACCGGAATCATCACCGGTGAAACCACCACTGCGGTCACCTTAAGGAAAGCGAAAGGGGAAGAGGAAATTGTTCTGCGGTCGCAAATCGAGATCATGAAGTCGAACGGCATCTCTTTGATGCCCGCCGGGCTGGAAAAAGAACTCAAGCCGGAAGACATTAACGACCTGATCGCCTTCATCAAGTCGCTCGAAGCAGCATCTAAATAATCAGAGATTAAGTGTTTTGCGCTTCAACTTCCCAAGTATCTCCCGCACGGAACAAGGCGTTCAAATCTCCTTGTCCTTTTTGAACCGTCACTTCATCCATCTGTGCGATCACACCGTCATCGTAAGTGGGATGTTCCACAGAACGTAAAACTCCAATCGGCTCAGGAAACCCGTCGTCCATTCGCATTCGACTCAGTAGATACGCGAGAGTCGGTTCGGTTGCTTTTTCATCGTGGAACAACAGATCGTCTTCCTGAACTCCTTTTCCTAATTCAACCACCTCCGGCTCCATTCCGTTCAAGCGAATTCCTTTGTCTCGGTTCTTCCCGAAGATCATTGGTTTGCCATGTTCGAGTTCCAGCAGATGATCGGCTTTAATATTTCGATCAGTCGCGTACGACCAGGCACCATCGTTAAAGACATTACAGTTTTGATAAACTTCAACGAACGAAGTTCCCTGATGCTCGGCTGCCCTTTCTAATGTTGCTCCCAAGTGTTTGATGTAAGTGTCAATGGAACGAGCAACGAACGTGGCTTCGCAACCCACCGCCAGAGATAGTGGATTAAGTGGATTATCAATCGAACCGTAAGGCGTTGACTTTGTTCGTTTTCCGGCGGGCGACGTGGGAGAGTACTGCCCCTTCGTCAAACCATAAATTCGATTATTGAACAGCACAATGTTCAGATTCACATTGCGACGAATCACGTGCATCAGGTGATTACCGCCAATCGAAAGGGCGTCACCATCGCCGGTAATGACCCAGACTTGCAGATCGGGGCGGGCCAGTTTGAGTCCCGTCGCGAAAGCCGGCGCTCGTCCGTGAATGCTGTGCATTCCGTAAGTATTCATGTAATACGGAAAACGACTGCTGCATCCAATGCCCGAGACAAAAACAATTTTTTCTCTCGGCACTCCCAAATTGGGAAGCATTTTTTTCATCTGGGCGAGGATCGAATAATCCCCGCAACCGGGACACCAGCGGATATCTTGATCGCTGCTGAAATCAGCAGCCGTTAGCACAGGCAGGTCGGTACTCATCAGTCAACTCCATGTGGAAGAATTGGCGTGTGTTATCTAGCAGGACGCTATTTTAATAAATCGATCTCTTCCCGAATTCGTCTCAAAATTTCTGACACTTTGAAAGGTTTGCCCTTCACTTTATTGAGCTGAGTCGCATCAATCAGATACTTCGCACGAATCAACAAACTCAACTGCCCCATGTTCAATTCGGGAATGAGAACTCTCTTATATTGTTTGAGGACTTCCTCCAAGTTTGCCGGGAACGGAGCCAGCCAACGCAAGTGAGCATGAGCCACTGACATTCCATCTTCGCGAGCACGCCGACAGGCCGTGATGCAGGCTCCATAAGTGCCTCCCCAACTGAGGACTAACAAGTCTCCCGAAGCGGGGCCACTCACCTCGACAGGGTCAATGACATGAGCAATGCGATCAACTTTTTCCTGTCGAATATTGGTCATGTGCTGGTGGTTGTCGGGATCGTAACTAACATTCCCAGTCAGGTCTTCTTTCTCTAATCCTCCCAAGCGATGCATGAGAGTATCCGTTCCTGGGAGAGCCCAAGGGCGGGCAAGATCCTCATTGCGCGAGTAAGGCAGAAATGTCTCCCCTTCCTCGATGGGACCAGGATGCGAGATCGAAATCTTTTCCAACTGCGCCACATCGGGAATTTTCCACGGCTCGGCACCGTTGGCAATATAACCATCCGAGAGAATTATCACGGGAATCATAAACCGGCTCGAAATCCGCCAGGCTTCTTGTGCCACATCGAAGCAATCACTCGGACTGCGAGCGGCGATCACCGGTAATGGGGATTCTCCATTTCTGCCAAACATCGCCTGTAGCAAATCTGACTGCTCGGTCTTCGTCGGTAATCCTGTACTTGGACCTCCCCGCTGCACATTCAGGATCAGCATCGGTAATTCGAGAATCATGGCCAGCCCCATGGCTTCCCCTTTGAGAGCAATCCCCGGACCGGACGATCCTGTTAATGCCATCGAACCACCAAAGGCGGCTCCAATCGCCGAGCAGATCGCGGCAATTTCATCCTCTGCCTGAAAGGTTTTCACTCCGTAATTCTTAAAATTACTCAACTCTTCCAAAACAGGACTGGCTGGCGTGATCGGGTAGGAACCGTAGAACAGTTCTTTGTTGCTCAAGTTTGCCGCTGTCACCAGCCCCCATGCCAATGCTTGATTGCCCATGACGTTGGTATAAGTACCGGGTGTTAAATGAGCCGGTTGAACCTGATAGTTTCGCTCAAACAGTTCTGCGGTTTCGCCGTAATTCCAACCTGCTTTTAACGCCAGTGTATTTGCCTCAGCCACATCAGGACGCTTCTTGCCGAACTTGTCGTTCAAAAAGCGGATTGTCGGTTCCAGGTTCCGACCGTAGAGCCAGCAGATAATCCCGAGTGCAAAAAAGTTCTTACAGCGATCAGCTTCCTTTGTCCCGAGAGTATTCCCTTCCGCGTTTTTCACTTCGCTGACGGCGGTGCGTGTCAGACTGGTAATCGGAACCTTGATCAGGTTGTACTTTTTCAGATCGTCGGACTCCAGTGGATTCCGATCCAGGTTGGCCAGCTTCAAATCTTTGTCGGCGAAGCTGTCTTCATTGGCAATCAGGACACCGCGATCTTGCAAGTCGCCGATGTTGGTCACAAACGCGGCCGGATTCATCACCACTAGCGCGTCCAATTCATCGCCGGGAGTAAAAATATCCTCCGAGGAAAACTGTAGCTGGAATCCACTCACACCGGCACGAGTCCCGCGAGGAGCGCGAATCTCCGCCGGGAAATCCGGGAAGGTGGCCACGTCATTTCCCGCGAGTGCGGACGTGTTGGTCAGTTGTGAGCCAACAAGTTGCATGCCATCGCCGGAGTCACCAGCGAGTCGAACTGTTGCGCCTGAGAGAGATTCCGTATCTTTATCCGAGTGGAGCGTATCCTGTGGTGTCGTGGACATTGTTTGCGAGCGTTCTTTCGTGTCTTCGGGGCGATGGTGTGGGATAACCCTAAGAAACTTCAAGCCGGTATTGGCATCGGAATCAAAATGTCATCTCTCAGTCAAACAAATCGTATCGGCGTCTCTTTTCTATCAATTATGCGATGTATCACACTTGGCAATTTATTTCGCAGGTTGTCTATCCCATGCTGAATCAGGCGAGGCCCCAATTCTGCGTCTCCCTAACTTCGACGATACTCCCAACGATTCCCCAAAAGCAACATGAGTTCCGGGAAACCTGATACAGTTTTTGTAAGATAAATAGATTGAAAGTTTTGTCCTTGATTCAGGAAACAGACCGATGCGAAAGTGGATCCTGCAGGAAGTCAATTACGGGTTTGTCAAAGACAATCCCTATGATGTCGCCGTTCTACCCATGGGAGCCACGGAACCGCACAACCTGCATCTCCCCTATGGAACCGACACATTCGAGGCGACCGAAATCGCCTCACGATCATGCGAGGCGGCTTGGAAACAAGGGGCAAAAGTCGTCATGTTGCCGACCATCCCATACGGCACCGAGACCAATCAACGAGAATTTTACCTTTCGATGAACGTGAATCCCACCACTCTTGGCCAGATCATTAAGGATCTGACAGCCTCGATGGAGTATCAGGGGATCCGCAAACTCGTCATCCTCAACAGCCACGGCGGCAACGACTTCAAGCCTTTATTAAGAGAGATGAGCGGCACAACAAAAGTCAACATGTTCCTGTGCAACTGGTTTAAGGAGACTTCTGCCGATGTAAAAACCGAGATTTTCGATCACCCCGACGACCACGCCGGTGAAATGGAAACTTCGCTGGGGCTGGCCTATTTCCCGGAGTTCATCGACCGAGACCCCGAAAGTGGAAAACTCAACGCCGACGATGGCACCTGCCGACCAACCCGCTTCGAGGCCGTCAACAAAGGCTGGGTCTCGATCACTCGCCCCTGGCATCTACTCACAACGAATTCTGGTGCCGGCTATCCCCATGAAGCAACGGCTGAAAAGGGAGAGCAGCTCATGAAAGTTCTGGTGGAACGCATTTCCGGCTTTCTGGTTGAGTTGGCGGACGCAGAAGTGGATGAGTCATTTCCGTTTTAGTCTTTGTTATGCCGTTCGTATTCGGAGTTGAAATGGGATAGGCTCAGGCTCTCCCTATTCAAACGCTGAACCGCCAATTCAAGATTTGAAGATTCGATGATTTGTGGGGGTGCCATTTCCAAATCTTGAAATCAAATCTTCCCAAATCTTGATTCCGAATCTTCCCGAATCTTGAGCAAGTTGATGTCTTCGAACGGTTTGTGTCAAAACGCGTGGGGAGTGAAAAAGTACCCCAATGTCGCTGCGCATTTCCCACGCCACGCGAAATCGCCTCCTTTTTCACGTTGCAGCGATCGTCATTGGTAAACAGGCGACGAGACAAAAAGCCAACAAAATCACACTTGGCCGGTGGAACCGGCCCTACAAATTCTGCGCTCGTTGGCTATGGCGGAGTAGCCGCGTTCGTAAGAACGCTGGGGATCGCGGATACGACTTTCAAACCACGAACACCTGTTCCAACTCTCTCGACATTCCCCTGCCGACTGCCGTCGGCGGCTCATAATGACGTTCAAATTGCCAAAGATCAATTGTTCTGGATTCACGACTTCCAAAATCGGAAATCAAAAATCCAAAATCGATAAACGCTAACTCTGGTAGATCACCTTTGGCAAGATGAATTATGAGAGAGGTGTTTGACGCAAAGACGACGAGACGCGCAGCGGAGTGGTGACACAGGGGAAAAAGAACGGGAAAACCGCAGAGTTCGCGGAGAACGCAGAGAATTACAGAGAGCCGTAGGTCGGATTAGCCGAGCGAAGCGAGCCGTAATCCGACAAGCAGTTCGATGCCCATTTCCGGTTCGCAGCTTACGAATGGCTTGCAAACATTTTCTGTATGAAACGGGACAACCGTTTTGGTATTGGGTGACGTTGCGCTAACCCAAATCACTTGACTCACGCAGAGACGCGGCGGCGCAGGGAAAAATAACTGGCTCTTCACGGAACTTCGTGGCTCGTTGGAGTAGAATGATTAAGACCACCCGTTTGTGAGCGTTGAAGATCGAGTCTACGTGCAGCCAGTGTTCTGTGATTTGATTGCATTTTTAGCCTCGGCCGGTTTTCTCCCGCCACACAACACATGCGACAGCCATTCGTACAATTCGAGTTATTCGTGGTTTGTTTCCCCGCTGATTCACCTTCAAGAGGACCACGAATCAAACGAATAACACGAATACTTTTCAGAGGATGGGCCACTCTGCGGTGGGTCACTTAAATCGAACATCAAATCTTCGGTTCTAACCAGCCAAGGGATGCTGGCGATTTTTGAGCGGTAGGGTCACGACATCGTTTTGACGATAGGACTCGTACACCGAGAGAATCAATTCCATCGAAGCGCGTGCATCGTCGGCGTTAGACTGAGTGGGCAGATCTTTTTCAATCGCGTTCACCAGATCCAAAACGGCGGCTTTGTTGCCGCCCGTCATCCCACGGTCAGGTTTCACTTCGGGAAGCCCGATGCCGGCTGACGAAATCTGTTCCCAGGTTTTTCCGGTTCTTCCCGGAGACCAACTGGAATCTTTCAGAATAAACGCTGGCGTCAGATAATTGGGATAATAATCAATGACTCCTTGGGATCCATAAATCTGCAATCCAAATCGTGACGGACTGCCTCCCATATTTCGGACCGATGAAAAATAGCCACGCACCGAAGAATCCTTGAACGTATACTCGGCGTGCAACTCGTCTCCCAATAACGGGCCGAGCCCTTCATTCCCTTCCACGACTTGACTCATTTTAGCCGGCTTTCCTGCATTCATGACGGTCGCTCGACACGAATCCACATCGCCAAAGAATCCTCGGAACAAATCGAGCACATGCGAGCCGAGCACCCACAAGTCTTCTCCTCCGCCGCGATGATCTTCTTTGCCTCGTCCGCGAATTTCGAGTGGCGTGCCAATGGCCCCCTCTTTGATCAACCGTTTCGTCAATTTGAGAATGGGCGAATAGCGAGACTGGTGAGCGATAGCCAGTTTCAGATGTTTCATCTCAAGCGTACTGACGACTTCGTCGGCCTCAGCCATTGTTCGACAGAACGGCTTTTCCATGAAGATGTGGCAATTATAATCGGCGGCCGCCATCGCCAATTCGTGATGTCGTGAGATCCAGCGGGGACAGACGGCAACAATATCAGGTCGCGACTGTTTGAGCATCTTTTCGTAATCGGTGAAACCCTTTTCGGCACCCGTTTTCTCGACAGCTTTTGCCAGCCCTTGCTCATTCAGGTTGGTGACACCGACAACATCAAAATGTTCAGGCAGTGATTTCCAGACGGTGTCGAGGCCGTGACCGAAGTTTCCCTGCCCGGTATGGCCGATGATGGCAACGCGATATTTCTTCATGGAGAGAGCTTTCCAGGGTGATGACAGACAAACTTTCGATGTTTTTAGAGTGGTCTGATCGAGATCCTGATGGTCTCGACTCACAAGAGCAATTGAAATCTATGAAAGTCATTCCAACGAGGAGTTCTTTCCCGGCGTAAAACATTGAAGAAAAAGGGGTTGCGGCATTGTGCCAGAATTGACACAATCGGCTCAGCGAGCCTGTTTGGTTCCGGGCGAACACCCGACAATATGATCGACATCGAAGTCAAGGAGTTCTCATGTCAACGCTGCCTCAATGGTTACGTCTCTTTACCGCGCTGCTCTGCGGTTTCGTTCTGGTTGGATGCGGTGGTGACGATCAACAGACTGGCGGATCCGGTTCGTCGGGAAACTCGAGCAGCTCCTCCACCGATTCGGGAGAAACCCGCCAGTTCAACGAGACTTACGAAGATGTCCCCACATATGAAATTCTGGATGAAGTCGCCGGCATTCCGATTCCACGCGTAGAACGAGAAGGAGAAACTCTGGTTATTGGAGAGCCTATTGCCGTCGATGTCGGCAATCCTGATGCTAAAAACTCGTCTGCGAAACCGGTCACGGGTGGCCGAATTGTGATGCGAGTGCCCTCTGAGCCGAAAACAATGAACCCGATCACCGAGTCATCGGCGGTTCAATCGATTATGTCTGACCCGTATTTGGTTCAGGCACTGGTGACCCAAAATCCAGAAACATTTGAATTTGAAGGGCTGATGGCCAAGAACTGGATCGAAGAGGACTCCATCAAACTTTCACCAGAGTATGATGGTAAAGAACGATTTGTCAGTATCGAAGGTAAAAAACCAGCTCCTCACATCGAACTGGGTTACCCGAAGTCCGAAAAGGACGCGACGCCTCCTGAGATCACGCTGGTCACCTATGGTTCAAATCAGAAACCCATTGGCGATACTTGGGTTGGCTTGTTCCCGATTGGCGATATTGTGGGGGCTCCCCAAAATGGTTACCACCAGTGGAGTGATGATGCCGGGAAGATTACTGTTTCGGGAATTACTCCTGGTAAATACGAAGTCAAAACTGGCTATGAGATTATTGGATCTGCTGAAGAGAATGAAGATGGCAGCTTGAAGGTGATGGCACTCTCTCCCAAATCACCGCTCAAAGAGTTTATGGGTGATAAAGAATACCTGTCACTGTCCAAGGACGACTATGTCGATATCCAACGAGGCACAGTCTACACCTACAATCTGGATGAACGGGTTCGCTGGTCTGATGGAACCCCCTACACGGCCGATGATCTTATTTTTGCCTACCATGTCATCAACAACAACTATGTCGATGGCGATTCGATTCGCGTCTATTACGACAATGTGATTCGCTGTGACGCTTTAGACAAACTCACGGTGCGCATGCAGTATCGTGAACAGTATTTCAAAGCATTCGAAGTGACAGCAGGTCTGCCGGTTTACGGACCGCCGCTGCATCTCTTCACAAAGTTTTTCAAGGAAGACGGGTTGACCCTGGTGATGGAGGGCCTGACCGAAGAGGAGGAAACCGCTCAGAAAAAAGTAAGTGTGCACGGTGCCAAATTTGGCGACTTCTTCAATACCGACACACGGTATAACATGGCTCCTATGGGAACCGGTCCCTATGTCGTTGATTCTTGGAAATCGAATGACCGGCTGACACTTGTTCGCAACGAGAACTATTGGACTGACAAATACAAAGGGTATCTCGATGAGATTGTATTCAAGTTTATCGATGAAGATAATACCGCCTTACTGGCCTTAAAATCGGGTGATATCGATTTCCTTTACCGCATGACTTCCGAACAGTCATTTGAAACCCTGGAGCCAGAACCGGACTGGTTCAAAGGCAAATATGTCAAAGCCCATTGGTATGTCCCGTCGTTTTCTTATATCGGTTGGAACATGCGAAAGCCAATGTTTCGGGATCGAGAAACACGTCTGGCACTCGCTCTGTTACTCGATACCCAAGACTTTCTGGACAAAAAAATGTACGGGCAAGGAGTTTTGGTTTCAGGCTCGGCGTACTACTTTGCTCCGGCTTATGACCAAAAGGTCAAGCCCATTGGCTATGATCAAGAGACGGCCAGAGACCTGCTGGAAGAAGCCGGTTGGGCCGATACTGATGGGGACGGTATTTTGGACCGGGATGGTCAGAAGTTCGCGTTTGATTTGTTGATCTCGACTGGACGGGAATCGACGAAGATTTTGGCGGGAATTCTTCAAGAAAACTGTAAATCAATCGGAATTGACATCAAAGTGAAGGAATTGGAATGGGCTTCTTTTCTGGAAAATGTCTTAAATCGGGAATTCGATGCTGTCACCCTCGGCTGGATGAGCCCATTAGAAAGTGACCCTTATCAGATTTGGCATTCATCACAAGCTGATGAGGAGCGCAGCAGTAATCATGTGGCGTTTGTTTCCAGGGAAGCTGACGAACTGATCGAACAAGTCCGGGTGACCATCGACAAAGATAAACGATCAGCCATCTTCAATTCCTTGCACCGCATTCTCGACCGCGAACAGCCTTACACATTCCTATACACGGGCAAAGACCATGGCGCTTATCACAAACGTTTTCGTGGCGTCAAATGGTATCGTATCCGTCCGGGATTCGATCTGACCGAATGGTGGGTTCCCAAAGAGTTGCAACAGAACTAAAAGACGCTGAAGGAATGTTCCGAATTCACGGAGGATGTGAAAGGTGATTCAATATATCGCCAAACGATTGCTACTGATGATTCCGACACTAATGGGAATCATTGTGCTCTCGTTTTTTGTCATCAAGCTGGCTCCCGGTGACCCGACTTCCATGAAGTTTGGTGCAGGTCAGGGAGCAGGTGGCATGGATTCACAAAAGAGCACTCAAGACGCGATGAAGCGATTTCGCGAACGCTGGCATTTTGACGAGCCCGTACATATTCAGTTTGGATATTTTCTGAAACGACTCGTCACGATGGACCTCAAAGAAATTCTGCGCAATCAGCCGATCTGGCCGGAACTAAAATCGAGCCTTTTGATTACTCTCCAACTCAATCTGATCGTCTTCATTCTGATTTACTTAATTGCGATCCCGTTAGGGATAATGAGCGCGGCTTTTCCGCGTTCCAAAGCAGATATTATCTCGACGATCACGCTATTTGTATTGTACAGCCTGCCGTCGTTCTGGATTGCCGAACTATTGAGAATGACCTTCTCGGACCGCTCACAAACGATCTGGTTTCCGATTCTCGGACTCACGTCTGATAATTACAACGAACTATCTGCATTCGGAAAGTTCACCGATTACTTGCACCATATCTTTCTGCCGATCCTCTGCTTGACCTACGGCGGGTTGGCTTATCTGAGCCGTCAAATGCGAGCCGGAATGCTGGAGGTGATTCACCAAGATTACATCCGCACTGCTGAGGCAAAAGGTGTGAGCAAAAAGCGTTTGATTTTGGTTCATGCCCTGAGAAACGGCCTGTTCCCGGTCATCACATTATTTGCCTCTCTACTCCCATTTTTGATTGGTGGGAGTGTGATCATCGAATACATTTTTCAGATTGACGGGATGGGTGCTTACACAATCAACGCCATTTTTCGACGTGAGTACGACATCGTCATGGCGACACTCATTTTGTCGGCTGTTATGACACTGATTGGAATTCTCATTTCGGACATTCTTTATGTGCTCGTCAATCCGCAAGTCACCTTTGAGAACCGCTAACGAAGACCGGAGGATACGTTGAGCCGTCAGGAATCTGCCCCCGCGGAAGCACACGTCAAAGAACAGAGCCAGTGGTCGCTGGTGATGCGGGAATTCCGCAAGCGCAAACTGGCGGTCGTTTCAGGCTGGGTGATTATTCTGCTCATCGCAGTGAGCGTGTTTGCTCCCTTTATCGCCAACAATAAACCGCTGTGGTATTACGGCATTAATCGTTATGAGATTGACGAATCGTTTCGCACGATCACAACACTGGCATTGAAAATCAGTCGTCTCCCTGAGGAACCCGATGCGGAAGAGTTAGTAAATGCTCGTCGTGAAGCAAGTGTGATTGCCCAAACCGGTCGCTTTATCGCCTCGCGACTTCCGTCTGAGCATCGTGATTCATTTTCCGAACAGGCGTCTCAGATTGCAGAGTTGTCCAAACGGGCCGTGATAGATGCTTCTGTACGGAGTGAACTCAAAGAATTACGTTCAGATTTTCGCAAAGAGTTCCGGGATGTCTCAGATTATCTGATCAGCAAGAACTATTGGCCCGTTCTCGGGTCACTCAACTGGGCCGAAATCGGGTTTATGTTGTTTGTACCGATTGTTGTCTTCTCCCCCTTCTGGAAACCAGTCGTTGATCGATTCGATCCGGCGGGAAAGA
This sequence comes from Planctomycetota bacterium, assembly GCA_030836185.1. GTDB lineage: Bacteria > Planctomycetota > Planctomycetia > Planctomycetales > Planctomycetaceae > JABURQ01. The sequence goes on from JAURQH010000039.1 coordinate 84,915, forward strand.
AAAAATTTGTCCCACTGGTCTTTATTGTGATTCCTGCTCTCGGTGCTGCTTGCTGGAAACTGACGGTGATCGAACGAGTCGATATCACACCGTATCGTGCCGGTTTATACGCGGACTCGGGAAATGCCGAGGATGCCGATGTCATCTATAAGAGTGTGTTATGGCCCCCCGTCCCTTTTGCACTCGATGAAAGTAATCTCGACATGCTGTTTGCGGAACCACAGAAATTGGCCGGGATCACCAGCTCGATCCTGACTCCTGCGGAACTCAAAGAGCTCAAAAAAGAAGCTGCTCAACGGAAAATCAATCTGCCTCTCGAAGAGAAAATCGATTCGCAGCAAAGTGACAAAAACCTTCAAAGCCCAAAAGAAGAAGATGTTCGCCACAACGCTCTGCCGTGGTCTCGACCTCACATCATGGGGACCGATGATAGCGGACGCGACCTGTTCACCCGTATGATCTGGGGAGGACGTGTGAGCCTGGCAGTTGGTATCGTTTCCGTTTCAATTGCTTTAACAATTGGAATCATCGTGGGAGCGTTTGCGGGATACTTTCGAGGAACCGCCGATATGTTGATCTCCCGAGTCATTGAAGTTGTGATTTGTTTTCCCAGCTTCTTTTTAATTTTGGCCATTGTCGCGTTCCTGGGGCCGGGGATTTTCAAGATCATGATGGTGATCGGATTGACCAGTTGGACGGGCATCGCTCGTCTGGTTCGGGGTGAATTTTTGAGACTGTCTAATCAGGAGTTCGTTCTTGCGGGACGAGCATTGGGGTATTCCCCCTTGAGGATTATCTTCAAACACATTCTCCCAAACTCGATGGCGCCTGTCTTAGTCTCAGCGACATTTGGAGTTGCCGGTGCAATTTTGACGGAATCGGCACTTTCCTTTCTCGGCCTGGGAATCAGCGTGCCGACTCCTTCCTGGGGCGGCATCCTTTCGACCGGGCGTCGCTACATCATTGACGCACCTTGGATCATCTTTTATCCCGGGATGGCCATCTTCTTGACAATCACTTCTTACAACCTGGTTGCCGAAGCCTTTCGCGATGCTGCCGACCCTCGGTTACGCGGAAAACATTGATTCACAGAACTCAGGATGCGACAGCGGCCGGTTTCGGTCTGGTGGTTGGTTGTTGATGAAACGCCTTTTCCAAATTTTTGAGCGTCTCTAACAATTCCTGCTCTTCACTTCTCACGAGCGGGTCATCGCCATATCTGATCGCATAAAACTTCTCAATAATTGAACGAGGCAACGATCCCATTCCATTGGCGGACAAGATCGGATTCCATTCCTGAGAGACTAAAGCAGCGAACTCACGTGGAGTTTGCTGCGGTTTTTTGAGGAGACGGTTTCTCTCACACAGCCGTAAGAAGCGTTCGTAAAACTCAACCTGTCGTCGCCTGCGAGTCATTCGGTTTCGCCTGCGAAAGACTTTCATGAGCTGGCGATAACACCATTTCAGCAGAAAGAAAAGTCCTGTGAGCAGACTGAGAAGCACAAAAGCTGTCACTCCCCCCCGCAAACTGAACCAGCGTTCGGGATGTTTGATAAAATCGACAACTTGCATCACGGCTCGTTTGACAGAACTCACCAAAGAGCGGCCGAACGCCTTGAGTTCATCAATCGTCATCCGATAGATATTCTGACGTTGGAAATTAAAACTCATACTGACGAAGTATCGCGACCACTGGCTCTGAAGATATTGCTTGAATTCCGCCCAACTCATTCGTTCGCTACCAACAGCGGCCACTGATTCTTCCCGTTCCGCTGCAGGAGTCGCATCGAGTGTATGCCAACGGTTTCCGTAAAACGCTTCAATCCAGGCATGAGCATGTCGTTGCTGCACATGCCAGATCCCTGTTGATTCGTTAGCATCTCCTCCTTTGTATCCGTTGACGATGCGTGTCGGCACGCCAATCGACCGTAACATCAATGCCAATGAGGATGCGTAATATTCACAATGCCCACGTTGACGATTGAAGAGGAAGTCTTCCACCGGATCAATTTGGGGATCGATAATCTCAGCACTGAGTGAATAAGAATATTTCCCTGAATCCCGCAGATGAGACACAATTCGCTGGACGGCCATTTCCGTCGGAGCACCATACGCGAGCGGCAAGTCATCTTCATTGAGGTTGGCGGCTTCGAGAGAAAGTTGACGAATTCGGGGTAAACGATCTTCAGGAAACTGAAGGAAGATCCCGTTGAGATCACTTCTACGTGGCAGATCCATATAACGCTCGACATAGAAGATTTGAGCCATCTTGTATTTGGGAGAATAGGCGTCGTAAATCATTCTTGAAGAGAGATTACGTTTGTTCCGACGTAACAGAGTCGAGTACACCCCGTCAAAGAAATAATCTTCATTGCCGGGAGATCGGATTTTCAATGCCCCTACGGGGTGCAGGCAAAAGAGAAACGGAGTGCCCACGGCTTCCAGCTCGATGTGCTGCCTGAAATGTGAATCTCGTTCGTTAATCGAAGGAACGACTGGAACCGTTGTTTCTTTCGAGGAACTCCATGTATGGTCTTCCGAATATAAATCCATTGACGTCCCGCGGAAGTAGGGTTCGTCCAGACCGTGACGCGACAGGAAAGACTCCATTGGAACGGGCAAATTATCGGCACTATCAAATATCTGAATCTTCAATGCGGGTTGTCGGCTTTCCAGAATCGCTCCCATATCACCCAAGCGAACTTTCTGATCGAATTTGACTTGTCTCCCTTCAAGAGATTCATTCTCGAACGGATTCAGATCGGCCCAAAGTCGTGGGATGCACATAAAGAAACCCACACCAATCAGCAGGCAGGCAAAAGTAATTCCCAACGCTCGCCCGGCAAAACGTAAGCCAATCCATTTTGCATGAGCATCATACTCCACACCACCAATTGATCGACTCGGCATCCCAAACAAGACTCGCCCTTGCGAGGAGACGACATGATGAGGATTCAGCCGTTGCGACATCCCAGACTCGATCTTCGGTAACTCAGAGTCTTCATGATCGAGCTCATCATCGAGCTCATCTCGATACGCTTGAAACAGAGTGAACAGAGAAACCGTCCAAATCGACATTAACGCGAAGATCATCAGGAAGAAACCGTATTCGACACTGTCCATCAACACCGAACTCACGGCAACCTGTAGCAGACTGAGGGCAATCGTCCACCAATAGTGCTGTCGAGATTTCGTTAAGAAGATTACTAACCACGAGAGGTAAACCAACAAATGTGCTCCCGATAGCAACCGCCCCTCGGGGTTATCCGACAAAAATTCACGAGCTGCAGCAGCCAAGGCTAACAATCCCATGAGATTGGCCAGCCAGCCAGAAAGCACCAGAACTGATTTTCGTTCGCTGTAAAGATAACCGATGAAAGCAAAAGGGATCGTGAGGACTGCGGGAAACGGAGTGCCTTCTGCATACATCAGCACAAACGAGGACATCGCCAGCATCAGATAAACGCTCAGCGGGAACATGGTTGCCAAGGACATTTTCAGGAATTCCTTTCCGTGCGTTCTGAACCATCGACAGAGGCGACTCGTTGTCGAGGATCGCTGGAGATCCCTTCGTAAGTGATGAGGTTTTCAGGAGGCTCAAAGAGCCCATCCAGTCCTCCTTTGGTGGCCGAGTAAATCAACAAATCCATTTCAAAGGAAAGTTGAGTATTCTCGGAGTCAGCACTGGAGTCTCCAAATATCTCTGACAACTCGGGAAGCGAGCGAGTCGTGATTAACAGGCACCGGGTGTCGGCTTTCCGCCGAGACTTCCAGTATTGATGCAGATCCCCCAACTCAGTGGTTGGTCCCGCCTGAATCAAAGCCAGATATTCCAGGACCGACTCCCAGCCGCTCATTCCAGCAGCTCCCGACCATTCCGAGAATTCAACACCCGATCCGGCAATCTGAATCTCGGAATCGCGTACGGCTGCCAAATGATCTTTAATGATCGTTGTGGCAAAACTGATCGCTGTTTCAACATATTCCAGATGCTCAGTATCAGGGTATCGAGGTTGCCATAAATCGAGAAGGATCATCAAGTTTTCATCACGACTCTCGTGAAACTCTTTGACCATCAGTTCATTTCGACGAGCCGAAGAACGCCAGTGGATCGCTTTAGGGTTATCACCATAACGATACTCGCGAATGCGATGAAACTCATCGTCGTAGGCTCCTACTCGCGTTGTGTTCCGCATCACAAGCTGATCCTGAGAACGGAGCGACTGGCGACTCACTAACAGAGTTCCTGGTCGCGGACAGACAATGACTTCTTCCGTGATATGCACAAGAGCTGATCGTTCGACGATCCCCAACGGAAACCGCGTCGAAAACACAACCGGCCCAATTTGGTATTTACCGCGTTGCATTAACTGAACGCGATATTGACCCAGTTTTTTTCCGTATCCCGGAACACGTGTAAATACAACAGACGCACGTAAGCTCTCATTTTCATTCACAATCGAATCGGTCACCGTCAACACCCATACGGTCATCATTTTTTGGTTACTGACTTCAATATAGAAATTGGCGGGATCTCCCGCGGTGATCAACGACGGTAATTGACGCTTCACGGAAAGGTGTCGCAAAAGATTAAACGAGATGAATCCATTCGCGATAAAGGCACCCGCCATGAGCGAAAAGACGAGCAATAACATATTCTGCTTACCAAGCATTGCACCGATAAACATGACCGACATAATCACCAGAAAAACAATCCCCTCAACAGGAATGTTGACCCGATATTGCTTCCGTCGCCCTGCGCGAGATCCATGAGTGCGAGCCGGGCTGGATTGCCACTCTGCCACAATTTGCTTCAGCCCCCAAAGTGTGAGACAAAATGCCACGGCATAGTTACCGATTCGCAGACCATCATCCCAGCCACTGGTGTAGGACCGAAATTTCCAGGTCGCGAAAATCTGACCACACCCGGCCAACAACGCCAGCAGTCCTGGTAGCGAAAAGCTACGTGAGTCAGCCTGCCTGAAAGAGTCTGGCATAATGAAAGGGAATCTTGTGATCGGTGACAGTGAACCCCGAATCGGGGGAGGGAAAGATGGCTGACCCCATTATTTCATCGCAGAGTCGAATCGTCACCTGCGGAATTCTGAATTTCAGCGAAATGGCCGAGAATCAGCGAAATTTCAGAGTTGGCAATCCTCGTTCGGCCCGTGATTTCTCGAAATATCCGCGTGCTGTCGAAAATTTTGCCAGAAACTTGAGTAACTGTGTTCCCGAACAACCGAGTTGACGGGCCACTTCCGTGTGAACAAACCCGTGTTGTCGGCAGCAAACAATTGCCTCTGCCAGCATCGAAGGCGCGTCCTTATGTTCCTCATTACAATAGATTTTTCCACCCCGACAGCGTTCTCTCCACAACTTTGTGGGGATCTCTCCATCAGTTGCCGAGACTTCCAATTCAACGGCCAGTTGGATTTTGAGACGAAAGATTGCAACTTTTCGATTCTCTTTCTGACTGCGACGTTCAACCGCAGAAGCCTGCACTCCTGTCGAAAGATGTCGAATCGTGACGGCAGTCTCGACTTTATTGCGATGTTGGCCCCCAGGACCACTTGCTCGACCAAAGGTCAATTCGCAATCTTTCAGAAGGGTTTCGTCTGCCTGTCGAGCCGGGTGGGAAGACAGATTCCAGTCTGATTCCGGGATGGAAGGCATTGCAGGCAGAGTCTCTCCTTCGTACGGTGTGAAGAATTGAATGTGTGAAGAATTGAATCTTACACTCCCCTGTTCAGCGGAGCGCGTCTCGATGCGAACTATACACTATATAACCATAATTACTATCTCATGCTTATTGGCAGGATGTGGCGGTGATCCCGAAAACTATGGCGAAAACCGAAATGCTGCTCTCTTGGTACTGACAAAGGGAGGATACGTTCGAGCCCAAGATGTCGGCTACCTCATCAAGAAGCAAGGACAACTGACTCAAGAGGAACTGTTAGTGACGGAGGTGAATGTTTCAGAGAAAGAATTTAGCGATTTGGACTTAGTCAGTTTGAAACCTCTCAGCGAACTGGAAGTACTGAATCTCTATGGGACTCAAGTCACGAATGAAGGTATGAGTTCCATTGCTGAGATGAAAAGTCTCAAGAGTTTAGAGCTCTCCTACACAGCAATTACAGATGAGGGGCTTGAAAAACTCTCGACTTTGGAAAACCTTTCAGAACTTTACTTGCACGGAACTCAGGTTTCCTCTGAAGCGATTGATGTACTTAAGAAAAAACTCAACGGTTGTAAAGTTTCACATTAAGATTTTTTACGATGTAGCCACGGGGTGCTTTCGCAAATGATGCACCCAAGCCGGTGAGAGGTTCAACCAGACCCAACTGCGATCAAAACGCATCTCGTCGTGAAACGGTTGAATCACTTGATCCATTTCCCGGAGTCGGTCTCGATTCGATTTTTTATCGATGTATTTACGCATCTGACGCAGATACATGTACTCAAAATACGAGAGCTCACCGCCAGGAGCCAACAACTCCACAAACGTCTCGAAGATTTCCTTCACTAATGGGACATCAAAGTTTGTGGTTGGTAAGCCAGAAATAATGATATCGTACGGTGCATCGTACTGAAATTTCTGCAACGGGGTTTCATGCACCTTCGAAATGTCGGCGACTTTTTGATACGCAGGATTTTGTTCAAACTGATCGCGAATCACAGCCGCGAATGTCGGATTGATTTCGACGATGTCAAATTGATCATCAGGACGAAGCTGTTTGACGATTTTTTGCGTGAAAGCCCCAGTTCCCGGACCAATCTCCAGAACACGTCGGGGGCCTTCCCGCTTGGCAAGAGGCTTCGTAATGGCCGTCGCAAGAAAGCGACTACTTGGGATAATCGATCCGGTTGTGTAATACCGCTGACGAAACTCGGAATAAAAAGTCGACAGGTTTCCCACAACGCTCCTTCACGGTCATTTTAGAAAATCGATGGTTTCTGAACTTCATGCGGGAGAAAGAATCTGCAGGCTCGTTCCCCCAACCATCTCTTTGACCTTCTCGCGGTAGGTTTGCATGTGATCGGCCACGAGATGCGCTTCAAGATGGGAAACCGACTCCCACTTTTCGACAACCACGACCAGATTCTCATCGGTCACTTGTGCATCAATCGGTGTCGCTGCATCAATGGCAGGCCCGTACTCCAGACACCCTTGCTCGGCATGAACAAGGGGGACGAGTTGATGAAATTCAGCGAGAAAATCAGATCGACATCCCGGCTTGAGTGTAATCTGTGCGATGACGTGGATCATTGGTTCTCCAAATTGCTCATTCGAAGAGATTCCAAACGACTTTTTACTCCTGCTCTGTCAACAACTCGCCGTTTGTGAAGCCCCTGAGAGAGACACTTCCCATTGACCTCAGCAGCAATATGAAATGTCACCAACGGGCCTTCTCGATGAACGACTTTGGCGGTACAAATCACATGGTCGAGTTCAATTGCCATGGAGCGATGCTCCAGATCAACTTGCACACCCAGAGACAGTTCACCTTCCTCCAACGACTCTTGCAGCAGGTCGAGAGCACAATGCTCCATTTCCCAAAGCAAATGAGGGGTGGCCAGAATTGAGATGCCGTCAAAATCGATGCAATGTTCCTGAGAAACGAAAAATTCGTGTTCCCGTAGACTGCCTATTTTTGGGGAGACTTTCATGATCGTCCTGAAAATCGGTCTTCAAAAGGAGATACCGGTCAAACTGAGGCTGACTTTCTAGTCAGATCTGTACTAGAATTCGGTTTCATTTACTACTAAAAAATCCATTTTCCATGGAATCTCTGCTGATGCAAGGGAGTGAATCGGATGCCTGCCTCTTTTCGTTCAATCATTCTGCTGATAACCATCTTCTCGGTTTGTACGGCAAACTCAACCTCTTTCGCCCAAGAGGTCACCCCTGAAATTGTCTTAAAATATAATCCTCGACAGAAGTATGTCGAATTTGACACACCTTCACAAAGTGAAGTTGCGAACTGCACCGTCCAAGTGATTCAGGAAAAAAGTGGTTCGGGATGGATCGTCCTAGGTCCACAAGGCGAGACTTTGCGAAAGTTTATGGACACCAACGGGGACAATACCGTTGATCGCTGGAGTTATTTTCGTGGTGGAATTGAGGTGTATCGCGATCAGGACTCCAACAACAATAAAAAAGTCGATCAATCGCGTTGGATTAATACAGGAGGAACACGCTGGGGAATCGACCAAAATGAAGACGGGACGATTGATAGCTGGAGACAAATCTCTGTCGAAGAGGTTTGCGAGTTGGCATTTTATTCACTCAAAACGGGAGACACAAAACTTCTGCAATCCTTGATGGTCACTTCTGCGGATTTACAGGGTTTGGGTATCCGCACCGATCTCGCCAGAGAAATTCTGGAACAAACCAGCAACCTCGAACGCAAAATGCAAACCATCACATCATCCAAAGCCATCAACAAGTCCACTGTCTGGCTTCGTTACGATGCCGGTCTTCCCGGAACGATTCCCGGAGATGAAGGTAAAGCGAAACAAGATCTTCAAGTCTATGAAAACACTCGTGCCTTGATGGAAAATGACGGACAAGTGGATTTGCTTCAAATCGGAGAACTCGTTTTAGTCGGGAAGACATGGAAACTAGCATCATTCCCCCAATTGATCGATCAGAATTCTGGTCCCATTGAGTTCGGCGGTGTCCTGCTTCGGCCCTCACAATCGACGAGTGAAGGTGAAGTCATGGCACCAACGGCAAGTTCGGCTGAGGCCCGCGAACTGCTCGACCAACTTCAGAAACTGGACGAGAAAAGTCCGCGTTTGGAAGACGGTGTCGAAGCTCTGGGCACTTATAACAAACGTCGCGCCGACATCCTGCAAAAGTTGGTGTCCCTCTCTGAGACACCGGAAGAACGTGAGCTTTGGATGAAACAACTGGTCGATGGCATCACAGCAGCCGTCCAGATTGGAGCCTACGCAGAAGGCGTGCAACGCCTGAAAGGATTTGAGGACTCCCTCAAATCACGTAGCCCGGAAAGTGATCTCATCCCCTATGTCACGTATCGACGCTTGACCTCGGAATATAGCCAACGCGCCACTTCAACTCCCACGGAAGAGCAAGAAGATTTGCAGAAGTGGTGGATGAGTTCTCTCGAACAATTTGTCGGTCGTTATCCCAAAACCGAAGAAGCCGCCGATGCTGCGTTTCAAATCGCCTCCTCTTATGAAATTAGTGGACGCACTGATGAAGCAAAAACATGGTATCGCCGCATCGCTTCGTCTTACGAAAAGACAATTCTCGGACAAAAAGCCGCTGGCGCACTCAAACGAATGGGCCTCGAAGGACAAGTTCTGGAGTTTTCCGGTAAGACTTTGACCGGTCCAACACTCGATCTCTCTCGCTATCGAGGCCGTGTGGTCGTCGTAACTTACTGGGCCACATGGAGTCGTCCATTCCTGGAAGAACTTCCACAGTTGCAGGCACTTTCTAAAGAGTATCGCTCTAAAGGCTTTGAGATTGTCGGTGTGAATGTCGACTTGGTCTCGGACGGACTGGCCGAGTTTGTCAAAGAAAATGAAATGCCCTGGCCCCATATTCATGAAGAGGGAGGCCTCGACAGCCCTCCTGCCGTAAAACTCGGTATCCTCATGCCTCCCGCCATGATCTTGATTGATCAAAAGGGAAAAGTGGTCTCGGCAGCGGCGACCATTGAGCTATTGAAGGAGCAAGTCCCGGCACTGTTGAATAAATAACAGTGATCACTGGCACATCTCCATCGCTTCATCTGATACAATTGCATCGTGTGGAAGAGACGCAGTATGATGAGCGGTCACAGACAGCGGACCTGTTAATGAAATGGTATTCACACTCCTTAGAAAATCGCGCTACAGAGAGTTCTTTACTTGTCTAATTTCGTTCAAAAATGGCTGGAAAGGCTGGTTAAGCCTCTCGTGATCTCTCATCACAAACGCTCGGGAGCGGTCCTGTTCAGTGACACCACGCTGCGTGACGGGGAGCAGATGCCCGGCGCGACCCTCGAACCCGAAGAAAAAGTTCAGATTGCCCTCGCCTTGGAAGCGGCCGGCATTCATTCGATCGACGCCGGCTTCGCCGCCTCCTCCGAGAATGACATCAAAGCGATGCAAATGATGGTCGGCAAAGTGAAGGGACCGGTCCTCACCTCTCTGTGTCGTACCCTGAAAGGGGACATTGATGCGGCCGACCGGGCGCTCGATGGTCAACCAAACCACAAGCGTGGCGTCAGCCTGTTTTGCGGAACGAGCCCGCTGCACCGCCGCGATAAATTACAAAAGTCAAAAGAAGAAATTCTCGACCTGATCGTCGAGACTGTCGGCTATGCGGCTGATAAATTTACGGTCGTTGCGTTCAGCCCCGAAGATGCCAGCCGAACAGAAGTTGATTATCTCTGCGAATGTTATACGAAAGCGATTGAAGCGGGTGCAACAACCGTCGGTTTCCCTGATACCGTCGGCATTTTGACTCCCGAAAAAGCGCGCGTTTTCATCAAGCAGATTCAGGACAACGTCCCGAATATCGATAAAGCACTTCTCGCGGTCCATTACCACAACGATCTGGGTTTGGCCGTCGCGAACACGTTGGCAGGAATTGAAGAAGGTGCGAACGTGGTTCAATGCACGGTCAACGGTATTGGCGAGCGTTCCGGTAATGCCTCACTCGAAGAAGTGGTGATGGCGTTGACCCTGCATCAGGATCAGTTCAATCGTACCCACAAGATTGATACCACCAAACTCGCTCCGCTCTGCCGCATGGTGGCCGAGTTAACCGGGATTCGCCTCTCACCACAAAAACCTATTGGTGGATCCAATATTTTCGCGACTGAAGCCGGCATTCATCAGGATGGCCTCCTTAAAAACCCCGACACCTATCTCCCGTTTCGACCGGAGACGGTCGGAGAGTCGGGCATCAAACTGGTTCTGGGAAGACATTCGGGCAAAAAGGCTGTCGAACATCGTTTAAAAGAAATCGGCTTCGCCGCAACGGACGAAGAAGTCGCCACGGTTCTCAATGGCATCAAAGAAATACCGAAGGGCGAAGTCGTCGATGATGAACGACTGAAGTCGTTCTTGACGGACGGGTAAGCTCGCCGACTCAACAATATTTTCCTGTAGAACAATTCTTGGCAATATTTGGCTTCTTACTTTCTACTGCCACTCCACCAACCTGGCTCTTGGAATAATTCGCCGACGGACATACTGAATCCAGGAAGCGACGCATCATCGGTCAATTGATCGGCTTCTGTCAGACGACTCTGAGTTCCCTCGGCGTCCAGCACCAAGACGGCTTGATCGTTCTGGTCGACAATCCAAACCGTCTCCACACCGACGGTCCAATAAACTTCGACCTTGGAATTGATTAACTTTCGACGATCTGTGGACGAAACAATCTCCACAACCAATGTCGGACATTGTTCCGTGAGAAATTGATCGGCCAGATCGAACGGCCCCACATCGGGAATCACCGACAATGCCGGAAGAAAAACACTGTCAGGTTGACGGGAGACAACCAATCCTTGATCGAAACAGGCCGCTCCAGAAATTTCCGGGTTTCGTTGCCGATGTTCGGCAAGACGTTTGGAAAGATTGAGGACCGATGTGCCGTGCATCGAATCGGGAGGCGATAGCTGCACAATCTCTCCCGCAATCAATTCACTCCAACGACCGTCTTCAGGAAGCTCCCACCGTTGTTCGGAAAACTGTTCAGCAGTCAGGGACATCGGCTATCCTCTAAGTTCCAGATCAATCAGTGTATTTCTTTAGCTTACTATAAAATGTGCTGCGAGGCATATCGAGCAAGCGGGCTGCCTGAGCCTTATTTCCATTCGCTTTTTCGAGTGCTTGGAATAAGTGAAGACGCTCATCGTCACCGGAGAGCGAATGTTCGAGTGCGGGTAATACCTTCGTCGATTCCTGCGGCCTCTCCGGGAGTCTTTTAAGACTCGTTGACAGAAGCGATTTTGGCCGTGACGCAGGCTTCGGAGAATCAGAATCCCCAGCAAGAAGCTCCTGCGGCAAATCGCTCAAGCTAATGACTTCAGACTCTGCCAACACAACAGCCCTTTCGATCACATTCTGAAGTTGTCGCACATTGCCGGGCCAGTGATACTCTTCCAATGCGCGAGCCACTTCATCACTAAGCCGCAAGCGTTTTCCTAATCGCTCAGCAGATTGATTAAGAAAATGGACTGACAGGTCGAGCAGGTCTTCCGGGCGTTCTCGCAAAGAGGGAAGCGTCAGGCTGATGACATTCAGCCGATAATAAAGATCTTCACGAAACCGACCTTCAGAAATCAATTGCTCCAGATTCTGATGCGTGGCCGTCACAAGTCGCACATCGACATGAACCGTTTCACTGATCCCGACAGGCTCAAAACTTCGAGTTTGCAACACGCGTAGCAGCTTCACCTGTGTCTCGGGAGAGATGTCTCCAATTTCGTCGAGGAATATGGTGCCTCCGTTGGCGGCGGCAAACCGCCCTTGCTTATCTTGATGGGCTCCCGTGAAGGCCCCCTTAACGTGTCCAAATAACTCACTCTCTAACAAGTTCGCTGAGAGTGCAGCACAATGAACTTTCACAAGCGGCTTTTCGGCTCGCTCTGAATTCAGATGTAAAATTTCTGCCAGTAACTCTTTACCGGTTCCGCTCTCGCCACGAATTAAAACAGAAGACTCTGAACGGGAAACCTTGGAAACCATTCGCATCACATTGTCGATGGCCGGACTGTCACCAATCAACTTGCCGCGAGAGAGAGTATCTATCGGTTGGTCAACCGTTTTAGGCTCTTCTCCTGTGCGGAGACTTTCCAACTCTGCCTGTAACAACGAAATTTGTCGACGTTGATCGCCGATTCGGTCCATTTTACTCTGCATCTCTTCGTTGAGATGCACCATCTCGTCCTGTGCTTTCAAGCTATGCAGCCCAATGTTGGCAATCTGACTAAGAGCTTGTAGAAACGCATAATCCTCAGCCGAGTAAGGAGTATGATTCCGCTTCTCCCCCAGAACAAGAAGGCCACGAATCACGCCTTCCATTTCAACGGCTTGCGCAATCTGCAAATCCAAGGCTTTCAAATCGAGAGCTTGCTCAGCCCTTCCCCCCATGCTGCCTGAAGATTGTCGTTGAATATGCCCCGATTCCTCTAATAGCTTGATATCTTCCTCCGAAAGCATGATCGCATCGGGGGCTTTCAACTTGCCGTTCCTCGCAGAGAGTATGAAGCGAGACGAACTCTCTTCACGAATATAAAGTGCGGCCTGATCAACCTGCAAGACTTCCCGACAGATCCCAAACATCATTTGTCCGAGGGAACCGAGGTCTGCAAACTGTCCCACTGCGTTTTGCATGCGACGCAAGGCGTTATCGAGCTGATATTTTTCACGATAAAAACGGCGGTCGATTAATTGTTGCATGCGATCTCGCACACCGAGTAACAGCAAGGTCGCGATCACAAACAAACCAACCACAGCCAGATACTGAAATGTATTCAGAGATATTTTCATCCGTAATGCGATCAGAGTCACCGTCGCAATCAAACAGGCAAAGCCCACAGTCAAACCCATTGAGGAAAAGTAGTACACAAATCCCCGAGTCAGGAGTTGATCAGCAAGCATCAGCTTGTAACGAATAATGCCGATGACAAACGCAAGTTGGAAAACGAGGCTGGCCATCAACATCGGAATGCGTGCTTCCCCCATCACAAACTTGACTCGGGCAAAGTGTGCCAGCCAGATCGAATACCCAATGGGTAAGATTGCCACGCATCCGGCGACAAGCATGACTGTCAGTTGCATCCGTTCGATGCGGGTTGTCGCTCTCAAACGACTAACCCCCAAAGCAGACACAGTTCCCAGAAAATATAAACCAGAGATCAACAAAGAGTACCAGACTGCATCACTGAGGAAGTGAAGGCATTGGCGTAAATGCGTGACGAGTTCAAAGTCCACATTCTCAGGAACAATTTGCGAATTGATGGCTCGCAAATATTGCAGCAAGGCTCCAATCGCGACTAAACCGATCGCGGGTGGAGAATAAATGAGAGTGAGAGTCAGTTTTTTATACTGATTCAGAAATTGAAACGAGCGTGGATAAACCAAGAAGAAGTGTAACAACACTGCCGGCAGGAACAGCCCCATGATAATAAAAGGAGCATTCAACAAAGGACTCCCACCAATCATCCACCAATGAAAACCGCCAACAAATGCTCCCAGGCCAAACATGCAAACGATAAAGAACATCTGCGTCGAGGCATCGAAGGGACGATTCCAAAAGGCGACACCGGCAACTGCAAAAATCGATAATTGGAGCAAAAACCAGATAATCGTAGGAATCATCTCACTCCAAGGGAGTGACTTGATCACGACAAATGAACGATGAACGGGTTGCCCCGGTTGCGACATGGATTGAAATCGGATCTCTGCCATGCGGGGACCGTTATGAATCTGCACAACGGGCGCAATCCAGTCTTCGGGGAGTTCAGATGGATCGGAATTTTCAGAGAGCAAATTACTCCCACTCGGATCTTCTTTGGGCAGATAGAGATCAAACATGACCGATGCCAAATCCAGATATGTATGGATGGATTTGTCGGCAACTTCCAGCAGAACATCCTCATCGTCGGGCTGCTCACCCATGACTTCCAGACCATCGACGATCCAAATCGGAACACCTTGTTCTGGCAAAGTGACTTGATCCGGGGCAGACACCAACCAGCGGAGCCTCAAATCAGGGCTGGTGATGACAAATGCAAGAACAAACACCGAGTAGATTACGACCAGAATGCCGAGCGTGGCGAGAAGATTTCGTCGATAACTGTTCATGATCTGCTCGAACGTAACTTGGAACTTGTTGAAATATTGCTGCGGGCTGCTCCTCTCAGCATGCGCCGAACTGCGCCGAAAAGCAATCATTCAGCGCCGACAGCGCCGAAACATGGAATATCAAGGATGGTTTCAGCGCCGAAACCATCAGCGCTGATGAGACACCCAGAACTCACTACAACCAATAAGTTATATATTGATAACACTTTATGATCTAATCATAAATTCTCAACAGGAATTGGCACGCTCAATGCAATGTTTATTCTTGAAGAAGAAAGCCCATTACCACGGCTTTCTGCCCACTTGACCCCTTGTGTTGGTTAAGACATCGCGGCGAATGGAAGATTCCCCTGTTTGTGAGATGACCCAATCTCTCAAGCACTTCCGACTCGCTCACCTTCTCGAAATTCGAGCCACGATGTCCGCCACACAAGGGTTTTTCTATGCGCTGAGCAAAACAATGGGCAAAAATGGACACATGAAGCTGTTCTTGGCCTCTCTCAGTCAACAAAAGATTCCGAATAGGTGGCGAATGACTTTGGTGTTTCCCAGAGAGTGACTTCTCGGATGGGGAAATTTTCTTGTTTTGCCTGTTCGTAGATCAGCCTGGCAATGTTCTCTGCCGTGGGATTTGAATCCACGATATAAAGCGGTTCTCCCAGTTCCTGCAAAAATGGGATTGTGGGATCATCCTGATGAAGAATCATTTTGTGGTCGAGATGATCATCAATCCAGGTTCTTAGTGAGGCTTTGATATCGCTGAAATCGACCAGCATGCCACGTTTATCCAACTCTTCTCCTTCTAACACAATCACTGCCCGACCGTTATGTCCGTGTAGTTTTTTGCACTTTCCTTCGTAATTGAGCAAACGATGGCCATAACAAAAGTCGATTTGTTGAGTTACGCGGTACATAGATAAAATCCTGAAGCAGTGATAACGGAGAAACTCGCAGTCATTGAATTGTACAGAAAACTCGGTGAAGATCGAGAACCGCGAGACATGATCACCACTTCTCAGATGAAATCATTTTCATGGCATGGACCACACAAGATATCAATGGCAAGCACGCGGACGTTTACGTCCCTGAAAAGGCAGAATCCGAGCCCTATGTGATTCTGCACCTTCATGGCCATTCCGAGCAGACCTTAAAAGACAATCCAACATTCACGACCGTACTGGAACAAAGAGGATTGAGGTGTATTTGCCCTCACGGGAGACGCTCTTGGTGGCTCGATCAGCTTTGCACCGAATACGATCCCGAAGTTTCCCCACAGTCTTACCTTTTAGAGAACCTGATCCCCTGGATTGAGCAGACTTGGAAAATCTCTCCTCCCGCCATCGGTCTCACCGGAATCAGTATGGGAGGCCAGGGAGCGCTACAACTGGCCTATCGAAATGCTCGGATGTTCCCAGTTGTCGCGGCATTAGCCCCGGCCGTCGATTTTTATCAGTGGCACGGACGGGGGCTTCCGATTGATGAGATGTTTGCATCGGCAGAAGCCGCCCGGCAGGCCTCTGTGATCTTACACCTTCATCCGCTGAGTTGGCCCCGTCATCAATTTCTCGCCTGTGACCCGGCTGACGATGAATGGTTCGATTCCTCCGATAAACTCTCAATGAAGCTCTCTTCATCGGGTATTCCCCACGAAGTCGATTTCGCAACGAGTCATGGAGGGCATACCTGGGACTACTTTGAAGCGATGGCTGAGAAGATGATCGGCTGGACTCACGAAAAATTACAGTCCGTCGCACGAAGCGTTTAGCTCGACTGATTCCAATCGAGCGACCGTTCCACAGCGCGATGCCATTGCGTCATCAATTGCTCACGTTCTGAGGCGGTCATGTTGGGAGTAAACTCGGCATCAAGTTCCCAGAGATTAGCGATTTCTTCTTGAGACTCCCAAAATCCGACAGCAAGCCCAGCCAGATAAGCGGCTCCCAGAGCGGTCGTCTCGGGGACTTTGGGACGTCGCACAGTGACATCTAACAGGTCAGATTGAAACTGCATCATCAGGTCGTTCACGGATGCACCACCATCGACTTTGAGTTCTTTGAGGGGCAAACCACTCTCCTCATTCATAGCCTGTAACAAATCGTAAGATTGATACGCCATCGAATCGAGAGCCGCCCGCGCCAAATGCTCCCGTTTCGTGCCACGCGTCAGACCGATGATGATTCCACGCGCATCCTGATTCCAATAAGGCGCCCCCAAACCGACAAACGCGGGTACAATGATGACTCCCCCCGAATCCTCAACTTGAGCCGCAAGCGTTTCAATTTCCGACGAATGTTCGATGATTTGCAGACCATCTCGCAACCATTGCACAATAGCTCCGGCAATGAAGACCGATCCCTCCAAGCAATACGTCACCTCATCACCAATCTGCCAGGCAACGGTTGTCAGCAATCCTTTTGTGGACTCCACTCGTTTCTGGCCTGTGTTCAGGAGCATGAAGCAACCAGTGCCATAGGTGTTCTTGCTGGCTCCCGGCTCGAAGCAGCATTGCCCAAACGTGGCCGCCTGTTGATCGCCGATCATGGAGGCCACCGGAATCTTGCCTCCAAACAAGCCTTCAAATGTTTCTCCCACAACACCACTGGAAGGGACAACCTTTGGCATCATCGCGCGGGGAATCTTGAACAGATCGAGTAATTCATCGTCCCAGTCCATCGTTTCCAGATTGAACAACATCGTCCGAGAGGCATTACTGACATCGGTAGCGTGAACATCGCCACCGGTCAGTTTCCAAAGTACGTAACAATCGATGGTACCGAAGAGTATTTCCCCTTGACTGGCCCGAACACGATCAGGGTCCTTCGCATCGAGTAAGTATTCGATTTTGGAAGCCGAAAAGTAAGCATCAACCACCAATCCCGTTTTCTGACGGATCATGTCTGCATAACCATCGGCCTTCAGTTGATCACAGCGGGGTGCCGTAATCCGGCTTTGCCAGACAATAGCATTGGCAATGGGGTCTCCACTTTCAGCTTCCCAAATGACAACCGTTTCACGTTGATTGGTAATCCCGATGGCTGCAATGTCCGACGCGGTCAGAGAATTGTTTTTGAGCAATTGCTGAGAGACTTCAAGTTGCGTATCCCAGATTGTGATCGGGTCATGCTCCACATGTCCCGGCTGGGGATAAATTTGCTCAAACTCTTCTTGCTCAACCCCCCGAACCTGGCCCGCATGATCGAACAGAATCGCTCGGCAAGAGGTCGTTCCGGCATCGAGAGAGAGTATGTATTGTTCGGACATGGCAACAATCCTTCGCGAAAGCAAAAAAATGGGTCTATCTGTGCAGCAGAAGCCACACGCTGTCATGCTGATCAAATTGCTTGCCCAGTGCAAGAACTCTCTGACGCACAATTTCTCTGGGCGATATTGAACCCATCAGTTAGAATGTATCTCGAACCGCTTTAACAACGACCGGAGTGATCGAGATGAGATTGATTCAACGCAGTCTGATGACATTACTGATTGTGATAATCCCTGCGAATGTGAAAGCGCAAGACTGGCAGAAGTACACGAATCAAGAGGGGCATTTTTCCGTCAACATGCCCTCCAAGACCGAATTGGAATCGCTCACACAGCCTATCATTGGTGGGAAGTTGACTTACCACTTTTATATTTCGGAATTGGAAAATGGAGACCAGGTCTTCATGATCTCGCGAAATGACTTTCCTGCCAAGAATATTGCAAAGAGTGATTCACAAGTGATGCTTGATGCTTGTGTGGACGGGGCCGTCAAGTCGCGACAGGGAAAGTTACTGACACAAGAGAAGGTGAAGCTGAATGGGTATCCTGGTCGAAAGTGCTCGTTCGAGGGAAGGGCTGGTGGAAAACCTCTCATGGTCTGGCACGAATGTTATCTGGTCAAAAATCGGCTTTATCAGATCATGGTGATGTCCAAGAAAGAGAACCCACCGGTTGAAAAAATGCGGAACCGTTTTTTTGATTCGTTTGAACTTCTAAAACCCGAAAAAACAAAATGAGAGACCACTCAAGCCTGGATTAACTCTTCCAGTGCTTGAGCCGTCTCTTTCAGTGGGAGTCCAATCACATTACTCGGGCTGCCATCAATGTTTTCCACAAACAAGCTGCCTCCCGCCTGAAGTCCGTAACCCCCTGCTTTTCCCAGAGACTCTTCCGTCTTCAGATAGTTCTCCAGCCAGTGGTTGGCATCTGCAGAAAATGTGACTGCCGTTTTCACACACTTCGAGATTCTTTTTCCACGGAGAGTGGTGATGGCCACATAGCTGACTGCCCAATGAGTGCGTCCGGTGAGGTATTTCTCGAACCATTCTGTGACCGTCTGCTCCCAACCATCTGTGGGAGGTTGACCGAGAACTCTCAATTCTTCCGAATCCGAATCCTGAACGACAATCTCGGTATCGGCACAAACGATTCCCAAAATGTCGGCGAGATCCTGAGGAAGATTACGGGAAGAGAGTTGGTCCCGCACATCATCCGACTTCTCATGCACAATCTTCGCAAGTTGCGTTTCGATCCCTTCCCAATCTGTGATTCTCTCGAAGCCTGCTTCTTCGGCAACCAGAGGGGGAACAATCATGATTTGATCACCGGGAATCAAAAGTTCTAACAGCTCACGTCGTCTGGAAGAACGTGAGCCGAGAACAAAACGATGACCGGCGGGAATCTTCACGAGAGTCGACATGGAACACCTTCATCTGTTTGTAGTTCTTTGAGACTGCGGACTTATAGTCATACACTGTCAGAGTGACACACACGAGAATATTCTGGAAGGATCTCTTTTGTATCGCAAAGAATGTTATGAGATTAAAGTCCACCCTCTCGTATCGGTGGTCTGACATGGTAAGATGAATTTCATCAGCGTTTTGCCACTGCTTTAAGACAATGCCTTTGGAATTGAATGAGAGCTCACACATTATGAACGATTCTTTTAGCGAACCTGCCACGCCACCGGTCAGTCCTCCTCCCGATCCGCAACAGTCAAGCACGATCACGACGGAAGCAGAGCAAAAAGAAAAGAAACGCGACGCAAAGAGAGGGTTTCTTATTCATTTGATCATTTATGTGCTGGTGATCGCGGGCCTTACCTATCTCGATTACGGACGTTCAACAGAAGGGGAAGGTCACTGGGTACAATGGCCAGCAGCAGGCTGGGGAATTGGAGTTTTCTTTCATGGACTGGGACTGTTTCTCGGCTCCCGAAAGAAGTAATCGACTCCCTCATTCAACCGGGTTGAGTCCGACCAGCAAATCCACCACATGTTTTGCCGCGTCTGGTTTTGCCAGCCTCCTCATCATCTGTTGCATTTCTGTAGCGGTTGATTGAGGAGTTCGGAGATGGTCACAGATCGCCTCCCAACAGAGTGGGTCGTCATAAATATTTTAGAAATGATATGCAACTGACAATTCTGGCATTGAGCCACATTATTAAAAAGCGTATTTAAAAATATCGATGTCCTTTTCAAATTTCTTGGCTATGGTTCTCTGTGTACGATCATTATAGAGAGTTCGGTAAGCCTGCGATTTTGAATTCGGATTATGGTTCAGCAGGATGTTTTCCAATTGGATTCTTCCATTGGTTTGTTCATAAATCTCTGAAATCGCCTGATCGAATTCTTCAATTTTATACACGTAATCCATAAGACATTCTTCACGCTCGTCACAGAGCCAGTCACACTGATTGCGATGTAAAGTCGGGTGTATACAGGTATCGCTGGCATAGAGATGTTGTTCACAAAACTGTTCAAACGACATCGTCTCGCTCGCTGAGATGCTCTCTCGACGCGAATACAATGACGCTGCACGAGCCCACGGATTTCTCACCGCTGAAAACTTATAGTAAGAGTCAAACATTTCTTGCGACTGTCTTTGGATCTGTTGGGTTGTCAGAATATTACTCGTTGGAAATGCCTTGTTTTGGTGTAACGCGCGACGAAGCGTCAAGGTAAACAGCGTTTCACGAATCTCCAATATATTCAGATGAGAGTTTGGAATCAGCGGAGTACCGACTGGGCGAATTTGAGACCGAACCGTGGTGGTTCCTGTTTTCGGAATAGCAATAAAGATCGCTCGCAGTTCTTCGTTGACCGCTTCGTTCAAAATCAATTTTTGTTCCGCCACGACTTGCTTCACAGATTCCTCTGGTTCATCCTGGTCGCTTTGCCTTGATAGCAGTTTTCTGAATTGCGAGGTCAGTCGGCTCATCTCTCAAATCCTTGAATCCAGGAAATTCAGAATCTTGCATCACTCCAATTGCGTAATCACAGGACGAAATCTATTGATATTCTCCGAAAGTGTCAAAGGAAGTTCTGTCGAGGAAATTCTTCTGCACGACGGAACGCGTTGCTTATAAGACAATGCCCTTGATGCCTTCTTCCTGTCAAACCTGACTCAAGTCAGCAACAGATTGAAACAGACTTGAAAATAAATTTGATCAATTTTCCTGAAGAGAGCCTATTATTTCTGTGACAAGATCCACCACATGTTTTGCCGCGTCTGGTTTTGCCAGAGTTCGTATTGCTTGCTGCATGTCTGTCAGTGGTTGATTGAGGAGTTTAGAAATGATCACTGTGAGTTCAGAAGACTCCTCATTCTCGGCAGTCTGTATGACAATTTTTGCGGCACCTGAGGTCGCAAACAACTCGGCGTTTTTCTGTTGATGGTCGCCAACTGAATTATGGTAGGGAATCAAGATCGCCGGTATCCCCGCACAGGCAACCTCTGCAAGTGTTGTGGCTCCCGCGCGAGAGATCACCAAATCGGCTTGTCGATACAAAGTGGGAAGGACTTCGAAAAACGGTTCTGTAATCGATGAAAATCCTCGCTGGCGGTATTCTTCTCTCACCATCTCGCAGTCACTCTCCCCAGTTTGATGAATGATCTGGAGGCTATCCAACTCTGCTCCCAATTCTTGTACGACAGAAAGCCATATACGATTGACGGCTTGAGCGCCCTGTGAACCGCCTAAGATCAAGATAGTTTGTACGGTTGAAGATTGTCGTTCACGCGACACTAACTCCTGGATCACCTTCCTGACCGGGTTCCCTGTCACGATATGTTTTTGTAGATTGGCTCCTGTGGGAACACTCTCCTCGAATGAATGACACACCTTATCCGCTCGATTCATGAGCCATTTGTTGGCACGTCCGAGAACGGTGTTTTGTTCAAGCAGCAGAGTGGGAATCCGCATTGCTTGAGCCGCACGAACGACGGGCACACTGGCGAAGCCTCCCAAACCAATGACGACCTCTGGTCGGAATTTTTCGAGTGTCTTGGCAGCAAGCTGTTTGGACTGCCAATAACTCCTGAGAAAAGAGATCGGAGCGCGTCTTAAATCTGACGACGAACGAATCGGTAGCGATTGATGCCTAAGACCGGCCTCTTTGAGAATGCGTTTCTCGATTCCTCGTTCAGAACCGACAAACCAAGGCGTGAAGTCAGGAAAACGATCTCGAAGTTCCTCAACGACAGCCAAGCCGGGAAAGAGATGACCTCCCGTACCGCCTCCCGTGAAAATTGCTCGTTTCAAATCCGTCACGCTGCCTGCTCCTGATGATTCAGAGTGAATAGACAGAATAACGAATCAAACAGCAAGAATCAGTCATCAGCGGGACTGATATGCGTGGGAAGGGTGGGAAGTCGATGAGGACAACACATCCGGCATCGACTTCCCGAATCCCTCTCTCCCTAACGCTTCATCGTATTTTGAGAGTCGCCATTCCGACGATGGCGAGAATCGCCGCACCGATCCAGAACCGGACAACGATTTTGATTTCATGATCCCCTTTGAACAAAAAATGGTTGTGCAAAGGGCTGCAACGAATCAGGCGACGCCCCGTCATCCGAAACCAGCCGACCTGCAAGATCACGCTGAGTGTTTCGATGACAAAAACGCCTCCAATAACGACCCACAGAATTTCCTGTCGAGTCACAAGAGCAGAGAAAGCAAGTAGCGCGCCAATTGCCAAAGAACCGGTGTCGCCCATGAAAACTTGCGCCGGATAGCAGTTAAACCACAAGAAACCCAACAAGGCTCCTACCAAGGCGCCGAGCATAATTGCAATTTCTCCACTTCCCGGAATGTAAGGAATACTCAAGTAGGAGGAGAGAACTTTATGACCGGCAAGATAGGCAATTGCGGCAAAGGCGGCTCCCGACATCAACGAACATCCGGTCGCCAAGCCGTCCAGCCCATCTGTCAGGTTCACTGCGTTCGAACTTCCTACGACCACGAACACCGCCCACAAGCAAAATCCGATCCCTAAAAACAGTCCTGAATTTCCCACTGGCGAGATCAATTCCAATCCGCGGGGAACTTGAGAGAGTTCCGTATACAGGAAGCCTGAAATCACTGCCGCCAATAACGACTGAACAATCATCTTCTTTCTGGCACGCATACCATTGCTTGTTGTGCTCAGTTTCGTCCAATCATCGAATGCCCCCAGTGTCCCGAAGCTGACGACCGTGAAGAGTCCGAGCAACGTAAAGGAGTTTGTCAAATCGCCCCACAGCAGAATGGCGATGACAATCGACGCGACGATGAAAATGCCTCCCATTGTGGGAGTCTTTTCTTTCTCCGCTTGCAGTTCGTTGAGATAATCTGAGTCGCTGGCGATTCGCTCCTGGCACCTTCTTTTAAGCCAACGGATCGCAAACGGTCCGATTAATAGTGACAGCAAAAAAGCGGTCACACTCGCCAAAGCAATACGAGCCGTGAGAAAAACTCGGGAATCGCCAGACGCATAGAATTCCAGTTGCTCCAGCAATGGAGCAAAATGGTCCAATAACCAGAGGAGCATTGCGGGAGATCCTTCGGCAGGTTCAACTTTTCAGTGTTGAGAGTTCATTATACAGGAGGCTTCTGAAACCTGAAGACGTTCAGACTGAAAAGCCTCTTCTGTTGTATCATCACCTGCCAGGACATCATGTCCCGGCAGGTGATCGTAATGATTTCGTTGACAAGCCACATCTGGAGTGATCGACCCAAATTAATCACTGGATTCCAAATGCTTGATGGCTCCTGCTTCATCCGTGAAACATCGCGTCGGATCCCCGCAAATCTTAAACGCAAGACAACGAAATCACGATTGTATGATGTAAAACGAGTCTCCTTGAATCAGGCCGCATTCAGCATTCTGCGGGAATGCTGAACTTCTTGGTTTGTATTGAGGTCTGTTATGAGATCGAGCACCCGCTCCATCTGCATAGCGCGTGAACCTTTAACGAGGACGACATCTTCTGGTTTCAACCAGCAGTCCATGACAATCTCAACCGTCTCGAACGAATCACAAACGGCGATCCGATGAGCGGGCATGCCAGCCTGAACGGCAGCCGATGCGATGCACTCTGAAAATTCTCCGTGAGCGATCAGGAAATCAATCTTCGAATCCGCAATCGTGTGCCCCAGATGTCGGTGGTATTGCACCGCTGATTCACCCAGTTCGAGCATGTCACCCGCCACCAGAATTTTCTGGGCACGCATATCGGGCCACTCGGCTAGTAAACGACAGGCAGCATGCATTGATCGCGGAGAGGCGTTGTAAGTATCGTCGATCACCGTCCAGGTTCCGATCTGAAGCGGAGCACATCGGCCTGCGATTGGTTGGAAGTTTGAAAGACCGGACTGAATCTCTTCCACTTCCAGCCCTAATTCTGTGGCAATGGCAACAGAGATTGCGGCCGCGTTCAAAAAATGACGCCCCAATACCGAAATCTGAAATTCCTGACCGTTGATTTCAAAAGTCATCCCCGTGGAAGACATCTCGACAGATTCAATCCGAAAGTGATTTTGTGGCCCAAAACCACACAAATAATAGGGTTTGTCGAGTCGCTTCGAATACTCTAACAGGCGGGGATCGTCTCCATTCAGGATCGCAAAACCGCTGTCGCTGAGTGTGTCAATCAATTCACATTTGGATTCCAGGACTCGTTCCAATGATCCAAACCCGGCCAGATGAGCCTCGGCGATCGAGGTGATCACGGCAACCTCATGTTCGGTAATTCTTCCCAATTGCGCCACTTCATCGGGAGCCGATGCGGCGATCTCGATCACTGCAAATTCATCGTCACTCGACATCGAGAGTAAGCTGAGAGGCACGCCGAATTGATTATTGAAGTTCTTGGGGCTTTGAATACCCTGATAGCGTCCTGAAAGAACGGTATGAATCATGTGCCTGGTCGTTGTCTTACCGACAGAACCTGTCACACCAATCACCATCCCCGACTGCTGACTGCGATGCCAGTTGGCGAATTGGCCAAGGGCGACATGAGTGTCTTTCACAACAACTTGTGGTAATGGCTTATGGAGTGGTTGACTCACGACGGCCGCCACTGCTCCACGTTTGATGGCATCGGCAATGAAGTTGTGACCGTCCTGGTTTTCTCCGTGCACTGCCCAGAAAAGATCGCCGGGACGACAGTTTCGAGAATCGAGCTGCACCGATTCAAATGTCCCCGCAGAGATTTGACCTTGCGGATGTATTTGCCCGTTGATGGCTGAGATAAGTTGTTCGAGTGAGAGGGTATTCATCAGTTGTGAGACTTTGAAGTCATAGCCAGATGGGAACGAGTGACAGGTTGATCGAGGCAATCGCGGATCACGAGACAATCATCAAACGGGGTACGATCATTCCCGATCAATTGCTCTTTTTCGTGACCTTTTCCGGCAATCAAAACAACATCACCAGATGACGCATAACGAACGGCTTGATCAATCGCTTTACGGCGATCAAGCTCACAAAGTACGTGCTCAGTCCCGACATCAAGACCTGCTTTAATGTCATCGGCAATCGAGTGTGGATCCTCAGATCGAGGGTTATCACTGGTGATGATCGAGATATCCGCCTGTTGAGAGACTCTTCCCATCAATGGACGTTTTGTTCGATCACGATCACCGCCTGCCCCAAACACCAGAATGATTCGTCCTGATGTCAATCGACGTATGTGTGAGAGGCTTTGTTCGAGTGCGTCGGGAGTGTGTGCGTAGTCGACAAAATAGGAGACGCCCCGTTGTTGTTCGATAAGTTGAAGTCGCCCCGGAATTGACCGCAAGCGTGACAAACCTCGCTGAATGTCTTCAGAAGAAATCTCCCATCGCATGGCAATGGTAATCGCCGCCAAGCAATTCGAGACTTGATGCCGACCAATGAGAGGAGTCGAGAAACTATGTTCTTCTCGATCGATAGTGACAGTGAAGCGACTACCACGGAGAGATTCTTCTTGAATCACGCCCTTCAAATCTGCCGGCATATTCAAGCCGTAGGTCAGAATCTGAGGATGTGAAACTGAAATAGCGGCTTCCAATGATCCGGGATCGTCCGCGTTAATCAGCATCAAACCAGTCTCTCGCAAATAATGCGAGATTGAGGCTTTCGTTTTCAGGTAGGCGTCTCGTGTTTCGTGATATTCGAGATGATCGTGAGTCACATTGGTGATGACGGCTGCATCGAGCTCACAACCGGCAAGACGATGTTGATCGAGAGCGTGACTGGAAGCTTCGAGAACCGCGTGTCGGCATCCATTGTTCTTTATTTTGCCAAGAATGGATTGAATGGATTCGGCTGGGGGCGTTGTTAATAAAGAGGGGGAAATATTGAAGGTATCGTCGTACTCAATCGTCCCCATCATGCCGCAAGAGCCTTGAGACGACTGAACAATGGCTCGTAAAATCCAACTGACACTGGTTTTCCCGTTCGTCCCGGTCACTGCTGCTAAATTCATGTTTCGTGATGGATGACCGGCCAGAGCACTACAAATGATGGCATGAGCCTCTCTCGCATTGGAAACAATAATTTGAGGTAAACCACGCGAGTTGACAGGTTTTTCGGTAATGAGGACTGATGCCCCTTTGGCGATTGCCTCCGGCACAAAGTCGATACCATTTCGCTGCGTCCCGGAGATCACGATAAAAGCATCTTGGGGTTTGACTGTTCGTGAATCGGACGAGCAAGACGTAATTTTAGCATCTGCACAGCCGATGTAACTCGCCAGAGGGAACAACACCTTGAGCCTCACAGGGCGTAAGCCGGGTGAGTGCCTCAGGAGATCACCAACAACGGGCTGCGCGTTCATGGCGTGTTCATATGTAGGAAGAATGTCAAATCAGGTCGAGCCGATTCCAAGGGAAGGGAAAACGGGAGGCTCTGAGGAAAATCCCGACTTGGGAAGTCTCGGAATTCTGTTGATTTGGCGGATCTGGTCAAGCGGGGATCGAGTCGAGAACCAGCAATTTGTAACTGTTACACGGAATCCACGAACGAATGCCGATGAGCGACCAGTTTTTATAGGCGTAGGGCCGGTTCCACCGGCCACAAAGTCATTCACCAACTCGATCTGAGATTTGTTCAAAATTGGGAACAGTTTTACCACAGCATGCCCAGTCGTTCGGATAGACTCCCAATCTTCGATATTGATGAAAGCTTGACCATTTCCAATCAGCGGGACGCTCGACTAATCCATGTTTGTAATGGATGTAATCAAAATGGGCCTCATAATCTTGTTCGGTTCCAATCGTGTGTTCCCAGAACTTGGTTTGCCAGACCGCTTTTTGCCCATCATTCAATTGGCCTACCGCCGGAATTCCTTCACAGCCGCCTTGGGCTAACCATTCCTGCGGTTTGAGAAACTGGAACAATCTAGGTAAGCTCATCCCAAGCCGATGGATTCACTTTGCGGTAGTGCGGTAGACTGCACACCGAGAGTAATCAACTCATCCGCCACAATCCCCACCGAAGAATCCTGCTCGAAAATCGCCGGGAGTTTCACCACTTCACCATCATCATTGCAGACTGGATCGCTCAGAACCCGTCCATCATTGCGATTCAAGCGACAGACGTAATCGTGTCCGGCGTGATGAATTTTGTTAAACAGAACCGCCGAGCGATCAGCGAGGAGTCAGGCCGAGGGCGCAAGTAAAAACGCTTCGTTCCTTCGGCAGGGGAGGCTGAATCAGAATCAACGTCCCCTGCTTGCTCGCGCAAGCGGCTCAAAATATCAACGAACCACGAATGCTAACTCTGGTAGTGAGAGTTTAGCAAGATGAGTTTGAGTAATCATTTTTTGACGCAAAGCCGCAAAGAAACGCAAAGGGTGGGAGTGATTATAGCCGCCGAAGGTAGTCGGCAAGACCAGATTGTTGATGACTCATGCAGAGCGACTGTGTCGCTTGTCAATTTGTAGCGGCTATCATGGATTTCAAATGGCGTTACGCTTTCATTTCACAGTCAGGATTTGCACCGCATCTGCGTGGGCATTTCCTCCCGCGTCTTCCGTCGAGACAATAACGGAGACCGGCTCGCCTTTTTTTAGTGAGAATTCGCCGAGAGAGACGAATCCGTTTTCCAGCGGGGCTGGTTCTCGCATGTCGAATGTCATGATTTTTGTCCCAGCCGCACTTCGTACTGTGACGGGAACTTTCGATCCCCGATTTTCGTGATGCCCGTAGGCGATCCGAATGTCAAACTTGCCCGTCGAGGGAGCTTTGAATTCAAACCGAACGGAGGCATTGGAATTATTGCCTGCGTAGAGATAGCCGTATCCGATGTAACCTTTCAAACCTTGGCCTTCGGCCCATTTCCCAACTTTGATCGCATCCCGGTCATCGATGACCAATCCCTCAAGTTTAGTCGGATCAACTCCCGAAGGAGGACCGTATGGTCCCGCGAGGGCGGGAATGTCCTTAGGGATTACAATTTCACCTCGAACAGTTTCTCGCCTCGCTTTTCCCGGTAATTCCAACAGTTCCTTGAGTTCATCAAGGTGAGTTTCATAGACATCTCGCGGAAGGCAATCGTACTTCCGACAGATGGAAGATGCTTTGCCGACGACTTCACCCATCATGCCGCAGGTCTTCATCACGCGGACTGTTCCCAACGCTTGATGAGTCACACTGATGCACCGTCCCGCCATAAACAGATTGTTGATGTTACGCGAGTAGAAAGAACGATACGGCACCGGATAACCATACTGTCGATCAACACGTCGGTCGTGGATCGCAATCGAGATAAACGGATTGTCTTCAAACTGACCGACGAATTGTTTTTTGGGATAATGCAAATCAATCGACCAAGTGCTCGGCACGCAGCCATCCGGGAATTCTTTTTTGTTGACGATGTCTTCCTGATTGAGAACGACGTCGCCCATTAAGCGTCGCGATTCGCGAGGTCCACCGATGAAGGCAATCCACGTGAGGAAGGCCGTTTTGTGGGCATCGGCTCCATCGCGGTTTTTCATGGCATTGAAGGCTCCGTAGACGGCTCGCAAATTCCAGTCTCGGATTGCTTCCGCATCTTTGATGGGATCTTTATCAAAACCAGATTCCCAGAACCATTGACCATGATGATCGCGAGGGTAAGGGAAGTCTTTCATCTTCAAGTCGAGAGCCCACGGTGTTTCCGGGTAATCGGCTGGTTGATCTCCCTCGGCCCAGGCCCACATATTGCTCATTCCCATACGACCGCCGGGTTCCATTTCCCAATCGGCTTCCGCGAGATAGCCAATAGTTCCATGACCGGTACAGTCCACAAAAAGAGGGGCTGTAAACTTTTTGTGTTCGCTGGTTCGCGTATCAAATGCGTAAACGGCCGTCACTTGATTGCCGGCGGTATCTACTTGGTAAGCATGATGATTCAGGAATAGGTCGATATTTGGTTCTGCCCGGACGATCTGTTCTTTCTTCGCGTCTTCGAATTCTTCATAAGTTCCGGGAGATTTCTTTGCGCTGTCTGCAAACTCCTCGACCATTTCCCCGATTCGTGGGTACTTCCCGCGACGAATATTTCCCATCGCCCAAACGCGAACTTCGCTCGATCCATTACCTCCCAGAACCGGACGGTTTTGAATGAGAGCGACTTTGCAGCCCATCCGAGATGCGGAAATGGCCGATCCCATTCCCGAGTAACCACCACCAACAACGACCAAGTCGTAATTGTCTAACGAGGTTGGCTCTTTCTTTAATCCCAACAGTTCACGTCTCCAGCCGGGGAGAATCTTTCCGTCATTCGGCGGGACAGAACCTTTTTCAGTCGTGAAATAAATGGCATCACAACGTCCATCGAATCCGGTCAGGTCGTGGATAGCCAAAGAGGCTTTCGGGTCGTTGATTTTCACTTCGCCACCATACTGCCATTGCCAGTTTTTCCCTTCGGTGCCGAATGTTGTTTTCAGCGGTTGACCGTTGATCTTCAGTTGAAAACGTCCTGGATGTCCGGGAGCATCCCATCTTGCCACCCAATCAAATGTACGAGCATAAACATGATAGGTGCCAGTTGCGGGGAACGTCACGTCGGTCTTAGCATCATCGACGGGGCGTCCCAATCCGTGTGCCAGAAGATAAGGAGAGCCCATCGTGTTGATAAACTGAGTGTCGAGCTTCCAGCCGCCGTGAGAGTTAAAACTCTCGGCTTCCACCAACAAGTCCGCTCCATCAGTGGCAGGAATGGCGGAAATCAGACAAATCATGACTAAGAGCGCGGTTCTCAACATGTCAAAACATCCTTTGATCGGAAATCGAAGCTCGTACATTAAGTTGCTTTATCTTACCCGAAATCTGGAGTGATCTGAACAGTCAGAGTGCAGACGGATGGATGCTGAGCGAACCTGTTTCGCTGCCTGCTTTTGACAATCGCGGAGGAAAACGCGACATTGTGAGATATGGAACTCGACTTTCGCAAAGACCCAGAGGTTCTCAGTCGAATTGTGGATGAAATGGCCGATGGTGTGTTCACCGTCGATGCCCGAGGTCAATTTGTCGCTTGGAGTCAGGGGGCCGAACGAATCACCGGATATTCTCCAGAAGACATCGTCGGACGGCCGTGCAACATTCTTGAAGGTCCGAACTGTAAAGGCTTCGCCAAGATTCACGACTTGCTGGCGATGCCTCCCGATGATGTCCCCGGTATTTGCAATCAGGAATGTAAGGTCCAGGCGAAGGACGGACGGGAAATTTATATTCACGGTAATTTGCGATTGTTGACTGACACCCAGAAACAAGTCATTGGCGCCGTCGGCACATTCAAGGATATGACCTCATTTCTGCTCACGAACGAGCGGATCACATTACTCGAGGAACAAACGCGAGACCGTAGCGCTTTCGATCGGATGATCGGGAAAAGTGCCGTGATGCAGGAAGTCTTTCGGCGATTGCGATTGGCCGCACAAAGTGAGGTGACTGTCTTTGTCAGTGGTGAATCGGGAACTGGTAAAGAACTCGCCGCACGAGCAATCCATGCATTGAGTGATCGCAACGATCATCCATTTATTGCGATTAATTGCTCAGCGATTCCCGAGACGCTTCTCGAAAGTGAATTGTTCGGACATGTCAAAGGTTCCTTCACAGGAGCCGTACGCGATAAATCAGGAATGATCCAGACTGCTAACGGAGGAACTCTATTTCTCGACGAGATAGGTGATCTCTCCCCACTGATTCAATTGAAATTGTTACGAGTCATTCAGGAACGCGAAGTCCGTCGTGTCGGCGACGAGAAACCAGAACATGTCGATGTTCGGCTACTGACTGCTACCAATCGTGATTTGAAGAGTCTCGTTGAAGAAGGTCAGTTCAGAGAAGACTTCTATTATCGTATTCATGTTTTTGAGATTCATCTACCAGCCATTCGTGAGCGACGCGAAGACATCCCCTTACTGATCGAATTTTTCTTAACCGAGCTTTCCGACGAGCTTGGGAAAAAGGTGACGGGGATCGCCCGTGATGCCCTCCAACTCATGATGGGATACACCTGGCCGGGCAACGTGAGAGAATTGCGAAATGCGCTCGAGCATGCCTTTGTGACAGTGAATGGAGAGACAATTACCTTGTTGGATCTTCCTCCCGAATTGCGAGAAGAGAACCGTAATCATTCCGGGGCTCACAATTCGGTCCCAAAAATATTGAGCGATGACGAGAATGCCGAAAAAGCTGAAATTGTTCGAGCATTACAACAGACTGAGGGCAACCGAACACAAGCTGCGAAGCTGCTGGAAACCAGCCGAGTGACGCTCTGGAAGAAGATCAAGAAGTATGGCCTGAGCGACTGAGTGTAAAGTTAGCGCTACCCGTTTACGGTTAACGAAAGAGATTAACAACATACTCTTCTGCTGATCATAACAGGCCCCAATAAATCGCATAAATGACTATATGGTATAGGGATACATCAATTATCTGGTATTCCTGACTTCTTTGGCATCGGGATTGCGTTAACACTCCTGAGTACACGAAGGAGATTTAACAAGGAGTCGAACTATGCAACTCAAACAATATTATCTTGGCTGTCTCGCTCACGCTTCGTATTTGATCGGCGATGAAAAATCGAAAACTGCCGCAGTTGTTGATCCGCAACGTGACATCGCGCAGTACCTGAAAGATGCGGAAGCCCACGGCTGGACGATCAAACATGTCCTTCTCACACACTTTCACGCCGACTTTCTGGCTGGTCATATTGAATTGCGTGATCGCACTGGAGCCAATATTTACCTCGGAGCCAAAGCTGAGGCGGAGTACGAATTTACGCCACTGAAAGAAGGCGATGTGATTGAATATGGCGATGTTCGCCTCAAGACATTGGAGACTCCGGGGCACACTCCCGAAGGAGTTTCTCTATTAGTCTACGACCTGGAATCGAGTGATCAGAATCCTTATGCGGTGCTCACCGGCGATACACTGTTTATTGGTGATGTCGGACGCCCCGATTTGCTCGCTTCCATCGGTTTTACGGCTGATGAGTTGGCTGAGATGCTCTATGACTCGCTCACACAGAAACTGATCAAATTGCCAGATGACACACTGGTTTATCCCGCTCATGGGGCAGGATCTTTGTGTGGTAAAAACCTAAGCGACGAAACCGTCTCGACAATTGGCGAACAGAAGAAATACAACTATGCCCTCCAACCGATGAGCAAAGAGGAGTTCATGGACATCGTACGGGCCGATCAACCAGATGCTCCCGAATATTTTGTCTACGATGCGATTAAAAATCGCGAAGAACGAGTCTCACTCGAAGAGAGCATGAAGCGATCAATGGTTGCTCTCGGTCTCGAAGATGTATTGCGATTGAGAAATCAAGGTGCTCAGGTTGTCGATGTTAGAGAAGGAATTGATTTTGACGCGGGCCATCTCAGTGGAGTCCTCAATGTTGGTTTGCAGGGTAAATATGCCACTTGGGCAGGGTCGCTACTGAGTCACGATGAACCCATTGTTGTGATCGCAGAGGAAGGCGGAGAAGAAGAAGCGATTATGCGGCTGGGACGTATCGGATTCGATAATGTTGTTGGTTATCTCGGAGGAGGTGTGACCGCATTGGATGGGCGCCCCGAACTGACTCAATCGGTCGAACGAATTACGGCAACTGCACTCCAGGAAAAACTGGAAGCGGAAGAGAAAATCACGATTCTCGATGTCCGTTCACCACAGGAGCGAGAATCAGGTACGATCGAAAACAGTATTAGCGTTCCTCTCAATCATTTGGCAGAACGGATCTCGGAAGTTCCCCAAAGCCATTCTGTGGTCGTGCATTGTGCCGGTGGATATCGATCGGCAATTGCCATCAGTATTCTACAACAGCACGGATACGAAAACGTCTTGGACTTAGTTGGGGGCTTCAAGGCATGGAGAGCATCAAATCTTCAAACACAAACTCCTGCCTGAAACTGTAGCAGGCAATATTCCACATCATTCAGAATCTCTGGTTCCAAAAATAATTGAGGAGAACATTATGTCGACGATCACTCAAACAACCATTTCACCCCGTGATCTTCAAGAAAAACATGAGTCTGGCGAATCGGTCAAACTGATCGATGTTCGCACGCCGGTTGAGTTTCGGGAAACACATGTTGAATTTGCGTCCAACGAGCCTCTCGACAAACTTGATCCGTCCGCCGTTATGGAGCGCCACGACGCTGGTGACGATCCTTTGTATGTCATGTGTCGTTCGGGCAATCGTGCTCAGCAGGCCATAGATCAATTCCACAAAGCGGGTTACGAAAATGTGATCAATGTGGAAGGTGGAATGCAGCAATGGGAAGCAGAGGGGCAACCAGCGATTCATGGGAAGAAAGCGATTTCGCTGGAACGACAAGTTCGCATTGTGGCGGGATCTATCGTTTTTGTGGGTGCGATGCTCGGCTATTTTGTGGATCCTGCGTGGGTGTTTCTCTCTGCGTTTGTTGGAGCCGGGTTATTCTTTGCCGGTGTTTCTGACACGTGCGGCATGGGCATGATGCTGGCTAAAATGCCTTGGAATCAGGTCAGCCCGAGTTGCAACCCCAAGTGAGCGAGACTCAGGATGAGAGACTTCTCACTTTGATGCTAGTAAAACGATTCGATCTTCGGATCAAGACTTGGGGCAACAGCCATAATTCTCAGCGTAGTGCATTCTTCGTTGAGGGTATTTAACCTTAAGCAGGAGAAAACGATGGAGATTATCGCTAGGAAAAAAATGACACGCCGTCTCGCCATCGGATCTCTTTGCGTTTGGGGGGGCACTCGCTCTTGGTCCAGCTGTTATGGCAGAACCGGGACGAGGACTGGGAGGGCCTCCACAAAACGGTAAAGGACGTGGTAATGGTAATAAAGGTGGTGGTTTGAGAAGACGTGGAGGAAATGGGCCGCATGATATCGATCACCAAGCCATCCAGACGCTCTTGCAAAATCGAGATCAGATTCAGCGAAAAGTCGAAAATCTTCCAGACGGCGTGCGGACTTTAACTGAAACGGATAATAAGGAACTTCGCCCAATTTTGATCGCCCATGTTGAAGCGATGTATGACCGACTCGAAGAGGGCCGGCCAATTCATATGC
Source organism: Planctomycetota bacterium (assembly GCA_030836185.1). Lineage (GTDB taxonomy): Bacteria > Planctomycetota > Planctomycetia > Planctomycetales > Planctomycetaceae > JABURQ01. The sequence goes on from JAURQH010000039.1 coordinate 119,536, forward strand.
GTGACCCGTTGTTTCGCTCACTGTTTGCACATGCCAAAGAGATTAAGCTTATCGCCAAACCAACCAAGAAAGGGTTGGTAGTCATCGAGACTTCAGAAAATCCAAAGGTAGTCAAATTGATTCAGGCTCACGCACAAGCAGTCACTCTGTTTTTGAAAAACGGTCCGGCGGAGGTTCGTAGGAATCATCCAGTACCGGACTGAAATCTTTTTCATTTCTGCCGACGGCGGGAGATTCTTATGAAGGTTTCGTTTCTGCGGTGGGCGGTTGGTGTTGTACCTGTACTCGTTGACTTCGTAGGAGGCCACTTGGACGGCCACTCGACTTTATCAAAGCGAGTCACATTTTGTGGGTACTAGTGGTTGGGTCGAGTCTGAAATAGATCGAAGACTTCTGAGATTGATCAACCCAAATTCAACCAATCTTTGAGCAGGAAATTCATACGTCCGATGAGCAGCGAATATCGGCTCATCACGGTGAGCGCAAAACCGACACCAAAAGTGATCATCAACAGATAGATCCCCACACGAGAAATCTTGCCGACAACCCCCGTATGCTCTACTGAGAAAAAGAAGTAGGTCAAACAGCAAAGCGTCCCCAAGACCATTGTGGAATTCCACAATGAAGTCTTGAGGTCGAACGCCCCATCTTCGGCAAAGACAATGAGCGGCAGAATGGTCGATTTGATCTGCACGACAAAATCGGCTTCAAAGTGGCTGACCAGTCGCAAGCCTGCAAAGACGGCAATAAAGAACGCCAAAGGCCAACGCGAGATCCAGCCTCCCGCTGGCATTAACCGCCAGAGGAACATGATTCCCATGGCGAGTGGTATCAGCATCAGCCATTCTGGTTCAGTGCGATCATCACCCGGCATAAAGGTATTCTGTGAAAACTGTGGCGCAAGCTGAGCCACAAAAATACCCATAAACGCCGACCAAAATCCCACGACCATCGCATACGCCGCAGACGATCCTACGAAAATTGATTCGGCAACTTTGTAGACGACATTATCGCCGAATAGAAAAGAGAAGATTGCCAACGTAAATAGCGCGGACAACCAGATGCCCAGAGTCCGCGGCCAACTGATTTCAACGCCTGGATTACTACTCTCCACACTTGGGACTTTACTCCAGGTTGTGAAACTTTTTCCGCTATCAGCATCGGCAACGATCTTCGGAGCAACGTAGACAGCACCAGCTTGATATGAAACGGCTCGCCAAGAAAGATACACTCCGGCAAGCAACATAACGACGACCCAGATGACATTCGATTGTTTCATGATTGATCTCGCCTTCCACCGGTCTGCCACATCACGACATTCCCTAAAATGATGATGGCAATCAGCATGAAGTGAGCCACCTCTTGGCTAGTCATAAAGACATTGGCCATGTTGGAATTGGGACGTTTTTCAATCTCGGGGTATTTCTCAAACATCAGTTTTTCGTATTCGGCAGCAGGCTTGATGCCCGCAATCATCCCGATCATCTGGTTGGGGATGTAAGGATAGAGGGTCGAAGCCTGTACTCCCGTTGTTCCTCCCACAATCTCAATACTATCAAACGGGGTTGCCGCATATTGGACCCATTGTTTCAATCCCGGATCACCCGCGCTCACATTCACAATTAAGGGGAATTGCTTAATACTGTCGATGCCAGCCATCATCGGTATTTTGGCGACCGGAGTTCCCTGCTGATCAGAACCATAGAGTTTCGGTAGATCGCTAGTAATCAGCTTGATGACTCCTTCGTACCCCGGTCGATAGCCAAGATTGACATAATCTTCGCCATACACATATTCGGGATACTCCTTCTTCAACGTGGCGACTTGCCGCTGAATCATCGCGACGCCTGTCGGCCAGATGGTCAGGAAATAGAGTTTATGCTTCTTTTGTGCGGCGTGTCTGATGAACGCGTCTGCCATGGGCTGCAACTCTCCTTCCGCGGAAGGGTCATAATCGAGCGGCATGAGAATTTTTGTTCCAGACGGAAGTTCATCGATGGCATTGAACACGTTTTCCACCATAGGGGTGACTTTTTGAGGTAAGACAATTCCTGTCAAAAGTGGAATACTGATCGCCAGAAATGTGAGCGCAAAGAGCCAGCGACGGTCGAGATTCGCAAGGCTGTTCCAGAATTTATCCATATCAATCACCTCCCAAGTATGACTGATCGACACCCATCAGAACTTTTAACGATGTTGAGACAACTCCCAACGCAATCCCGATCATGACGGCTCTCGTCCCCAAGGTATTAAAGAGGTTGACGAGTACCCCTCGGATCGTATCAATTTTGAAAATAGCCCAGGTGCTCTCTTCAGGAATCAGATCAGACAGCATTGGTCCTGATGACGTTTGTGACACCAAAACGACAAGTGCGGTCAACAACAGTAGAGATGCCTCGACATTATTGGCACGGAATGCACGAAACGCGGCCGAAGAAATATAGAAGGCCAATGTGGCAAACATGGTAGACGCTAACGGGACATAAACATAGTTGAAAATCCACCAGAAGGCACTCCCCTCAGCTTCGAAACTCCCCGACCAAGCATATCCGAGATACTGTTCGTTGGGAGGGACTCCCAGCTTTCCGATGCCGCAAATTAAAGTAATCCAGAAGGCCAACAATGTGATCGCCGCATATCCCCACCCCGCTTTTCGCTCGCTGATTTTCTTCAAATTATTGAGGTTCAGGTTTCCAGCACCCAAGACAAAGGCAAACACCGCCAAGATGTCGAACCACATAACGACTTCAGTTTCCCAAGATTGTATGGGAGGGGAAAATTTGGCGAGAATCAGTACGATGCCGACGATGCTGGCAATGATTAAAGGGACGGTTCTTTTCAACATATTCAATCAGGTTCCCAACAAACTCTCGGTCATAAAGGAGATGGCATCTTGTAATGGTCCCGTTTTCTCGCCCGACGCGCCGCGATGGACAAATTGTGAAACGGTCATCAGGAGGGCACCTACAATCAGAAACAGGCCCGCGATAAATTTCCCGACATCCTGTCCTTTCAAAGAACCGAGCTGCTGAGGTTCTCCCGAGAGGTAAGCAGATGCCGCGAAAAACTCTTCACCAATCAGCACGTAATCGCAAGCCGCCACAAAGAACGGCAACTGTGAGGGCATCGCCGTGCCGGCAATTTGAATGGCACCGACTGTGTTGGCAGTTTCCGCGAAGATCAACGATTCGGCATAAAACGCCCCCATGTAGAAACAGGCAGCCGGTTTTTCACGTACCATCTTGCCCGTCACTGCCGCCACAAAACCAAACTGCTCGTCGGTGACATAGTAGATGTTGTCAGGATTGTAGAGGTCTGGTCGACCGGCTGACGTGTACGCTCCGTCAACCGTTTCGCGAGCCACCGTCATCACGAGTGACCGGGTTGTCGGGACATCAAGCCCCGCATCGTATTCGGCGGTTAATTCCGCAACACGATTTAAGACAATGAGACCTGCCACGGTTTGAATGTCGTTGATGTCCTGAATTCCGGGGATGAACAAGCAATCTCGCCCCATTTCGGTGGCACGCCCGACGGCTTCTTCAATCGCTTCCAGACCGGCGATTTTACGAACTTTGAGTTGCTTGCCAGCTTTGGCAGCCTCGATGAAGTAGACCACCGAACCGCAGACAACCAGCATGAAAAAACCAAAATAGATTTTTGAGCGATCTACCCATTGCCGAACAGGAGTGGCCGCAGAAATTCCTGTCGCTGTGGAGAAACTCCCATCCGCACCAATCGCCTTGACTCGATAGGAATATTCTTGACGTTCGAGATCGTCCGCTTTGAACTCCGAAACTCCGGCATCGACTTTTCCCGCTTCTGCGAACTCTTTCTGATTGCCGCTTTTGACTTCAATGAGATAGCCGACAACGGGGTTGTTTAACGTAGCCGGTGGTTCATTTGCGGACTCTTCTTTGACATCTTCCTTTGTCTCAGTGTTTGGGTCATCTGCCGAAAGGGTCCATGTCAGTCTTAATTCTTCACCCTTATCATTTTCAACATCAAAAACATTGAGATTTGAGGGAGGGGCCACCTCTTGTGCGGAGACATCGCTAGTCCCGGCAACAAGCAGTAAACAGATTATGATTGTGAAGCTTCGCATGCCGTTTACTCCTCAATCAGTTCGACATTGGCCCGTGGAACTGTCAAATGCCGACCGTCATCTAAATTGACAGTCAGCACACGTGCTTTCGAGCCTGAATCGAGCACTGTGAGTTCGTGAGGCAGGCTGTCAACTTTTCCCAGCAAACCGAAATAGGGGTCGCGAATCATCCGCACTCGGGCTCCCGGAACGAGTAATCCGTGTTCTGAGGATGTCTCTTCGTCGGGAGTTACTTCTTCGGGATTGAGCGGAATCAGGATTTCCGGTCTCAGCACGCCAGCACGAATTTGTGTGGCGCCATTCACAGACGCTTCTCGAGTAGCAAAATGTTTGAAGAGTTCAAAGGTTCTCGCCGCCATGGCGATGTCGCCGAAGCCTTCCGTGATGACCAGCGAGGTACCGATTTTTTCGGAGCCAGTAATGGCGACGCCGAGATCTTCTCCCAGAATTTCTTTGAGGTCCTGATCGTCCATGCCGCCCGAGATGACGGCTGCTGTGCCGACTTCAATGGCCCGTTTGATGGCTTCTCCCGTCATGCGGGCACCACCGATGACGATTTGTCCTTGCATGTCCTGGTGGATTAAATCGGGTGTGAGTGTGATCTCGGGAGATTGGCAGGCGAGACGAATTGTTCCAAAGGCTTCGCCACCGATACCAAGAATTCCCTGTACCATCGCGACATCGGCTTCGACATCGACTCCCTGTTCGGGGATGACTTCCACAACTTCGCCCGCCAGGTACGCTACGACTTCAATCGGTTCTGGTGCCCCTCGCAGAATGACTTGGCCCGTGATTTGCGAGATCGTCTCCACCGTCCCGTTATCGGGGCTAAACGCCTCTTTCTGGAACATTCCGAAGATGCCGGGTGAGCGGGCGATTAACTCGGCCCTGCTAATCTCATCGCCCTGTTTTTTCAGCATACATCGCGGCACGTCGGTGGCCGCTACTCCCAATTGGTTGGAGAGATTGAAGGGGATCACCGGGCCGGGCAGGAATGTTCGGGCGACGACATCTTGAGCAGAGACACGATCACCCACCGAGACGACAACCTCTCCCGAGATCGGTAGCATGCGCCTGGTGCGATGTTTCACGCAGCGGCTGACTCGTAATCTTGGTGTGTAGGCGTGTGCCATTGTTCTCGCAAACTCGTATCAATTATTCGTAGACATTTAACTCGGCAACCCAATCCCCAATTTGCTCTCGGCGTTCCGATTCTTCTCCTTCGATCACCAAAGGGCGTCCGCGGGCATCAAGCACGATTCCGACCGTACCGCCTCGGACCGTTCCTTTCACTGGTTTGCCGGGACCATCTCCCAAATCAAATCCGCGTTCGGGATCGATGACAATCTCTGCGGTGTGATTGACTGGTAATGGTAACAACCGCATCTCACCAACCTTTAACTCTCCCGTTTCGTGAATCCCATCCCCTTTGATTTGATATCGAAAGCAGGGCTTGCCACGTTTCCCGCGACCGCGCGGAGCCACACATGTTCCCAAATAGACCAGGCAATCTTTCTCGAAGACTTCCAACGCCGCTTGCGGATGAACTGACGCCAAGACTCCAAGATGAGGCATCATGAAGATGCTGTCTTTTGCCAGGCTAGTAATCCCTTCTGGTTCAAAGGCATCAATCATCATCGCAACGGTCTGCTCCATTTGCGGAGCATGCGAAAGAACGCCTCCCGAACCGACAATTAAATCGAGGACCATGTTATCGACGATGGTCGCTCCCCCGGTTGATTGACTGAAGGTATCTCCCACGGTTCGCTGTTGTTGGACTCCTTGTAAGGTCGTCGCGAATTCTTTGTGCTGGATGTAGGCCAATCGCAACGCTTCCCGAGCGACAGCTTGCTCAAAGATGAGTGCTTCTCGTGTTTGGGGAATCGTGGTCGGGCGAATCATTTTATTTTTGACCCGATTTCGTAACTCACGCTCGTCCATATCAATGTGGACCCAACGGAGAACATTATCCATGCCGGCTTCTGCACAGACGTTAGAGATCGAGTAACTCATGCCGAGATTCGCAGAGACGGTACGGTTGAATTCTGTGCCAAAGACACTGAAAACATCCGTTGTCGCACCACCGATATCAACACCGACCGCGTTGATGCCTTGCCGTTCGGCGATGGTTTGCAGAATGTTTCCCACTGCTCCCGGTGTCGGCATGATGGGGGCGTCGGCCCATTCAATCAGGCGTGGGTACCCCGGAGCGTGTGCCATGACATGTTCGAGAAACAGATCATGAATTCGGTCTCGTGCCGGTCCCAGGTTTTCTTGTTCGAGCACCGGACGAACATTGGGGATGACGGCCAGTTCGATGTTCTCACCGGCAAATGTATCACGGACGGCATCAGCCGCATCAGGGTTACCTGCATAAATGACTGGTAATTTATAGGCTCCCCCAAATCGCGGTTGCGGGCGAGCCGGCGCAATTAATTCCGCCAACTGAACAACATGCTTGACGGTTCCACCATCCGTACCACCAGAGAGTAACACCATGTCGGGACGAAGTTCTCGAATCCGCTGAATCTGTTCGTGTGGTTTTCGTTTGTCGTTGGAAGCAATTGTCTCCATCACGATGGCTCCCGCTCCGAGAGCGGCACGTTTGGCGGATGCGGCGGACATATTCCGAACGACACCCGCGACCATCATTTGCAATCCCCCACCGGCACTCGAAGTTGAGATGTAGGCATCGCACCCTGTCTGTCCATCAACGGGACGTATGATATTTCCTTGCTCGTCGACAAGTTTGCGGCCTGAGAGCTCTCCCACTTCTGTCGCTGCGTTTTGGACACCGACGGTCACATCGGCAGCCGGCTCTTCGACTGTCGTGGGGGCTTCGCCGCGATGTGTCTGGCGATAATGGCCATCCACCTTTTGAATAAGGATGGCTTTCGTCGTCGTGCTTCCGCAGTCTGTTGCGAGAATGACATTCAAATCGTCAGGATTGGGAGTCGCTTTGACAGTCATACATCCGATCCGTCGGAAGGGATTGAACGATCAGAATCTGTTTGGTGGGGGGCTTCTGCAAGTTTCTCAAGACGTTGGAGCAAATAGTCGATGGAACCACGCTTTTCGAGGAAACGGGCAAACTCGTCCTGAGCGTGAACTCCGAGGGTGACCTTCATCAGGGGGGAGAAAAAAATCAGTAACTGCGACCCGACATAATTCAAAGGACGACATGTTTCCAGTGCCATGGAGGCTGGAAGCGTCATTCCACGGCGATGGACTTCGTTCAAAACACGGTCAATCGCCTCTGTTTGATGTGGAGACGGTAAGACCGCCTTCCCGTCATCAATTGCAAAAGCGTGTTTCAACCAGTTCATGGAATCCTTCCTCAAGAACGTATGTCTGAAGTGCAAAATGAAGGGAGATAAGATCGCCTTAGTCACCAAAGAGTAACAGCAGTCACGAAGCAAATCGACCAGTATAACCGGTAAGATCGTAATTTCTTAAAGACCAAATGGCATCATCAAGGCCTCTTCACGTCACGGATCTCCCTTCCAGCCGGAACTCACCTCCGATTGCGTGGCGAAATGCGACTGAGACTGCTGAATCTGCTTGCATCGTCAGGATTCTCATTTAGAATAAATAGAAGAACATCCGAAGAAACGTAATAAGGACGTGAGTCACCTGTTCTGGTGGTTCGAGTTCCGGTTTTACCGAATACACAGGATGTTCAGCTTATCTTCAGTCGTACAGCAATCTTCAGCCATCATTTCTGGAGTCGTTGTTGTTGAGCCTCCGCATTTTGCGATACAGTCAGCTTGCAATACAGTCACAGCGATTAAGTCAAACGCCCGCCGGGTTTCATTTTGAAACCTTTGGAGTCGTCCTATTCAGTTTGGAGTTTTGTTGTCATGTCCAAAAAATACCTTTCTCTCGAAGAAGCCGCGGAACAATTAGGCATTTCGACGGATGAACTCAAGAAGCTTCGAGAATCGGGCGACATTCGTGGATTCGCGGATCGTTCCTCGTGGAAATTTCGCGATGAAGATGTCGCCAACCATTTGCGAACAATGAATCCTAATTCTGATGCAGAGATCTCCGCGATTGACGACGATGATGACATTCCCTTCACCGCAGAGGATGAGCCATTGATGGATGATTCGGCGAGTGATGTTCGATTGATCCTCGATGATGACCTGACATTAGAAGAGGATGACGACGACGTTTACGACGAAGCAATCGTTGCGTCGCTTGGCGCTGGGAGTGATTCTGATGTGAAGTTAGTCAGCAGTGATTCTGTTGCCGATGATGACTCAGCCAACATTCTGGTAGATGATGACGATCACAGCCTGCCCGAAGATGCGACGATGGCTGCCGGAAGTAGCATTGTTTCCGGTGACTACGAAAGCGGAATCACACTGGAAGCCGCCGATAGTGGAATTTCGTTGGAAGCCGCCGATAGCGGTATCTCGCTCGAATCTCTCGACAGCAGCATCAATCTTTCGCAGGACGAAAGTGCAACCGAGTTTTCGCTTGATGATGATAGCGGTATCACTCTGGATGATGTTGGTGGATTAGAAGGTGGTGATAATGATGCCGAAAAAACAGTCACTATGGAGTCACTGGGTGACGGTGATGAGTTCGACATGGATGACACCGCTTTTGAAATGGAAACAGCCGGCTCCAGTGAATATGAAATTTCTGGACTCGGTGATGATGACGACGATGACACAAGCGTGCTGTTGCTCGATGACGAAGACGAGTCGGATGCCGGTTCCCCGACAATGATTGGTGCTGGGGAAGATGACTTTGAAGAAGACGCTTTTGATCTTGGCGACGACGACATGGGCGGCTTTGACGATGACGACTTGATGGTCGAAGAAACGGTCATGGGTGATGACGACGAACTCGACGACCTGGATGTCTTTGATGCTGTCGATGAAGATTTTGATGATGATTTCGGAGGGGGGATGGGTTCTGCAGGAGAATTTGCGGCTCCTGTTGGAATGCGATCCGCGGCTGTTCCTGAAGCGGAAATGGGGACGGGCGTGTTTGTCGGAGTTGTGATCTCCAGCTTGTTGATGGCTCTTTGTGGCCTGATGATGATCGATCTCATGCGGAGCATGTGGAGTTATGAGCAGCCTGCATCTTACAATTCGGCTCTGCTCGATATGATTAAAGGCTTCTTTTGATCCTCGTTTAGCCGAGAAATACCGAGTTAATAAAGACATTCAGCCCCACAACCACGGGGCTTTTCTGTTTCATCTCTGTTTTTCGGCAGGATCTGCCGAGTGGCTTGGTAGTTTTTCCAAAGCCACAAAAAAGTCTCCCGATCCCTCTGGTCGCGTTGCCTCAGAAGATCTAAAAAAGAATTCCTCCCGAGAATGTTCATCCTGAACAATCTCTACCGGCGATCCCTCGCTACTTTCCCCGGTCCTCCTCGGACCGAACAGAATCCCTAATATTACAATCCGTTATTGTCCACGAACGGTGCCAGAGTGACTTCTGGTCGTCATGTTCAAGGAGCCAGTTATGTCCTCGTTGAAACGCGTTGCGATTTCGGTATGCACCCTCACTGGGATGGCCTTACTCACAGGTTGCCATTGCGGTCCTAATCCTTTTGTAAGGCAGGCGCAATTACAGGCACGTAATCAATGGCAGCAAAACCAGTCGCTGGCCATGGAGAACTCCAATCTGCATCAGCAGACGGCACAAATGTCGTCAGAACTGCAAACGGCCAATCAGCGACTCGCCAACATGAACAGCGAGCGGGACCAATTGCACAACCGTTATGTCAGTTTGCTGAATCAGTCCAAGAATCCACTGGGCAATGATTTGACTCAAAAATTTCAGGAACTTGCACGACTCTATCCCGAATTCGAATTCGATCCCGAAACCGGTGTCAGCAAGTTTCATTCGGACATTCTGTTTGACTCGGGAAGTGACCGGCTGAAATCGAACTCAAGCAAGTTGTTGAACGACTTTGCCCGTTTGATCAACGATCCAGCCGCATCACAATTCCATATTCTTGTGGTCGGGCACACCGACGACAAAGCAATCAAGCAATCCGCCACAAAACAGAAACATCCCACCAATTGGCATCTTTCCACAAACCGGGCAAACTCGGTCGTGATGGCACTCTCCGATGCTGGTGTCAAAGAAACACGCATGGGCTCCGCAGGATATAGCATGTTCCAACCGGTAGAGCCCAATATGGATGACAATTCGCGACTGCGAAATCGTCGTGTCGAAATCTATGTTCTCGCCCCTGAAGCGGCTGTTGCTGGCTGGGATCCCGAAACATCCATCAATTGAGTTCGCGTAACGGACATCAAATCATGTGAGTAGACGTTTCTCTTCTGCCCCGGCCCTGCCGAACCACAATCTTAAACAACGCCAAAAATGACTCCGCGGGAGCGTCGCCCTCCCGGTTGAGTCGTCTCATTCGTGGTTAGTATTGACTGGACTCCTTCGTTACCCATTATATTCTCTGCGCCGCCGCGCCGCTGGGTGATTTATAGTCTTCCCCTGCCGATTTCAGTCGGTCGCTCAAAAAACGAATAGATTTTGTAGGGCCGGTTCCACCGGCCAAGGATGATGTTGTCGGTATTTGTCTCGTTGCCTGTTCAAGAATGACGAGCACTGCAACATGAAAAAGAGAGCGATCTCGCGTGACGTGGAAGGTACGTCCACACAAAAAGTGGTACTCACTCACTCATAAAGTGAAGGTCGACGCAAACCGAACGGTGCCAACAAGTTGCTCAAGAGTACACAAGATTTGGAATCTTGACATCTTGAAACCGGCGTTTCAGTGTTCGGGAATGAACGGCGGAATCTCATCGTCTCTTGCTGGTTCTCTCAGAGCATGACACCCGAACGAATCAGTAGCACTAAGCTGTAAATCACGACACAGCCAACAATAAGCGTACCGATTTTCAGAACGAATTCAGCACTGGCAGGCTTCTTGAGTGCAATAATCTGCGACAGTACGCAGACAAACGCTGTCATCGATAACTTAAAGTAGATCATTCCCTTACCGCCCCAATGACGAATGAAGAAATCGGCAATCGGATTCGATTCCCGGAAATGACCGGAGCGTAGCAAGATGTAAGTCATAAAAACGTCAAGCATACTGACCAGAATGAAAACAGACGTCTCGCGTTCAAACGGAAGATGCCCAGTCAACAAACGCTTTAGATCTGATTTGGGCTTAGCCCTGCGTTCCCGTTCATCCATGCTTGAGACCGATCCAAAAGTGATGATGAAAGAATCAGTATAGCAATGGACTCGCGGAATACAGAAAAAAGCACCGGTTCTCACCGGTGCTTTCGGAAATATTCATTTAACAGACAGAACAACATCAGGAAACGGCCTCTAATGCCACCTCATCGGGGTCGACATCATTGGCTTTCATGGGATCATCCTGTTCCTTACAGGGAATTCGATGATCGACATCGTAGGCTTGACCAATCATTTCCAGGAACCGAATTGCCATCCAGGTCGCGTCAAATTCCCACCATTTGTGGCCAGCACGAGCGACAGCGGGGTGAGCGTGATGATTGTTGTGCCAACCTTCACCGTAAGCAAGTACGGCAACCCACCATAAATTGCGTGATTCGTCACGAGTATGATAATTGCGATAGCCCCACAAGTGAGTCGCTGAATTCACAAACCAGGTCGAGTGATAAGCGACAACCAATCGCAAACAAAATCCCCACAGCAACATCGACAATGCACCGTACGGACCACCTGTCAGATATCCAATTCCGACAATCGCCAAGCCACTTCCCGTCAGCCATAGCCCTTGAGTTCGTTCGAAGAAACTCATCATCTTACGATCCATCAATTCGGGAATGTAACGCTGATAAAGTCGCCCAAGTTGTTCTTTGTCATGACGAATGAAGAGCCACATAATGTGTGACCAGAATGGCCCTTCCAATGGTGAATGCGGATCGCCATGTTGATCGGAGCGATTGTGATGTAAACGGTGAGTGGCCGACCATGTCCACGGTGTGCCTTCGCCACTAATGGTTCCCAACAACATCGCGGTGAACTCCGCAGGTTTTTTCAACTTCATGGCGCGATGGGAAAGATAACGATGGTAGCCGAGGCAAATCCCGATGCTGCAAGTTGCCCAGTGAAGAACGAAAAATGTGACAAGACCCGTCCATGAGAAAAAGAACGGAGCCGCAAATGCACCTGCGTGAACAATCACCAGAAAAATCGCGACCACAGGATCAACATTTTTCCATTGCAGTTGTGCGGGAGAATAAGCATCGTAAATAGCGGCTGTTTCTTGCTGTTTTTTTTCTCGCTCAGCAAGCATTTCGGGGGTCACCGCATCAGCCGGCAGATGAGACTCGGCCAAAGGAGAAATTGTGCTCGACATAGTTTTAAGGCTTTCGTGGTCCGGCCCTATGATTTGGCCAGAAGTGGTCATCATGAGTCCTGGGGCGGATCCATCCGTCCCTTCCATGCGTGAGACTATATATCGACATCGCCCAGAAGTGGGTCAGCAGTCCGTCATACTATTGTCAAAGTATTGTCATAGCCATATCTCATTATCTATTAACCACTTACATCACCAGAAGGAGTGAATCGATATCCCGTTCCGCGGACAGAAAGCAGGTATTTCGGCTGGTTGGGCTTCGGTTCAATCATTCGCCGTAAACGCAGCACAAAATTGTCGATGGAGCGAGAAGTCACATCTCCCGGTTCGTCCCAAACATCTTTCAAAATCTCGTTTCGCGAAAGGACGACATCAGGGTTCTGAACGAAGTACCGCAAAAGCTGCATTTCCATGGTGGTCAGAGAGTGTTTTTCGCCACGCGATTCCAACTCGAACTTTCGAAAATCGATAGACGTGTCATCGAACTCATAGGTTTCAATGTGTTCCTTCTTACGTGGGGAGGGGGCAGACTGCCGACGCTCGATCAGATTTCGCACTCGAGATAGGAGCTCGGGCAACGCAAAAGGTTTCGTCATGTACTGATCGGAGCCAACATCAAAAGCCTGAGCTTTGTCTTCGCTGAGTGTCCGAGCACTGAGAATAAGAATTGGAATTTGCTGGTTTGTCTGACGGATTTTTTCGCAGACTTCATAACCACTCATGGAGGGAAGCATGATGTCGAGCACAACAACATCGGGAGGTGGGTTGCCTTGGGCGAGTTCAATCGCGGTTGGTCCGTCTCCTGCCAACAAAACATGATATCCCTCTTGTTCGAAGTTGAACTTCAGTCCCTCCGCAAGCGCGGTTTCGTCTTCGACAACGAGTACTTGATAGGCAGGCTCAGTCATTTTAACAGCCTTCCCGGAAGCTGAACTTCAAAGACAGTTCCCCGCTGGTCCTCACCCGATTCAATCGAGATCTTTCCTTTCAGGAGATATACCAGTGTCCGAACGATATAGAGACCTAGCCCCGTACCTTTTGTACGACGTTCGAGTTCGTCTCCACCGCGGTAAAAGATCTGGAAGACTTTACCTTGCTGTTCGGTCGTTATTCCGTCGCCATGATCCTGGATGCGGACAACAATCTGATTCTTGTTGATGTTATGAAAAAGAGAAACATGCACGGCAGGGGGATCACCACCATACTTGATGGCATTATCCAACAGATTTCGGAAGATCATTTCCAACAGCAAACGACGAGATTGGATTCGTAAGGGAGCCATTTCAAATATGAATACGTCCTCGGCTTTGACTTTTTGATGGGTCGCTGCAGAATTGGCGCATTCTTTAAGCAGATCATCTAGCTGAATGCGTTCTTCTTCTGTTTCATGCCCAATCGCATCTAATCGACCGACTTCGAGCAATTGGTTAATCAACTGGTCGAGGCGGTCGAGTTCATCTTCCATGACCTCATAGAAATGATGCCGTTTGTCTGCTTCCATCTCCCGCATCGAGAGAGTTTCCAAGTAGAGCTTTAAAGAGGCGATGGGAGACTTCAATTCGTGCGTGACACTATCAACGAAATTTGCTTGTCGCTGATTGAGTCGTACCTCTTTAATGGTCAGTACCAGATAAATTGCGATCCCGACAATCATCAACGAGAAAGCGACCGTTCCAACAGCCAATGCGCTCCAGTAATACTGCCTTGCCAAAATCACAATCCAGCAAACCATCAACGTCACATTGAGTGTCAATAAGGCGACACTCAAGGTAATCGGTAAGTGCAGCGTTCGGCGTTTGCGAATGTAGTCGGTCATAAGCCTGTATTACATAAAGGATGCAGTTAACCATTCTAACGGAACCGCAGCCCGGAATGATCACTCAGGCATCAGTGTGCGCAAAAATACCCGCGAAAGTGAGGAAACTCTCGCAGATTTCGCTGAAAAAGGACTCTTATGACGCTTTCTCAAATGAGGGAATGGTGAGTTTTGGAAAACCCTGCGGCTTGAATCAATTGCGGTGGTCTTTGGGAGGTTTCTCAGATTCAGAAATCTGATCGCGGTGACTCGAAGCAAGATACTGTACTCATTCCGTCGATGTGATTCATACCTATCTGCCTTAAGCAACAACTCGACTTTCCCTAATAGCTGGGTCAAGGAGGATGCAACTCTGAGGGAGTTCTGAGTCGAGCTGCGTGTGTCCATGGAAGGATGTTCGCAATGAATTCTGGTTTTACCGGTTCGGCATCTCAAGATGACCGTCGGCGTCGTCGTTTGCTCTCAGAGCAGAACGAAGACGGTGTTGATCAAGTTGCGCTCGCAATGACACGCGAGATCGCGGAATCTTCGCGCAATCATCGTTATCCAATCAAACGTATTCTCCATTACAAACTCTGGCGTCTGTGGCTAATCGCGACCGTCATGGCGACCACACTTGGTGGCATTCTGTATGGTTCGTGGATCGTCGGACGGGAAGATCTTAATCCTGTTATGGAGATGCTGTTTGCTGAATCTGGCGGACGAATCTACCCAGCGATATTGGCCGCACTATTGTTGATGGCGGGACAACTTTCATGGCTCATTGGTTGGGCACGGTCACGTGGACCGAATGATTTTCGTGGAAGCTTTCGTGTGTGGACTCCCATCGGACTGTTCTTCTACATGCTTTCGCTGTCTGTCGTTGTTCGGGCTGATGAAATTATCAATGCCTCAATCACTCATGCCAGCATAGACATGCCTTGGACGGTTCCCTCATGGAACTGGCTCATCCCGCTGGCGACTGCAAGCTCTTTGATTCTATGGATCGTCAACGGCGAGATGAGAACCTCGCGCATTTCCCGAATTCACCTTTGGTTGGGAATGGCTTGTCTGATTGCCGGTTCTGCATTGCCTTATGTGACTGAAGTACAAGTTCCCGGTCTTGCGCTTCTAGGACTCACTCTCGGTGGCATGATGCTGGTTTTTCAAAGCTTGTTGTGGTTTGGACGTCAAGTGCTTTATATCTCTGCCGATCCTGCAGAACGAAAACAATCTATCACTCTGAAAGTCTTGAAATCATTGTTCCAGCGTCAACCGGGGAGCACGGTCAAGAAGCCAAAACTCTCTAAGAAAACCTCGACAAATGCGAGTCAGAGTGAGACGCCCGAGAATCCCGTAAAAACTCGCCGACGTGGTCGAAAGAAAAACACTAAACCGAAATCAGTTCAACCCATTGCCGAGGAATCGAAGGTCAAAGAACCCGACACACCCGAGGCAGATGTTCTTGAGCAAAAGAAAAAAGCTCCTGCCAAATCTAAGAAACCACGTATTCGCTTAAGAGCGGAAGACATGACTGTGACATCGGTCGATGCCGACATTATGAAAGAACGTCTCGATCTCATGGAATTGCTTGCGGAAGAAGGCGAAGAGTTCGACCAGGACCTCTTAAAAGGGATGACCAAAAAACAGAAAAAACAGCTTCGGTCAGCTTGGCGAGATCTCGAACGACAATATTCTGCACGTCGCGCTGGCTGAATCGAAACTGAGTGCCAATCGGCATAAGCCGCTACATTGGAACCGTGGGCAACGGACTAAAGTCCTCGATGCTCTCATGCTCTGGTGAATTTTTCCAGAAGTTGGGAAGAGCCTAAAGGTTTCATCTGAAGGCGAGGATATTAAGCCCATCGTCTGGAAAATAATGATTGCGATTCTACGGACCTCTTGTGTAAAACAGATCAACTCTACACCATTCGATTGATCTGATTGAAAGCTTGAGATGTCCTACATTCCCGACGATGAACCTGAATTTGATCACCGACATCAATCAGAGGGCATGAGCACAACCGCCAAAGTCCTGCTGATTGTTTCGGCAATCTTAGGCGTTTTGATGCTGGCATGTTGCGGTGGCGTCTATTACTTCTCCCAACAGTTCAAAATGGAACAATCGAGAAGTCCTGTCGATGTTCTCGCGGCGCAAGAATCGATTCTTCCGATAGAGATCCCAGATCGATTTGCTCCCTCGCAATCGATGAGGATGAATCTTGTCGTTGCAGAAATGGACATGGCAATCTTTGAAGCCAAGGGCGAGGAGAAGTCTGGGATTGCCTTGTTACGAATGGCATTTCAGATGGAAGGAATGGAAGATCAGCAGGCCCAGCAGCAAATGAGTCAACAGAATCCAGTCAACCAGAGCCTAAAGAATATGAAGTCAGAAGACAAAATCTACGAGGTCAATGGAAAAGAGTTGGTATTCACTTTCGCTCATGGTGAACTCCAAGAAGGAAAAGATATTGACCAAGCTGATATCGGGAAAGAATGGTACTCCGTTCAATCAATTATCCCGGTTGAGAAAGGCATGATCATGTTCAGCATGACTGGCCCAGAAGAAGAATTCGATCAGACCGAGATTGACGCCTTGATCGAAAGTATTCAACTCGAATTGGAATAGCAGCCACGAGTTTCGTTCACGAATATCAAAAACGATGCAAATTCATTTGACACTGAACTTGTGTGAATTTAAGGTGGTATCACTTAAACGTGAATATTTCTGCAAACATATGTTTCCGCAAACATAATTGTTAATCGTTTGCAAGAACACCTGATTTGTCACTTAATTGATCTTCACAATCACAGGTTCCCCTCATGATTATGATGCTTCGCAGACATCTTTTACCTAGAGCCAGTCCTGAAACATCTATTTTAGTGAACGGTTTGGCCTGAGACTTGCATTAATGTCTCCTCCGAAAGGAGGCATAACCATGCCCACAAGATCCCGCAACGAGTCAGGCCGACTCCACGCAGCGGGATCCAGGAC
>JAURQH010000040.1 GCA_030836185.1 Planctomycetota bacterium
AAGTGGAACGCACCTTCGCCTGGTTGAAGTATCTGCGGCGATTGGGGATGCGTTGGGAGTATCATGCTTTTTTGTTTGAAGGGTTCTGGCAACTCGGCTGCGTGTTCACTATTCTCAAAGGGTTATAGGACAAGCTCTAATGTGAACAGAACTCATAGAGCACTGCCGATGTTGCTGGCAGTTTGAGGAAGAAACAGACGAAACCAATGAGGAGAAGTGGTCGTTGATGCTGCTATGCAATCACTATCGCGGTCGATAAATCAATTGATGTTGATATTCCAAAAAAATAAGCGGGCGACCAAATCAATGGTCGTCCGCTTTTTCGTTTCATAAAATGTTAAGCAAGAATCTTAGAGGGTCCAACCGCTACGGTATTCACGTCCGAGAAACTGATTCGCCTCTGGCATGTTTGTCACTTTCATGTTTTTGGCATCCCATTCGATGGGCTTACCAGCTCGCATGGCAACATTTCCAAGAAGAATGGTTTCCGTCAAGCGGCCCGCGTAGTCAAAGTTTGACATCGCATCGGGGCCGCCACCAATGGCGTTGACGAGTTCACCCATTTGCTTGTAGTCAGGGTTTCCTTTGACCTGACAGCGAGGAATAGACGGCTCAGGTTTTTTATACCCATCGTAATGCTCTTTAGGGAGAAGGACATACTCGGCCCCGTAATCATTAGGCGAGTAGAGAGTCCCTTTGTCGCCGATGATGCACGATCCACTACTGCTCATTTTTTCGCCGTGAATCAATGCCGGGTCGGGAAGTTTGCCGCCGTCATACCAATGCAGTTTGACGGGACCACGATCAGGCGTCGCTGGGAAATCAAAGACAATCTGTGAGTTTTTCGGGAAGGACTCACCTTCGACGATTCCTGAACTCTCTGCAGAAACCGTTGTGGGGTCAAACAAGCTTAACGCCATCACTGCCATATTCGCAGTGTGACAAGCCATGTCTCCCAGAGCGCCTGTTCCGAAATCGACCCAACCGCGCCAGGCAAATGGGTGATACTTGGAAGAATATGGACGTTCTGGTGCGGGGCCGAGGAAGAGATCCCAATTGACATGATCTGGTTTCTTTTCTGGTTCCGGTCGTCCGGTTCCTTGAGCCCATACAGGGCGATTCGTCCAAACATGCACGTCGGTGACTTTTCCTAGATCACCGGACCGAACAACTTCTGCCGCCTCACGCAGACCGTCATGCGAAGTTCCCTGGTTGCCCATTTGGGTTTTCACGCCGTACTCGGCAGCGATTTCTCGCATGGCACGTGCTTCGTGGACTGACCAAGTGAGGGGCTTCTGGCAATAAACGTGTTTCTTTAGTCGCATTGCCATGACGCTGGCTGCTGCGTGCGAGTGGTCGGGTGTGACAACGGTCACAGCATCAACCTTGTCGGCAATGGCGTCGAACATTTTACGATAATCGTTGAATGTTTCTGCGGTGCTGTAGTTTTTAGCCATGGCATCGAGATGTCTCTGGTCGATGTCGCAAAGCCCGACAATGTTACCGAATCGTCCCGCATTGGTCGTGTCGACACGTCCTTTGCCACCGACACCAATACAGGCGAAGTTGATTTTTTCGAGCGATGATTTGGCAATCGATTGTTCTTGAGAGCCGGTCACAAACCAGGCTGCACTGGCGGCAGCCCCTGTGGTTTTCATGAAATCACGACGTGTTGTCTGCTGTGTCATTCGCGGAATCCTCGATGTATATGTGTGTAGTGACTCTGTAGAGTTCATCTCGTGGGATTGATCTCTCCAGAAGCTTCAAAATTCCAGTATAGCGGATTTTTTTACACTGAAACAGTATTATTTCTCATGAATGAAAAGAACAAGAGAGACACTTAGGCGAATTGTACAGGAAGAGAAGAGCAACTCGAAGACCATTCTCGATGAATCATCTCTTATCGGAGGTGTTTCTAGGGAGTGGTGCGTATAATTGGCTTGAGCATCCACCAACACCGGTCCTTCCGTTTCAATGAATATCCATGATTCAGATTCTGAGCCTCAACCATTTGTTGTGGAGTCCACTCTGCTTCAGGGAGTTGCTTTCCAGCATCCCGAAGAAGCTGCACGCTGTGTCCGATCAATGATTTCCATGAGTCCGCAGGAAGAAGCGGTTTTCGAATTTTTGCCGAAGTTGATTAAGGCCGTTGAGCAAACCGCAAATCCTGATTTGTGTCTCTCGCAGTTTGAGCGATTCTTGACAGCCTCCCGAGATCGCACACATTCGATGAAACTTTTGGCTGAGAATCCTCGAACTGTGGAAATCTTGGTTCGAATATTTCTGAACAGCCAATACTTAAGTCAAATCCTGTTTCGAATTCCCGATTCGATTTACCTGTTCGCAGTTCGTGAACATTTGGTGGAATTGAAGAGTCGAGAGCAATATCGGGACGAAGCAGTGAATGCTGCAAAAAATGATTCCACTTACCAGGACAAGTTGAACGCATTTCGTCGCTATCAACATGAGCAAATATTGCGATTGGGGACTTGTGATGCATTTGGCTTGATGGATTTGAGAACTATCACTGTGCAGTTATCGCTACTCGCAGACGGTCTTGTGCAAGGTTGCCTCTATTTGATTAGTCAGGAATTGGAGACTTCGCTTGAGGGATTTGTTGTTTTCGCTTGCGGGAAACTGGGGGGGGAAGAGCTTAATTATAGTTCTGATATCGACTTGTTGTTCTTATCTGATGGTGACCCAACGGTCTTTTGGCCTATCGGCCAGAAATTGATCCAGGCTCTCAGCAATGCAACGGCAGAAGGATTCCTTTATCGCGTTGATATGCGATTACGTCCTTGGGGCGCATCGGGACCGTTAGTGAATTCGGTCGATGCTCATGTCGAGTATTTGAGCACCGTTGCGCGGCAATGGGAGCGTCAAGCGTTGTTGAAGGCTCGCGTAATCGCGGGAGATCAGCGAGTTGGTGCGAATTTTCTCAAACGAATCGATCAACTCATCTATCAGCGACCTCCCGAAAATCTGCAAGAGTTGATTCGTTTGACCAAGCAGGAAATTGAATCCAAACTTTCTGAAAAGGGAAGTGTCTGGGGGGAAGTGAAGTCCGGCGCAGGCTCGATCCGTGACGTAGAATTCATCACGCAATATCTTCAGCTCAAGCATGCCGGTGATCGTCCAGAGCTCAGGACATTCAATACCCTCGAAGGATTAATACGATTGGCTGATTACGGGTTCATTCGTTCGGATGAATATCGACAACTTTCCACGGGCTATTTATTCCTGAGGAATGTTGAGCATGCTTTACAGTTGATGCACAACAAACAGCTTCATCAATTACCCCGAGAGGATGAGGCACTACTTGCGATTGCCTTGAGATTGGACTTCCCTTCTCATGAGCAATTTTCACAACAATACGACTCTCATTCGGCGTCGATTCGTAAGATATTCCAAACGTACCTTGGCGATGAGCAGGACGAAGACATTCTGCAGGAAAGCCGTTCGGCTGATCGGCTTCTTGCAAAGTTGGCACTGTCGGAACCTGATTACCCTTCGGTTTTTAGTGAAGAAGAAAGAGTTCAGCATCTCAAGTTACTGTCGGAGTTAAATGCAGAATGTCCTGTCGCAATATCCGTTCGGCAGCTTGAAAATGAGCAAACGTGGCAACTGACGGTTGTGGGCTATGATGGTCGAGGTGTTCTGGCATTGATCTGTGGTTTATTGTTCGCAGGAGACTGGAACGTGCTGGAAGGGCGTGTTTTTACTGATGGAGATGTTTCCGCATCAGAAGTCGGTGATGAACTTGGCGCAGGACGAAATCCGTTGTTTCTGAATTATTTCAAGGTACAACAACAGTCACCCAACATTAACGGGAAGCTCAAAGAATGGGCGTCTTATGAAGCAGAGCTGATCAAACAGGTTTTACGGCTTAAGGGCAATGAGGAGAAGGTGGCACATGCTTCCGTCGCTCGTCAGTCTGCTCTACGAGTGGGGCGAGAGACACCGAAGGAGTCTCTCAGTGCGTTGCAGCCTGTCCGGTATCAACTCGACAATGTGACTGATCCGCAACGCACCATCATGCACATTCAATCGGTCGATACTCCGGGTTTTTTGTATGAGTTAACGAACGCATTAACACTCTCAAATGTCAATATTGTGCGGATGATTATCGGTTCCGAAGGCGAGCTTGTGCAGGACACAATGTTCATCACGGATCGAGATGGAAACAAACTGAAAAACGATCATCAGCTTCGTGAGCTTACGACGACTGTTCTTCTGGTCAAACATTGTATGCATCTGTTACCGTCTGCTCCCAATCCCGAAAATGCCTGGCTTCATCTGCGAGAATTTCTCGATCAGCTCTTTCAACAGCCAGATTGGTACGAGCAAATGGGTGATCTGGAAAAGCCGGAGGGATTAGAATCGTTAACTCAAATTTTGGGAGTCAGTAATCATTTGTGGCAGGACTTCTTACGGCTTCATCACGATAGTGTCTTGCCGTTTGTTCAAAATGTGGACCAACTCTCCGAAGAGAAGACGATCATTGATCTTCGAGAGGAACTTGACGGGATGTTGTCACAGGCGACAACTTATGAAGCCCAAAAAAAGCAACTGAATCAATTCAAAGATCGCGAAACATTTCGAACAGACATGCGACATATTCTTGGGTATATCCCTGAGTTTGGCCGGTTTTCAGAAGAGTTGACCTGTATTTGTGAAGTGGTGCTTCAGAGTGCATTACAGATTGCACAATCCCACATAGATACGCGTTACGGATATCCGATTGATGAAAACACAGGGCAGCCTTGTCCCCTTGCGATCTTGGCACTGGGCAAGTGTGGGGGACGAGAACTCGGTTTTGCTTCTGATATCGAGTTAATGTTTCTCTACGAAGGTCGAGGAAAAACCCAAGGACCGCGAGTGATTCGCGAGTCCTATTATTTCGAGCGATTGATCAAACAGTTTCGAGATCTCATCGTGGCAAGGCGTGAAGGAATCTTTGAACTCGATTTTCGACTTCGTCCGTACGGCTCCGCCGGATCATTGGCGGTCTCTGTTGAGGCATTCAAAAAATACTTCGCACCTGATGGTCCTGCTTGGCCATTTGAGCGGCAGGCACTCGTGAAGCTTAGACCTATTGCCGGGCATAAGTCGCTCTCGCATAAAATACTCGCGTTGCGAGATCAGGATATCTACTGTGGTCAATCGTTTGATATTAAAGCGATGCATGGTATGCGGGAAAAACAAATCATGCAGTTGGTTGATGCAGGGGGAATTAATGCTAAATTGAGTCCCGGTGGGCTTGTCGATATCGAGTATCTTGTACAAGGATTGCAGATCGCACATGGTGAGAAGCTGGCTTCAATTCGAGTGCCTCACACGATGAAGGCTCTGGAAAAACTTTGCGATGCCCGAATTCTGACCCATCAACAGTCAGAAGACTTAATAGAGGCCTATGAGTTTTTGAGAAACTTGATTGATTCTCTCAGGATGGTGCGGGGAAATGCTCGCGATTTGGCCATTCCTCCCGTTGATTCCGACGAATATGAATTTCTTGCGAGACGGCTCGGTTATTCGGAGCACCCGGCTGAACTTTTGGCAGACTTCGAGTCATTCAGTACACGTGTGCTCGAGCTAACCCGACAGCTTGAAGAAGATCGACTTTTTCAGTCGCCATCCCGTCAAAAGTGAAGATGTAACCTCTTGAATTGCCTATATTTGAGTAAGTTCTACAAATCTTTTGAAATATCTGTCCAGAACTCCTCCAAGAAACAGATTAACGGATAGACCCTCAGTGAGCGGTTTCAGAGTGGTTTTTACCGTTCATTCGCTGAATTATGCGATAAAAAACTATTCTGGAATGCGAATTGCACATGTTTGTCTTGCAGGTTTTTCGATTTGATATTGATGAAATCTTGAAATGTCAAAAAATTACAATTTGACTTCAAACCTGCACACTGGTAGAACACTACTCACGATGGATAGCCTCTTTAGGATGTCTAGAACTGGGTAAATTATGGAAGGTGATATTTCTCACCTCCGGGACTATCCGTCACCACTAACGAAGGAGAAAGTTGAATGCGTACGATTTCAAAACGACTCTTCGCTGCTGTTGGAGCTTTAGCAATTGTCGGGGCCGCAATTATGGCACCCGAAGCACAAGCTCGTCCACAGTACCTGAAGGGCTTCATTACAGCCTATCCCGATCTCGCGGATGGTGCCAAAATGAAGAAGTGTGGACTGTGTCACCCGAAAGACAAGAAGATGCGCCTTGATTACGGTAAGGCCGTCGGCTCGGGTCTCACAAAGAAAAATGAGAAAGGTGCCGAAGCCATTGGTGCCGCACTTAAAAAAGGTGAAGGCGTCAAAAGCAGCGGTGGAAAAACTTTCGGCGAGATGATCAAAGATGGCAAATTGCCTGAGTGATTGTTCGCGAAAGATATTTTCATGATGACATGATCGGCCGACTCGTTATTGATACGGGTCGGTCGTTTTTTCGTGCGCAAAGAATTGTGACCTCTTCGATTTGACCTGGATTACGCATGCCTCGTATAATGCATCTCTACGAAAATGCAGTGTTACCTTCCTGAATTCTCCCGCCTTATAGACTTCACTTTCGTTGTGGATCAATCATGATGAACGCGATTATTTCCTGCGCGATGTTGAATCGGAATGCCCTCAAGCTATTCACGATTCTGGTGGCATTCGTTCCCGGTCCTGTTCGAGCTGAAGAGACGACTTCTCCGGGCCAAGCGATTTACAACAAAATGTGCATCGACTGCCATGGGAAGCAGGGAGAGGGGGTGGAGTCTGTCTATTCTCAGTCTCTGATTGGCGATCTCTCCATTCAAGAATTAACGGCCTATATCGAAAAGACCATGCCGGAAGGTGAGCCCGAAAAATGTGTCGGTGATGATGCGGAATCCGTGGCTCGCTACATCCACGAGTCGTTCTATTCCGTGACGGCTCAAGCCAGAAACCAGAAAGCACGTATCGATCTCTCCCGTCTGACGGTTGATCAATATCGGAACAGCGTGATCGATCTGGTGCAAAGTTTTACGTGGCGTCGCTCTCTCGGAGAAAAACGAGGTTTGCGAGCCGAGTATTTCAAGTCACGTCGTCGCTCAAAGGACAACCGTGTTGTGGAGCGAATCGATGAGCGTGTGGAGTTCGATTTTGGGAATGAGCCTCAGTTTTTGTCGGAACTCATCAAAAAGCAGGACGAGGAGAAAGCGAATCAGGCGGAAAAACAGGATGAGAAAGATAAGAATCCTCCGGTTCAGGATGAGTATTCCGTCACCTGGAGCGGGAGCTTGTATGCCCCCGATACGGGGCTTTACCGACTGAATTTCAAAACGAAAAACTCGGGTCAGCTTTGGTTCAACAATGAGCGAGAACCGCTTATTGATGCCCGCGTCAAATCAGGTGATCAGACAGATTATACTGCGAGCGTGATACTTCAGGCCGGACGACTTTACCCCCTTCGTATTGAATACTTCAAAAACAAAACAGAGCAGGAGGGATCAGTGCAGCTTCGCTGGACTCGTCCGCACCATACCGAAGAGCTTGTTTCAACTCGATACTTGGTGCCTGAGTCCTCGTCGTGGACGATCCTCATCGATACGCCATTTCCACCAGATGACAAAAGTGTTGGCTACGAACG
The DNA here is from genome assembly GCA_030836185.1 of Planctomycetota bacterium. Taxonomy (GTDB): domain Bacteria; phylum Planctomycetota; class Planctomycetia; order Planctomycetales; family Planctomycetaceae; genus JABURQ01. Next base: position 7,622 of record JAURQH010000040.1, read on the forward strand.
TGGGACATCCGTCTCACCAGAATGGGACGATGCAACCACTTTTGCGGCATTAGAAGTCGCCGACAAGATTCTGGAGAAGATTGAGAGTCTGGCCAAGTTGCCAAAGCAAAAAGAGAAACATCGCGAGCTGTTGAAACAGTTTTGTGAGTCGTTCACAGAGCGAGCGTTTCGGCGTCCTTTGTCTGCGCAAGACCGGACGCTTTATATTGATCATCAGTTTGATCAGGCAGAATCAGACTTGATTGCCGTGAAGCGTGTGATTTTGCTCACGCTCAAGTCTCCCCGCTTTCTTTTCCCCGGTGCTGCCAACCCGGACTTCGATGATTTTCGAGTTGCAGAATGGTTATCGTTGGCAATCTGGGATTCGCTTCCCGATGAACGGTTATTGCAAGCAGCCGCAGCGGGCAAGTTATCCGAACAAAGAGAGATCGAATTGCAAGTCCGTCGTATGATGCAGGATGATCGTACGCGAGCGAAAATGAGAAGTTTCTTCCATCAATGGTTGAATGTGGATCATTATCACGATCTCTCCAAAGCTGAGGGGTTGTACCCAGGATTTAGTGCGGAGTTGCTTGCCGATCAACGCACGTCATTGGACTTGTTCGTCGATGAGGTCGTTTGGAGCGAGTCTTCCGACTATCGTCTATTGTTGCGGTCGGCGCAATATCCTTTGAATGGTCGCTTGGCCAACTATTACGGTGTTCCTCATCCTGGACATTCCGAGTTTCAAACCGTCTCGCTCGAACCTGACCAAAGAGCCGGTTTGCTCACTCATCCGTTTTTGTTGACGGGATTAGCGTACGACGATGCGAGTTCTCCGATTCACCGCGGAGTGTTTATGTCGCGTTCGCTCTTGGGACGATTTCTGAAACCGCCTCCGATTGCCGTTGCTCCGCTTCCCGTCGATTTGCATCCCGGCATGACAACACGGGAACGAGTTGCCAAGCAGACTTCCTCGGCGACATGTATGGCATGTCATGGAATGATCAATGAACTCGGATTCACACTCGAGCATTTTGACGCGGTCGGTAAATATCGCGAAACAGAGTTCGAGAAACCCGTCAATGTTGCGGGGCAGTATCTGAATCGACAGGGAGAGAAGACCGAGTTTCAGGGAGCAAGAGGGCTTTCCGAATATCTGGTTTCCAGCGAAGAAGCCCACAATGCGTTTGTCGAACAGATGTTCCAGTTCGTCAACAAACAGCCGATTCAGGCATTTGGTGCAGAGACCTTGCAAAAGCTACGATCCGAATTTGTGGCCAACGGGTTTCATATTCGTCAGTTGATAGGAGATATTGCTATAGAATCAGCGATCATCGCCCGAAGACAAAAAGAGAGATAATCCTCTAATCACAAGGCATATTCCGCTTGTGACACGGACACGCTCGCATATAATAGAGTTTAGGCACATCGTGCTCCTACCCCCTAAATTCCTTCCACAATCAGGCCTCCCATGAATCACCATTCGCGTCGTGAATTCCTGAAACATTTCGGTATTGGAGCGGCATCTCTGCCGTTTCTTGGGAATCTTCCCAGTTTGGGATTCGCAGATTCGACTCAACGAAAACAGCGACTTGTGGTGATGTTCAGTCCCAACGGGATTGTTCCCAAGAATTTCTGGCCGGATGAAGAAGGAGCGGATTTCAAACTGAAATCGATCATGAATCCGTTAGCCGCTTATCAGGATCGTATGCTGATCCTAAACGGCCTTTGTGACAAAATTCGTGGGGACGGTGATTCTCACATGAGGGGAATGGGATGTCTGCTGACCGGGACTGAATTGTTTCCTGGCAATATTCAAGGTGGCTCGCACACTCCAGCGGGATGGGCGAGTGGCCATTCGATCGATCAAGAGATTAAACGCTTTCTGCAGGGGAAACAGGAGTCACAAACACGCTTCGGTTCATTAGAGTTTGGTGTGGTCGTCCCCGAACGAGCCGACACTTGGACACGCATGGTTTATAGCGGTCCCAATAAGCCTATCGCTCCCATTGATGACCCGTATCAAATGTTTTCGAAGCTTTACGGTCAGTTGAAAGACCGGAATAGTCTCAAAAGCATTCTCGACGAACTTCAGACGGACCTCGGCAAAATTCGCAACCTTGTCAGCGCCGAAGATCGTAAGCTACTCGATCAGCAAGCTTCATTTGTTCGAGATATGGAACGTGAGCTACAACATGAGAACCCATCCGAGGTTGGGCATGCAGTTCCCGAGTTAGAGCTGGGCGTCCAAGACACCAACGATAACATGCCCAAAATATCCAAGATGCAAATTGATCTGATGATCAACAGTTTTCAGGCTGATTTTTCACGCATCGCCACCTTACAATACACCAACTCAGTGGGTCAGGCTCGGATGAGATGGTTGGGAGTCGAAGAGGGACATCATCAGCTCTCACACGAACCGGACGACAACAATGACGCCCAAGAGAAATTGACGAAGATCAACACCTGGTATGCCGAGCAATTGGCCTATCTGGTTAAGCGTCTCGACGAAACTCCCGAACCGGGTGGTCCCGGATCGATGCTCGATAATACGCAAATTGTCTGGACTAACGAACTGGGTAAAGGAAACTCCCACACGCTGAACGATATTCCATTCGTGCTGATTGGTGGTGGGTGTGACTTCAAAACAGGCCGGTCGTTGAAGCTGAAAAATGTCCCCCATAACAGGCTGTTGATGTCATTTGCTCACGGGTTTGGTCATCATATTGAACAGTTTGGAAATCCAGATCACTGTGGGGATGGACCTCTCGAACTCGCTTAAGGCTAGACGGGTTGTGAGGAACTGATGCTCGTTTCTGAAGAGAGCTGGATTCGATTCGGCAGTTTCGTTGCCGTTCTTTTGGCGATGAATCTGTGGGAGTGGCTCGCCCCCCGGCGGCAGAGGAAGGTTCGAAACTCACCAAGGCTTTGGAGTAACTATCTACTTGCAGTATTGAACACTTTAGTTCTTCGAATTGCGACTCCGCTTTCTGCTGTGGCTATGGCAGTGATGAGCGAGGAGCACCAGTTCGGTCTGTTATACTTCTTCGGAACTGAAAAAATAGTCAATGTTGTTGCGACGATCTTGTTACTCGACCTGATCATTTACAGTCAGCATGTACTCTTTCATATCATGCCTGTGTGTTGGCGAATCCATCAGGTTCATCATGCCGACTTGGATCTCGATGTTAGCTCAGGTTTACGATTCCATACTCTGGAAATTCTGTTGTCGATGGCGATCAAGATGGGAGCGGTCGCCATGCTTGGAGCTTCAGTACTGGGAGTGATTCTGTTCGAGGTGATTCTCAATGCGACAGCCATGTTCAACCATAGTAATGTGAAGATGCCCCTGAAACTCGATGCGGTTCTCAGGAGGTTTATAGTGACTCCTGATATGCATCGAGTTCATCATTCTATCTACAGGGATGAGACCAACAGCAATTTCGGGTTTAACCTGTCTTGCTGGGATCGACTGTTTCGGACTTATCTTGAGCAGCCCCGAGATGGACACGAAGAAATGCAAATCGGGTTAAGTGAGTGCCGAGACGAAAAAATAGCTGAGCGTTTGTGGGGCATGCTGAAGATGCCATTCGGAAAAAACGGCGACGCTGGCGAATAAGAGGTCGAATTTTACTCTTCGGCTGCTTCATCTTCTGCCGCTGGTAGCGGTTCTTGCTTCAATGCATACAGCGGGTTCTTGCCGAAAGCATTTTCGCATTTGGGGCATTTTGCTTTGGCAATTCCTTTGCCGGTTTTCCCGCCAATATTTTCTTTCTTACGCCCATCTTCACTGACAGTCAGCCCGCATGCCTGGCATTTCCACCCGACGAGTTCGATCTCCTGTTCGGAATCGTTTTCGTAGAACACGATATGATTCAAAGATTTAATCGGTTCGTCCGTATAATGGCAGAGTGAAGGAGTCGTTTTGTCCTGCAAGGGAATTTGGTCGACTTCAAATTCAAGCTCAATCCCACACTGTTTTTGTAACTGTTCTCGCAGTTTACGGAACTGACTGAGTGTCAGCGCCAGAAACTCGAGTTTGTTGTCTTCGCGTTTGGGAACTCGAACTCCGATCAGTCCCGGTCCAAAGACATCGACTCCACCCAGAATAGATTCGTGGGCATAGGCGGTGGGATGAACGACGGCAAGTTGTTTCAAGTCATCGAGACTGAAGAAGTGGTTGTTTTCACCGGGAGCTTTCTTGAGACCTTTGTCCAGCGAGAGGTATTCGAATAATTCTTTACGAAGCTCTTCCGGTTTGGAGGCTCCTCCGAAGAGTCCCCCCTTTTTCGACAACGAGATCAGCAGCATTCCTTCTTCGCTCAAGCAGATATCAATTGTCTCGAATGTTTTCGCCAGACTTCCTTGTTTGAGTTTCAGCTTTCCGGGATCAACATGGTGGAGATGCAGATCTGCAAAGTGTGACTCGGGGGCACTCATCGCCTGAGCCTCGGTGGACTCATTATCGCCTGACTTCTTCTCTGATTTTGTTACGGGGACAGTGAATGCCGATTTACACTTTGGGCAGCGTCCCACACGACCGCGGTGTCGTTCCTGAACTTCGATGCGATGCCCATTTGGGCAATAGACGAGCACCGAGCCGGGACGCACTTTCACACTTTTTTGAGTTCGCTTTTGTTGAGTTTTACGCATTTGTTCTGTTTGAGCGATTTCCCATAGCGCTTCACCACCGGTCGCTATCGAATGGTCTTCTCCCGTGGACTCTCCCTTGGACTCAGTGGGAGTAGGGCGAGAGTCGTCTGATGCCTTGTCTTCACTCTCTGCGGGTTCCGCAACGGCATAACTATCGTCAGAAGGTTCCTCGGGTTTGGTTTCGGGAGGAGTGGTCTGTTTTTCTTCATCCGGCTCGTTGGATGCTAACGGCTCTAGTATCTCGGGGGCAGGATTTGTTGATTTTGGTGAGGCATTATCATCACTGGCCAATTCAAAGTCGCCATCTTCTGCATAGAGAGCGACATCATCACCCAAGTCGAAATCAGCCTCCTGATCGGTTGATCGATCCCGTGAACGCGAAGCCGCTTTGGCATCCTCTTCAACATCTTCTCTGGCGTCCGAATAAATAACGGGGCGGTCTTGTGAGATCATCTCTTGGTATTTTTGTTCAATATCGGCGCGCATAAATGCTTGGCAATTCCAGCATCGCACCACGCCCACGCGAACATGTTCTCCACAATTTGGACACGAGACCTCAGATTTTTCCTGGGTCGATTGGTTGTTGTCAGTGGGCTGCGAATCCAAGTTCTTTTTCTCCTTCGCTCTCGGTGCGCTCGATTCACTCGGTAAAGGAACAATCGCGCATCCGATTCCGAACGATCAACTAAGGAATTTCGGACGACAAAAAAGTATGATCAATCTATCAATCTGCAATTTCAAAAACGAATAATCAGTAGATAACAGACAGCTATTACTCAGGTTAGGAAGAACTCCCTCCCTGTGATCTTCTAGTCTATCATCTGTTGTGGGGGAATTCAGCTTTGTTTTTCATGGAGTTTGAGACTGAATGAGTGTTTTTTTCGATAATCCGTAGAATCCTTCCCATTCCCTGCGCATTCCAGGGGACGATGGAGGGCAGAATATTCAGAAATCAAGTCTCTGTCTACACTTCTGTTGTCTTTCTGATTCTCCCAATATGGTTTCCGTCATTGTACGATGTGTGCTGATTTTCATAGACGTTCCGTAGGTGAAGGCTGTTAGACCTGTGATTGAACTGAAAAATGTGAGTCTCCAGTCGGGTGAATTCCAACTGAAGAATCTTTCTCTCGACATTAAAACTGGCGAATATGCCATCGTGACGGGACAAAGTGGGTGCGGTAAAACGACCCTCATGGAAGGGATTTGTGGTCTGCGTCCTCTCTGTACCGGAGAAATATGGTTGCAAGGACGAAATGTTTCTCGTAGCTCCCCGGCTGAGCGTGGAATTGGATTTGTCCCACAGGATGCTGCGCTGTTTGACTCGATGAGGGTTCGGGAGCAGATTGGGTTTGCTTTGAAGCTTCGGAAAGCGACCGAAATGGAAATAACAACTCGAGTCCAGCAACTTGCAGAGCAAATGAATATTGTCGGTCTTCTTGATCGACTGCCAGTCGGACTGTCGGGTGGTGAGCAGAAGCGAGTCGCATTGGCCAGAGCGCTTTGTGCGGAACCCAAAATATTGTGTCTGGATGAGCCTCTCAGCGCGTTGGATGATGACACACGCTATGAAATGATCGAATTGCTGAAATCGTTAAAGGGTGATTACACGGTTTTGCATATCACTCACAGCCGACACGAAGTTGAACAGTTAGCGACTCATTGCCTGTTATTGGAACAGGGTGCTATCAGATCTGTTTCAATCACATAAATAACGACTTTAAACTCTCCCCAATATTTGAAAAGTGAACTCGGAGTTGATTTACTCCGAGTTCGCTAAGAATCAAGTACCTTAAGAGCTTACGGTCTTTTTTTAAGATTCTGTTCTGGCGGACTCATCGTCCTTTTTTTTCATCTTCTTCGTCTTTACTGTTCGTCAGACGTTCGTCGTCCTTCCTTGTCTATTTCGTCGTTGAAAAGTAATTCATCCTTCTTGTCAGAGTCGTCTTTGTCGATGTCATCGGTAGCATTCGGCACAGACGAGGTTACAAACTCGGTCGCAAATCCAGACATGGGCGAAAGCATAAGACCTGAAACCACCAACCATGCACACATTGAAATCCATTTCATCTCAACGTCTCCTAAATTCGTGTTTGTCGGCGGGTGTCCGATCTGCGACCGAATCTTTCTTGTCCCGCTGACTGACATAAGAATATTACTGGATGTCGGCTTTCGCAAAATCACGAAAACCCCCTGCCGTTCCCTCAGAAATATCGAAGTTTCTGGGGAGTGTTAAACCCGACGGAAAGAGCATGATGTTTGGATACGTTGATGTCATAATGACAAGATCAAGAGATCAATATTCTCACTGCCATGTTACGGCTGAGGGGATACGATAGAAATTGTTGCAGATTTGACATGACTTTATGATTTGTAAAAATGAATCTGTCGATTGTCGATATTTCGAAAGGAACTCGTCATGCCGGTTGTATACTCCGCTGCCCATCCGACCGAAGCTCATCTCTGCCGACAATTTCTTGAAGATCAGGGGATCGAAGCTCGTGTTGACGGAGAACTTTTATGGCAAGCACGTGGCGAACTCCCTCCCAATGAGGCAACAAACCCGACAGTGTTGGTCTCTGACGAAAAATTCGAACAAGCTCGCTTGTTAGTAGTCGAGTTTGAAGCAAATCACGCAGCAGATCGTGAGTTGGATTCATGGTCCTGTTCTCAATGTGATGAAGATAACCCGGGCAGTTTCGATGAGTGCTGGAACTGTGGTGCGGCGATGGCATCAGAAACCTGAGAGGATATAGCGTGAATCATCCTCCTCAAGAGGGACAACAGTCGTTCATTCATAGTCTGCGGAATGCGGGACGTGGATTGTGTTTGCTCATTGCTGGAGAACGGAATTTCAGAATACATTTGTTGGTTGCGACATCTGTCTGTATTTGTGCTGGGGGACTTGGTTTTTCCCTGCTTAAATGGATCGTTCTACTGATCTCCATTACTCTCGTTCTTTTAGCCGAAGCTTTGAATTCTGCTATTGAAACGGTGGTTGACCTTGTTGAGCCCGAAAAACACCCTCTGGCTGGTCAGGCAAAAGATATTGCGGCTGCTGCGGTCTTGATTGCCTCCATCATCTCTGTGATTATCGGCGTACTATTATTTGGTCCGCCACTCTTGGCACTCATTGATCAATTGGTGAATTAAGGGAAACATGAAACTCAACACTCTCGCCGTGATGGTCGCCAGCACATTCTGCCTTTTTACCAGTCATAGGGCTTCTGCAGAGTCGATCACCGAAATCGAACCAAACATGATTCACATACGTCAGGCGGGGGATCGAGAATGGAGCGGATTTTCTGAGCAGGCGGATGCCAATGAATTCCGCGGTCGTTTTCTCTTGGGCCAGACTTTGTCTGGTCCCGGTGTCATCGGCTTTGAGCAACAGGACGTCAAACAGACGTGGATTGTTTCGCTCAATGGAGAGTCACTCGGACGATTGGCTCGCGATGAGAACGCGATGCGTGTGTTTTATGAAGTCCACCCAGATCAATTGACTCGCGGTTTGAACGAATTGCGGATATATACGACTTCGGATACTCCTGACGACATCCGCATTGGGCGAGCCGTTCTTGTCAATAATCCCCAGAAGGAATATTTGAATCAACGAACATTAAAGGTCCAGGTCAAGGAAGGAGGTCAACCTGTTCCCTGCCGATTGACGATCATCAATCAAGATGGTGCCTTGCAAACCACGGGGCTTAGCTCCTCTGAAAAATATGCGGTGAGGCCGGGAGTCCTCTATGTTGCTCAGGGCAGTGCTGAAATTGGTTTGCCACCAGGGCGATACACGGTCATTGCCAGTCGTGGTCCTGAGTACGAAATCGATCAACAGAAGGTTGATTTGCGTCAAGCGTTTGACGGCGAACTGGAGCTTTCTTTGTCTCGCGTGGTCGAGACATCGGGATGGCTTGCTTGTGACACGCACGTTCATACACTGACTCATTCCGGGCATGGCGATAGCATCGAGGATGAACGTATCTTGACGATTGCCGGTGAAGGGGTTGAGCTTCCCATCATTACCGAACATAACAAGCAAATCAGCTATGCGGATCGACAATCGAAATTAGGGATGAGCGAGTGGTACACTGTTGTGACGGGAAATGAAGTCACCACCAAATGGGGGCATTTTAATGTCTGGCCGGTGCAAGCAGGAGGAGTCATACCCGGATTTAAAGGGAAAGACTGGAAACAGATTTTCAAAGAGATCGAAGTGGCGACGCCTGAAATTATTATTCTCAATCACGCCGAAGATTTGCATTCCGGTTATCGTCCATTTGGGCGGAAAAATCGCCACCGCTTGACGGGTCATCATCTGGAGGGTTGGAAGCTGGAAGCGAATGCCATGGAAGTGGTAAATTCGGGGGCACAACAATCCGACCTCATGCAGCTTCCACGCGATTGGATGGTCTGTCTCAATCGAGGGCAGTTTTTGACACCGGTTGGGTGTAGCGATTCCCACGATGTTTCTCGCCATTTTGTGGGGCAAGGAAGAACCTACATTCAAGGAGGCGATGATAGGCTTGGTCAGATTGATACCGTCGCGGCAACACAGAGCTTTCGTGATGGGCGTGTGGTGGTCAGTTGCGGTTTAATTCCCATGGTGATGATCGAACAAAAATATGGGCCGGGAGATCTGGTTCCCAAGCAATCCAAGGATGAGTTAACTCTCAATTTGACCGTGAATACCCCCGATTGGATTGAGTGCAATCGATACGAGGTCTACCTCAATGGAGAATTGGTTCTAAAATACTCTTCAGATGAGGGAGCGATTGATGGCCTTGAAGAGGTGACATTGAATATTTCTGTTCCTGATCACGATGTTCATATTGAAGTGGCCGTATTTGGTCCCGGTGTTACTTCATTGCATTGGCCCATCGCCAAACCGTATCAGCCCGATCATCCAAATTGGAACTCACAAGTGTTCGGCATGACGGGGGCCATCTGGTATGACGGAAATGGAGATCAGAAACGTAATTGTGCGCGGGAAATTGCTGCCGGGATCTGGAAGACTACCGGTGAAGATGCTCAGGAAGCGATCAAACGCTTGAAAACTTACGACCGGGCTGTGGCGTTGCAGATGGCCGAATTGGTTCATGAGTCTGGTCACTCGTTTCAAACTCCCGAATTTCGGCGCTTTCTGGAAGAACAACCCAAACAGGTCGAGCGTGCGTTTGTTGATTATTGGGACGAGTGGCGTCAATCTGAAATTGCGCGCCTTGAAATGCCCCGCTAAGATGTTCCCATGCTGATACCGAATGATTCTCAATGACAAACCTGATAGACAAACTCAATCACAAAACCGCAAGCATTGGCATCATCGGTCTGGGATATGTCGGCCTACCTCTGGCCAATGCGTTTATACGTTCCGGCCTGAGTGTCTTGGGGTTTGATACCGATCCATTAAAGGTCGAAAAGCTTTCTCAGGGAGAAAGTTATATCAAGCATTTGGCGTCTGAAACGATTGCTGGATGGATTGAGAACGGGCAGTTTGAGGCAACGACCGAAATGTCTCGGCTCAATGAGCCCGACGTGTTGCTCATTTGTGTGCCCACGCCACTAACAGAAACACGTGACCCAGACTTAAAGTATGTGGAGTCAACAGCGCGCGAAATCTCAAAAGTTTTGCGGGCGGGACAACTTGTTGTCTTGGAAAGCACAACTTACCCCACGACAACACGAGATGTTCTCTTGCCAATACTGAGTGAATCGAGGCTGACTTGTGGGGCCGATTTTTATCTGGCCTACAGCCCCGAACGCGAAGACCCCGGAAATGAACAGTTTTCAGCGGATCGAATTCCTAAAGTTGTCGGAGGAGTCGATACGGCAAGCTTGGAGGCCGCAGTGGCGCTGTATCGGCAGGCGATTGTTGAGGTGATTCCGGTTTCCTCAACGGAAGTTGCCGAAGCCTGTAAAATCTTGGAGAATACCTACCGTGCCGTGAATATTGCCTTGGTCAACGAATTGAAAATGCTTTACGACCGAATGGGAATCGATGTTTGGGAAGTGATCGAAGCGGCGAAGACAAAACCGTTCGGCTTTCAGGCGTTTTACCCAGGCCCAGGTCTCGGTGGACATTGTATTCCAATAGACCCTTTTTATCTGACTTGGTTAGCGAGAAAGCAGGGGCTCAATACACGCTTCATTGAACTGGCGGGGGAAGTGAACTCTGCGATGCCCGACTATGTGATCACTCGATTGTCCGAGTTTTTGAATGAGCAGCGTAAGCCCATCAAGGGCTCTAAGATTTGTCTTCTGGGGGTGGCTTACAAGAAGAATGTTGACGACCCGCGTGAAAGTCCTTCATTCGTTTTGATGGAAAAACTTCTTGAGCGTGGTGCGGAAGTAACCTATCACGATCCGCACGTTTCTATATTGCCATCCATGCGTAAACACGATTTGCCCGAGATGAAGAGCATCGATTTGACGCAGGAGTTTCTGGAAAAGCAGGACGCGGTACTGATTGCCACGGATCACACGAATGTGGATTACGGATTGATTGTCCAAGCGGCACCTCTGGTGGTGGACACACGGAATGTGACGCAGGGAATTCAAGCCGTCAATGACAATATTCGACGTTGCTGACCTTAATCTGATGATGTTGCGAGTGCTTTTCTGCGTGGTCGGCACAACATCACTGTGCCGACTGCGATTAAGCTTAGTATCCACGCTGCAGGTTCGGGGGCAGAGGATGCTTCGGGAGCATCGAATTGGGTAAATGTTGGATATGCTGAATGGTTGACAGCCAGGCCTCCTAACAGGATTCGTTGAATATCTTGATAATTTGCTTCCGGGTTATCGTTCCAGTAATAGAAACTGTAATACTTGGCGGGAGTGTCGAAGCCCATCCAAATCGAGTTGTCTGTCATGTATTGACTACCTGCCAGATTTTCGTGATCAATATTGGATGTTCCCGGTGACGCCACTACTGAGTTCAGTCCATCGCGTGTTGCCTGTCCCAGATTCGCTCCGATGTCATAGGTTGCTTCCTTGCCCTCACCAATGTCTCGAAAACTTCCGTTGTGGCTCTCGGCATACATGATGTCGGTCCAGTCTCTGTTGTCTGGTTGGCCATCGTTATTCAGATCCCAACTGTGTCCTGTATCGACATCGTGCCAGAGTGCATTCAGCCAGCGTGATCGAGACAGTTCGACATCGATACGCACATAGTTCTCGATCACACCATTCAGGTTCTTGGAATTGGCAGAATTCTGATTTACGTTAAGGGCGTCCGTTGTTCCTGTGCTGATAGTTTGGAGATGGTCAGAGGCGTCTCCAAAATGTGTGACAGAACCATGATCAGAAACCGTCAATGTTAATTCGGTTCCATCATCCAGAATCGTGGCACCAGAGAATGTGGGAGCATCCAAAGACACAGGCCCTTGCCAACCTTGTTGCGGTCCACTTCCGTGATCCCAAGTCGTCGAAGAAAAGTTGATGATATCGGCTGTTCCTGTGACCGGAACAAGGCAGATGATGGCTGACAATACGAGAGATTGCTTAATCCGCAGGCTCAGCACTCGCACGTGTTTCAGGGGATTGGACATATTGCGGGACTTTTCAAAGAGAGACATTTCAGTATCGCACACCAGAGGATGACACATTGGATTCATACGTAAGTGGAAACCCTCAGAAATAGTCTTTACTTAGGGGGCTTCCCGGTCTGTTCTTTCGGCCTTGTCGAGGAGACTGAAAAATCAATCTGGAACGCTTATTCCACTGGCAGATTTCGGAGGTTGCGGGAAGTGGTTACTCAGACTGTACTTGTGCGAATTCGTCTGATATAATAATTGGGGCGCGTGGGAAATATCATGCCATCAGTCGACGACGAACATAATTTCTGCCTTCGTGTCGGCTAGTGCAGAAACTCTTGCCGGAGTGGCGGAATTGGCAGACGCACGGGACTTAAAATCCCGGGATGGGTAACCATCGTGTGGGTTCGAGTCCCACCTTCGGTACTGCTTTTCTCAATGTTCGAGAAAGAAACGGTTCGAGAAAGAAACGTAATGTCCAAACAACCCTATCTTAAACTCGAACAGACCGAAGGGGTTGTGACTCAGGTCGCCGGTCAAATTTACGCGGCGAATATCTCTGTTGGCAAAGTGAGTGAGGGGACGGAAGGGGAATGGATGGTTCGTTCGATTCGCGAAGCCATCCGCATCGCCCGGACGGTTGATGATTCAATCCAGGCCGATGCCGAAATCGGTTGATGGCGGTTAGTATCCCCAAATTAGCACAGCGATGCCAGCTCCGTAAAAGCCCGTGAACGCGAATAGTGTGAGGACTGGCACTCCAACGATTCTTCCGAGCGGTTTGTCTGGTAATTTCTTCTTGATCAACAAAAAGGGGATCGCCCCCAGGAAGCCTGAGAGAAACGCCCATTCAAAAACAAGTGACAGGCGTTTGCACATGAGGAAGTACAGTACACAGACGGCGAGAAAAAGAGTCAAAATCAATCGCTCACCCCATCTCTCTCTTGCGCTGAGAGAACCATTATTCCGTTTTCGTAGCATACCGATCACCGGTTCAAATGTGACATAGAGACAGACGACCCACGTGAAATAAAACTTTTGTTGGTATTGGCTCAATAGTGTTGTACCGATCGCTCCCAAAAGAAACGCAATCACTCGGTACGATGACATTTGAATCTGCAGCCTGCGATTCGTAAAAGGGAGTCCTGTCATGAATCCAATGAGACCGGCAACGCCGAGAATTCCCAGCGAAACGCAGTACCAATTCCACATCCACTCTTTGGAGGGGACATCAAACATGAATTCTGGTTCGACGGGAATGATCCAAGCGGCCAAATCCTGATATCTGGATTGAGGGACATCGGCAACCGACATCGTTTGTTGCGAGGACTTCAGTAATTCAGGCTCTCCCACATAAACACAAACGGCTCTCGAATGATTACGAAGGTAGACGCGACCTCGATGTAAAGCGGGAGGAGTCCATGAAAGTTCGCCAGAGAGAATATTGCTGCGAGCAAGAACATCGAGTTTGTCGGGATTCTGCTTGAGAAGTATCAGCTCTCCTCGCTCGTTAAAGACAATCAGCTTTCCATCTGCGGCGATCATCCCGCATTGGCCGATCTCTTCGGGATCGTCTTTGTCACCACCACGTCGTGCGCGTCCCGTACCCTGAGACCATTTTTCTTCTCCGGTCAAAAAGTCAATACAGCGAAACATCCCTCGTGAGGGACGTTGGGTTTTCGATTGAACGTCAAAAATGTCAAAGCCATAAATAGAATCATTGACAAGCACGCTGGAGACCACATCGTTCGACATGATGCGACTTGTCCAGACCTGTTGCTCTTTGCTGTCAAGGTTTTCTGGAATCTCATACAGACGTGACCCGGAGCGGAAGGGGCCGGATATCCACAGATAAGGTTCGCGGTAGATGGGCCAGCATGAATGCTCATCGTAGCCATGTGAAAGTTCGAGTCGCTTTAGCAAGCGGCCAGTCATTCTGTCGTGAATGACCAGAGAGTTTTGGAGATATCCAACGACTAATTTATGCCCGTTGCGTTCAATGGGATAAACAGGTGCGTAACTCGCGGGGTCATCGCCTTCCGACCAGATTTCTTTTCCCGTTTTCTCGTCCAGAGCGACGAGGCTCGCAGATTTTCCCCCTACGGGCATGATGACCATGCCGTCAGTCACGACGGGTGAGCAAGAGTAGCCGAATCCGTCTCCACCGGTTCCATCATACTCCTTCAACAAACTCCGTTTCCAGATCATTTTCCCCGTGTCTGCATCGAGGCATCCCAGTTGACCGCTCGGAGCCGCATAGAAGACTCGCCCGTTCTTCAAGGTGGGCGTTGATCTCGGTCCCGGATAGACTCCCATTCCCTCGTAGGGCCAGTCGTACTTGTAGCTCCAAATTGTTTTTCCTGTATCCGCATGGAGGCAGTACACGTATTGTCCAGTCAAACTCTGGCCTTGAGTGTAGACATACTCTTTTGCGGCGACGAATGCCGAATAGCCTTGGCCTAATTCGCGTGTCCAGAGAACGGGAGGCCCTTTTGTTGGCCAGCTATTGGCGATCTGGATTTCGGGGGAGTGTCCATCGAAGCCGGGACCACGCACGAAGTTCCAATTATGAGTTGTTTGTGACTGCGGTAGGAAGGGGTTGCCTTCTGCTTGAGTCGAGCAATTCGTCGTGAACAAGATACTGATAGCTACGGCGAATTGAAAAATCCTGGATCGTAGAGTGCTGAAGAGCGTGTGAGTCACGATCCTGGTCCCGGTGTCAGAGTGAATCGTTTTACTCACTATCCAGAGAGCTTGGACTGATATCTACCCCAATATTTATCGAGGGAGTCAGATATTGACAGATTTCGCGGGATCTCTTTCACTTCTCTCAGATGAGGCGAATTATTGGTGTCTATGTCGTGAGGGAGTGCCGTGAAAAAACGATTTTACTTGATGAGTTCCCTCTTTTTGATTTCGGTCGTCGCAGTTGCTGGCTGTCTGAGTGATGGTGCGAAATCAATCGACACTGCGTCTGAGCCGAGTCACTCTGGTGCGCCGCTTCGGCAAGAAGCGAGTGTGCCTCAAAATTACACCACTCTCAAAGTGTACTATTGCACGAACCGTAAAGACAAATCACGTAACCAGCCACTGAGTTCATTAGAGCCAGAGGACGTTTACGGCGGTTTTGAGAATCGTCTCAATTACGGAAACTGCGTGGTTAGCATTCCCGAATCGCATCGGTATGGAGAAATCGAGCGGCCCAGCATTTGGAAACTCGAATTTCGTGAGGATCCCAATAAGCATATCGTCTTGCAGTCGGTGAATCCTGCTTCCGAGGAACAAACCCTCGCTGAAATTTCTCAAGATGTCGGGCGCAGCAGAGAGAAACAGGCATTTGTTTTTGTTCATGGTTATAACGTCAAGTTTGCGGATGCCGCCAACAGGACTGCACAGATGGCCTACGATTTGAAGTTTGATGGGCCACCTATTTTCTTTAGCTGGCCTTCAGAAGGTAAGTTGAGTCGGTATGAGACTGACTTAGAAAACGCGAGCCTGAGCGGAGTCTACTTACAACAAATGCTGGAGGAGATCTCTCGCAACACGGGGGCTCGTGAAATTCATCTCATCGCCCATAGTATGGGAACTCGTGTACTCACCGATGCGTTGGACGGAATTTCGCAATTCTCTGTGGAAGGTTCTGGTCCGAGATTCAATCAAATTATGCTGGCTGCTCCCGATCTTGATGCCAAACGCTTTCGGGATGAAATCGCTCCTCGAATCGTTGGTCGTGCAGATCGACTAACAATTTATGCTTCCTCGAATGACAGGGCTCTGCGTGTTTCACAGTCATACCATAAAAAATTGCGGTTGGGGCAGGGAGGAGATCGTCTCACACTGTTTCCTCCTGAACTTTCTAACATTGATATTGTCGACGCCTCAAATCTTGATTTTGAATGGTTTGACTTGGGGCATTCGATGTATGGAAACCAATTGCTGACAGATATTCGAAAGACACTAGATGGAGTTCCGGCTCCACAAAGACAGTTAAAGCCATTAAATGCTTCTTCGGCGTGGATCGTACGATCTAGCGATGCTTTGCAGCCGGTCAATTATTCCGAGGAAAATGAATTTGAACCGGTAACGCCTCCTGAGCCTCGCAAAAGTTTCTGGCAGAGATTGATCTGGTGGTAGAAACAAGACTTCCCACGCGTCTAGTTGCGAAATAGACTGGACCACAGTGATGACAACATGACTACGAAGTTCGTTTTTATAAATTCACAGGTGGTCCAATGTTCGATCGAGGCCATAAGGACAGTACTGCCTCAAAACGATCATTCTGGTTGCGACGTATTCGCAGGGCGCTGTTGATTTACGTGTTGGTACCGTATCTGGCTGTGATTCTCATCTTTGCAGTGTTTCAGCGACGCCTTCTTTATCAACCATCTGTTGCGGGTAATTTAACGTTACTGAAAGTCGGCTTGAAACCGAATGATGGAATAGACATTCGACTTGATGCGGATGAAGGAGTCATATTAAGCGGCTGGTTATTGTATAGCCAGCTTCACACCAAAGCATCGAAATTGCAGTCACCTCTCGTTTTATACTTTCCCGGAAACTCCCTCAATCGCTCCGATCGACTTAGTGATTTGCGAGACTTTACCTCGCAAGGTTTCGATGTCCTGATTATGGACTATCGAGGCTACGGTGACAGTGGAGGAAGCCCCTCCGAGTCAAACTTGACTCGGGACGCAAAACTTATATGGTGTTATGCGATCCAGGAACTTGGTTACCGGGAAGAACAGGTCGTCGTATTTGGGGAATCTCTCGGCGGAGCGGTTGCTCTTTCACTGTGGAGTGGGGAGCCAAAGAATTTTCCTGAACCTGCTGTGTTGATCCTGAATTCCACTTTTGACTCTCTCCCCTCGACAGTTGCCGGCCACTATCCTTGGTTCCCTTTTCGATATTTGTTGTTGGAGCGTTGGCTATCGGAGAACAGGATCAAGTTCGTCGACGTTCCCATTGTCCAATTTCACGGTACCGACGATCAAATGATCCCTCTGGAACGTGGCCTGCGTTTATCAAAGTCTGCCGAGGATCTGAAGTGGATTGAGATTCGGGGAGGAATGCACAATGAGATTCCCACGTTGAAGCTCATTGAAGAACTGGAGATCGTCAAAGAATCTATGGCGATCACAGAGCAAACTATAGAATAACGCAATCGCCAATCACTTATTTCTTGAAGGCATCAACAAATTGTGGTGGCAGATGTTCTTTGGTTGCCCGTAATATTGAGTGGATGTGTTGTCGATCTTCAGCAGAGAGGTGATGCCAGGCTTCTGCTTTGTCCTGGTGGGTGAGAACCTCGTTCATGCGTCGTCCCAGTCGAGTCAGCATTTTCGGAGGAAGCTGCCGAAAAGAATCGGTGTAGATCAGATAACTGCACGGGTGTTTGAGTAAGCGAGTTTGTAAATCGAGCTGATAAAAAGATCGTCCCTGTTTGTCTTTCGAACCGCGTTGGCTAAATTCCTCAGCGAAACCACTTGTTCCCGAAATTGGAGTCGGGAGTGGTGCTTCACCCGAAAAAAGCAAATATTCAAGTAGGTCTTCGGATGCGGAAGCGATGCGTCTGGTTGTACTTTCCCACGGATGGCCTGGTTTTTCGCCCAGTTCTTTATTGAGGCTTTCCTGGTAGTGAAGAGCCTGTCTGGTTGTGAAATTGGCACGAGAGATGAGGTTGTGCCCTTTCACTTGGTGGGCGAGAACCGTTAAAGCGACCAAGTCACTATGTGGCGTTAGATAATGCTCGGGGTGAAAGAACTTTGTCAGATCTGTGACATTCTGCCCCGCTGAGTTCTCGACGGGACGAGGGACATCACGGCTACGAACGATCAGATTACCAAGGTGCTGAGCCTCGCCATGTTTTCCAGTGACATACCAACCACCCCAGCGTTTCTCCCACTCAGTTGTCTGATCGACAATGTAACTGCCGGCAGAGAACATCGGTTGTCCACCCGCGTTGACAAAGAGAGAGCGGATTACGTGGCCGGGAATGTTGTCAGTACGTGACGAGGCATGACAGATGAGACAATTGTCGGTTTGACGAACAAATTTGAGTTGTTCAGTTTCTCGTTGGTAGATTGTATAAAACACGGTCCCCAGTTTTGGATCTGCGACAGAAAACTCCATGACATCACCCAGTTGGCAATAGCCGACGTAAAGGTCGTCATTGAAGTAAATAGCCCGCGGTGTGCGTGGGCGAATTCTTGCGATTTGGAGGCTCGTTTTGGAATAGACCAGCGATTGTGATTTCGGCGAGACAGAAAACGCTTCTAATAATGAGTCGAGGTATCCACGCTCGGGGTGATACTTCAGTCGGATTTTTCCCATATCGAGTTTCGACTGAAGCTCTGTGACAGAGTTGGCGGGAGTTGCCTTGGAGTAGTTGATTGGCTCTCGATCAAAGTCTTCTGCGGAGAGCGTGCTCGCCATTACAAGAAGGGCGATGGTGTGATTGGCAATGATGCGGACGGTGGGAATCATGTGGAGATCCCTTCGGGAAAGAGACCGGTTGGTATAAATCAATTTTAAGAGACCAGTAATAGGATGTCAAGGTCCAGAATGTGTGTGGTGGGATTTGAGTTCCCCTTCCTGACGAGATATTGTGTCTTGATACCTTAATGACATTCATCGGGAGTTACCTCGCTCATGTTTCATCGTATCGTATTTTTTGTCTTGGCCTGCAGTTTTTGCTCAGAGTTATCGGCTGCCGGTCGTCCGAATATCGTCATCGTGATGGCGGATGACATGGGGTATTCCGACCTCGGCTGCTATGGCGGTGAGATAGAAACACCTCATCTCGATAAATTAGCAAAGAATGGATTGAGATTCACACAGTTTTACAATACCTCGCGTTGTTGTCCGACCCGAGCCGCCTTGCTTACGGGAGTTTATCAGCATCAGGCTGGCATTGGTCACATGACGGGTAACAAAGGAATCCCGTCGTATCAGGGTTATCTGAACAATCAATGCGTGACGATTGCAGAAGCGCTCAAGCCAGCAGGTTATCGTACATTGGCCACTGGAAAGTGGCATGTTGGTTCTAAACCTGATCAATGGCCGTTAGATCGCGGCTTTGATCGATATTTTGGAACTCCCTCAGGCGGAGGTGTCTACTTCAAAAAATCAATGGAAGTACGACAAGGTGTTTTTTTTACACATGGTAATGACCGAGTCGAAACTCCCGAAGATCTCTACGTGACGGAAACATTTACCGACTATGCGATGAAATTCATTGATGAAGCCGTCGATGACAAAGAGCCGTTCTTTTTATATCTCGCCCACATTGCGCCGCATTGGCCCCTTCAGGCGAAACTCGAAGAGATCGCAAAGTATCAAGGGAAATACGATGTTGGGTGGGATGTGATCAGAGAGCAGCGTTACGCGAAGCAGTTGAAACTGGGCATTGTCCCCAAAAAGTGGAAACTCTCTCCCCGAGATTCGCAAGCGGTTTCTTGGAACTCACTCCCGGATACGAAGAAGCACGATTTGTCACATCGGATGAGTGTCTATGCAGCGCAAGTCGATGCCATTGATCGCAACATCGGACGGTTGGTTGAAACACTGAACTCACATGGAATTCTTGACAACACGTTGATCATGTTTCTCTCTGACAATGGATGTTCGGCTGAAGGAGGACCGGGAGGTTTCAGCCGTGGAATGGAAGGAGCTGAAATCGGATCGCCTCTGTCGTATGCTTCAGTTGGTCTCGAGTGGGCCAATGTATCAGACACTCCGTATCGTCAATATAAAATGAATACCCATGAGGGAGGAATTGCGTCTCCTTTGATCGTTCATTGGCCTGATGGAATAGAACGTCAGGGTGAGCTGGAGTGGCAGGTGGGGCATGTCATGGACTTGATGCCGACATGTCTGGACGTTGCGAATACGAAATACCCGCAACAAAGAGATGATCAATCAACAGTCCCCTTGGCTGGAATGAGTCTGGTTCCGGCAATCAAAGGTGCTGCTGCGAATTCCAGGAGGTTGTATTGGGAGCATGAGGGCAATCGGTCTGTCCGTGATGGTGATTGGAAACTGGTCTCCGATCACAAAGGAAAGTGGGAACTGTACAATTTGCGGGAAGACCGTACCGAGCTTAAAGAGTTGTCAGCAGCCCATCCTCAGCGCGCGAAAGAATTGGAACGTGAATGGGTCGAATGGGCTGAATCTGCTGGTGTTCGTGCATGGCCCATTAAGAAGGGGGCCAAGAACAGCAAAAAATAGAACAAGGCATTCTGTGATGTGGGCATCTGTAAGGGCGCCACCCATAGCATAATCGCTTCAACCAGAACGAATGCTATATCTGGTATAAAAATGGCGACTGAACCGCGACACGGTGGGCTGAGACGCACGGACTCACTCGTAATTAGACGATAAAAAAAGAGAACATAGAGCAGTCCTGTCGAACAGATTTCTCGATTTCTCTGAATATTGTCTCATGCGGAAACATTCACATTACATTTTGACATCATTATGCCTATCTGGCGTGCTTGTTGGATGCACATCGGGGTGGTCGGTTTCCAGTATGAGGGACCGATTCAGTTTCCGTTCAAAACCTCAAACGTCAAATGTTTCTCTTGATGAGCTTCACAGTCGTGCTACTCAGTTGGTGAAAATTCAAGAGTATGACATCGCTGAAGAATTGTATGCCGAAATTTTAAAGAAGGATCATGAAAACCAACTGGCAAAGCAGCGACTGACATCGCTCCAGCGCATGAAATATGGCCTGCCTCCTGCGAATGTTGGCGGTAGGCCTGTTAGGGAGGTGATTTCCGATCAGGGGCCATCTACAGCAATTGCCGCTAGAAATCTTCCAGTGATTAGTCCGGGAATCAAAGCCAATCGCCCACCGTTTGTTGAAGAGCGAATGGTGGATAATCGACATCAGTCATTCTCATTGGACCGATTGCAACAGACAGGCGAAGTCCCTGAGTGGGTCATCGCGGATTCGGGAACCCCTTCTGGAAATGGTGGAGCCTCCATAACAGTTCGGCAGAATATCTTCCCTCCGACGACAGATAAGTCTGTCGATGTTGTGTCAATGAGTGAAGATTTACCAGAGTGGGCCCAACAAGTCCAGGAAACAATGACTGATCGATTAGCCATTAATAAGCACGATATGCAGCAGGAACAAGGAGGCCGACAGACTGAGCAATTATTCGCGTTGAATGATCATCGCAGCCATAGTAATGCCTCTGTTAATCGATATGACGGCAAATCAATCACAGAATTGGTGGAAGTACTGATTGTGACTCGAGGGGAACAAATCGCGATCAATGAAATGATCAGTAGAATTCCTAATGCCAATCGGCAGGAATTGTGGCAACTCTCCAGTGCTTTGGAAGTATTGTCCCAGGATGAATATTCGAGGGTTGCGATTATGTCGAGATTGTCGAAATCGCTTGCATCCAGCGATGTGGATGTAAGGGGCCGTACGCTGCTTGTAATTGCTGGGTTGGGGGCAGTTGCCTCAGATTTAACACCTCTGGTTCGATTACGTCTCAATGATGAATCTGAATATGTCAGGCAGATGGCGACCCGTGCTATCGGGGCGATTGGTGCATAGCGCACAATCAGAATAATTGCAATGAATGAAATGGCCGGAAAAAGCCATCGCGGCGTTTCTATCATACCCACAGAACGATTGATTACGGTGCATTGGTTGAAAATCAGGTCGATATCGAAGATGAAGCAGTTTTTTTAGTACCATGGATAGGTCATAACCCTGTGTCCAATTTGAAATCACAAATCGGAATGCTCCTGTTAATGGGGGCTTCATGCTGCCTAACAGGGTGTTATGCCTGCATGGACGAAATTTAACAGACAGAGATGCAGTTTCTAAATCGAATGAAATCGCACACTGCATGGTGGCGTGTGAATGATTGCTACAAAGACATGGATCACGGGTGGCATTTTTCTCACGGTTTCAGAGATGTATACATGGCTGCCGCTGAAGGTGGGAGTGATATCTGCATTCCATCGACTCCGCCGAGGAAATATTGGGGGATCCACTATCAAAACTGCAAAGGGCGAGAGAAAGTCAATGCGTGGTTTGAAGGTTACGCTCATGGAATTCTGGTGGCATCGCAAGATGGAGTGGCAAATTATTCCATGATGCCAACAATGGGGCTGCAAAATTATGGAGCCCTGAAGTGGACCCCATTATTTGGACCACGGGCGGGTTCTGCTTAGAGAGAAAGAACCACGCGATTTGACCGGCCGCTGCGGTACACTTCCGCTGGCGTTTGGCGGTCGAGCGAACTGTGTCTTCGCTCGTGGCTGTAGAAG
>JAURQH010000041.1 GCA_030836185.1 Planctomycetota bacterium
CTTGAAAGCGGGAGAGAATGAACGGCGTTTTCGTGCCATGATTTTCCTCGGTCAATTGAATCCTGAATGGGCTCCATTTTTACCGATCAAAACGCAAATATTCTCTCTTAACCCGTGGTCCAAATATTGGGGTCCACTTCATTACGTGCAGAAAGAATTTTGATAAGCAGGCTTAAGCCCGGCTCTTGATCAAACAATTCTGTCATCGGAATTGAAAATGTGAACAACTTATTTTTTGTGGAAGAAGTGGTTTTTTCAATCAGCTTGGCAACAAGGCTTTCGAACTGCTTTCGTTCATCGATTGAGAGTACTGTGAACGCAGCATTTGCCGGACTTCGTGTTGAGGATTGTCTCATGTTTTGTTTTATCATGAGACCATGCATGAATTGTTTATTGATCTCCTTAATTTCATCTTTTTCTACCTCTATCGTGATCTGCATAAGCGTCTCATTGTTTAATCCACCCATTAGACTTTGGATTTTTGTGTTGTATGGCAGTTGCCGAAAAAGATTCAGTTCCGATTGAAATAGACTTGGACATATTCGTCTAACTTGTCTTTTAACCCACCCTGCTGGGAGTGCTCGATCGGCTGCGAAGATGAGATCATAAGAATGTTGACACTTTTTTAAATTCTTGATCAGTATGCTTTCGATAGATCGCTTCTCTATCATTTTAGTCAACAAACTTGATCGAGTGGCGATGAGAGTTCTGCGATCCACAAAATGGAAAACTTCTGGTAAATCGGGATTGGAAGAAACCTTCACTACCAAACCATCTTGTTTCGAGTTATTCATTTCTCCAAATATTTCAGGATCAAATAGTTCATCTGGATTTATATTTTCTTCGAATGTAAAAACTAGAGTTATTGGAAATTCCCGTTTTTTCTCAGCAATACCGAAACTATCTATCAATGATTTTTCATAGAGAAACATCACACTTTCAAGTTTGGGGAAGACAGACGAAATTTCGTTATCCAATGAAAGTTCTAATCCACGGATTTTTGTGATTAAATCGGAACGCAAAAAACGGGAAGAATGGAAGATGAGAGCGGCAGAAATATCATCCGTGATAAAACTGAGATCGAGTCGGCCAGCACTGCTTTCTGTAGTTGTGAGATTTTCTTCAATTCGATTATTTTCAACCAATTCGGCATCAACTATTTCACTGACAGTGAAAATGCAGATCGATGTCGTTACCAACAATGAAAGACGATTATTCAATTTCATCACTTTAGCTTTCAATTTCCTCGAATAAGTTTTGTACCATTTTCTCAAACAAGAAATCCACGAACTCACTTCGCTGTAAAGACAAATGGTGCTTCGCCATTCGCTAGTGGAACCGACTTCAACACCCGGCTGCGATATTGATGCCCGGCAATGTCACGCCGAATTTGTGTGAGAACATCGCTCGTCAGATGTTCCGAAGGATACTTCTGACGAATGACATCAAGCAATAAATCCTCGGCTGGCTCGATCTTTTCTTTTGTAGGGGTCGATTCTGGCGTGGACTCTGTTTCTTCTCCAGTAGCGGTCCCAACTCCCACAGCGAGGGACGACAAGACGGCTCTGCGGGCAAATTCACGACGATCACAGGTTTCTGACATCACGAATTCTCCTCGACAATCGGGTTCAGAACGATTTTATCACTGTCTCTAAGGGAATGCGCTGCTAATATGAAAGGGACGTTTTTTTCCTGTGATTCCTTATTCAATTGTGACTTCATGTATCTGAAATTCGCGAAACGATTACTGTTGGAAGCCGATAAACGACACCTGCTCAAAGTCGCCTGGACAATGGGTTGGAAGGGAACGCGCTCCGTCCGCAAACACAAACAGCGATTGAAAAAGGGCGAATACTTCCCGCCGTTCTTGTATATCTCGGTGATCAATAGCTGTAATTTGCGCTGTCAGGGATGTTGGGTCGACGTGGCCGCCAAGCAGGAAATCATCGATCTTGATGCGATGAACAAACTGATCACCGAAGCCAAAGAGATGGGGAACGTCTTTTTCGGCATCGTGGGTGGTGAGCCGTTCATGCACCCCCAATTGTTAGAGATTCTGGAAGCCCACCCCGATTGTTATTTTCAGGTCTTCACTAACGGCCAATTTATTACCGACGAAAAAGCGAAGAAACTCCGTGAACTCGGCAACGTCACGCCGCTCATTTCGGTGGAAGGAAATGAGATCATCAGCGACGAACGCCGCGGTCGAGATGGAGTTTACTCCAAAACGATGGCCGGCATTCAAAATTGTCTCAACAATCACGTGATGACGGGAGTTTGTACGAGTGTCTGCAAAACTAACATGGACGATTTGGTCACCGAAAAATGGCTCGACAACCTGATCGAGATGGGCGTCATGTACACATGGTTTCATGTGTATCGACCCATGGGACCGGACGCTTCTCCTGAACTTTGTTTGACTCCCGCCCAACAGTTGGAGTTACGGAAGTTCGTCGTCGAGATGCGAGCGAAGAAACCCATAGTCATCGTCGATGCCTATTTTGACGGCGAAGGGAATGCACTTTGTCCCGCAGTGACCGGTATCAGCCATCACATTAACCCTTGGGGCGACATCGAACCTTGTCCCATCGTGCAGTTCTCTAAAGAGTCGATACACTCTTCCGAAGCCGACCCGCGACCGCTCAAAGAAAAGTTCATGCAGTCGGAATTCCTGAAAGACTTCCGCGATGTGGCCGGCGATCATACTCGTGGTTGTATCGTGCTGGAACGCCCGGATGTCTTGAAAGCCTTGGTCGATAAACACTCGGCCAAAGATTCGACCGTCCGCAAAACTGCGATGGCGGAACTCGAAGCGATGCAAATTCGCACGTCGCAATTTAACCCGGCTGAGAAAATCCCGGAAAAGAGTTGGGCGTACCGCTTTGCCAAACGACACTGGTTCAGTGATTTCGGCGTCTATGACGGCAAAGATCACACCGACAAGGCGGCTCCCGATCTGGTACAACTCGACACCGGTACGGCAACACAGGAAGATGTCGCCAACCGGGAAGAGACACTGTCCGTCTGAAACAAATTAACCGCTTGATTCGTATCGGCGATTCGGTTCTCCTTGCTGCATGAATCGATTTCTCTCTGACTATGCGATGCCGCTCGTGCTGGTCCTGTTGTGTGCACTGTTCAGCGTGTTGACGATCAAAGAACAGACACCCACCGGCGAAACCGCTGCGCGGCAACTGGCAAAACGAGTCGAATCGGGACAACGCATTCTGATTGCCGCCGCGGACCGCGATGCCGAGTTCTTTCACTCTCTGAAATCGCAATTGGACACACAAGAGATCGCGTACGATGCGGTGATCGGAGAACCTCGGGAGGCCGCCCTGAAATTGAAGGAGCGATCAGACTCTCAGCAAGCACTCGATGTGATTGCCGTCGCCGGTGCGGCTTCCGACTGGCTCGTCTTCGCCGATCTGGAGATCGGTTATCCCGGCATTGGCCCGGCAGAGGTGATCATCCCGGAATCATATCGCTGGCCCGTGTTCCTTAATCGAGCCAATCTACTGAATATTGGCAGCCAAATTTCAATTATTGCCATCATGTCAATCGGTATGACGATGGTGATCATCACAGCGGGGATCGATTTGTCTGTCGGCAGCTTGATCGCGCTATCAGCAGTCATTTGTACGCTGTTTATTCAAAATATTGCCGGTGGTGAATCGGCCTCAACCGCAGGTATGTTGGTCGGTGTATGTCTGGCGATTGTTGGATGCGGATTGGTGGGAGCCTTCTCCGGCTCGATGGTGACGGTCTTTCGTGTCCCACCCTTCATCGTGACGCTGGCGATGATGCTTGTCGCGAGTGGTTCTGCCTCGTTGCTGTCTCAAGGGAAATCGGTCTACAAGATACCGCCTTCGTTCACCTGGCTCGGTCGTGAAACGACTTTCCTCGGCTTACCAAACTCCGTCACTTTGATGCTGATCCTGTATGTGATCGCTCATATTGTCATGACACGGACTGTCCTTGGACGTTATCTATATGCCGTGGGCGGAAACTCCGAAGCGGCACGCCTCTCGGGTGTTCCCGTGAAACGAGTGATTCTGTTTGCCTATGTGATGTCTGGTTTACTGGCGGGCGTTGGTGGTGTCGTGATGGCATCCCAGCTCAAAAGCGGTTCGCCCACTTATGGCACAATGTATGAACTGTATGTCATCGCTGCGGTCGTCGTGGGAGGAACTTCACTCTCTGGTGGCGAAGGAAAAATTCTCGGCACGCTGACTGGTGCTTTCATCATCGCCGTGATTCAGAACGGTATGAACCTATGGAAGATCGAACCGTTCACACAAAAAGTCGTTTTGGGAATGGTCATCCTACTGGCTGTGCTGCTGGATACGCTTAAGCATCGACGCGCTTCCTGACTAATCCACGAACACATATTCGTTCAGATTGAGCATCAGGCGGCAGGTGTGCGTTCTGCCGTTCTCTTTGGCGTAAGCAACGAGTGCATTCAGTTCAGCATCAGTCGGTGGTCGGGAAAGAGCCAGCCAAAAGCCTCGTGTGATTTGATCGCGCAAGTCATCCGCTTCAGCTTTGAGTCGTTGAGCAAATTGTTCTGACATCGCTACCATAAATTTGTTGTTGAGCAGCGATAGAGCCTGGAGCGGGGTGATGGTTTGGTTCCGTTTGGGAACCTGCATCGAAGGGTCGGCACAATCAAGCGTCGTCATGAAGGGTTGTTGTTGCGAGCGTACAGCGAATCGATAGACAGAACGACGATGCGACTTCGGATCGAGAGGATCGTGCAAGTGATATTGATAGTGGGGCGAGTGTTGCGGCTTCTCGATCACAAAGTCCTGAAAGCCGGGACCGTACATTTCCAAATTGAGTCTTCCACTCACTGCTAGCACGGCATCACGAATGGCTTCTGCGTCGAGACGTTGTCGCGAGAACTTCCAGTAATATTGATTCCCGGCATCAAGCTCGTGATTGGTGGAAACATCGACCGAAGATTGCCGATAGGTGGCACTGTTGCAGATCAGACGGTGCAGGTCTTTAATCGATTGACCGTTGTCTCGGAAGCGGCTGGCCAACCAGTCGAGTAATTCGGGATGCGTGGGTGACTGTCCCATACGACCAAAGTCATTGGGCGAGTCGACAATGCCGCGTCCAAAGTGATACAACCAGACACGATTCACAATCGACCGCCAGGTGAGAGGATGATCGTTATCGGCGATCCATTCAGCCAATCGTTTGCGCCGTTCGCCTTCGGTCAGTTCGTCCCCCTCTTCAAACAAGCCGTTGACATGGTCGAATGCCTCGATGGCAGATGGCGACATCACATCGCCGGGTGTGGCAATGTTGCCGCGGTGTAGCAAGCGAATTTCGCGAGGAGTCCCGTCAGTTGGCTTGAAGTTTCCCTGCGGCTTAAATTTTGTCGCTGCTGCGTAGACAAGTTTTGGTTTGGGCATTTCGTTGATCTGAGTGCTGACTTGTTCCAAGTTAGCCAACAATTGAACGCGATGTGTCCATTGTTCGTCAGTCAGAGCAGAACGGGTCAGTTGTTGTTGACGACTCAGTAATTTCTTGTGCTGCTCAGTAGCATCGCCAGATTGTTTCTTGCCAACGTATAATCCATCGACCAAATTGGTTTTCTGCCAGCGAACGGGGGCTTCGATGGAATCAAGTGCGGTAACTGTCTTCCCCAACGCAAGATTGTTTCCAGCGGCATCAATCGCCTCTAACTCGGCGACTGCCAGAATGTAATCGTTCTTGCGTTCGGCGAGTTGAGTAGCCGTAAGCCGAATATAGCGAATTGTCTGTTGATTGGCGGCGAAGACCAGCGGATCGGTGCCGGGATTGGGGACGTTTTCGGTTGTTCGGTCAGCGAGTAGAATCACCTCATTCGCGAAATCTGCGGTGAGGCATCCCTCCAGTTTGAATCGGACCGGAAATCCGAAGCCGGCTCCGATGTTGGCGTAATTATCTTCACACCCTGCCAATAGAATTTTGTCGAGAGCGACCGGCTCCCCTAAATCGACTTGCACCCATTTGACGACATTCGACGTTTGGACAATCTGACTGTGATAGCCGTACTCCGGTTGACTGACACCGGCCGATGCCTGATCAGAAAGTGATTTCAATTGCTGTGCAACGACGGCAAGCTCTTTCCCTTTGTTCTTATTGATCACTTCGGCAAGTTGTTGTTTCTCTGCTTCCAAAGTTTCCTGTCGGGCGAGTAACTTTGTTCGTTGTTCCTGCAATTCGGGATCATCATAGTACCAGCGGTCAGCCCGATCAATGGCTGAAAAAACAGCCTGCAAACTGTAATAATCTTCCATCGAAAACGGGTCGAATTTATGATCATGACAGCGAGCACAGCCGATGGTCACACTGTTGAATGTCTCCATCACTGTGCGAACCATATCGTCTCGGTCGAGATTACGGGCAATCTTACCGTCCAGTTTTGATTCGGGAACTTCCACATGGCTGATGTAATCCCACGGCCCCGATGCGAGAAGCCCAGTCGCAACAATTCCCTCGCCACCTGTTGACTCCATCACGTCGCCGGAAATCTGTTCCTTAACGAACTGGCCATACGGCTTGTCGTCATTGAAAGCGCGAATGACATAATCGCGGTAAGGCCATGCGTTGGGCCGCAGTTTGTCTTTGTCGTAGCCGTGCGTGTCGCCGTAATGGACGACATCCAACCAATGCCGGGCCCAGCGTTCGCCGTACTGGGATGAATCGAGATATCGATCCACCAGTTTCTCGTAAGCCTGCGGATCCGTATCTCTAATGAACTGTTCGACTTCCTCAGGAGTGGGTGGTAAGCCTATGAGATCATATTTCAGACGACGAATCAGTGTTCGTCGGTCCGCTTGCGGAGACGGCGTTAAGCCGCGCTCGTTCAGTTTTGAGAGAACAAATGCATCAATGGGGTTCCGAACTCGGTCGCGGTTAGTCTGTTCGAGCTCTGGTACTTTGGGAGACTTCAGTGGACGGAGTGACCACCAAGTTGCCTCAGCCGGATCCAATACGACTTGTTTGGGCCACGGGAGTTCCTGTTTCACCCATTCGGTGAGCAACGCGACTTCTTCGACGGTCAGCTTGTCGCCTGTTTTCGGCATCTTCGGCTTGTCGCCCGAAACATAATCGATAATCAGACTCAAGTCAGGATCACCCGGCGTGACGGTCAAACCACTTTCACCACCAGCGACAAGGGATTCGCGAGTCGTGAGATCAAGTCCTCCCTTTTTCTGTGTCGGGTTATGACACGCGAGGCATTTCTCGGTGAGGAGAGGAGCAATCTGCTTTTGAAAATCAATGGGTGCTGCGGCGCACCACGACCCCAAAATCAATGACCAGAAGAATGTCACATAAACGAGGTGCTTCATGGAGTTCGCCAACGGTTTCTGAATCACAATTCGGATGGTTCCAGTTTACCGCAAGCGAGAGGAAGTATCGATGTTTATTCGCTAATTCGTCTAATCGAGATCGTGTCCACATTTTCGAGCGACTTCGTCTGCTCAGTCGATAGAGACAGTGTCACAAAACCCTTTGCCGGGTATTTAGCGGATGTAAATGGACCAGACACTTTCCACCGCACATAAGTCACAGAAACAGCTTCCATAATTTTTTGTGGTGGGTTTGTCGAAGCATCCCAGACATCGACTTGTTGTCCCGGTTCCACCGGATCAGATTGTTCGACCATGATTTGCTTCAATTCGCGATAGTCGTCGGGATTATCCAGCAACTCGGGTGCGTTCACGTTCAATCGCATTAATTTCCAGTGACCTTCGTCTTGTTCATAGAGAACTGTCATGACGCCCGTACCTTGGGAAAAGTCTGCTTCACAGACCGCTGTCGCAATGATACGACCTTCTTGTGGAACAAATTGGCTCTCTCTGATTCGATGATCTTGAAGAGTCCCCAAACGCAAATTGATTTTGTCACAATAGTTGCGAAACTCGTCCAGGGAGACCGCTTGTTGGAGTTTCGAGGAAGAGGATGCGTAGATATCGTCAACTTTCCCGTCTGATATCGATTGGAAATGATCAATGATCGCTGATGAAATCTCAGTCGAATAGATTGCGATATCGATATGGAGGGGTGGCTCTGTTGATGATGTTTGTTTTTGAGTTGTTGTTGATTCCTCCGAACAACCTGCGATTGATAAGCATATTACCATCAATGTGAAAACGAAGATGGCTTGAACGGGATTGATTGTGCGTTGAAATTCCACCACGGTAACCTTCCGTCACAAAATTTGAGACACTAATTCGTCGCACCGACAAGAATCGGTTCGCCGATTTGCCAATTGACACCGTCACGGATCACTTGACGATAAAGCGTATCACGCTCCACCGGTTCACGACCCGCTTCACGAATCAAACGGTGCAACTGTTCGACGGTCTGTCCCTGCGGCGTTTTGGCACCCGCGTCGTGATAAATAATTTCATGGACTACCGTACCGTCGATATCGTCGGCACCATAGCCGAGAGCCATCTGGGCAATTTGCTCACCCAGCATAATCCAATAGGCTTTGATGTGATCGAAGTTATCGAGCATCAGACGCGACAGCGCAATCATTCGCAAATCCATGACTCCTGAGGGCTTGGGGATGTGCGACAAGTTTGTATTCTCGGGATGAAATGCCAACGGGATAAAGGTTTGGAATCCACCCGTTTTGTCTTGTTGTTCTCGCAATCGAACCAAATGGTCAATGCGATGCCGGGCCTCTTCCAGATGGCCGTATAACATCGTGGCGTTTGTTTTGAGTCCGAGCTTATGCCCGGCATCATGGACATCGAACCAGACTTTCGTATCGGCTTTGTGTTCGCAGATTTTCTCGCGGACTTCAGGATCAAAGATTTCCGCACCACCGCCAGGCATACTGCCGAGGCCAGCATCGATGAGTTCTTGCAGCACCCATTCGATGGGTTGTTTGGTGAGATGCGCAAACCAGCCGATTTCGACCGGCGTCCAAGCTTTGATGTGAAGTTCGGGCCAGGTTTCATGAATCACGCGGATCACATCGAGATACCAATCGAACTTCTTCAGGTGATGGAGTCCACCAACCACATGAATTTCTGTCACACCTTTTTGACGAGCTTCTTCGACCCGTTCGCGGACCATGTCGTCCGTGAAGGTATAAGCTTTGTCGGCTTTCAAGTCGGCGCGAAAGGCGCAGAAGTCACACCGATAGACACACACATTCGTTGGGTTCAAATGAATGTTGGTGTTGTAATAGGCGAAGTTGCCGTTCTTTCGCTCGCGAACAATATTCGCCAGCCGCCCCAATTCGTGCAGGTCGGCCTGTTCGTCGAGAAAGAGACCCTCTTCGAACGAAAGCCGTTCTTCAGCGAGCACTTTTTGTTCGATTTGTGGGAGTAAGTCGGTCATGACGGCGTTTTCTGCAAATTGAATAACTTGATAATGCTAAATTTTAGACATTTTATGAAGTAATCACCACTGATCTGTCTGTAATGCTGACCGTATTTCAAAGGTTGGATTCACTGTCGAAATTGTCAAAGTGGATTCCGATTCCAACCACCAGTTCCAGGCATACTTTTCAAAATGCTTTGTGCTTTAAGGCTCTTGTCCCCTTATTCCCGAACATTCAACAGCCATTTCAAGATTCGGAGATTCGCCTTGACCAAATGTTGACCAAATCTTGTGTACTCTTGAGCAAGTTGTTGGCTTTCATGCCTTTTCGTCGATCTTCGTTTTATGAGGGCGTATTGTTTTTTCACGATGCGCATTTTTCACTCCACGCGAAATCGCTCTCTTTCTCACGTTGCAGCGGTCGTCATTGTTGAACAGGCAACGAGACAAAACCGACAACATCATTCTTGGCCGGTGGAACCGGCCCTTCAAAATCTATTCGCTTTTTGAGCCGCCGAAGGAAGTCGGCAGGACTTGATGGTCATTGACTCACCCAGAGACGCGGCGGCGCAAAGGAAGGGGAGAACGCTCATCTTCGCTCACCAGAAGAATGCTCTTGATCAACATTGGGTGGCACTGGACGGCTTGTCAGCCAGTGAGATAGCAGTAGAACAATTATTTTCAACTGCTAATCACGTCGATCTGCCGATGAAGAATTGATTTTGAGGTGGTCGAAGAAAATTCACGCAGCGACAAATTGGCATGGAGTGCCGTGTAATGTCGTTACGCTGCGTCGCCGATATCGTCCGAGACATAGTATTCAAAGAAATGACGTCCGATTTCATAAGACAATCGGTACAGGTATTCTTTCTTGAACTGTTCCAGCGAAGTATCTTGCGATGACCGTGGGATTCTCAAAGGAAATGTTGTCGTGTTCTCTTTGGAATAAATCTTTTCTCCTTCTCCGCTATCGGCCATTTCCCAGACATTGATTTCGCACTGAGTGGTTCCGCGATAGAGCGTATGAGAGTTCTTCTCGTACAGCGAGTAATCCAGAATATCGATGTGAATCACGTAGGTGACTTCGAAGAATTCACCGATCTCTGCGGGAGTTGTCCAGTCCGGGTTTTTATCAAGCCAGGCTCGAACCTGATCAGGATAAATGACATTGATTTTTTTCTGTCCCATTTGGATTGTGACGGCTTCTGCCACGAGATTGTCGATTTCGTCGTAGCTCCACTTCAAATCTTTGGGTGCCGTACAGACCACAGCCACGGTGACACCGAAGTCTTTCATGTCTTTGCCGGTTTGTGCGGCAAAGTCAGGCTCGATACTCGGAGGTCCGCCAATCAGATAGCCGAGAAATATCCCGTACTCGCAGCCTGTCAGCATAATGCACGGCATGATGACCAGAAACAACTGGCAGAATTTCTGAGCGATTTGATTTTTGCGGGACATGTCGCATCCTTGCTTGATGTCGAATTAAAAATGGACGGTTATTGAAATCGTCTAAAAAACGATTAGTAAATTTCTTCACTCGAATGGTGATCGTACAACTGATGGGCCAAGGCGAGGGAAACATGCTCCATCAACTTGCGATGAAATTCTTCACGCGACATACGATCTGCTAATTGAGGGTAACCATCCGGGTATTTACGTTCGAAGGAATGATTGAAAATTCGATGAGCGACTTTCGAGTTTCCCGATTGATGAACTTCATAGCCGTAAACGGTACCCGAAACTCGACCTTCAAACATGTCCGGGCTCCCCGGTTGTTTCAGCCGAATACTGTCGATTTCGAGGTGAATGATAAAATCGGTCTCAAAGGCGTTGGCCAATTCGTCCACTTCGTCCCAGTATCCGCCATTGTCGTCGAGCCAAGTCGCAATTTTGTTGTAGTTGACGACGTTCACCCCTTCAGACTTTAGCTTGCGCGAAACTTTTTCGATCAAATTGACCGTCGCTGCGGGGAATTCGACTTTAATGGTTTCAGGAGTCGATGCCACAATGACCACGCGATGTTGACCAGTCCGCAAATCGACATTTGAAGCACGCGAAAAGGGCGAGTTCACAACCGGATCACCCAATATTGACTTGCCAGCCATCACGAATAGCGAACAACCTCCAGCGGTCGCCAGTATCAGGCAAGCAGTCAGCCAACAGGTGAGTCGAGTGAGTTGTTTGGTATTCACGGGCATAGTCCGACCTCGATCTGTCACGATGAGGTGATTGTTTGGTTATTTATTTGGGAATGTTTGAATTGAGACAGGACATCTCAGAAAGGTAAGTCGTTTCGCCAGCCCCATTCGAGGAAGACAATAATCAACCAACCTGGAAGCAGGCCAGTGATCACCAAGTCCATCCGTCTTATCAGCCAGAATTGACCAATCACGACAGAGGCCGCACTCCAGGGAAGAAATAACAGGCAACCGCAGGCCAGCAAAAAACCGGAGGTATTTGCACGGACGGCAGCAGCCCAATCTCCCCGCACGAAATGCGAAAAACTGGTTGTCATCCCACAGGTGGGACAGGGGGTATTTGTTAAGGAAAGGATGGAACAGGGAGGTAAACCAAGTTGCCGATGTGTTCCGCGACCAGTTTTGGAAGGTGTCAGATTTGACGCCAATCCGAATCCGGCCAACACCAGCACTGCCAACACGACCAAGACCACTCGAGTTCGAGTGTTGATTGGTGTCCCATATTGCGAGGAGTCTCGCGACACGGGGTGTTGGTGAACTGTGATAGTCATTTGACCTTTTCACTGCAAGGTGTAGTGTTCAATGGGCCGTTACAAACACACGCTGGAAGTAGGAAATGGGAAATGAATGTTCTGGAAACTATTTGCTGATCGGTAGTTACGGCCATCAAAGGGAGTCTGGATTTGGGTGATTTACGAGGTAAAGGTCATTGTTTCAGAAATCAAACTCTCATCTGACATTGAATGATTTACAAAACTGGTAGTAGATTTCTGCCGCTTGTTGAAGTTGTCGAATCTCAATCCATTCATCTTTGGTATGGGCTTGGGCAATATTTCCGGGACCAAACACAACAGACGGAATTCCGACTCTCGCCGTGCGCGAGGCGTGAGTGCCGAAGGCCACTCCAATCGTCTCATGCGGACCGGCAACCTCATCAATCGATTTCAACAACGAAGTTGCCAACGCTTCATTTTCGTCATCAGGTAGAGGCGCGCTGATCAGCCAGGGTTGGTGATGGATGACTTCAAACGGCAACGATTGAAGTTCATCAATGACGGCTTGTTGGGCCTCTTGTGCTGTTTCTCCGGGAATCAAACGTCGGTCAACTTCAATCCAGCATTCCTCAGGCACGATGTTGACACTGGCGCCTCCTCCAATCCGTCCCACACTGAGAGTCGATGGTCCGCATTTCGGGTGAGCCGGTTTTTGAGTCGGTAGCGATTCGGCATATTTTTCAATTCGATTCAATACCTGCCCCATTCGATAAATCGCATTCTCTCCCAACTCGGGAGTCGAGGAATGACAGGCGGTCCCGGAGGCCTCAATCTTCCAACGGACTACGCCGCGATGAGTGACAATAATATCGAGTTCGGTGGGCTCGGCGATGACGGCAGCAACTGGTTTTGGACATGGGAGGTCTCCGGTACTCAACCAATTCGTCAACGCGTTGATTCCCATGGTGGTGGCTTCTTCATCAATTGTACACGACAGCATCACTGAGGGAGCGTCGGGAGGAGCCTTTTGAACAATGCGTGCGAAGGCCGACATCATCGCGGCAAGGCCTCCTTTGACATCGCAGGCTCCTCGACCAAACATTTTCGCATCTTGGACAACCGGCTTGAACGGTTCGATGGTCATGCCGGCAACGGGGACTGTATCCTGATGCGCATCCAGCAAGATGACTTCTGAGTTTGGCTGATGAGGGTTTTCCCACAACAGGACCACATTCGACCGTCCCTCTTCAATCTCCTGGATGATCGGTTCGATACCCAGTTGTCGGCTCCAATTGATCAGAAACTCGGTCACGCGCGTCTCAAAACAGATCTCGGGGTCGGCTTCCCCTCCCATTGGATTGACCGAAGGTAGAGCAATGAGTGTTTTTAACAATTCGACGGGTTCACTGAGCATAACTCATATTTTCAATGGGGAAGGTCACGATTGATGGCGAGTCTCTTTATGAGTCTGCGCGACCGGAATGCCGAAGACAAGAGGAGAGTCTTGCTTGCGCGGTACGGTTGTCGTAATCTCAATAGTCTCTCGACTGGATCGAACCTCTTCCACAGCGCGGCCAGAACTTCATGGATGCAATTACCGGCTGGTTTCTGATCCTGATCATCTTGAGTTCGATTGCGCAGTCGGTCGCGATTCTGATCGACAATGAGAGATTCTTCAAGTTCAGTTTTCTCGCAGTCTCGACCATCCTGGCGTTCCTCTCTCTGATGGTATTCCAGAAAGCGGTGATCTGGAACGGCCCGACAATATTTGGACTCGATTCCTTCCATCAAGTGCGTTGCCATTTCAGAGTCTCTCTTTGGCAACTCCCACTGCTTTGGATGACATGGTGGTGGATGTCAGACAGAAAGCGAGATGAACGAGCCTCAGAGAGATTCTGGTTTCTCGCAGTGCTGATGATCTTCCTGCTTTGTGATGACGTCTGGCTTTGGATGATCACACTGATTGGTTGTTCCTGTCTTCAACAATCTTTACTCGCGTCAAAAAGTCAATTCCAGAAAGGGTTGTCACTTTTACGCGGTTGTCATTGGATGGCAATTTTACTTTTGCTCGTTGTTGTCGGCATACTCTCTTTCGACTTTGGCATTGCTTCGTATCACGAACTTCCCGAGACGATTCAAAACTGGGATAACTTCACGTCCGCTCAACAAGCCGACCTGGTTCTTGCGGCAATGTTGGGTTCACTCTCGCTGATCTTAATGACTGCGGTATATCCGATCTCAGTCTTGCGAATTGATTGTGAACCTGAAAATGATCTCGAACCTATCAGCTTGATTTTTGCTGCTGCCGTGTTCATCAAACTGATTCCGTTGTTTGTCCTCACAAACGTCACCGCAATTCACTCAACGCTAATTCTGTTGACCGTTGTTGTCTCGATGGTTTGCAGTTGGGGGCTTGTTGAGAAAAAAACAGTTCGCCAGACAGTGCTGACGGCTTTTCTCATGCTGGGACTGTTTGGCATGTTTCTGTCGAGCAATCCGGTCTTGAATACACTTGGGCTCGAACAATTTCTGCTGACGGTCATCATGTGGCGACTGTGGAACAGTTATGACGAGAGAACTCTCTCTCATCGAGCGGCCATATTGTTTTCAGGGTTGTGGATCATGGTGGGAATGTCTGGCTGGACTCTTGCTATCCAATCCTCGGAGCTTTTGGGGAACAACGAACATATGACAAAGGTTGTTCTGGGAGTCATCTCTGTCGGCTTGATGGTTCCATTTTTTCGTGAAATATTGGCTGACTGGAAGACGTTACCCGCAGGCATCCATCCCGCTGGACAGAGGAAATCGTCTGGCTTAATGATCATCCCGATTGCTTTCGTGATTGCAGTCATGCGCTATTGGCTATGGAAACAAGGGGAGCCATGGCTGATCGTGCCGGGTTGGGAAACAATTGTTGGAATCATTGTGGGAGCCGGCATTGCCGGTATTCTCGCACGCCGTACGAGTTCGGAAGGTGTCTCTCGCCAACGTACGGGGAGCTTTCAACGCTTGGCGGAATCGCATTTTCATGGCCTTACCATCTGGAAAGGCATTGCGAGTATTCCGACGGGAGTTGTGACTGCATGTGCCAGTCTCCTTGATCTTTGGGGAAGTCGCGTCGAGCGACGATTCATTCACAAAGAAAATCCGTTGCAGTCCCCCGCGCCCTTTGTCTGGGAACTTGCCTTAGGCGGAATTGGTTTTCTGTTACTTGCCAGTCTGTTTCTCTGGATGAAAGGGTAATCCAGAGATGAACGCGTTCACGTCAATCCTCAATCAGATGCCGATGCTCTTAATCTGTGTTCCTCTGTGTGGCTTGTTCAGTTTGGGAATGTCACGCTGGTGGGGTGAGCGATTCATTCAGCGTACGTTGCTGCTCAACGGTGCGTTGTCGATGTTGTGTACGTTGTTGATGGTCACAAATTTTTCGCACGACCCACAGCGCACACGATTAAATGCTGCAGAGAGTTTTCAATCGATCAATGTGCTTGTTCTTCAGCAAAGCGAAACTTCAGGTTACCGATTTGGTGTCGATGGTTGTTCGTTCCTTCTGATTGTCTGCGCGGCGGCGTTACCATTTTTAATCGGGTTAGAAAAGTATATTTTGAGTGACCAGCAACCACTCGCGACTCGACCTGTATCGCCCCCCACCTCTCTCAGCCGAGCAATGGGATTGTTGGTGTTTCAATTGCTGATGTATTGTTTCCTGCTCACGATCGATCGTCGTGTGCAAATGGTGACACTCTTGTTCATTCCCCTTTCGGTACATTTTCTGTTAGCGACATTGGTGTCACCACAACATCGCCAAGGTCTAAGCCGACGAATGAGGCAACTGTTATTAAGTGATTTTTTGATTGTGGCCGGAATCCTCAGCACATTGACACCATTAATGCGATACACGGCTCTGGAGAATGACCCTGCGGAACTTTTTGACATCCCGCGCATTCTGGCAGCCATTGAGCTCGCAAAATTTGAAGATTTGACCGGGCACGACCGTTTGATGCGTTCTATCTCACCGGCTTTGAGCGTCATGATCGTCGGCTGCGTGATGCGTTTTGGATCATTTCCGTTCACAAAAGATAGTCGCAAGATGTGGAGCGACACGGCCCCCATCACTCGTCTGATATTTTGGTGTTACGGGCCGGTACTCGGGACGGCCGTGATTTTGAGAGAGTGTCAGTTATTTCCGTTTGTTGCCTATCGGATGTTTTCAATACTCTCTTATGCCTGGTGTGTCGGTCTCCTCTGGCTGGCAATCACATCGCGAATTCGATCAGACAAACCGGATGATTCTCAAAGTTTTCTATTTCTCTCGACCATGTTGATCCTGACTCTCGGCGGTTCTAACAAAACCTCAATCGCCGCAGCGATGTTGTTGTTGATGACGATTGGTTTGAAATCCGCTATTCCTCAGCAGACGAAAAGTTCTCGCTTCTCGTCCGTCTGGCTCTGTCAGTGGACGGCTTCTGTCTTTCTGGTTTCGGGATTGATCCTGGGACTTGTGGGGACATGGCAGTCCACGGGGCCGGGTTCGCGCGAAGTGGGAGCGGCATTGATCGTGGGTATCGCGATCCTCTTGATGAAAAGTCAGCATAAGGTCTGCGATGATCGGGGCAGAAACTCAGTATCCTCTCATCGATTGCTGGCACAAAATTTCGTTCGCGTTCCCAGACGAAATCACGAATTGCCTGTTTGGGAAATTGGCGAACACCCAACCACACTCGAACCTCAAAGTGGCTTTCTGAAAACAAGCGTAGTTCTGGTCGTTGCCGTTTTAATCCTGTTGATACCACAAGTGATCTGGACTCACATTCGTTGGGATCTGCAAAAGCTCGAATTCCCGGTTTCCGCAGGTGGGTTTTCGTTGGAGGAGAAACAGCAATGATTTCTTCTCTTCCTGTTTTGTTGATCATGCTGGTTCCATTTTTCGCCGGGATTGCCTGTTGGGGAATCGTTCGAAAACCACGATCCTCGGAAATCGCTCGGCCTCTCACACAAACTTCATTGGCGTTTGCGATGGGAACATGGTGGCTGCACGCCGATCAACTTCTCTCTGAGGCCACAGGCTCCTTCGCACTCTCCCTAATCCCCTGGATTTTGGCGTTTCATCTCCTGCTAACACTTCTCATGGTCAAACAAGATGAGGGTGCTTTGACTCTTCATCCGACGGCCTTGTTGCTTTCGGCTTCGTTTTTGTGCGGTATATGTTTCTCGACAGATCTCAGATTTCTTTTTCTGTTTGGAGAAGCCATTTCCGTCACGACATGGTTGACTCTGCCCGCAGCTCAGCATCGTTCGGCAATATTACGCTCGATTGTAACTTTTGGAATGCTCGCCGCGGGGATCTTGTTAGTTTCTTCTGAAATGAAAACCTGTCAATTCGACACCTGGAGACCGTTGTCTGAGTTAAACACCGATCAAAGTGAAGCGGCTTTTTACGCCCAACCTTCCTCAAGTGCCGGAACGGCTCTGAGTGTCGGTGTGTTGTGTCTCATTTTTGGATCCGCATGGAGAATTGGCTTCTTTCCCTTTCAATTGCCGTTCTCGGATGAAAAGTCATGGGACGAGATCCAACGATTGACGGGACTGATTTCGTCGAGCGTTTTGCTACTTGCCATCGTGCTTCCCGACATTCCCGGCATGGAATCCATCGGGCAAATGCTGCTCGCAACATTTGCCATTCCGACATTGATTCGTGAAACGCTAAAATCAGGATGGGTGGACAACATGACTTTCCGATTACGCGGCTGGTTTCTCGCTTCCGCCGCGTTGATGTGGTTGGCAATTGGCCAGGAACTGTTTTTGATCTCTCACTCCGTGGCGTTAGGTTTATGGCTTCCATCGGGACGTGAGTTATTTCGGATCGAGTTCATCAGCAGTATTTTCTCCTTCATTGTGCTGATGGGAGTTCTGCATGAGTTGACTCGATTAGGAAAACCATGTTTACAAAAAGAAGACTTGTCGGGATTTCTGTGGAGTCACCCACTTCCTGCACTTGTGATTTTGGTCTCGATGTTCAGTTGGGTCGGAGTTCCCGGACTAATGGGATTCGAATCGCGCCTGGGGCTGATTGCGGGCGCATTTGAAATTGCCGGAGCGGGAGTGGAATCGGCGGCCGGATATTCGCTCATGGGAGTGATCATCGTCAGTAGCGAAATCGTACTCTTCTTTCTCGCACTCATGATGTTGCAGACATTGTGTGACGCAACTGCCTCTCATCGCTCACAATCAAAACGGGTCTCTTGGCGTCTCTGTGTTCTGGCAATTCTTATCGTGGCCTTGAGAGCTTTCAAATAAGCCGTCGCACATAAGAATGTGTAGGGAGCTTGCTCAAAATGTTTGATCATTTTTGAGTCTAATCCCCGTAGGTATGACACATAGTTGTCATCCTTGTGATGTACAAATTTTATCGAGGCGGCTTCATGCCCTCGCGTAACCCTCTGGGAGATGGAGAGGCTGCGCGGCGTTTGCCAGGCTGGAGCCGTCTCGTTTTGAATTCACGCAACTTGCAAATATCTTCCGCAACTATTTCAGCAATAGTATCCCAGATTGAGGTTTGCCAATTTCTGCTTTGCGAGCGATGAGGTCTGCTTCATCCAAAGCAAAGCTGGGTTGAATTTCGACTGTCACGTCGTCACCGACTTCAATTCCCGCTGCGGATAGCCACGAACGCCAGATAGTATCAAGTGCGGACTGGCACGTTGCCGGAGAATCATTTCCCTCCGCATTTTTGACGGGATTAAATTCTCGCTCTCGGGAGGTTTCCACGACAAGCGCAACGTCGGCTGCTGGCAGCGCGTCGAAAATAAATTTTTCAAATTTGAACGCATTCGAAGACTCAGGGGATTGTGACACACCCGCATCGTCAATGTATGGCACTTTCTTGGAAGCTTTATGAAAAGGCAGTGCAGTGGCCGAAGCCGCCAATGATTTTAAGAACTGAAAGGAGAACGCATGGCATGCGGTGTTACCCGCCCAGAACTTCAGGCTGCCGTCGATCGCTTTTTGTGCCGCCAGCTCAGGCGGGAAATCAGAGTATTCAATGATTTGTGTTTTGCCGTCGATATCGACGAGCAGTCCCATTTTTTCTTCGGGGGCCACTTTGCGCACAACCTTTGTGGACATCTCTGAATCCATCTGGCGATGTAATCCGAGAAATTCAGGATCGCACATTTTCAAACACGGATTGTCTACTTGATGGTAATAGACCACTTCCAAACCGCGCGCTTCCATGTCGCGGAGCACGCCTTGTTTGTCGAGTGCAGACACCATGCCACCATGACCGTCCGGGCTGAGTGCGAGCGAGTCTTTCGCAGACAATAGCAACTTTCCACTAGCCGCATCAACTGCCGGCATGTGTCCCTGCTTGAAGAACATTACCTGATTCGGGCTCAAGCCAAACCAATCATGTTCTTGAAATGCTGCAGTGACCTCATCGTGAGTCGCGTCGCTCGTCATGATGTAATAGGGAATATCAACCTGATAACGCTTCGTCAATGCGGCAATTTGTCCGCACAAAAAATCGAACAAAGTCGCATTAGAAATCGGCCCTATGGGAAAAAGTCCCTTGGCGTGTTCGAATCCCAACCGACTTCCCTGTCCACCCGCGACGACAATCGCGCCGACTTTCCCGTTTCTGAGCAGTGTTTCTCCACGCTCGTGAAGATCGGCCTTGTTGGGATCTGACCAAATGGGGTCACTCAAACCGACGAGAGTTTCGGGAGGAGTCGCTTTCTTTGCGTGTTCCGATTGTTCAGCCGCATTATCGGCTTCGATATCATTGAGCAGACGATCAAGTTCATTCCAGTTGATTGATTCCAACTGATCAAAAAGCGAGACTCGCTGCGATTCATCGAGTTCGTCCCACCATTGAATTAGATGGGTTTGGCTACGAGATTGGAGTGTGGTTTTCAATTCGTCGAGAATTTTCATCATCTTGAACCTACTACTTGATCTATTTTGAATAGTCACTTACCCCTCTTAGTAAGGAGGGAGGGGGGATGATACTTTGAGTCTACCAGATATCCACAACCAGTGAAGGAGTCCTTCAGCCGAGTTTGGTACCATTCGGGACATTCTGATCGGGGACTGCGAGAATCACGCTGCCATCATCCCGATAAAAACCCGTCACTAGGCATTCGGACTGTATCGGTCCAATTTGCTTGGGAGGAAAGTTGACGACAGCGATGATCTGCCGACCAATGAGAGAGACGTTGTCGTAGTGATCGGTAATTTGAGCAGACGACTTTCGCTCGCCTATCTCGGTGCCGAAATCAATCGTCATTATCCACGCTGGTTTGCGGGCTTCGGGAAAGTCATTAACGGCGATGATCGTTCCCACGCGCAGCTCAACTTTTTCAAAATCGCTCCACTGGATTGATTCATATTCGCTCACAGCAATCAGGCTCTCAATCAATTACGGACGAGGTGGTGCCGTCAATTGGAGTTCTACGGTTGGAGGATCGGCGGGAGTCTGTTCTTCGTGAGCGAGGACCGAATCGACCAGGAAGTAAAGCAATTGTCGCAGGTCTTCGTTATCGACCTCATCTGCTAATGCTTCTGCTCGTGCCTGTGATTTGTCGACGAGAGATTCCGCCGTCTCAAAGGCGCCCAGTTCGGTGTACAGTTTTTTGAGTTCCTGCAAACGATCAATGGCAGGTCGCTCTGATTCAAACAGTTCTTTCAACTGAGATTTCTGCTCGTCATTGGCTTCCTGCATGGCAATGGCAAGGAGCACGGTCGGGCGGAACGACAAAGCGTCCTGGCCGGCGACCAGTTTGTTGTTCTCGTCTCCCTGCCAGTCTTTCAAATCGTTGAGAATCTGAAAGCCGACCCCGATATGACGACAGAATGAGGAAATCATCTCCTCATACGGTTTCACATCACCCGCCATTCGAATGCCAGAGTACAACGCGGCTTCAAAGGCTGGAGATGTTTTTAACGCATAAATTTGCAGCGCATCGATGGGTTTAAGATTCCAGTCGCGAGATTCACTCCACGACATTTCCGCTCCCTGTCCTTCACACAGTTTGATATGCGCGGCTGACATTTGTTGAAGGACATCGGCGGTCACTTCGGCCCCTAAACTTCCGACGGCGGAAGCGATCAGTTTATAACCTATCCCAATCAGGTAGTCACCAATGTTAATGGCTTGCCCGGTTCCATGTTTACGATGCAATGTTTCGCGACCGTAGCGATACAAGTCACTGTCCTGAATGTCATCGTGAACCAACGAGGCTTTATGAAACGCTTCAATCGCCATAGCAATCCGGCAGACATCCGCGTCAAACTGATAAGCGGTCGTGCGATCTCCCGTTTCGTCGCGTGCGTGGTTAGCAGCGGTGGCTCCCGTGAGAGCGTCGTAAGCCGCGAGTGTGATAAATGGTCGGAAGCGTT
This sequence comes from Planctomycetota bacterium, assembly GCA_030836185.1. Lineage (GTDB taxonomy): Bacteria > Planctomycetota > Planctomycetia > Planctomycetales > Planctomycetaceae > JABURQ01. The sequence continues at coordinate 21,428 of JAURQH010000041.1, forward strand.
TCCCACCTTTAGCCAACCAGTCATACGCGACTTCTTCTGTAAACGCGATAGGCGTTGCGGGAGCCTGATCTTTTCCACTACGAACGGCTGGCAACAGTTCTTCGAGGCGTTTTTCGAACATTTCATTCGAAGCTCGCATGATGGGAAGATAGCTGGAGGTTTGTTGCTCGGGGAGCGGTTCGTATTTCTCGATGACATCCCAGATCCACGATTCATCGAGTGAGGTGTTTTTGCAATCGCCAGAGTGTAATGGAACGGCGTAAGACGGAACACCGGCAATCAGAACTTTATCAATCGCTTTTTCCAATACGTTCAAGCAAGCGACACCCAAAATCCCTTCCACATATCCTGAAACGATAATTTTCAGAACGACCGGCGATCCTTCGGCGACGAGAACTTTGTAACCGAGTTGCTCCGCGCGAACTTTATAGTCGGCAATCGAACAAGCACCACATGATTCGCAATCGAGACCAAATTGGTCATATTCGGCAGGACAACCTTCCGCATGTTTCAGACAATGCGGCAACAGCAGCATTCGTTTTTCAAACGGGATTGCCAAAAATTGTCGCTTCCAGAAAAAATTGCCGATCAGCACCATTACAAAGCCGAGAAATTTCTCGGGCAAATCCATCTGCTTGAGCAGCTTTCGACCGTGTTGTTCGAGTTCTCCCTTATTGAAAGGTCGGGTTTTGTCCAGTGGCTCGGCGTATTTCTCGGAGGCATCTCGGATCTGCTCACGCTGCGCGAGAGTTTCGGGCACCGCTTTGAGATGACTGGTACTACGGCGTTTTTTCTTCCGTTTCACGGGACGTTCGATATCACCACTCTCAACATCGGTGGAGTGCTGCGAATCTGTCTCGGAGGAATTCAGGGGGGCGATCGACACGTCGACCTCTCTTTATGGATGGACGCCAAGTCGGCATTGTTGTCGACTATGGCAATAATAATGTGGCAATAACAAGTTGAAAACTCTCTTCGCTGAACGACTCAATTGGTGGGACTCATTTCCGCATCCGCAGGTGGAACCCAACTATTGTAGTCACTTCGACACGCTGAATGCAGGGTCGAAACCGTAAAAATCACAGGATATAAGTCCTCGTAATACCATAACTTGGCGAAATAGAACCCGATTGGCTGCGGTTTTCGGAGATCTCCCGAGTCGATAGCACTCATCAGCCAGTTGATTCCCAAGCCGAGATGACTGCCAGTTCGACCACAACTGAGCAGGATCTCCAAAGCCAAAGCGGTTTCTTCGACGGAAGAATCTGTTTCCGATCCACCCCCCCAACCACCATCCGCGTTTTGATTGGCTTCCAGCCAATCGAGGCCTCGTTGAGCTTCTAGATCGGTGAGCCTCCCACAATCACGATAGGAGGCAACGACTTTCGCGGTGCCGTAAGTCGGATTTTCATCATCGGGGACACGTTGATTTCCGAACCACAAAGGCAACCACGATCCATTTGATCGTTGTGATTTTTTCAGATGCTGAAATCCTCGTTCAACGGCTGCATCCGCTCGATCAGTCAACGCGGCTGAATGAGGCTGATCGGGTTCCTGAACGATCCAATCAAAAATTGCACGGATAGCGTGAGCCGTGATGTCGTTGGAACTACGATCAAACGGCAACGTCCCCCAACCTTTGCAGAATGTTGGCCAGCCACCGTCACGGTTTTGTAGATCAAGCAGCCACTTCACACCGTGAGTCAAAGATTCGTCGATACGATACTGAGTTTTTTCAGAGCAGCGTGGACGGAGATTTGCGAGTGCCAACATAGCTCCCGGCGTATCGTCGGCATCGGGAACACCTCCCGAAAGGTCGGTCCATGCCCAACCACCGGGATCGGCATTCGTATAAGGATGAATGGTTTTGTATTGCTGATTGAGAAGCCAGTCTGCGATTGGCTCGACATACTCTTGAGGGAGTGAATCTTCGAGAGCGTTGACCGAAAGTGTGGTGACCCAAGTGGCGAGATTTGTATCAATCGGCCAACTTCCATCATCGCGGACAGAATCGATCAAAAATTTGATGCCCTTCTGCAAGACCGGGTGATCAAGTAATCCCATTCCCGCCAAACTCATTGAAACGAAACTGGTGAGAGGAGTCGCTTCGAGAAAACCGCCTGATTCTGGTTGGATTCGTTCCAGAACTCGCAGTGTCGGTTTGACGGACAAATTTCGAACCCATCGCCAAGGTAAAAACCAGGTTGGCTTGTGATGATGTTTCACTTGCCCAATGGCAATCAAAGCCGGCAGCGCGTAGCTGACAACTGGTAATTTGACAGTTTTATAAAAGTTCGCAGGGAGGCAGGCGAGTTCAAAAGGGAGGGAAGAAATGTCAGACCAGTCTGCTTGTCCCGAAAGGGCACAATGAGTGAGGATGGGAATCGAGAAGGTTTTGTCTTTCCCATATCGTTTGAGGAGGGCGGGGACGCCGCCTGACTTGTCGATGTGTTTTTTTGCAGAGGTCACACATTCGGAAAACTGATCGGCTTGATCGGTGGCATGAAACGCCGCATGGCACAACATGGTCGTGGAGATGTTGCTCAGACTTTGATCCGTATCGCCCCAACCACCATCGACATTCTGATGCTTTTCGAGATAAGCCAGCCCGCCATCGATGAGTTCTCTCAGTCTCGAAGTCTCGTAGGGCTGCGTGGGTGCGTCGTCTTCCGATCTCCTCAGAACGGTTTGCATGGCCACCACGGCCGTTGCCGTGGAGAGTGGTGACGAAGAAAGTCGTCCGAACCAGTGGCCGCTTTTGTGATCATACTGATCAAGCAAACTCTGCGTCGCCTGATCGCAGGTGGATTGCAGTCGGTCACGATCAATTCCGGGAAATTCCATAAGCGGCAGGAGCCCACATTGTAAGGAGAGGCATTGGGAGGAAAGGTTAAAGGCCGAGATTATCCAGATCGTCTAACATCTCGTCGAGATCGTCTCGTTCTGCGTTTTCTTCCGTTTGACGTTTAGGGATACCGACCGTCATCCCGACCGCTTCCCGTCCATCGGCCACCAATTCGGTATCGCGTTCCAAAGCCGCTTGTTCAAGAGCCGTCGGCGCACCGAATAATTGAGACAGATCAATTTTGAGATTACCAATTTCCCCAGGAGCACCGGCAATCGAAGCCGATTTGTGCTGAGGAAAAATGATGGCATTCTCAGGACAAACTCGACTGCATGCCGGGCATCCTTTTTTGCAGTTGTCTTGTTCATCGACCAGAATTCGGTCGAGCCCATCGACGCCGTACACTCCGAACAAACAGAAATCGATACACTCCATGCAGTTTGTGCAGCGAGAATAGTCGATCACCGGATACCAGCGGCGTGAGACTTTTTCGGTGTCGCCATTCTGCGATGAAGCTGCTTCGCCGTTTTGAGTTGACCCGTTGTTCGCGCCATTCGCAGCCGGCGTTCCATTTCCGTTCCCATTCAAAATAGGAAGCGGATTCAGATAGCGTTCAAGCTGTTCTTGTTTTGGGTTGCCTTGAATAAATGACATCAGATCGACGGTTTGTGTCGTGGCTTCTGAGGCAATGCGTTTCACTTCATCGAGATACGGCTCGGCATCACCAAAAGACCGTAAGTCGAGACAATAAATTTTACGGGAAGGAACTTCGACAGAACCGATGCCGTTCGCCTGCTGCTGATTCTCTTCACTCAGTTCCTCTTCGTCTTCTTCAGTATGCAGAGTGGTAATGCCTTCCTGACCTCGGATGCCGTCTCGGTCGAGAGTCCAAAATGCGGCTCGGGGATACAACCACGAAGCAAATACGATATCGCCGGGGATGCCCTTGAGAAACAACATACCGCTATGATCGGCAGACATGTCGTAGAGATGCGGCACAAGAGATACTTCGACCTCTCCCGACATCATTAAGTCGGCAGCAATCGTCTCTTCGAGGTCTCGGTGTGCAGGATTTTTGCTCTGCGACTGCGAGATAACGACGGTCAGTTTTTTGCCAGCCATGATAATTTCCGTGAAAACTCTTTGGTGTCACACTTTCGAACTCAGGATTCGTTGATCTGTCCTTTGATCACTCGTTGAGTTTTTTCCCAAACGCTATCCAGCAATTCCACATATTGTTCGGCGGTGAGTAGCTCTGCTTCGGTCTGAAATTCGTAAAGCCACCCTTTTTCATATCCATCAGAGTTGATCAACGAAGGGTCGTCCATCAACAACGTATTAAAGCTTTTAATGTTTCCATCATAGGGAGCAAATAAATCCGACAAGGCTTTTGAGGATTCAATCTCTCCAATATCCTGTTTTTTACGGACGTTTGTGCCGGATTCAACCTCCCAACTCAGAAAATAGACATCTTGCAAAAGTCTCACCGAATACGCCGTAAACCCGACACGATAGCCGTCTCCCACTGATTTCAACCACAGATGGTTCTCGGAATAGAGTCGATCTGTGGGGATTCGGGCCTCATATTGGCCCATGGCAAAGGTAAGTTCAGGCGACATGAAGGCAGGATGCACTTTCGCGCGGAGGGTCTTCGGGATCACAATCGGCGACCCACAGGCCACCGCTCATCAATGTTCACATTTCATCAATTCTGACTGTGAAAAATGTGTCTGTTAAAATAGTAAAAAGCAGATCGAGTACGGATGCAAGTCGATTGTCAGGAATCATGCGTTTCAGAAGAGTCTTTCTCTTGATTTTGAGGGTCTTTGACCAATAACAGCCACTGAGGAGCCAATAGTCGCAATGCGAACGAAATCAGAATGATCGCCGTGGCCCCACTGGTGACCGAATTCCCGCTCTCGGTAACACGACTCAACCATAAACCCCCGGCAAACCCACTCAGCCCCGAAAAAAGGCCTCCCATTTGTCGAAAAAGTCCCAATTCGGTCTGATTCTCACTTTGAGGCGAGTGTTTCCAGACCAATTGCCACTGGGCAATATTGGCGATGGCGTAAAATCCCCACAAGGCATGTGCGAGAAACAGAATTCCCCACGTGGCCTCGGAACTCATGAGCCAGATCGGTGTCCCCAATGCGGCCACCATTAAACTGCCCCACAATAATCGTCTTGCTCCATAGCGATCAATCCAACGACCCGCCAACTCACTCAACGGAATTTTGATCAGGTTCATGGTATTCAGCAACAGGAAACCATTCACCAATGAGAGGTGGAGCACTTCGTAGCGGTAGTGAAAGAACGCCGATTGCGTGACCCCGTTCGCAATGGCCAGCGACCACGAGTAAAGGCACAGGTATCGAAACGAACGCTTTTGCCAGGCCAGTTTCAGATGAGAGAATACAAAATGTCTCGTGGAAGAGACCATTGGTTCGACCGTCGGCAGTTTTCTCATCGGCCAGAGAGAGGCTAATTGCAGCACATTCCCGACTAGAAAAACAATCAGATACGCTGCATATGTTTTTTCGCTGGGAAGTTCGGTCTTCCAACCATCGCGCAAGAAAGCTCCCGCCAAAGGAACCACCAACAATATGACCAGCTTCGCGATATTTCGTCGCGCAAGAAAACGTCCCCAATTGGTTTCAGGAACCAGATCTGACAACCACGATAGATACGCCAAATAAGCAATCGCCTGAAACAACTGTGAAATCGCCAGACAGACAGTGAGCCAGACAACGGGCTGCGGCAATTGGACTCGAATCTGATCGATGGCACATAGCGGAATCCCCAACGCAATGATTCGAGAGATCCAACTGGAAATCCACCACAATTGTTTGCGACTTCCCGACATCGGCAACAACCGGGAACTCCAGATCGCCAACACGCCGATTGTTTCTGGAATCACCAAAATCAAAGAGATGAGAGTCCAGTCGGCACCCAATTCTCGTGCGAAGTAAGTCAGAAAAGAGCCCGATGTCAAAGAGTAACCAGCCGTCCACAGCATTTGATTCTGGACGACGGCCTTTTGAACGAGCGAAACTGAGGGGGAGTTGGTGCTGTCCATCGGGTTCAATCACGACCGTCATCGTAAACCGGATCGCCCTTTGATTGTCCCCACCGCTTCAGTTCGGCATGCAACATTTTTTCCACACGTGTACGCTCTCCCGAAAGGTTGCGTAATTCGTGAGGATCACTTTCCAGGTCAAACAATTGCGAAGTACCGAGATGGGGATACTCGACGAGCTTCCAGCGATCAGAACGGATCATGCGTTGCTTGTCCCGAAAGTATCCAATCACATACGGATGAATGGCGTCTCGTTCGCCGCGTAAAATAGGAGCGAAAGATTTCGCCGTGACGGAATCGGGAATCCCGATGCCAGAGAGTTCGCAAATTGTTGGATACAAATCTCGCAGATAAACCTGTGCAGAAGTTCGTTCGTTTTGGGGAAGTCCCGGACCGGCGACAATCAACGGCACATTGATCGTATGCTCGTACATACTCTGCTTGCCGCGCAGGCCATGTCGCCCAACACCCAAGCCGTGATCGCTACTGAAAACGATGATCGTGTTGTCGTATTCCCCGGAATCGCGCAACGCTTGAAGGATTCGACCAATCTCACGATCCATGTGAGAGATCACCGCGTAATACACGGCAATCGTCTGTTTGACAATTTCAGGAGAGCGAGGGAACGGCAATAAGACTTCATCTCGACCGGCAAAGTTGCCATGATCGAACGGATGTTGCGGATAGTAATTGACCGGTAAGGGGATGTTCTCCGGGTCGTACATCTCCTCAAACTCAGGTGGCAAAAAGAGTGGGTCATGCGGTGCCGTAAAATTGACCTGCAGAAAGAATGGCTTGTCGCGTTCCTCTTTCAGAAATCCAATAGCGGCATCGGCAAATTTCTCGGAGATATTCGGCGTCAACCCGACACCTTTGTCTGGGTACTTCTCTTTGCCATCGCCACTTTGAAAAATCCAACCACGATAACCGGTGACAGTCATCCCTTTCCAATCGGTTTGTGTTTCGTACCATTTTCCGCCACCTCCTGAAAAAAGTCCCGGGGTTTTCTCAAACCCGCGATTAATGGGGCGTCCATCATTGTGCCACTTGCCGACATACCCGGTCTCATAGCCGGCATTCTGCATCGCTTCAGGCCATAAGGTGAGTGCCGGATCAATCCGTCGCCCAAAATCGATCACACCATTGGTGAAACTATCGCAGCCAGAAAGAATCTCCGCTCGGCTTGGCGTGCAAATGGGATTTGCACAAATCGCCTTCGAAAAACTGGTCCCTGATCGAACGAGACCATCAAGATAAGGAGTCTTGATGATAGAGTTGCCGAGTGCATGAATGGTATCGGGCTGCTGATCATCACTGAGCAGAAATAACACGTTGGGGTAATTCTTTTCAGGAGTTTGACTCTTTGCGGGACGAGTCTCTGCAGGGTCATCGTCCGCCCACAAATGATCTCCCGACACCAAAAGAAGAGGTAAACAAAAGATTGCCAGCTTCCGGCAACTCGAATAATAAATTGAGATCATCGTTTTTCTTCGCAATATGAAGGTCGGGTCCGCAACAACTTCCAGTGGCAATTAACAGTCGAGTCTATCAGAACTGCACGACAATCTCTGTTCAAATCCAATAGGGCCAATTGGAAGAATAATCAGAGTATTCGGAAGAGTTTCACTGGTTTCACATTTCCAAAGTCGTTCCAGTCGTTACATCCGTCAACATCGCCGGGTGTCGTCCTGATATCGGCAACATTTGCCGGTTGATTCCTCTCTCACGGTCATTCATCGATTAGAGTTGCCTATCGTATGAAACCCGTAACATGACTTTTGCATAGCAGGGATTGGCCATGCTTGTACTCAGCCGCAAGAAGGACGAGAAGATCGTCATTGGTGATCAAATTACACTAATGGTGATTGACATCCGAGGAGACAAAGTTCGTCTTGGAATCGAAGCGCCCAAGGATGTGGCCGTTCACCGACAGGAAGTCTACGAAGCGATTCAAAAAGAGATGGAAATGGACGCTGCATCGACCAACGAATTAAAAGATTCGTCTGTCGGTTAAACATCCAGGACATCGCCCAAATCACGAACGTTCGCTGAAGGCTGCCGGCCAGTCTTCCAAGCGGGCGTTTTTTTATGCGCGGAAATTTGTGAGAGAGTGATTCGGCACTCCCCCAGAATTGTTATAGTCTTGAAGGGGTTCATTTGCCCGTACTTGGCTTAAACTCAGGGAATCCATGACCGCACTATTTCTCACCGAACAAAACGTCGAATCTCTTGTTGATATGTCGACCGCCGTCGATGTTGTTCAAGAAGCATTTCTGCAATGGGCGAACGGCAAAGCCATGAATGTCTCTCGCCGCCGCGCGAAAGCGCCCGGCATTGTCCTGCATTCGCTCTGTGCGGGAGCCGAGTATCTCGGATACGTCGGTTGGAAAAATTATACGACCACAAAGCACGGTGCCAAGTTTCACGTCGCGATTTACGACAACGAAACCGGCGAGATGGCCGCATTCATCGAAGCCGACTATCTGGGACAATTGCGGACAGGAGCGGCAAGTGGCGTCGCGACGGCTGCGATGGCTCGTCCCGAAAGTCGTACGGTCGGTCTGTTCGGAACGGGCGGTCAATCGCGGACACAACTCGAAGCCGTCTGTAATGTTCGCAAGATCGACTACGCAGAAGTCTACAGCCGAGACGAAAGTCGGCGCGAACAATTCGCAGAGGAAATGAGTGACAAACTCGACATCGAAATCGAACCCTCCCCCTATCCCTCCGATGTGGCTGCCGAGAAAGACATTGTGATTACGGCCACAACGTCAAAAGAGGCACTCTTCCCCGGCAATGTACTTTCCGAAGGGACACATCTGAATTTGATGGGATCGAATCATCTGCGTAAAACCGAAGTAGACGTCAACACGATTCGCCAAGCCGATGTGATCGTCTGTGATAGTCTCGAACAATGTCAGTGGGAAGCGGGTGATTTCGTTGCCGCTTTGGAACTCGGCGTGACCGAGTGGTCGCTCATGCACGAACTGAAGGATGTTGTTTCAGGGCATGTCACAGGCAGGCCGACAAATGAAGCAATCACGCTATTCAAATCTGTGGGCTTAGGCTTAGAAGATGTGGCCCTGGCTGCGGAAATTCTCAAACGCGCCCGCGAACAGGGAGTCGGCGAAGAGCTGCCGTTTTAAGAAGTGATTCATTTCCTAGAAGAATTTCTTATCATCAATTTTACCTGATCTAATCCTCGACAACTGCCACCATGGTGAATTACAGCGTGGCAATTGGGACAAACAGGGGCAAGATCCTTCTCGGGGTTAATACTCTGTGGACCACCAGCTTCAGAAATTGGTTTCAAATGATGAACGTGAATCAAACCACGAACTTCGTCACCGTAGATATCAATCAAATCTGTATTACAAACTTTACATATAGTACCTTGTAATTCCACACACAATCGTCTGAGGATGGGATCACGTTCATAGCGATTCACAAGAATTCGACGGTGCTTGCCTTCAACTCGCTCTTCGCTATCACTAACCTCTTCCGCCAACTTGAATTCATCCGAATTCAAGTAATCATTGATTGTAAGTAAGTAACTCGAATTGCGATAAATCTCCGAATAGCTCGTTGTTTTCCTCGAATTTGTTCGACTGAAGACCTCGCAAAAATTTTGGACTTCAGATTCAGATATGGACCTACGTTTTTTTGACTCCAATGTCACTTCGATGCCATTGCCAATCACCTTGAGTACAAACTTTTTTTATATGTAAGTGTAAGAAGTTGATAACCCTCTAATTGCCGAGCATGTTCCAAAAATATATCGGGAGTGATTTGATTTGTCGTACTTGTCAAGGTGTTCTCAGCATTCAATTATCCAGCGTCATTCAAAGGCAGCACATCATTTTTCAATGCTTGTCCGAATTGATCGCGTTCGATTTCCAGTTCATAGTGTGATTGCAGATTCATCCAGAAGCGATCAGTGGTCGAAAAATATCGCGCCAAACGCAACGCAGTATTCGCAGTGATAGAGCGAGTCCCTTTCACAATTTCGTTAATTCGCCGGGGAGAGACAGAAATTTCTTTGGCTAATCGATACTGGCTGATCCCGAGCGGTTCCAGAAATTCCAGTTGCAGAATTTCTCCCGGATGAATGGGGGGATGTTTTTTGACAGGCATAATAAAAATTCCTAATGATAATCGACCAGTTCGACATTTGAGGCATTACCGTCACTCCAAGCAAAACAAATTCGCCATTGATCATTCACGCGAATACTATATTGACCTTCGCGATCACCCTTCAGCTTCTCCAGCCGATTGCCGGGAGGAACTTTCAAGTCCTCCACTGTTTCTGCCGCTTCGATGATGAGTAGTTTGCGTAAGGCAGCACGTTGCAAATCTTGCGAGACTCCTTTCGCGCGTTCACGTTGAAAGATTTTTTCAGTTTTCCGATCTCGAAAAGAGCTGATCATACATCAAACATTAACGAGAGTCGTTATTGCAGGCAATATTATTTAACTGGATTCTTATCTATTTTCTAGCTTTCCGAAAAATTGACTTAACGTCTCATAATACTCGTCACCTTGCGGTGAATTGTGAGTGCCGTTGGTGATGATCACAAACTCTTTCGGCTCGTTCGCAGCTGCAAACAATTGTTGTCCCAATTCAAATGGGATCACTTTGTCAGCCGTGCCGTGACTTTGAAGTAACGGCCCCTGATACTCGGAAATTCGGTTGATCGAATTCAGTTTTCCTGCCGATACAATCCACGCTATTTTCGAATAATGGACCGAGGCGACTTCTTTCATCGAGGGAAAGGTGCTTTCGACAATCAATGCGCGGGGATTAGTTTCTGTCGCCAGATCAATCGCCACTGCACCTCCCAGAGAACGTCCCATCACAACAAGTTCCTGTTCCGAAATTCCTGCTTGTTCAGCCAGAGTTCGACTTGCGGCTCGCGCATCTTCTAATACTCCCTTCACCGTCGGCACACCCTCGCTTCGACCGTATCCACGATAATCGAACATCATCACAGAAACATTCAATTCTGTCTGCAGATACTTGAGCAAGTCCGCGCGGTGGGCCAAATGACCACCATTGCCGTGCGCAAACAAGATCACTGCGATTGGTTTCTCGGAAGGACAATACCAAGCGTGCAACTTCGTGCTGTCGGCAGAATTGAACCAGACATCTTCATAGTCGAGACCTGCTGGCTCCCAATCGCCTTGCGGGTATTTGGAAGGCTGGAACAGCAACATTTCGTCGAGGGATCGCAAGGTCGGTTTAAGCTTAGGAGATTTGCTGTCCGATGTTGTGGTCGGTGTTGGCTTGGAGACCGCTTGTGTTGATGTGTTCTCCGACTCCATCGGCGATTGATATTGGGGAGAGCTGTTGGATTTTGCCGTTGCGGAACCAGTGCGAGGCTGACTCCAACAGCCGGTCAGACCACAAAGCACAAAAATACTGAATAGAATACGCATGGTGATCCCCTTCGATAACCTTTCAGATCTTATGATATCTCATTTGGAAATTTTGTTGAACAGATTTCCCCAAGATCGTGAACAAGTTGTGGTCTCATCGGTAATTGATTTGAAGTGCGGAGACTTGTCATCGCTTTCTATTCCAGTCTGCGAAGGAATGTTGAATATGAAATTGAGCTTTTTCTGTCATCTCATACCTTTCCTCCAGATCAACACATGAATTCAGTCGCTGTTCTCCAAAAAGTTTCAGGATCTTGGTCAACTGATAGACTACAATCAGTTTGCTCAAATGACCTTAAGTTTCAGCTCAGGGTAACGCCTGACCAACTTTCATTCTTAACCTGTCAGGATTTCTCTGTGCTTATTACTTCGATGTCCGCGATAAGGAATTTGCTCGTTCATGGGATTGGCAGTTCTGTCGGCTGTGATTTCATCTGTAGAGTCACGGACTCTTTAGCGAACGTTCACAGACAGAGTCCCCTAAAGATCTGCTAATCGCTCTCGCCATTTTTCGATGGACCGTGCAGTATGCAAAACGGCCAAGAAGATCAACGTTTCATCGACCACATCAAACAACACGACATAAGGGAAACGATGCGTCTGAACATATCTCACACCTAACCTTGTGACTGCAAATCGCTCAGGGTCTCTGATAATATTATGAACGGACTCGCTGACTGCCGACACAAATCGATCACCGAGACTGGAATTGCGATCTTCGTACCAGGCAGCAGCTTCTCGAACGTCAGAATCAAAGAGCGGATGATACCTGATCACTCCGAAATCTCTTTTCTGCGTTCAATCCGGGACCAAACTTCTTCGTGAGTCAGACCGATTTCGGGATTGGCAATCAACTCGGCACGTCGGCGAACCGCTTCTTCATCGCCCCAAGCGGGAAGGGGGATCTCTTGATCAGAACTGCCCAGATCATCCCAGAGCATCTCGATAATATCGAGTTTTTCTTTGGCAGACAGTGCCAACAATTCTGTTCGGTCGATACTCATTGATGGGCCTTAAGTCATAAGAAAGATCATTTTTGTTTGGCAATACCTCAATTGTAACGAGAAGATCGCGCTCACCAACAGGCCATTTTCGAATTTCAGACGGATCTGGTTGCGATCAGTGACTACAATATTGCTGCTGGAACCTTTTCGTGTACTGACTCGACGTCAGGCTACCATCTGACCGATTTCCCATTTCAAGCAATCAGGATTTCTCAGTGCTTAATACATCGACTCGACTTCGAATAATTCTCGCCTTCCTGATTTTGATTCCGCTTTCCATCATCGGTTGTCAATCGGATGAAGAAGCCGCTCCCCAAACGACCGCAGACGGTCTCACCAAAGTCACGTTGATGCTTAACTGGTTTCCCGAAGCCGAACATGGTGGGTTTTATGCGGCTCTCAAGCACGGCTACTACAAAGATGCCGGCCTCGAAGTGGAGATTATTCCCGGCGGTCCGGGCTCTCCCGTACAACAAAAAGTAGCTCTTGGAGACGTGACCTTCGGCGTGACGAATGCCGACGATATGTTGTTGGCCCGTGCTCAAGACGCCGATGTGGTGGCGGTGATGGCACCGCTGCAAACTTCTCCGCGCTGTGTGATGGTCCATAAGTCGTCGGGCATTGAAAACTTTGATCAGCTCAAGAACGTCACGCTGGCGATGAGCGGCGGCAAGGCTTGGGCTCAGTTCCTCAAACAGACATTGCCGCTCGACGGCGTCGAGTTGCAGGAAGGGGCAGCCGTGGCCAAGTTTCTTGTCGATGAAAACTATGCACAGCAAGCGTACATTTTCAGCGAGCCGTTTGTGGCCGAGCAAGAAGGTGGCGACCCGGTCAGCCTGCTTGTTTCCGAACTCGGCTTTAATCCCTATACGAGTTTGCTGATTACCAAACAATCTCTCATTGACGAACAATCAGAACTGGTTAAGAAAATGGTGACTGCATCGATCAAAGGATGGGACAAGTACCTTGCTGAGCCGGAAGAGACCAACGCCCATATTCATGAGCAAAATGAAGAAATGGGGCTCGAAATTCTCGCTTACGGCGTCGAGGCCATGAAGCCACTGTGCATCGTCAAAGAAGAGGACGGCAGTACCGGTCATATGACTGCCGAGCGGTGGAAGACGTTGCATCAGCAGATGATCGATGTTGAGGCGATTGAGGTGGATGCGGTCGATCCACTGGAAGCGTTTACGACGCAATTCCTGCCATGATTCAAAGAACGTCTAAAAAAACTGACATTGATGTACCAGACATCAGACGGGAAGCTAAAGTCACTTTTCTATCTGGGGTGTTGACCTCTTTCAACCATTCAACCATCCGGTGAATCGGCTGCGTGACATCGGCTTATCCATCCACGAGGTATCTGGCTCTGGTTTTTGAAGTGCCTTTTCGACGGTCAACCAGCCCGACCGGAGGGCGTGGTCCGACGTTTTTCCTTTTTGATTCACCCAGCGAAGTTGTTTCTCTCTTTCACAAGCGAGTGCCAAGTCTAGCGTACATCGAACGTCCTGTGAGACATAATCGAGCACTTCGTCATAGCGGCCATCCTGCCAGAACTGTGGGGCAAGATGGCCTTTTACGGTTTCAGATTTTTCCTTGAGCTTCATCCCTCGTAAGGCACTGTTGAGCCCAATGGGGAAACCACGTTCACAGAAGACTTGAAACATCATATCAACATGATGTCTTGCAAGATTTTTGCATTCTTTGACCAGTCCCGATTCTTCCGCGAGAACATCGAAATCGAATCCCAAGCCGTTCCACGTCAGGATGTGATATCCATTTTCGACCACTGCGCTCAAAAACTGGATCAGTTCTGCAAGCTCTTCACGATTCATCTGTGGAGTCGGGGAACCATCACCATTTTTACCAAACCACAATTTGAGTTCATCGTCTGCTGAGAGAGTTGCTGCACAGCAAATTCCCAGAGGTCTATGTTCGAGCAAATTGCCAACTTGCTCAGGGAGAACTTTGGCTGTTTCAATGTCGAATGAGAGATATTTTCGAGCCATTTGTTGAATCACTTTTTATCAATTATGTGCGTTTGTCATTCTCTATCAGAATCAACAAAATGAGGTGGCTGTAGCGAGTGAAACGAAGCGTAACCCGCTTCCTACCACTACTCTCCCAGCACCAACGGAACCGCTTTTTGGATCATCCCGGCGGGACGTTGAAGTTCGCCGGATTGATCTTTGTCGCCGTAATTCCGGCGGGCTTGTTCCGCGTAAGTTAAGAGCAATTTCACAACTTCGGGATGATCTTTCGCGACATCGTTTGATTCTGCAATGTCGTCTTCCAGATGGTAGAGTTTCATAGGAACTTGTTGTGCGGGTTTCTTTCTGGGTTTCACCGTTTTGGCCAAATGCAATTTCCACGGGCCAGATCGAACAGCTTGCAACGTGTCGCGAAAGTAATAGTAATACGCTTCATGCGGCGACTTCTTCGAGTCTCCCAACCACACATCGGCGATGGAACGACCATCTATATGAGTTTGAGCCGGTGCGTCTGCTGACGAGAGTTCTGCAAATGTCGGCAACAAATCGATGGTCGAGGCGACTTGATCAAACTCCGACCCGGCTGCGATGTGTCCTGGCCAGCGAACAACACAAGGCACTCGCATGCCTCCTTCCATCGTGCTGCCTTTGAAGCCTGAGAGTGGTTTGTTCGTCCCTCCCCAACGACTGGCGGCACCGTTGTCGGAGGTGAATAAGACCAGCGTTTTCTCATCGAGATCGAGTTTTGCGAGTGTCTTCAAGATCTCACCGGTCGACCAATCGATCTCTTCCACACAGTCACCGTAACCGCCGTTGGCACTTTTTCCGGCGAAGGCTTTACTAGAATGAACGGGGTTATGGGGCATGGTGTGAGGGAGATAGATGAAGAAGGGTTGGTCTTTGTTCTCAGTGATGAAGTTGACCGCCTGTTCGGTGTATCGCTGGGTGATTGTGTTTTGGTTGACGGGCGCTTCGACGACAGTCTTATCGACCAATAAAGGTAATGGAGGATTCTGTTTTCGTTGTTGTGATCCCATGTCATTGCTGTAGGGAATTCCGAAGTATTGATCGAATCCTTGTTCGGTGGGCAGAAACTCTTTTTGATCACCCAAATGCCATTTGCCAATACAGGCCGTCGCATAGCCTTTTGTTTTTAAGACTTCCGCGACGGTGGTTTCTTTGGGATTCAAACCTTTGCGTGCCAGTGGGAACAAGACCCATTCTCCGCGAGCCGATTCATGCATGTTGACACGCCGAGGGTAACAACCAGTCATCAAGCTTGAGCGTGAAGGCGTACAAACACCACAAGTCGAATAAAAACTGGTCAGCTTCATGCCTTCGGCAGCCAAGCGATCAATGTTAGGTGTGCGATGTTTTTCCGATCCGAAACAACCAATGTCACCATAACCGAGATCATCACAGAAAATGAGGATGATATTGGGTGGTGCAGCCAAGAGCTTGGACGAAAAAGTGAGAAATATCAGACCAGTCAACAGCAGTGCGAGACGCGGTCGCATATCATGTTCCTCGTGAAAAAAGGGGGTCCTAAGTCTCTAAAAATTCAATCACTGCTTGCAACAACAATTCGACGGCTGCCCGTTGTCGATGAATTCGCAGAGTGATGCCGACTTCGGCTTGATTGTCGGGGATCGCAGCCGGTAATTCAACAAGTTTTGTCAGTCGTCGATGATCGCGAGAGATGATGGTAATCCAGGCGGTGCCATCCGTTTCGGGAGAGGCATCGGGGCCGAGATCTCCCGTAATCGAGGCGGCAATTGTCGCATGCGAGGTCAGATCGAGCACGCCTTCGGCCATCGCGATGGCCACTTTTTGGCTGACATAACCATGTTGATCGATCAAGGCGGGAGCAATGTTGAGCCACGCCACTTTGGTCGGTATTTGATACACAACCGCCGAGCCACAAAGGTGTTGTGAAATCCCCGGCACGCTCGCCAAAGTTGCCGCAGCGAGTCCTGCCGTGCAACTTTCGGCAAAAACCAGTTGCTCTCCCGACTGCTGAAGGAGTGTGGCGAGCGACTGTGGAGTGTTTGAGTGCGTCATTGGTCTGCTTGATTGATCCTGATTATCGATAGAGAAGTCGTGTCTCATCGCAGCATATCAGGAATGGTGCTGTTTTTTCTGACTTTATCCTGTAGTTTTTCGTATCATTGATACCTTACCATTCATCAACTGGCTGCAATTCTGGCAGGATGTCGTTTCAATTCGACGAGGTTTTCATCATGTCGCTCACTCCCTTTCGTTCGCCTTTCGTTGCCTGCTTAATCTGTCTGCTCTTCCTGGCGACTTCGCACGTTGTTTCCGTTCAAACTCTCTTCGGGCAGTCTGCCGTTCAAGAAGCACCTAAGAAGAAGGATGAAGAGGCGAAAGAGAAGAAGACAGACGAGAGTACGAAGGAAGAAGACGAGAAATCAAAACCCAAAGTTCGTAAAGAGTCTCCCGAAGAACGGCAACGGCGTATTCGCGAGCGTGCGCAGAATAACATGGGATCAGTGACGAACCTGATTGGGATCCCGCAGATTCAGAAAGAACTCGGGCTCAACGATGATCAACGCAAACAGATTGCCGATGAAGTGAAGTCAATGCAGATTTACTTGCGTCAGCAGTTTATGGAAGTTCGCAAATTACCTCGCTCGGAGCAGCCAGCCAGAATCCGAGAATTAAAAGTTGCCACGTCTCCATTCGTCAGTGAACGACAAGCTATAATTCTTGAAGTGCTCACACCGTCCCAAAGAAATCGACTCACGGGAATATCGATGCAGTACCGGGGAGTCGAATCTCTTTTGGATGATCAAATTGCCGATCTGTTGGAACTTTCCAAAGAGCAGCGTGCCGAAATTTTGAAAATTGCCGAGGAACTTGATGTCACCTTAGCTGCCGAACGTCAAGCAATGATGAGTCAGCAGTTTGAAGAGCGTCAAAAAGGGCGAAAGGGATTTCTGCAGAAAATGCAGCGTCTTCGTAAGGAGGCCGAGGGCGAAATGCTTGCCGTGTTGACCGAAGAACAACACAAAAAATTTGAGCAGCTTCAGGGAGAGAAATTCCGGGTTCGTCGTCCGAAAGGTCCAACATTGATTCAATCTCCTAAATCGGATCCCAATCCGCAGTCGCTCAAAAAACTCGATTGAATCAGTTCTCCCGTCTGGAAGACTCCCTCGCTTCTCTGGTAGCCGTTAGGATAGAACGACCTCTTTGGTCTTATTCTTCTAACTTGGCTGCTGTCATGACTGATTCCTTACCTGCTCCCGGCACCCCTCCCGTCTCTGAAATAAATCAGGCGGCGTTTCAAAATTTTTGCGAAGTGGTCGCCAAGTTACGTTCGCCGGAAGGTTGTCCATGGGATCGTAAACAGACACTTGAAACCATAAAGCCACACACACTCGAAGAAACTTACGAATTGCTGGAAGCCATCGATTCGGGCAACGACGCGCACATTGTTGAAGAGTTGGGCGACGTTCTGTTACAAGTCGTGCTCGATGCTCAAATTGGCGCGGATGAAGGTCGTTTTGAAATTGTGGAAGTCATTGAAGGAATCACGTCCAAAATGATTCGCAGGCATCCACACGTGTTTGGAGACGCCATCGCCAAAACCACAGACGATGTTCGTCGAAACTGGGACGCCGCCAAAAATGCTGAAGCCGAGAAGAAGGATCGTCAATCTCTTCTCGATGGCTTACCATCCGCACTCCCGCAATTGGCGCGTGCCGCCAGGCTGACCTCCAAGGCGGCTCGTGTCGGTTATGATTTTCCACAACGTGAAATGCTATTCGCCAAACTACAGGAAGAACTTTCGGAACTCGCTGAGGAGTTGTTCCCGAACGGAGAGATCCCCAATGTTCCCGCAGATGTTGATGCCGAGATTGTCCCCGATGAGCCGATTGACGATGCCGCGTTGAAGTCGCGAATCGAGAGCGAACTTGGGGATGTGTTATTGGTGGTTGCAAATATCGCCCGGCGTTGGGGTATCAACCCGGAAGAAGCGTTGCGGCAAAGTAATGAAAAGTTCGAACGTCGCTTTCGCTACATCGAAGAACGTGTCCGCGAACAGGGCCAGACAATGACCGACGTATCACTCGTCGAGATGGAGACGCATTATCAGGAAGGAAAATCAAGAGAGGATTGATAGGGCTGTTTTTTGTGGATGACATCATTCACTGCTTGACCTGATGGTGGCATTGGAGTGAAGATAGAGGCGTCGCAATCTCAACACTTCACACACCGAGAAAGTCGCTCGAATGCCACCACTCAACCATAAATGCCTTCTTCTGCTGACATCCATTGCCGCAACCATGATGTGTGATGTCTCTTTCGCACAACGTAATTCATGCGGCTCACAATCCGTGAGCCTTAATGTTCCCAAATTCGATCAAGTTGCTGAAGTTCTGGAAAAAGAACGTGCCGCGGGACGCATCAGCGGAGCAGTCACTTTGGTGGCAAAAGATGGTATTGTCCTTGATGTGACCAGCATTGGGATGGCCGATCTCGAAGCCGAGCGTAAGATGACGGATGAGTCTTTGTTTTGCATTGCGTCGATGACCAAACCCGTTACGGCAACTGCCTTAATGCTGTTGGTCGAAGAAGGGAAAGTCTCCGTTGATGATCATGTTTCAAAATACATTCCCGAGTTCGCACAAATGAAACTTAAGTCGGGAGAAGCGACTGAACCAGTCACCATTCGTCATTGCCTCACTCATACCGCCGGCCTTCATGGCGACCAGAAAGTCGAGGGCTCTTTGGAAGAACACATGCAAGTTCTTGTGAAACGAGGACTCGCATTTTCTCCCGGCACAAAGTGGCAATACAGTCCGGGATTGAATGTATGTGGTCGAATTATTGAAGTCGTCTCGGGAAAGCCTTACCACAAGTTTTTGAAAGAACGATTGTTCCGTCCGCTCAAAATGGCCAATACGACATTCTTTCCCACCAAGGCACAGCAGCAACGCATTGCACAGGTCTATCAGCCGGGCGACGAAGCAGGAACATTGAAGCTAGCCGGACATTGGTTGACTGATTTTTCCGATGCGCGGGTCGCCAATCCATCGGGTGGTCTCGTTTCTTCGGTAGCCGATATGGCCAAGTTCTATCAATTTATTCTGAATGGAGCGACTATCGGTAATCTTCAGTACCTGTCCGAAAAGAGTGTCCGCGAGATGACCACAATCCAGACCGGCGATCTGGTGACAGGTTTTACACCCGGCAACGGTTGGGGGCTTGGTTGGTGTGTTGTTCGCGAGCCTCAAGGCATCACGGCAGATAACTCTGCGGGGACATACGGACACGGCGGTTTGTTCGGCACACAAGGTTGGGTTGATCCTGAACGGCAAATGATTTTTGTCTTAATGATTCAGCGATCAAATTTCGGTAACAGCGATGGTTCGGATTTACGACGTGACTTTCAAAAAGCCGCCGTTGATGCGATCAAAGAGTAGAATATCTCCGGTAACATGTCGTCGTTACGCCAGTCCCCACTTCTCGCACTCTCAGTAAAAGATGATCTCAATGACTATTCGTGCGATGCTGTTCGCTGTCTTATCACTTGTCGGGATATTTCATTCGGTCTCCGCTGCCGAAAAACCGAATATCATTCTGATCATGGCCGATGATTTGGGAATGGAGGGTCTGGGGTGTTACGGCGGAAAATCGTACAAAACGCCCCATCTCGACAAACTGGCTGAACAGGGTTTACGATTCACTCACGCTTATTCGCAACCACTTTGCACGCCGACCCGCGTGCAATTCATGACCGGCAAATACAATCAGCGCAACTGGCAAGCGTTCGGGATCTTACCGAAAGGTGAAAAGACCTTTGGCCATCTCATGAGCGAACGGGATTACAAAACTTTGATCGCCGGTAAGTGGCAACTCACCTCTTACGATCCCCCCGATTTTCCGGGAGCCGAAAAACGTCGAGGCACGGGGACGCACCCCAAAGATGCGGGGTTCGACGAGTATATGCTGTTTCATTCCGAAGAGACGGAAGACAAAGGTTCGCGATATGCGAACCCGACATTTATGAGAAATGGTACTTTGAACAAAGAACTGACCGGCAAATATGGCGAAGATTTGACCGTCGACTACATTCTTGATTTCATGAAACGCAAACAGGACGAACCTATGTTTGTCTATTACCCCATGGCATTACCTCACTGGCCCATGGTGCCGACACCCATTTCGAAAGTGTGGTCCGATCCGTCAAGAAGGCTCGAAGAAAGTACCGAATATTTCCCCGACATGGTGGAGTACATGGATCAATTGGTCGGTCGAATTGTGGAAGGAGTCGACAAATTGGGACTCCGTAAAAAAACGCTGATTATCTTCTATTCCGACAATGGGACGGATCTGCGCATCACCTCCCAATTCAAAAATAGATCGGTCAAAGGCGGGAAAGGGCAACCCACACAAACCGGTATTCGTGTCCCCTTGATTGTCAATTGGCCCGGACAAATTCAATCAGGGATCTGTCGGGATTTGATCGATGCCTCCGATTTCTTTCCGACACTGGCAGACCTTTCGGGAGAGCAGCTTTCCCAAGATTGGTTCACAGACGGAGTCAGTTTTGCCCCACAATTAGTTGGCGAAAGAGGAACACCCCGTGACTCGGCATTCTTCTGGTACGACCCCCGACCTGGTTGGGATAAGGATCAGTTCCAACGGGATATCTTTGCTCTCGACAAACAATATAAACTCTTTGCCGACGGACGGTTGTTCAACATTCGGGGAACCGGATTTCGCGAGAAGCTAATCGATCCACAACAGGCCACTGCCGAGACCAAAGCCGCCCGCATCAAGTTGCAAGCCGTGATTGAAAAGATGATGCAACCACCACTCTCTCATGCCGCAACGCATGAAGTGGACGCCTTCGGCAAGCCCGTAAATTGAGTGAGCACTCACTCATATCTTGCAGAACTTTCTCAATCGCCGCGGTGGTTTCTGCCGAGGGTCGGAAGTTTCCCGGTCGGTGTCCTTGAGAGATTTCTAACGGCGTTCGCTTGAATCGATTCTGGCGATTCCAAACCTCAAGGTCGGCACCATGATCGGCAAGAAACTGGACCAGTTTCGTCCAGCTTTTGTAAGCCGCCCCGTGCATTGCGGTCATTTTTCGATTCTCGATGGTATTGATGTTGACCACATTCGAACAGCATTTGTATCACTGGCGGATAATTCGATCAGTGCCACTCGATTTTGGAACGCGGAAAACTGACAGCCGATGACTGTCCTTCACGCACCATTCGACATCGCTCATGCCGACAGAGGACTGTCGGCCTACAACAACGCTTTCACTTGCTCTCTTTGATCTGTGTGATCCGCGTCATCTGCGGTGAAATCCTCCGTGGATAAGTTTCGGGAACTTCCGTTTCTCAATGCGCCCGCCGCCACCCTTTTTTATTCGCTTGATTCGAGTCATTCGTGGTGAGTTCTTTCTCACGACTCCGGCTGACGAGTTTCATTGCACGTCGAATGACACTTGCCACCATCCCGACTGCTGGCGCAGATCGGGCTATGC
>JAURQH010000042.1 GCA_030836185.1 Planctomycetota bacterium
GTACATCGAGACGTTTTATAATACCGAACGAATCCATCAGTCGTTAAACTACCAGACGCCTGAGGAATTCGAGAAAGACTACGCAGCCAGGCTGGCTGCGTGAATCAAAGATTTGTTCTCCATTATTGTTGGTCTACCGCATAAGTGTCCTCACTGCAAGAGTGATTTGATGTCGAAAGAAAAGGATATCATCACACCACCCCCTCGGCGGATGATGCAGTTTCTGCCGCTTGCTCCTCTCCAAGAATCTCCCGGCACTCGCGTTCCAGATAGGCCATCACTTCCGACTCGCGGTGGGCAGCCTCTGTCTCATTGTCTGAGTAGTCCCACCACCTGAGGTTTTGTGGCAGTGGGCGTTCACTCTCACACAGGACTTCCTCGGTGTCGTGGACTATTTTTGGAAGTTCCCGCGTGAGGGTGTATCTGTCAGCTTTGCTGGAAGGATCAAGTTGTTGCGGGGCTGTATCTCCGGGATATACCGTCTTCCTGAATCGTTCGGCGAATGCTTCCCATCGACCGATCAGTATGCCTTGCTGAGCAATACCGACAAACAGGTGAGGTTTGGGAACTTCGGAAATCTCAGGTCGCATCCAGTCGTTGTATTCCGTCCGGCTGAATATGACGGAGCCTATCTTGACCTCAATTCCCATGCGGAAATTCCAGTTCACTCGGCTGTCATCTTCTTCCCGGTCGTAATACACAATGTCGCCCGGAATGGCTTTCATGCCGTCCGGGTTGACGTAGGTTGGCAGTCCCAAAAACGGAATACCGACGAGCCGGGGGACGAGATACATCGACACAAAATGATGCTCGCCGGGGATGTGTTTCCGGTTTGCTTTAGGGCCGGTATTGAAATCGAGGATGTACTCTCGAATGTAGTCGGAGTACCTCGTAATCCACTGTTGTTGATCCGGCATCACACCACCCTCTCAACAACTGAATACGCATTATTTTCTCTGACATAGTTCGACAGCAGTTTTAAGAAATAATTATCATTAGGCCCGAACCCTAAATTGGCACCGGAATCTTTGGATTTCTTTTTTGAATTCTTCTTAGACATTTGCAGATGTTTCTATCTATGAATGCAAACCGCCCCACAGTTTGGAGCGCAGATGAACAATTGATCTTACCTGCCCGAAGAGGCTAAAGCAAAAGTTGGTTTTGACTTAGGTGTAAGTCAGGCCCCGTATTTTCGTCATCAAGGTTGTAGAGTGAAGCCTTCGGAACAGGAGGACACCCAAATGACAGACCGCATTCAGAGTTTGGTCGAAACAGTCCTCAAGGCGAGTCCACGATGGATCACTGAGGAGATTGTTTTGGAGACTGTGACATTGTTTGAGACGCGATACGGACGAGCATTGGTCCCTGATGAAGTCCGGGAGATCATCGTCAACGTCGGGCGGTTTGTGGATGTTGTGAAGCGGATGTGAGACAGCCGTGTCATGCAACAAAAACAACAGCTTTGAAGGCAGAAAATGGATGCCGTTTAGAGTGAGCTACCAGCCTTGTTCATCTTCTAGTTATTCCTGAAATCTGATAGGTAGTCATCCCAATTCCCCTCGTGGTCGCTATCAAATTCTTCCCATTCGTGGTCTTCCGATCTTCCAGCGAAATCTTCATCAACGACACGGTTTTCTGTACGTCTTGGACGAGGTTGTGAGCGACTTGGAACCTCAAGCACCTCAAATGTACTGAGCGGGATTTCCGACAGTTCTCCCAAAGTGAATTCAGCATCTTTTAGTCGAACTTCATTATTCTCTGCTGGGGAAGATTCCTTAAAAAATTTCGGTTGCTCAGCCTCAGTCTGTTCGATCCCACGAGGAAGAAGAGTCGAGTGAAAACAGTAGCCTTCACCACGATACAAAGCCATTCGTCCATGAGTTCCCACAAAAGCAAGCGGCTTAAGAGTCTCAAGCGTTGCCGGGCGATCAAGATCTCATTGTCTGGGCCTTCTCTGTTACATGCCCACGCGAGCGAGGGCAGGGCATCAGGCTGATTCATCCAGGGCAAGCTATTGCCTGATGCTGGCCGGTAAAACCGGCCCTACCTTCACTGTGAGGAGGAAGTCATGCGGGAGCATGACCTACAAAACTTGGGCTTCTCTCTCACATGCCCACGCGAGCGAGGGCAGGGCACCAGGTGAGTCATCCAGGGCAAGCTCTTGCCTGATTCTGGCCGGTAAAACCGGCCCTACCTCCACCGTGAGGAGGAAGTCATGCGGGAGCATGACCTACTAAGATCTCATTGTCTGGGCCTTCTCTCTCACATGCCGACGCGAGCGAGGGCATGGCACCAGGCTGATTCATTCAGGGTAAGCTCTCGCCTGATGCTGGCCGGTCAAACCGGCCCTACTTTCTCGGCGCCAGATGTGTCGAGGAAGTCATGCGGGAGCATGACCTACAAAACTTTTTGTTTGTCCGGTAAATCCTGGGGGCTCACTACGTTTGTCCCCAGCCACCCGACTTGTCATTACTCCGCGATCTCGCGTGACGTGGAAAATCCGCACCCCGAAAAAGTGACCACTCACCAAAACGAAGTGATCAGCGCAAGCTGAGCTGCGGCAACAAGTTGCTCAAGAGTTTTCAAGATACGGGAAGATTTGATTCAACATTTGGTCAAGATGTGTTCTCGAATCTCTAAATCTTGACATCTTGAAACGGCGGTTGAGTGTTCGGGGAAATGTCACATGGATGCTCAATTCTCAGCGCACAAAAAAAGGCACGGCCTCAAAAGAAGCCGTGCCTTGAATCAGTTCACATTGTTGGAAAAGCGTACTACTTCGCGTCCCACCACCAGCGACCTGCGGGAAGTGCAGGGGCAGCGGCGGATTGTTCGATGTTTTCCAAAGCAGCGTTTTCGGCTTGTAGTTCGGGGTTGTTGGCCACGCGGAGGAAGTCACCCTTCACGCCACCGGCAACCTGGACCACGATGTTACGTTGGTTGTAAACCTTGTGGTTCACAGCCGACATCACAGTTTTTGGTGCGGCATAAGTGCGGGTTTCGTATTGACCACCGGGAGCGAATGCCCCGCCGTTCCATTCAGCACGCTGGGCAAGTCCTTCACTTTGAATGAGTGCAGCGACTAAAGACAGATCGAAGATGTTCTGCATGTCGGCAAAGATCGGATCGGCTTTGGCCAGTTCCTCATAATGCTCTGTGAAGAGTGAAGCGAACAGACTGTTTGTCTTTTCGGCTTTGCGAGTGGGAACTCGTTCCCCTTGAGCGGTTACAAATTCGTTCTCTGAGAGACACTGAACTGAAGAGCCTTTGATCTCAAAAGCTTCACGATCAGGACTGTGAGAGATCGCATCGTATTTCATGGTCATCCACCAACGCAAAGCATCAATCGATGTTAAATTTTGTTCGCGAGTTTTCGAAAGCAGTTCAAAGAAACTTGGAATTGAATCCACGGGGTCGAGTTTGCCAATGCCGATCAGCTTCATACGGTAATCGGCTTCGACGATGACACGTGCAACGCGACTGTCAACCGGGATACCGTTGACTTCCACATCTTGGACTCCCAGTTTGTTTTGCAGTTCTTGTGTCCAACCTTTGACTTGTCCAGGAGCCAGTGGTCCGCCAGCATTTGACGCAGCGACAAAATCGGAAACCGCTTTGAGTCCTTCTTTGCGAGGAACAATCAAACAGTTGAAAGTTCCGGCTCCATCGTGTGAAAACGTACGGAACACGGTGACAAGGTCGTCAAGTTGCAGCATCGGACGTCCGTTGCTGACTCCAACTGGTTGACCTTCTTCGTTATATCGCCAAGGCTCGGCTGGTCCACCGATGACAATCTCGTTTTCTTCAGGATAGACGAAAACATATTGAATTTTTGTGAGGCCAGCGAGGTGCTTCATGGAGGTCACAACCGGACGACCTTCGGCAGCCAAGCGAGCAACTTCTTGTTCCAAGCGAGTCAGTGAAACCAAACGCAGTTGGCTTGGTTTGGCTAAGTCGCCATTGAGTGAAACTTCGCGAGCTTTCAAGCCGAGAGCTTTCAAACGACCAGCTCGGTCAACTTCGCTCAAAGTTCGCATCAACCCGTTCGGATCGACAGAAACCCCAGTGAAGTCTCCTTCCATCGTACCGACGTTATCATCGACTGCCGCACCATCATCCCAAGGCGAATCGGGATCGCGGACCGCCAATTGAATCAGGTTCATCAGACGTGTGAAGTCCGGGATCAATGCACCACCCGACAACTCGTTTTGTTGAGAGCGTTCACGGTGAGCTTCGTTTCGAGAGTCGCGTTCCGGCATGCGGCGAATCGCGTAATAGGCACTATCAAATTCGCCCATCTGCATTTGTGCGTCGGCAACCTGTTTGAGCAGTTCTGATCGCTTTTGCTGATCTTCAACAGCTTTCAGACTTTCAAGAGCCGGGCCAAACTCCCCCGCATCGAGGTGGGCCTGAACTTGTGAGTCGATGTCCGCAGGAATGTCCTGAGCGGAAACCAATGAAGTACTGATCACAGAACCGCTCAGAACGGCAGCAATCATAGCTTGTCGTGAGACATGAACGATTTGGGCGAAGTGGCGAAGTGCCATAATTCAACTCCTTGTGGGCGCGAAACGAGCCCTTGTTTTCTGAAAGGGAGTACGACTTACTCTTAGAATCGTCTTCACAGGCCGTTACGTCAAGGAGTTTTCGTGAAAACTGTCTCCTCTGCCTGAACCCCCCTGTTTGACTCGAAAGAATGTGCATAGGCGGTACAATGAGTCCGATTGTGATGTCTCCTCTGAAAAAATGAGTTTTTTACGCATCTTATGGCTTGTATAACACTTACGTAAAATAAGCAGAGTTTAAGACACGCTGCTTGGAAAAACCGACTCTCAACCCCCATAATCCGGGCGGAAAACTTATTATGCCTGAGTTACCAGAAGTTGAGACAATGGTTCGAGGTATCCGCGACACAATGATCGGGCGAAAGCTGAAATCGCTCGAATCAGTCCCCTGCAAATGCAAGCCAATCACAATGGAACCGTCACTCGGTCGGATTCGTAAGAAGATTGAAGGCAGCCGAATTGAGTCAGTGGAGCGGTTTGCCAAGCGGATCGTGATTCGGCACTCCACCGGACATCGCCTGGTCATCGAACCTCGAATGACCGGTTTAATGTTGCTCGAGGATCCTCCCGACCCCGACCATCTAAGGTTGAAATGGACCTTTGCAGGCCGAGAGAAACCGAATCAAGTTTGGTTCTGGGATCGTCGCGGCTTGGCCACTTGCCGACTCTACACCGAGGAAAGTTGGAAAGAATGGCAGAACTCGGGCAAAGTTGGTCCTGATGCACTTCAGATGGAGGCGGAACTTTGGCGCGAACGTATTCAATCTTCTGCGCGTGCCGTAAAGGTTGCGATGCTCGATCAAAAGACGATTGCCGGCATTGGAAATCTCTATGCCAGCGAAATTTTGCATGTTTCTCGTGTTCATCCTGAAACTCGCTGCCAACAGTTAACTCGTGCCCAAATCAAGCGAATTGCCGAGAATACAAAAGCCATTCTTCATGAAGCGATTCGATATGAGGGATCGACGCTTAGCGATGGCACTTATCGGAATGCACTCAATAAATCGGGGGGGTATCAAAATCAACATCGCGTGTATGCCAAAGAGGGAAAACTTTGCTCCTCCTGCGAGAAAGAGACAGTAGTGCGGATTGTTCAAGCACAGAGATCGACCTTCTTCTGCCCGCTGTGTCAGTCAAAACGTCGAAAGAAGTCTTGATTGCCTAGACACTTCGAATTTCGTCTCGTCGCGGTTGAAGGAAATCGATAAGATACACTTTGAAAGAAGACTCATCGCTCATCTCGATTGAAATCAGTTCTCTGAATGTCATACCGTAGCGTCAAACGAATTCTCGGCGAAACTAGCTTGGAGCGGAAATGCCGTTTCCTGTTGGGAGCCGGTATGCTGATTCTGATCGCATCCAGTTTCTGGTTCTACTCGTATTTGAATTCCGAATTAATTTACGAACAGAACTTACGTCTGGCTCGAACCATTACAGGTCAGGAACTGGCACATAAACATTGGGTTTGGGCACAGTCACCAGAGTCGAGCGAGTCCCGCGACAAAACGACTGACTCCATCGAAACACTCTGGCAAGATACACGTCCTGACTCTCTCGAAGATCTTGATGTCTATCTTGTCAGCGCTTCACAGAACCCCAGTGATGCCGCCTTAAAGCTGCGTCCGTTGGGTGAAGATGATTATCAAATTCTGGAATTACTTCGGAAACGTCAAAAGAAATATTTGGAAAAGGATTCGAATAAAGTCCCCGAATATGTTGACTACAATGAAGAAGATGAACTGTTTCGATTCTATCAGTCCGTCACAATTAAAAAATCGTGTGTGAGTTGTCATCACCATCAGAAAGCCGGTCATCAACCGGGTGAAATGGTCGCGATGACATCGCTGGAAGTTCCACTAAATGTGATGGAAGGCGATCTTGAATTGCAACGAGCATTTCTGATTGCGACAGCGTTGGTGACCGCCTTTTTAGCCATGCTTGGCGCCTATGCCATCGTTCGCTACGTGATTGTCAAACCGGTCCTGCATCTGAAAGATGTCTCGGATGAAATTGCACGTGGAAATCTTGATTTGCGTGCCGACATTCGTACGGGAGACGAGTTTGAAGAATTGAGCCACGCATTTAATCGCATGCTGAGGCATCTCGTCACGGTACAGGATGAACTGAAGAACGTGAACCATGATCTGGACGGTAAAGTCGACGAACTGGCTCATGTGAATTTGCAGCTTTACGAAATGAACAATCTTAAGGATGAGTTCCTGGCCACAATGAGTCATGAGTTGCGGACACCGCTCAACAGCATTTTGGGATTCAGTGATGTATTGGCCGAAGCCTCGAACCTCGAAGAGAAGCAACTTCGTTATGTCTCGAATATTCAATCTTCGGGACGACAACTGATGGCCCTTATCAACGATATTCTCGATCTGGCCAAAATTGAAAGCGGCAAGATGGAGCTGCAGTTGGTGCAATTCGATCTTGCTGACTTTATTGAGCGGCAAGTCGGAACAATGCAGCCAATCGCGGACCGCAAAAATATTGAGATGACCTACCATATCGAGCCCACTCTGCTGGAAGTCTTCCAGGACCGTGGAAAGCTTCAGCAAGTTCTCAATAATTTGCTCTCAAATGCGTTGAAATTCACTCCTGAAGGAGGCCGGGTTTCGGTTTGGGCAAAGCCTTACGAGAGTGATTTGATGGAAATCACCGTCGTCGATACGGGAGTAGGAATTCGTCTCGAAGATCAGGAGCAGGTCTTTGAAAAATTCCGACAAGGTCAAGGAGTTCCCGGACAGCAAAATGCCATCACGCGCGAACATGGCGGTACCGGCTTGGGGCTTTCCATTGTCAAAGAGCTCTCGCGACTTCTGGGTGGAGAGATCTTTTTACAAAGTGAATTTGGAAAAGGAAGTACGTTCGGGATTCGCATTCCCATCCATCACGAACCGGATTCCGACGAATCATTCTCTGATCCACTCTCCAAATACTCCGGCATCAATCGACTCCGTCCCGATCAACAGGAACTAGGAGATTCCTTTGCCGCAACCGTCGAAGCGGCTGAGCGATCTGAGTCCGAATCAAACAGCAACATTGCTGAAGCTCCCGAGGATTCGACAGAAGAGAATCAACCCTTGTAGCTCGTTGACTTTCAGCATCCTCGAATTATCTGCGACACAAAAAAAGCCTCGGGTAATACCGAGGCTTGATTGATTTGTGATGCACTATTTGAGGAGCTGCTTAAGCCATTGAGATCAGGAGGTGACTTCTTCGGCTTCGGCTTCTTCGGACTCGTCAACACCATCGACAACGGACCAGTCGACAAGATGATCTTCCAGCTCTGCCGGTTTTACGAACTTCTCATCTGAACCAGAAGCTTCCATCGGATAACCGTTACTCTCGAGATGCGAAGCGTGTTCCGATTTCATTTCAACAAGAGTTTCATCTTCGAGAACACGCCACCATTCGAGATGCGGCCATTCGCGTCGAATTTTCTTGAGACACGTGATCATCGTGCGCCCGTTTGTTCCGGCAGAAAAACCCGCCCGTCTGGCAACCGACGTATAGGTTCCCAACTTTTCGGCTTTCTTCAGTTCCCACAGGACTTCTGCCACGGCTTGTGCACGTATCGACATTTGCAACCCTTTCCTTGTTGACTGATGCAATTTTGGGAATCAAGAGATATTCTTTCTGACTCCATCAGTAAGCCTGTCTTACTGTCCAAACTCGCACCGATCATTTATGCTTTGTGATGATTCGATGATCTCATCTTAACAAAAAATGAGACGAAATACTCGTTTGCGTGAGCAATTTTCCCATACGATCTGCCTGAAGACCCAAGTGAGGCCCCGGTGAGTCTGCAAACCTATTCAGAACATGGAATTCAGTTCCTCTATCCTCTCGATTGGGAGCTGCACCAAGAGATTCAGGGGACTACAGTCGCCATTTCAGTGACCAGCCCGGAGACCACGTTTTTAACCATTTGGTTGATGCAAGAACGTCCCAATCCGCAAACCATGCTTGATTCTGCACTTGATGCGTTCGAGGAAGACTACGAAAATGTTGATATCTATCGATCAGAAACGGAAATCTGTGAATATCCCTGCCTCAAATGTGACGTGGAGTTTGTCAGTTTGGAACTGATCAACTCCGCCACAATCCACTCTTTGCGAACGGGCCGATTCTCGGTCTTGATTCTCGGTCAGGGAACCGATCACGAGTTGGAATATTCTCGCCCGATTCTGGAAGCAATGATCGACAGTTTTGAATGTGATGTTGATGATGACATCATGAAAGCCTGATCAAACCCCCAATTGCTGCTTGAGATCGTCCATTTGATCATTCAATTGTCGGACAAGTTCTTCCAGGCGATTCAGCTGCTCAGCTAACTCACGATTGTCAGCCTGCAACTGCTGCTGGGTCTGTTCCAACTGAGAAACAGTCGACTCAATTTCAGACAAATTTGTTTGAGCGGCGATGGTCTCTGGAGCGATCATCGCGGCAGATGCTGGAGGAGTCGCTTGTTCAATGACCGGGGCAGCAGGCCGTACATCTGGTGGAGAGACATTCGCACCAAACGTCGATTCTCCTTCGCCGTCGAGATACAAGCCGTGATCAACTTCAATCCCACGTCGTTTCAAGTCTCCCGAAGCTCGCACGGCGTCCATTTGCATCAACCCACCAAGAGCCTCTCGGAGAATATCCAGAGATTCAATCGCCGTCATGCGACTCGAACGCGAACGGAGTTCCCCCAGTTGCTGACGTCCGCGAAGTAGCAATTCTGCCAAGATAGCAATTTGAGGCTCGGAGAGATCAAAGCGGTGCCTGATGTAATGACGATATCTTTCCGCTCGACCACCATCAGTATGAACAGTTGCCGTAAAACCCAGTTCTCGCAATTCTTCCAGCGTTTCCAACACCGTTTCTTCATCGAGACTCGTGACCGGATCACGATTACTCTTTTGGTTGCAACCGGTGGTGACCGCTTTCAGGGTCAGAGGGTAATACTCGGGGGTTGTCATTCCCTTTTCGATGAGCACTCCGAGGACTCGTCGTTGACGACGGTCGAGAGCGGGGAATTCTGTCAATTTTTCTGTCGTGTGTTCAGACATGCCATCCCTGCAAAAAGAACGCGATGATTTGCAAGCAGGCATTTTGATGGATTTTGATTCTGACTCCAAGCCTCAGTTCAAAAAGAATCGAAGAAGATTACTTCATTGCACTAATATCAAGCGGTTTTATGGCGACTTTTTGGCCCTCATCCTTGATCGCGGTCGCATTTGACTGGCTTCGTTCCTGACTGGCAACGAATACGCGAGCCGTCAGGTCGATGAGTTCTTTCTTACGAATGGCCAGTACGCCTTCCATTTTACCGGTGAGACCTTCGACCCAATCAGGCTGATGCATCATCGCGAGCGACATCATCTGTACAAACAGGCTCACCTCGCGAAAGTTCCGGTCGATGATCAAACTGCTGAATGGCTTGGTTAATTTGGCAGCCGTCCCAAAACCTTGATTCGGAAAAGCGACAAACATATCAACGCGGTGGGTCACAAACGTCCGGCCACTTCGATCAGACGAATAGACACTGACCAGATGCAAAATGGCTTTGGAACGAATTTTTCGTTTCAAAATCGGACTCGTCATCTCACCGTGGCAGAGCACAACCTGATGATTCTCATCACGATGCAAGACTTCGAGGACTCCTAAAGTTCCGTCCCCGCTGTCAGCTTCATAATCCTGAATCCCGGTTTGCTTCATTTGATATTGTGACACATTAAGGGCTCGCCAGATCGAGACCACCACATCGGGGTGTTGCACGAAGTATCGATACACACTGGGATCGACTTCAAAGCTCAGCGTCGGCAAGCGTCGGAAAAGGTCCGTCGAATTGACAATCGCACGGACTTCCTGTTGTTGGACTGCGTTTAACTTTGTGAATGGAATCTGTCGAATCGCTTCCTCGCGATCATCCTTAGAAGAACTCCCTTCCTGAGCCACTTTGACACGTGAAAGTAATTCCTCTGCAGATTTTGGATTGACGGCCCGCACTGTCTCTCCCACCTGGAGAATGAACAGTCCAGTCGTTAGCAGCATCAAAGATGATTGTCTTAGAGATCGTGCGCGCATGCTCTCCAGACTCCTTGAGTCTTGCGGGAATTCGGGTCAGCGATCGTCAGGTGAGTTCTTATCGAAACAAATCGTCTCAGTAAGACAAACGATCTTCCTTCTCATCGGCTGAGAAGGAGCGATGTTGTTAAGAGATTTGGCCAGAACCTCGACCTGATCGTTAAAATTCGCACAACGCGCGATCCATTTTATCGTTCCTTTGCGCGCCAAGGGAATGATTACTTCGCGCCCGAAATAACTCGAATCAAGTGTGTTGATTCGTACGGATATTCATCATACAAAGCGTAAAATGATGATAAATGGAACGTGAGAAGCCTTACGATTTGAACTGAAAGGTCACTCTGGTCGATGCTGGCCACAAAGCTTAGTTCTTTGGCAATCGATTGAGAGTGTAATAGGCATCGGGATGCAAAAGGGTCTCTCCATCACGATCTCGAATTCCTCGGCACCACAATTCATGCACAAAGAGTTCGCGCAATCCTCGAACTTTCAGTTGTACACGATACCCGTCCTCGGAGACTGTCGCCGATTCAATCACCGGGGATTGTTTCAGGATTTCGTCGCTGCCGTAGGTAGAATGATATTGGTACGTGTAGCTGCTCATCTCGTAGGCTGCGGGGAGTGATGCTTTCTGGAGATCAACCGGCTTTGTGAAGACGAGTTCAAACCCATCCGAAATTGCGTGCATTTCCTGAATTTCAAAGGGAGTCTTTCCGGTCCAGACGAGTCGCTGTAATCCGTACGACGCCGTCCCCAGGCTGCTCCAACCTCGATTGGTCAATCCCGCGAAAAGACTTCCATCTGTTCCTTGTGCCAATCGCAGGACGGCTGACGCTAATCCTGAACGAAATGGAAAGCAGGCCCCCTGATACTCTCCACCAATTTTTTCCAGGTAGACGCGATTGATGCCAGCTTGAGTAAACTCACCCAAAAAAAACTGTCCCGCAAACGGACCGAACTTTCCTTTGCTCTCATCCAGCATGATATCTGTGGCCGACTGACCAATTTTTTTGTAAGGCAGCCAAACTGCCGGGGGCTTCAAAGCCGAGAACTTTTTGAGTGCCTGCGGGAATGGAAGGCCATTCGGTATTTCTGTGATCCCCTTGATGGGCGAATCGGGTTCATTCATTGATGCCAAAGAGTCTGGATGATGAAAGAACGCTCCCCGCCGCATATGATGCAGCGTGTTGGTTCCCACCCAGTTGCCTTGCTGATCGGTGTAAAACATGTCCCCGGCAGTATTCGCCCCCAGACCACTCGGCGATCGCATCCCTGCACACATGGGAATCATCTTTCCCTCGGGAGTCACCATCATTCCCCAACCACGCCAAAGTCCTTGACGAACTTTCAATGTCGGTTCGGTAATGGTGCGATCAAGTTGATCTCCTTTCAGACCGAGACCCGTGTTTAATGTCAGCCAGAAATTCCCATCGCCATCCAATTCGGGACCGTAGGCATATTCGTGATAGTGGCCGGTCACTCCCCAGCCCTTCGCGACTGTCAAATATTCATCAGCGACCATGTCTCCATCGGTATCTCGAATTCGAGTCAACTCACTGCGCTGAACCGTATAAAACGCATCCCCTTTTTTGATCAGACCGAGTGGTTCGTGAAGTGCCGTTGCAAATTGATGGTAGGTCACATTCTTCGGAGGATCATCATAGACGCCGTCCAAAATCCAGATTTCACCTTTACGAATCGTGACGGCAACTTTCTTATCATCAAGAACTGCGATGCCACTGACTTCGAGTGCCAACCCGTCAGGAGCCGGTTTCCAGTTCTTCGAGCGAGAGTCGGTTTGCGCTTGAGACGTGACGACTGAGATCAACTTGTAATAGTCACTCTCTTCGGCAGCATAAGTCGTGGAGGCTCCGTGTGAGCACATGGCCCATAACAGCACAAGAAGAAAGCCTCGCTTGATAGACATTACCATTGGTACTCAACCTCAATCACAAGCGGTTTCTTGGTGGTCAGTGGCAACAAAGAGAGGTTCCACCCATCTTTGGTCGGCGTGACTTTCGATGTCGTCTTCAAGTGGGCTTTGAGTCCCGCGTCCGATGTGATCGTCGTGGGATCGACATGCTCGGCGTCTGGCAATAAATGCAGATTGAGTGGATGTATTCCGCGGGATTGTCGTTGAGTCCGCATTGTCCAGATACGCCGAAGGTGTCCGGTCTTCGTCGGAAATATCTGTTCCTCAACCTCGAACCCTGCCAGACGAAAAAGGAAGGTGGGGCGACCTGATTTTTCGAGGCGATATCCGCGAAAAACGGGTTTAGCTTTTTCGAGACTTAATGTTGGACCAGTCGGCAGTGCGTAATGAAATTCCCCCAATGGATTCGCGGGAGGAGCGAATCGTTCGTACCAGGTTCCTTGGGCATCAAGAAACCGCCCCGTCCATATTTCCGCCAGTCGTACTTGTTCGGCATCATAGGCAAAGTGAAGCTTCTCGGGATAGCCGACCGCGATGGCATGAGTCCCCGCTTCGTCCATGAATGTTCGTAAGACAATCGGTTTTTCTTTGGGAACGAGTTCAAAAGTTTGCGAGCGTGCCGTGATGATTTTTTCCGGCAATGGCTGATTCTTGAGATCCTTTAGATAGGCCCACAAAGAAGCGATCTGCAAATCGACATTACCATCCAGTAGTTGTGAATTCGAGCTTTTCCCATTCGGGAAGAAGGTCGGCATTCGAGTACGCGCTTTAACGGCTCCTGGATTGAACAAAAACTTTTTGAACCACTCAGGATGTATGCGAGTGGTTACATCACTCAAATCAACTCCCACAACACCCGGTAACGCCTCGCCACCCACCGGATGGCATTGCACACAACCGGTATCGAGCAACATTCGTCCTGAAGTAGCAAGGTTCTTGCTTTGACCGAAGACATCTTGTTCGCTTTGTTTCTGATAATCGTCAACAGCGGCGAATTGCTCAGGCAGCGATTTCACCTGAGCCGAAGGGAATTGAGGCATTCTTGCCGAGAGATGCGGCCGTACAACACCTGTTCCATCGAAAACTATTTTCAGCCAGCTTTGAGTCAGCTTCTGTCCGACGCCGGTTAAAGTGGGCGGAATACGTCCTTCATCACCGAGATCGATGTGCCGAACCGTCTCCAAATATGACTTGCGGTTTCGACCAACACCACCACGTTCATTCCTCTCGTGGCAGCCATAACAATTAAGTTGCAACATGCGCAGGTCGAGTTTCAAATGCTGCTCTAACAAATCATCGTTTTGTAGAGTTTGAACGGCAGCTTTCAGCGAGGCGGCTTGTTTCTCGTTCAATGGGTAACGAGGCAGCTTCGCAGTGGGATTGCCAACACAGGTTTGCGTTGACTCCCAATTGAGCTCCGAGAGTTTCTTGGCAGATTTTTTCGAGGCAATTCCTTTGGCCTGATGACAACTGGAACACTGCAATTCTGCAAAGAGTTGACGTCCTTTTTCGATCAAGTCTTGACTAAAATCAGATCTCTTATTTTGCGAATTTCCAGGACTTTTGGCCTGCAAGTAAGCTGCGATGTGAGAGGCTTCCATGGGAGCCAATTTGAAATTCGGCATCCGTCCTGCAGGACGATATTTTTCAGGACTCAACAAGAAGTAGGTCAGTGACTTCGAAGAATATTTCTTTCCCAGTTCGCCATGAGGGACGGATTTTACGGGGCGAACATGTTGAGAGAGCCCGAGTTCTTTTAGCTCATCATCATCGAGTTGCTCAATCATTTGGTCGAGTGGGGTTGGTTTGTATTCTGCCGTTTCATAATTTTGATCGGGTTCATGGCAGGCAATGCAACCAATGCGATGATAAAGCCCTTTCCCTAATTCAGGATCCCCCTTCTCCCAGAATTCAAAGGGTACAGGACTCAAACCCCCCGCTTTGATTTCTGGGAACTCTTGTTGCTGATTCATCAGAAATGCAGTGAGAGCGACGACCGCATCTTGTTTTTTTGTCTCAGTCAAACCCGCCAACATGTCGGGCATGGTGGTCCCGGGTTTTATATCGTGAGGGGCAGCCAGATAACTGCGCAACCAATCAACATTCACGCGACTCCCGACACCCGTCAAGTCTGGACCACCTTTGGGGTGTAACTCTTCAGAATCAGTCACATGACAAGCCGTGCAGTTTAGCTCAGTCAGTAGTAGCTGTCCGGCCAGTGATTCAGAGATCGAGTGAGAAGCCGCAAATCGATCATACCCGGAAACAAACGGCTCAGCCGAGTGTGCAATGCCGGGCAGAAAAACACACACTCCACCGAGGAGTATCGTAAATCGCAATGTCATCCGAATTTTCATACTTGGGTACTCGCCGCATTTTCACGAGCTGCTTCCAGTAATTGAATCCACGGCCCGACATAATAACCGTTATCGTGGAACGTCCGTCCGCTGACGAGGTTTCCATCGATCACACAGGGCTCATCCACAAAGACACCGCCGCAAACTTCCAGATCAAATTTGCACTTGGCGACTGTCGCCATGCGGCGGCCTTCCACACAACCGGCGTACGCGGGGATTTCAACTCCGTGACAGACACTGGCGACGGGTTTATTTTGAGCAAAGAAATATTTTGTGATGCGAACTAAATCTTCATCATAACGAATGTATTCCGGCGCTCGTCCTCCCGAGAACATGATGCCCGCATATTCGTCTTCTTTCACTTCGGAGAACGGCACATCACAATTGAGCGTGTAACCTTCCCACTCTTTCGTAATCGTCCAGCCCGGTTTTTGTTCGTGGAGAACCAATTGATAAAGTCGTTTTTCGGGCGCTGTTACGACCGGCTCAAAACCGGCTTCTTGCAAGCGATAATACGGGTACATGGTGTCGAGCGTTTCCGTCGCATCGCCGATCACAATAAGCACTTTTTGCATGATGAATTCCTGGGAGTCTAATTTTTATCTTGGAGTAATACGGTTGGCCAGATAGTTTCGGGATCGATTGATTTCCGCAGTGACCTCCGCCGTCGTTTCGAGAATTGGAATTCCTCGCGGAACGGGGTGCATGAAAATTTCTGTCCAACCGGCATATTTGATGTCTTGTAATGCTTCGATCAACGGCGCGAAGTCGAGTTCTCCACGACCGGGCATCTGTAGAAGTTCCTGTTCTTTAGGAAGTTTTTTGGAACAGCTCATGCCGTGCTGCCAGGCATAGAACATTTCTATCGAATCGCCCAAGTCTCGAATCAACTGACTGAGTAGCGTTGTGTCTTGAGGCAAATGATAGGGAGCAAAGGCAATTCCCAAGTGTTTTGAAGGCCGAAGTTCTGCCAACCATTTCAACGAGTCGGGAGAATCGATCAAATTGTTGCCATGATTCTCGATAGCGATTGTGACACCGGTTTCCTCAGCGACTGCGAGGTGAGGTTTCATCTGTTCGACAAATTTTCCGACTGCCGATTTGAGTTCTTTTCCTGTCAACCCTACTGGTCCTTTCCCACCCGCAACAATCGTCTTGCAACCTAGCCGTTGAGCCAGTTTCATTTCGTTCTGTAAACCAAACGGTCCCAACTTGTACTGCGTGATACAGCCCAGCGTGACATCATGACTTTGTAAGAACTCTGCAAAGTTGTCTTCTCCCATTGCCTCCAATTGCTCACGCTGATTGCCGTGAACTTTGGGCCAAATGTCTATTGCCGTTGCCCCTATCTTACTGGCCTCAGGAACAATCTCTTTCAGATCTGCATATCCATACATACACGACCCGAGAATGTACTTGAACTGAAAGTCCGAGGAGTCCTCTGCAAAGAGGTCGGGCCTTGCTAAACAAAGGGCGCTGACCCCAGACAGAGTGGCGCAGAAATCACGTCGAGTCAAAATAGAATTCAGATTCATCAGCGATCAAGATCAGAAGGAAATGGATTGCAGTAATGTGATAACACCCATTGTGACCGATGATGATGAGAATTTCAGCAACGATTCCGAGAATCATTCACCCATCGAATGATAATTACTGGTTCATACCCGGCGCATTGCTACAAACAGTCAGTTTTGAGATGGAAATTTTACCCCCAAAGCAAACATCGATATCCCGTCCGGGAGTTAGAGGGCGTCGCTGGTAATCGCTGCGATAGACCAATCCCTCCTCCTTCAATTCACACTTAAATTGATAATGCTCGACATCGACTGGACAAAAAACGATCTCCGGGAAACCGTCTCGCATTTCAATATCTGGAAAATTCACATTCCAGAACTCGCCCGGTTGTAACGGTTCGCTGAATAATCGTTCGAGGACAGGTTTCGTCCAGCCTGCGATACGGCTCCAATCAAAGGAAGAGTTCATACCGTTTCGATATTGTGAAAACGCAATACCACGTTTTCCCATCAATGCCGCTTCACGAATTGCGGCAACTGTCCCTGACATAAACACATCACAACCAAGATTCCCGCCCGCATTGACTCCAGAAAGAACCCACTCCGTTTTAGGAGCAAGATGTGCCAGACCAATTCTTGCACAATCTGCTGGCGTCCCTCCAATGGCGTATCGTAAGTTCTCTTTCGCATCGATGGGAATCGGACCGTCTTCACTGATTCTATGGCCACTCCCCGAATGCTGACGGTCGGGAGCAACCACAATCACTTCGCCAAATTCCACAGCCACATGGCGCAGAGCTTCGAGGCCAGGGGCTTCGATTCCATCATCATTAGTGATCAGAAGGGACATGCTGGTACTCGAAGATTGACGAAGACATAAATCATATCGAGTACAGATCGAAATCAATCGCAAAGAAGCGATCAGGCAGTTGCCTCTTCAGGCACTCGAACAGGCGGGACATGCACAGGAGACATTGCGGAAAAGAATGTTTCGATGCGAGACTGATATTCGTCTCCTGCAACCGCATTCCCCATATTGTGCTTCGCCCCTGGAACAACCCACAGCTCTTCACAATTCTCACCGAGAGAACGCTCAAGTTGCCGGGAAACTTTGAGATCAACAAACGAATCACGTGACCCGGCAATCAACAGCACTTTCTTTCGGTCAGCCATGCGCTTGAACCGGGGGATAATTTCAGCGTAGACACAGTTTCGTGACCATTGGCTGAATCTCTTGACCAGTTTGAGAGTGAAATGGGTATGCCAGCGAGGGACAAGATTGTAAATCCATTGTGGAGCAAAAACCTGCACCCAACGATCGACAAAGAACATCATTAACGGCTCGGTCGGAAAGGCGGAATCGGTAACCACTAATTCGACATCAGGATGATCGGCTCCGACTGCCAAAGCCGTCGCACCACCACGGCTCACACCCATGATCCCAATGGGGCGTTCTGCCAAGTCTGGACGTGATTTGATATAACGAATGGCTGCATTCGCATCCGCCACTTCGAACTCTGTGGCCCAGTGCAGTTCTCGATAAGAGTCAACACGTTCACTTTGACCTTGGTTACGGAAGTCGATTGCCAGAACATCAAATCCAGATTCCCATAATCCGTAGCAGTAATTTTTCCAGCTCCACTTGTTGGCACTAAATTCTGGACAAAAGATAATCAACCCGCGACTCTCGGATTCGGAACGAGCATAGAGACACCCGGAAAGGCGAACTCCATCTTCCGTAAGAATTTCGACAATTTCTGCTTCCTCGTCGGGACTGGCCTCTTGAGGCATAAACGTCGGAGAGCTTTCAAAAATCGACATCACCAAGCGGACGATCTTTGTTTCACCGACGAGATAACCGACAACGATGAGAGAAATCAGAATTTCTGCAATCAGCCACGTCATTGTGACATTCCATTATTGAAGTGAGAATTCAGCTTAAAAATCGCCGAACGACCTCAGGCACATTCGTTGAAAATCAAAGTAATGTTTTGACCGCCGAAACCAAAGCTGTTGGAAAGTGCCCTTTGCACTTTCGCGTCACGTGCTTCGTTTGGGATGTAATCCAGATCGCAATCGGGATCGGGAGTGGAGTAGTTAATGGTCGGTGGAAGAACTCCGTCTCGCATCGCCAACAGGCAAATGATCGCCTCAACACTTCCCGCAGCGGCAATCAGATGTCCCATCATGCTCTTAATGCTCGAAACCGGTGTATTCGCGGCATCGGCTCCCAGAGATTTTTTCACAGCCATGGTTTCCACTCGGTCATTGACCGAAGTGCTTGTTCCATGAGCATTGATGTAATCGATCTGATCGGTGTTGAGGCCAGCGTCTTTTAAGGCCATTTCGATACAGGCGACTGCACCACGGCCTTCAGGATGGATATCAGTGATTCGATAGGCATCAGCCGTCGAGCCGAATCCAACGAGTTCGCCGTAGATTTTTGCACCTCGGCTTTTGGCCCGTTCGTATTCTTCGAGGATGACCATACCGGCACCTTCACCCAAAACGAATCCATCCCGATTTTTATCGAATGGACGAGATGCCGTTTCGGGAGAATCATTCCGAGTGGACAAGGCTGTCAACAGATTGAAACCGGTCACACCGAATGGATGAATCATCGTGTGGGCACCACCGGAAAGCATGACTTCTGCATCGCCACGACGAATAATTTCAGTCGCTTCTCCAATCGCCTGACTCGATGCCGCACATGCCGTCAAACAGTTAAGGTTCGGGCCTTGAGCGTTAAACAAACCGGCGAGGTGTCCGGCTGGCATATTCGGTTCTTGTTCGAGTTCAGTTTGAGGATGCAAATTCTCCAAACCGTACTTCGTAAACTTGGCAAGATCGACTTCGCCATTCTGCTGAGCTTGGGCAATCATGTTCATGAACATCAGGAAATCCTGTTGTCCTTCACCTGCCCCGAGATAGACACCAAACTGAGCGGGATCAACCGAGCCCATGATGCCTGAGTCGGCGACTGCTTGGGAAGCCGCACCAATTGCAAAACGAATGTTACGGCCCGCGAATTCAAATGCTTCCGGGTCGTCCACATACTGACTGAAGTCATAACCTTTGACTTCTGCCGCAAATTTGGTCGGAAAATTAGAGGCGTCGAAATGACTGATTGGCCCCACACCGCTTTTACCAGCGCGAATGGATGCCCACATCGTTTCGACGTCATTGCCTATCGGCGTCACACAACCGATACCGGTCACTACCACTCGACGTTTCATTGCCCAGTTTCTTTATGTATCCCATTGCCGAACAGTTCCCCAACCGTTCTCTCAACAGGAGCCTATAGTCTGATGGGATCAAGTATAGCTAAACGCCCCCCCTATGAAAACAGGTTCACGGGAGTTTCATCTGTGGAGAAATAGCAATTCGATGCGAAAATGACTACTGTTACAGTTTTTCCGCTCCGTCTCCAGCTTTCCCAACTTCAAGAATCCCGAGTAAATTCATCGAGAAAACGAAGTTTTTCTGGTCAATCGCTCCCAGAGTGGGATCTGAGGGATCTAAGTGGGCGAACACAATTTCTGCCTCAGCCACCAATCGCTCACCAACATGAGCGGTACACTCGACAGTTCCCCCCTCGTCCCGCTCATCCAATAGACGAGCGGTGTAGACGAGAGAATCGCCGGGAGTCGCCCAGCTATGAAACGTCACTTTGGGAACTTTGGCAAGAATGACGGCATATTTGAAGTCATTCTTTTCTCCCAGAAGAATTCCCCCCGTCTGAGCCAGCCCCTCGATCATTAACGAACTAGGCATGACTGAGAAGCCCGGAAAATGATCGTGCATATGCTCTTCCGAAAGGCTGACATTTTTGACAGCCTTGGCGTAAGAACCACTTTCAAATTCGATGAATCGATCGATCCAGAACCAGCGCATCGGGAAAACTCACTCTTTTTGAAGACGACAATCACTGATCGGGGAACTTACCCGTTCAGTTTTTGGTCGAGGAAACTCACCATCATACGCACGGTGAACAGGTCTGCGATGTTTTCAACGGCCGGATTTTCGGCCAACTTGTCGACATCAGCGTGTGGCATTTTTTCTCGCAACTGCGCGATTCCACTCTCGGTCACTTTTCCATCCTGCACGAACGAGGAATCCGCGCTCGCCAGATTCTCGGGAAATAACTCTCCGCGAGGAATTTTGATGTCGAAGCCTTTTTCGAGGCGGAAAAGAATGTCCAAGAAGTCGATGGACTCTGCTCCCAGGTCTCCCTGAAGAGTTGCATCCATCGTGACTTCATCATCGTCGACACCAAGAGCGTCTTCGAGTGTTTCCTGTACAACCTTAAAAATCTCATCTTGCGTGGGCATCTGCAAAATCTCCTGAAGGTTTCCCAAACGTGTTTCGCTCACCTGCCGATTGCAGCAAATACGAGTTGCCACAATCGCCGAACAGGTTTTGAATTAAATACCGCCGAGGGTTAATCCCCCGTCAACTTCGATGACTTGTCCCGTGATGTAACTTGCGTCAGGGCTGGCCAAAAAGACGGCCGTACTCGCGATGTCTTCAGGTTTCCCCAAACGGCGAAGTGCAATCGCTTTCTTAATTTCCCCTTCAGCCGCGTTACGGACGGCTTCCGTCATGTCTGTTTCAATAAAGCCCGGCGCAATGGCGTTGACCGTAATGTTTCGACGGCCAACTTCCGCAGCCAGGCATTTTGTAAATCCATTGATGCCGCCTTTAGAGGCCGCATAGTTGGTTTGTCCCTGGTTCCCCATCTCAGAGGCAACACTGGACATGTTGATAATTCGTCCGCTGCGTTGTGACATCATCGGACGCATTACGCTTTGTGTGAAATTGTAAACCGAGTTGAGGTTCGTATCGATGACGGTACACCAATCGTCTTCATCCATCGTCGCCAGCAATCCGTCACGAATGACTCCCGCGTTATTCACGAGAATATCAATCCGTTCCCACTTTTCGAGAACTTCATCGACGGCTTTTTGTGCCGCTTCTTTGGACTTGACATCTGCCTGAATCGCAATCACTTCGCCACTGGCAGAGAGTTCGCTGACAATGGCATCGGCAGCATCTTTCGACGAATTGTAGACAAACGCAACCTTGGCACCTTCTTTGACGAATGCTTCGACAATTCCTTTACCAATGCCACGACTTCCACCGGTAACCAATGCGACTTGACCTTCGAGTCTCATTACTTTGCTCTCAATTTCGTTCAAATATGGTATTGCGTAATTCAACCACTACGTGTGTCAACGACTGCAATGGTTAAGCTTCTAGTGACTCTGAGACTTCTGGTTTCCACAACTGACGAAACAACTGTTTGTTATGAGTCATGTTTCGTTCGTCTGCAGAAGCCAATGAGGGGTCACGTTCAACAAGATTCAAACCTTTGAGTGTTAACCGCGCACTCACTGTCGAAATGTCATCAATTGTACCGCTCGCCTTGAAGGTGACTTCTTCGCCTTCAGACTTATGTATTTTAGATTCGACAACCAGAGTTTTTCCCGGTTGCAGAAAATGATTGAATTTAATGGCCTTCGCCTGCTTCAACAAAATTGTACTGTATTGAAAATCGTTAGATTCATGCATCAACCAGGAACTGGCTTGCACCATCGCTTCCAGCATCAACACCCCCGGAATGACCGGAAAGCCCGGAAAGTGATCCTGAAGATACTCCTCTGCCAGTGAGAGATTCTTGATAGCCGAGATCGAGTTTCCGGTTTCGATCGCGGTGATTTGGTCAATCAGGCAAAAACGCATCTTGGTGAATCTTTCAAACGATCAGCGAGCTGAACCCCGGAAAAGAGGGTGAGTATAGTTTTCCCACAGTCTCAACACAACCTAACGCCCTGCGATCATCAACGTCGCGACTCTCTTGGGGAGCTTGGCGATTGATTCTACTGAGAGGACATTCCCCCTGTGCATCACAGCTCTCAGGTCGCAACACTGCTTCACTTCCCTTCATATTCCCTTTCTTCATTGACAGCAAGGGTTTACACCACAAATCATAGGGAAATCGTATCATTGGTAGACGTTGAATTCCTATAATCGTGCAAAACGCTACAGTTTTGGCGTTATATTGAGCGTCCCACAATGCAGATCGATAAGTGCAGATCGATAAATACTGTGCTTTGCCTCAGAGATACGAGACACCACTAACGATGAGCCAGCCTTCAGAAAGCTTTGATATTCAGCCAGCACGACTTGCGGATGCTGAGATACTCGCCCGGTTCAACTGTCAACTGGCTGACGAAACGGAAGGAAAAGTGCTCAACCCGGAGACCGTCCTCCGTGGAGTCTGTGGACTGTTTGATGACCGGTCACGTGGCAGATACCTAGTCGCTCGTGAAAAAGACTCAGTCATCGGGCAATTGCTCATCACTATCGAGTGGAGCGATTGGAGAAACGGAGAGATTTGGTGGATTCAAAGCGTATATGTGGCCCCCGAGCAGCGAAATCGTGGCGTGTTCAAAGCTCTCTATCAGGCTGTTTTTGAAGAAGCAAAGACACGAGACGATGTGGTTGGGATCCGATTGTATGTCGAAGACCACAATCTGAATGCTCAAAAGGTCTATCAGAACCTGGGAATGTCACACGCTGGCTATCAGGTCATGGAATTCATGAAGACCTAGCGGTGGTTCAACGGGCTCTGAAGAGCGCATAGAA
Source organism: Planctomycetota bacterium (assembly GCA_030836185.1). GTDB lineage: Bacteria > Planctomycetota > Planctomycetia > Planctomycetales > Planctomycetaceae > JABURQ01. The sequence goes on from JAURQH010000042.1 coordinate 23,102, forward strand.
AAAGCCGGCCACGATTTCTCGTCACCGGCTTGAACGTCTGCTTTCAGCGGTCAATCAGTCGTCGTAATCGACTTTGACATAACCGTCTTTGACAGTGACTTCGACAGAGTACTTACCGTAGTCGTACTTCTGCTTACGTCCACCATTTTTGCACTTCACAACTTCGTGTGTTTCACATCCACAGGCACATGGATTCGGTGGTGGAACACAAATCTTGACAGCGACACACTTTGGCTCACAGCAACCACAATGGTCCCGGCAAGCACAAGGATCAGGAACCATGATGATCTTGGTGACCGCACAAGGTGCGATGTTCTCTGGATCTTCAATTTCCACACAGGTGAATAGTTCCACAGCTTGTCCAGCCGCATGTCCGTCAGCCATAGGCTTGGGCGGTTGTGCATCGGCGACTGAAACCATGATGGCAGTCACCATCAACAAACTCAATAAACTCTTCATTTGTAAAACTCCTTCGATGCTGCCGACATTTCCTGAAGGGACACCGGCAGCGATGCATCCCCTATTTGTATTATACAGCTTGCCGACCTGACCAAATCGGCCTTACACACAAAACTACCCGCTATTTGAAGAAGGACACACCATTCTTCTCATACCAGACTGTTTTCCTCGCTGAGTTTTGTCAAACTCTCTCTCTAGGGATACTAGGAAAAGTTTAAGGCTTCAACCGTCTGCACTCAAAATTATGCCTATTTGTTATAATTATCAGAATCTTCATATCTTGACTATTTGATATAATCGATAATATCCCGCATCCTTCCCAGAACCTTATTCGGGAGTTTCAGACTCTTCTGTCGTTGTTTAGCAGTTTTTCCACGCTGAATTCATTTATTGTGTACAAAGGACGACACTCAGTAGTCTTGGCAGAATGAGGTGGAAATCCAAACACAGAAATCTCGCGAGTACGACTTCCTTAAACCTTGGTTGGACTTTCTGTCCCGCCTTTCTAAACTGAGCCGACCTTGTTTCGTCAAAGTACCGATTGAGACAGAAACCCATTTTACTAGAACCTTGAAGACAACGTAGACTTATTATGGCTAAGGATTTTCTCAAAGGCTGCCAAGACCATTACGATGTCGTTGTTATTGGCAGCGGTCTTGGTGGACTCACTTCGGCCAACATTTTAGCACGCGCCGGCCATTCGGTACTCCTTCTGGAACATCATTACCAACTGGGAGGGATGGCGACCTGGTTCAAACGTCGTAACGGCCACATTTTTGATATCTCGTTGCATGGATTCCCCATGGGGATGATCAAGAGTTGTCGAAAATATTGGACTCAGGAAATCGCGGATAAAATCGTGCAACTGAAAGGGATTCGTTTCGAGAATCCTCAGTTCTCACTGCGCACAACTTTTGACCGAAATGACTTCACGAATATTCTGATCGAAAAGTTCGGCATCTCGGCGGAAACAGTGCAAGCGTTCTTTGATAAAGCTCGCAGCATGAATTTCTATGACGACCGGTCGATGACTGTCCGCGAGCTGTTCGAACAATTCTTTCCGGGTCGCGATGATGTTGTTCGTCTGCTGATGGAGCCCATCACTTACGCCAACGGTTCGACTTTGGAAGATCCAGCGATCACCTATGGAATCGTGTTCTCCAACTTTATGCACAAGGGAGTCTTCACGTTTGAAGGTGGCACAGACCATCTTGTGAACTTGATGAAAGCAGAGCTGGAAAAAAATGGCGTGGATATTCGCATCCGCTCTCTCGTCGAAAACATCGAACTTGATGACCATCGAAAAGTCACGGGAGTTGTTGTCAACGGTCGTCGAATTGGCTGTAACGCAATCGTCTCGAATGCCAATCTGAAACAAACTGTGTTGAAACTCGTTGGTAAAGAGGACCTCGATAAAGAGTACGTGGAAGCCGCTGAAGCCGTTCGCCTCAACAATAGCAGTTGCCAAGTTTACATTGCTCTGAAGGAAGGAGAAGAATTCGACGATGTTGGAGATCTTCTATTCCATTCGGAGCACAGTGGTTTTGATATTGATGCGATGCTGAGCAAACAAATCAGTAGTCGAACATTCTCATTTTATTACCCGCGCACCCGTCCTGAACTCAATCGCTATCTCGTCGTCTCTTCCACCAACGCCAACTACAGCGACTGGGCCGATCTTTCGGAAGAACAATACCAGAAAGACAAGACGGAACTTTGTGAAGGGACTCTCGATTGCCTCGAACAATACGTCCCCAATATCCGCCAGAAAGTGGATCATGTCGAGGCTTCCACGCCGCGAACTTTCGAACATTACACACGCCACTGGAATGGCGCCTCGTTCGGCACAAAATTCGAGGGTTTGCAAGTCAGCAAAGATCTTCCAGAACAGATTGGTGGCCTCTATCATGCCGGTTCTGTCGGGATTATCATGTCAGGATGGTTGGGAGCCGTGAACTACGGCGTGATCGTCTCGAATGATGTCGATAAATATCTGACACCCGCTTCCTCGACGATCTAACAGAGTTCTCAACGGTCACAAGAACTTTGACGGGATATCGAGCATGCGTTATTCGATTTATTCAAGTTTAATTGTTCTCTGCTTTGCAGTGATGACAGGCAGCGCACAAGAGTCGCCGCTTCAGCGAGTCCCCTACAACAATCCGGGACTGGTCGTCGATCTGGGGGTCGGCTTATGGGCTTGGCCGATGCCAATGGACTACGATTCCGATGGGGATCTCGATCTGATCGTTACGTGTCCCGACAAACCTTCAAACGGCACCTATTTCTTTGAAAACACCTCTGATGGGAAAGAGAAGTTTCCTATTTTCAAACCGGGGGTCATCATCGGTCGAGGTTTTCAGAATACGAGAGTTTCGTATGTCAAAAACAAGCCCGTTGTCATGGTACAGAACAAACAATACAGCGATTTTCTAAAGTCTCAGTACGACAACCCAACAACACTCAAAGTCGATACGTCTTTCCTGAAAGGTCGGAAAACACGCGCACGTCAATGGCATCGCGTTGATTACAACGGGGATGGTAAACTTGATGTCGTCATCGGGTATGGAGACTGGACCGAATATGGATGGGATGACGCCTATAATTCAGAAGGTCTCTGGACGAATGGACCATTACGAGGACTCATGAGAGTCGCCCTGAATGTTGGCACCAATAACGAACCTCAATTCGAGACTCCGACAGAAATTGAAGGCGTGGATGGGAAGACTCCCGAAGTTTATGGCTGGCCTTCTCCCAACTTCGCCGACTGGGACGGAGATGGAGACCTCGATCTATTATGTGGTGAGTTCCGTGACACCTTCACTTATTTTGAAAATATCGGTTCGCGAGCTCAGCCGAAGTATCAAATTGGTAAAACAATCACACATGATGGCCAACCGATTGAGATGGATTTGCAGATGATTGTCCCCACAGCCATCGATTGGGACGGAGATGATGATCTCGATTTGATCGTGGGCGATGAAGATGGACGAGTTGCACTGGTCGAAAACACCGGCAAGTTCCAGGACCAAGTCCCTCAATTTCTCCCTCCACGTTATTTTCAACAGGAAGCGGAACACATCAAGTTCGGAGCCTTGGCAACACCCTATGCCTTTGACTGGGACCATGATGGTGATCAGGACATTCTTTGCGGAAATACGGCTGGCTATATCAGTTTCATCGAAAATCTTGGGGGAGGAGAGAACCCCAAGTGGGCTGCACCTAAACTGCTGGAAGCAGGAGGCGAAACCTTTCGGATTGAAGCTGGCCCAAACGGTTCGATTCAGGGGCCTTGCGAAGAAAAGTGGGGTTACACAACTCTCTCCGTAGGAGATTGGAATCACGATGGATTGCCTGACGTTGTCTTAAACTCGATTTGGGGACGCATCCAGTGGCTCGAAAATATCGGAACTCAATCTGCCCCCAAACTGGCAGCCGTCAAATCGATCCAAGTCGAATGGCCGGGGAAAACTCCTAAACCAGAATGGACGTGGTGGGAAACTGTGGGAAAAGAATTTGTCACCCAATGGCGAACAACTCCTGTGATTGTGGACTGGAACAAAGACGGATTGAACGACTTGCTAGTTCTTGATCATGAAGGGTATCCGGCGGTATTCCGACGCGAAAAGTCCGATCATGGACTGACTCTGTTGCCCGGTCAGCGACTGGTTCTCGATGAAAACGGAAAGCCGTTGCAACTCAATCCCAAAAGAGCTGGGGGCAGTGGGCGCCGAAAGATTGAAGTGACCGATTGGGACGGAGACGGACGAATGGATCTCCTCCTGAACAGTAAGAACGCAGATTGGTATCGAAATATTGGCGAAACCGACACCGGTTGGAAATTCAAAAATGAAGGCCCACTCTGTGATCGTCCGTTAGCGGGACACACTAGCAGCCCCGCAGTCGTCGACTGGAACTCCGATGGAGTCCCCGATTTACTGATCGGCGCTGAAGACGGTTACTTGTACCATGCAAAAAATCCTCGTCGACCATAACGGACAACGAGGATTTCGGGTATAGTTCGGCCGGCTCTGCTTCGTTACTCGGCTTCTCTTCCTGTCTCAGGAAGAGAAGCCTGTCGAATCACAACGTCTGGCTTCGGTGCAATCAATGGCGAGAACGCGGTTTTGATGTCTGGCTTAGGTGCCACCAGAGGTAAGAACTCGGCGACCTGTTCTTCAACGATGACCGGTTTCGGCTCTGTGCGTTCCATGAAAATTACCAGTCCGCTGAGAGCATGGTAAAGAGGACCGCAATCGATGGGGTTTCTTTTGTTATCGATCAGATCATTGGCAACGTGTTCGACACCTTTTCGAATCCAGTCTTTCGAGAGTTCTTCATCATCCACAGCCATCATCAAAAATTCGAGAGTGTGACCAGTGGGAGAAAGGCGTTCGGCAAAATTCTTTTTGTAGTCCTGATAAGCAAAGTAGCCACAGGAAAACGCGCCATCCGAATATTGTAACGCACGTGCAATGTTGATGTGCTTTTTGACGGTCTGATCGGCGACGATCCAAACTCCCGTCAGTTCGTTTCCTTCAATGGCGAGGTGCTTCTTGCGTGCATGCGAGAGAGCAAACAACCCGTGAGTTCCACCGCAAGCTGCCTTGTTCAGATTGGCTCGTGCCTGTTTGAGCACAAGCCGTTCGATGCCCCAGCTTTCTCCATCTTTGTTGATCCATTCGGCATCAGACGGAAGATATTTGCTCAAGGCCCACAATGTCCAGGTTTGTCCTTCGCGGTCGTTGACAACCATCTTGGCATGCTCAACCATCTGCTGAATCGTGACCGGTACTGCAGTTTGATTCTGCCATGCCATAAACTCTGTATCGGCTGGAAGATCGGACATCGTCAGAATTGCCAGAAACTGATTAGGATGACCTTCAAAGTGATAAGGCTGGGTATAGGTGTGAAAGTGACCGCCATAAGCCGACTTCTTTACCCAAGGCTTTCGATCATAGCTTTGTCCTTTTTGCATCCATTCGAGAGCCGACGTTTTCTCGCCCTCGATTTTGATTTCATAGTCACCTCGCAAGGCGAGCATTCCGTGCAGAATTTGCCATGGAGTGTGCAGTTTGCCATCAAGATACCGACGTTTCGAGATTTCAATGGCCAGTTTCGCTTTTTCGCGAAGAGGGTCCATTTCTGCCTGTTCTTGCGTCTCCGAATCATTGGCCTCAGTCGCTCCGTTGAGCGGATCCAAATTGCTCTCTTCAGCACGTAATGTGGTTGCTGAGTTGAGGGCCAGAGACAGGCAGGCAAGAAGAAAGAATGCGGAACGAATAGAAATCACCGTCGCCACTCCGTTGGGTAGGTAGAATTAGGAAGGATCAATGTAGGCCAGGTGAGCGTTTTATCGACTTAATAAGCCGACCTACCTATATTCGGGTAGAGGCTTATCACCGTATGAGGTTTCTTTCAAAAAAAACATTTTGAGTCAATTGGAGATTCTGAATATCTGTTACCAATCTCAGGAAATCCCCCACTCAAACTGCCACAGTTTCTTCATCGGACGATGCCCATCATCAAATCAAAAATTTGATGGTATGAACAAACAATCGCTGGAAATCATGAAATTGTCATAGACCCACTAAATGTTAATATCGGTAACTATGGCAAGGAGATACAAATTGCACAATATTTCATTCTAGGAAAGATCTAACCGTCAGCCGTCAGCACTTGCCAATGGACTCGTTCGATTTTCTCTCTCTCGAATATCATGAAATTGTCGCCCCTCTTCCAAGCGCTTCAAATGCCTCTAGCGAGATTCTTGGCACTATGTCAGAATCAAATCCGTCCCAAAACGGTGGAACCTTCGATGAATCTGATTCTTGCCAGCAGTTCGCCTTACCGAAAAACTCTTCTAAAAAGATTGGGGTTGCCTTTTCAGGTCATTCCTCCTGCGGTGGATGAATCTGAATTAAAGCAGGCAATTTCAGAACCACAACAACTGGCAGTTTCTCTGGCACAAGCCAAAGCACAAGTCGTTGCAGAGGATCATACCGACGCACTTGTGATTGGTGCTGACCAACTCGCCGTCATCGAGAATGAGATTCTCGACAAACCTGAAAATCGAGAAAGAAATATCTCACAGTTAACCAAGCTTTCTGGTCAATCACATCAACTTCTGACAGCGATTTGTCTGATTCATCAAAAGACAGAGCGTTTACTGCTTGATCGCACATTTCTCCGCATGAGACCTCTGACCACTGCCGAAATTGAAGCTTATATCGATCTCGATGAACCGTTCGACTGTGCAGGAGGCTACCAGTATGAAGCTCACGGCGTGAGTTTGTTCGAAGATGTTCGTAGCACCGACACCACAGCCATTGAAGGGTTGCCTCTTCTACTCGTTGCAAAAACTTTGCGAGAGTTCGGTTTGAAGTTTCCCCAGAATCAATCAAATTGATGATTCGTTTGTGGAAGTCTCCGATTCGGCCTTCGGCGTCGGCTTTGAGATTCTTTTGAGCGGTTGTAATTTCGTTTTGGAAACGACGCCGTCACGAGAGAATTCAATCATTATCGGCTTTTGCGCACCGAGCAATTCATCGGCAGATTGTTGAGTGGAATAAACAGGTTTTTCAGACACAAGTATAATTCGATCATTGCGCTGTAAGCCTGCATTGGCAGCCGGAGAATCAGAGACGACATGAGAAACAATCAGCGAATGGGTTTCCGCATTGTCTGCTCGAAATGCGAGCCCTAATAAAACAGGTTGACCTTTTAACTGAATAAAAAGTTGTTCGCTCTCTTCCGATTGAGCCCGCCGAATGGTCATTTCAGAGTCGGCTTCGGACGCATAAACATTCTGAACAAACACCGCCGAGTTCTTGAAGGGGCGACCATTCAAGGCCAGTATTCTGTCTCCCGGACGTAATCCTGCAGTCCAGGCAGGAGAAGTCGATACCAAATTTCGTATGATTAACTCGCCCGCCTGCTCACTTTGTTCAGTGTTCCAGGAAACTCCCAAACGCGACACCGCAGGAGACAACGCTGACTCAATGTTACGCCTGACTCCTTCATTTTCAGCCAAACATTTTCGACGAAATCCGGGCAACTCGTCGGTGTTGGCCAGTTGCCATAAAATTCGAAACCAATGTCGCGCAATTTTCGCATGTCCATCAAAGTTAACTTTGTCAAAGTCATCGGAAGCACGATGGTAATCCACATGTTTTTTCGTGAACGGCATCACAAAAGGAATGTTCTTCTGCAAAAACGAGTAGTGATCGCTATCAGGTCTTAAGTACCAATTGAACTTTGCACGAATTCCGTCTTCATTAGTGGACGAATACAGCCGACGCAAACCGTCTGCGGTTCGACTCCCGTAAACTTCCAATTCGTTATCGGTGAGTCGTCCGACCATGTCGAGATTGATGTAGTATTTGACGCGGTTCAAATTGATCGTCGGTTTGGTCGTCCAATGCTTTGAACCAAGAAGGCCCAGTTCTTCAGCATCCCAGAAAACAAACAGGATCGACCGACGAGGAGCGGTTTCTAGCAGGGAAGCGGCTTCGATAAACTCCAGAATCGCTGCGACTCCGCTGCCGTTGTCATCAGCACCATTATGAATCTGCCCCACTGTTCCACGAGAGTTTCCCGAGTATCCATAGCCGACATGATCGTAATGTGCCCCAACCACAATAATTTCGTCTGCCAAATCGGGGTCACTTCCCGGCAGGAGTCCCAGCAAATTTTGATAGTTCTTCCCGAAACTCTGCCGGTAGGTTTCGTCATCACCGACGGGCTTCAGGCCGAACTTCTCCATCTGCTCAATCAAATAGACGGCTGCTGCACGCGAACCTTCTGAGCCTGCCTCTCGGCCTTCGAGTGCATCACTGGCTAGAAATGCGACTGATTTCTTTAAGTCCTTTATTTGTATAGAGCTTACAGCAGAAACCAAGTTCGAGTTGGCTTCACTCTCTGCCGCTGAAGAGAGCGTTATTGTGTTGAGTGATAGCCCAATCGCCAGTGAAAGTGCTACTGAATTTCGATATGAGTGAAACCGATTCATCTGAGTATCCTGACTTTCGCAGCAATGCGTTACGTCGCTAATCGTGATAAAGACTGGGGTTGTCGCAATTTTCCATAATACGATACAACTTGCTCAGGATCAGGTGAGACCCCGCAAAAATTCTCATCTGATAGGAAAATGACCCAGAACTGATTGGCAGGGACGCCATGTCTCAATCAATGGAATTTCTTCGACGCTCTGCGCGCCGATGGAGCCGCGTGCTCACTCCTCATTCACTCTGTTGCCTGTTCGCAGGTGTCGGACTCACCTTGGCGACCAACAGTTGGATCGCACTTTACGGGTTGGGACTCTCGGTGGCGATTGCTTCCGTGATCGCATTCACGGCAGGTGTCTCCCTGACATTTTGGGCTTTAAAATCTCAGAAACTCCCAAAAGTACCTCAATGGGCGTGCTGGCTCGCGATGACATCATGGCTGGGTCTCTTGCCATTGCTGGTGAACCTAGGAAATCTGGGTCCCCATTGGTTTACAACAACTCAACTGGAATCAGTCACGCTGCAAGTGCTCAGTCTCCTTCCAGCAGCACTGGGACTCATCGGAATTCCCAGTGTGCTGATGAGCTATACGGTTTTTCAACAATCGACAACACAGGCCACACGATCACTCTGGATTCTGTTTGCCGGGGCAGTCTTTTCCATCTCAATTCTGCTTCCCTATATCCCAACCGAGTACCTGCTGTGGGGGACCACAATTCTGTTACTTGGATGCACGGGATGGAGCTTGCAATCAGCCAGTCTGGTTTCAGTCCATTCAATCATCCAAAGTTCGAACTCTAATTTTTCTCGGTCTGAGACATTCCAGTTTTGGCTCACTCCCAGTTTGATTGCCGGGTTGTGGACATGCCTTTCTTTAATCACACGTCCCTGGGCGTTGCTGAATACGACCATCTTTATGGGGCCACCGCTCATTCTGATCAGTTCTGCGTTGTTGGCATTCAGTCTGAGTGGAACACGGCGAGTGGGTGGAATGCTCCGCAGATATCCACCAACAGTCTGGCTTTTAGTGACCTGTCTTTCAGCGACAGCGGTGGTTCTTCTGGAATCGACCCTGACCAATTGGTTGTTGCAACTGTCGTCCAATTGGTCAAACGCCTTCCTGCAGCAATCAGCGCGACTCCTGATCCTCGGAGCGTTTCCTGCCTTTGCGGGGCTGACAATGGGTATGTGGTTTCGACGTTATCATTCAATATTCACCTCAAACAGAACTGGCAGTGTCATTTCTGCTTTCTGGTGTACTGCATTCGTGTGGTTTACGTTTCGGTTACTGCTTCATACTGGCATACCTGCAACACGCCTCATGGTAGGGACAGGAATTCTGGCTGCAATCAGTGCTGTCTTGACATTGAGAACCAACTGGCGTTCTGATTGGCAACCGGGTCGCAGATTGAAACTGATCTTCACCAGCGGAACTCTTGCCGCCGTGCTCGTCACTTCTTTTTTGCTGCCGTCGCAAACGGGTACGCTTCCCGCGAAGATATTATTTCATTCTTCTGCCTGGATTCAGCATCGAAGTGGAGCGCCTTGGGAAACCCTTCCTTTTCTGGACGACGGACGCTTGACTCACACGATCCAGACCGATCAAGAACTTTTCACCGTTTTCAATTATCGAGGGCTGGAAACATCGATCCGCCGCAACGGATTACCGCAAGGATACCTGAGTCTCGATTATCGGGTTATGCCACAATTCCCCACAGACGTTCTCATGACGGTCCTTCCGACCGCCATTCATGGGGATGTCTCAAATGTCGCCATTTGTCGTTGGGGCTGCGGCGTGACGGTTTCCAGCACGCTCGACTTTCCTGTCCAGCACATCGATTGCTTTGATGCCGACCCTGCGTTGGTTCAGGCCACATATGGAGCACAAACAGAGAATCCCTGGGCTGGATTAAATCCTGTCACCGATTCTCGCGTCACGCTGCAAAAAGTCTCTCCTGAGTTGGCGTTGCGTGCCAAAGGCGTAATGTACGATGTTATTATTTCGAGCCCCATGCGTTCGGCAACGGTCGAAGGTACAACCGAGATGACCGTGAATTTCTATCGATCAGCAGCAGCTCGCTTGGCTCCCAATGGCCTCTTCTGTCAGCGATTCCAACACTACGATCATGGACCGGCTGCATGGTCTGATGTTCTCTCGACATTACAAACAGTGTTTCCTCAAGTGGTTGCCATTGAAATGCTTCCGGGGGAAACATTATTTCTGGCAGGGACCACCGACAAGCTACAATACAATACCGAACTTGCCGACCGATTGCAGAAGCCACAAATACGTCGAGTTCTGGCACGTTTCGGGTGGGACTGGGGGCATGTCCTTCAACTGCCCACGGTCACCGCTGACAAAACGGCTGATCTGCTGGTTGCCGTCTCGGGGAAGACACAAACGGCTTTGGCCCCACAGCTTCTCTTCACGCATAGTCAGGACTCACTCCGTTGGGCCAACAAGTGGGACGAAAAAACCGACGCTCTATCGCCCTACCGATCACGATTAATGAGTCTGGCGGGAGAAGATGGACAGACAGCCGATATCAAACGTCGCATCGAAGAAGTGTCGGCTCAGCAAAAATACATGGCCGATCTTGTTGATCTTCCCTGGGCTTATCGATCTAAGCTGAAAGAATTTCTCAGCACAAAGCCTCGCAGTGAACTTCGACAGGTCAAAGGGGAAAAGCCGCGTCAGGAAATGCACCCCATCGACAAACGTCGCGTTGAATATCTCGAAGCACTCTCTGATGCTCATCAGACAAAGCCCGGATCAGCGGAGTTGATTGGTGAACTTAACCAGTTTTCGGAACCTTACGATCCTTTGATCAGTTATTTTCTTCATCATGAAGCGGCCGAGTTGTATGCCCGGAATCCAGGTTTAGCTCCGCAAGCAGAATATTATCATCGGTTAAAGACCATCTACTTTGGCGACGTACGTGATAAATCGGTTCGCAATGTCATCGGAGCGCTCGATTTAATCTTGGAAGAAAAAAGTTTGATCCCAGATGACCAACAGCGGTTCGATCAACTTCACGGCCTCGTCCAGTTTCTCATGAATCGCTGGCAATTACGAAAAGGGTACTCCCCACGAAATGTCGATGAAGGTTTGATCGATGTCCGTGAAAGTCTGCAAGTCGCCGAAAAAGCACTCGATGAACTGGAATCTCTGGCGGCCGTCACTGCTTATGGAGCAGAAGATTGGGAAAAACGGCAAGAATACCTCGAACTGCATCTTGTCAAACCGCTGCGTGCTTATCGGGGGCACTTGATCCCTCATCACAAGCAAAAAACAGTGAAGCCTGACGACTTGGCGGAAGAATAAGCAGAACTCTCCCGCATTCTCCAAGGCAGACTTGCACTTATCGAGCGTTTGCTCGACGATCTCTAAAGACAACCGCGGATCGTTCTTCTTTTTCAGAGAAGATGTTCCGTGTGTGTCTTGATTGAGTTCTCTCACCATTTGATTTTGCACACAGTCTATCAGGAGAATCGGAATGCTTCACAAAAAGAGTTCATGGGCAATGTTTTGCGCATTTGCTATCAGCGGTTTGCTAATCACTACGACAACACAAAGTGTGTCTGCCGAAGATAACGGCATGGTTTACGAACTTCGAACTTACACCTGCCACCCCGGTAAACTTCCCAATCTGCATGCTCGCTTCAAAGACCATACGATGGCAATTTTCGAGAAGCATGGGATTAAAAACATCATGTATTGGACTCCGGTCGACAAAGAAGACACGCTGATTTATGTGGTCGCCCACAAGAGTCGCGAATCCGCCGATCAATCATGGAAAGCATTCATCGCCGACCCTGCCTGGAAAAAGGCTTACAAAGAGTCGATCGCCGATGGAAAGCTCGTCATGAAAGTCGAACGACAATACATGACACCCACCGAGTACACACCTTGACCCACTTTCTGTGAAACCTTCAGCTCACCGTGTGAGATCAACTTGCGCGGTGAGTTCTCTTCAGCTATGACCGAACAACCCTATAAGACTTTGGAATGGATGGGCGATTGCCTCTCCGGGCATCTTCGTCTACTCGATCAAACAGTGCTTCCTTTGGAGGTCGTCTTTCTCGACTGTCAGGATGTCAAATCCGTCTGGGATGCCATTAAAAGACTCAGTGTACGCGGAGCCCCCGCCATTGGAGTCTCGGCTGCTTACGGAGTCATCGTCGGCTTACAGTCGTCTGCGGATGTACAGCGTCCTCAGTTCAATGAGAAATTGACAGTAGTGACCGACTATCTGGCCACGAGTCGGCCCACAGCCGTGAATCTCTTCTGGGCACTTGACCGGATGAAAGCGTTTGCCAACCAGCATCCCGATCTGACATCGCGGGAACTCTTGCAACAACTTCTTGAAGAGGCACAAAGAATTGATCGAGAAGACCAGCAAATGTGTCTGGCCATCGGGCAGAACGGAGCAGCATTACTCCCCGACGAGTGCAGTGTGTTGACGCACTGCAATGCGGGCGGGTTGGCGACTGCCGGCGATGGCACCGCATTATCCGTATTCTTTGCCGCTAATCGCCAGGGAAAAAATCTGCACGTCTATGCCGACGAAACTCGCCCCTTGTTACAAGGCGCCCGCTTAACCTCCTGGGAACTTCAACAACGTGACATTCCTGTGACGGTCATTTGCGATTCTGTCGCTGGTTGGGCAATGAAACAGGGACGTATTCAAGCCATTGTGACCGGAGCAGATCGGATTGCAGGAAACGGAGATGCGGCGAACAAGATTGGGACTTATTCTGTTGCCCAATTAGCCAAAGTCCATAATATTCCGTTTTATGTCGCCGCTCCATCCAGCACATTCGATCTCTCACTCGCGTCTGGTGATGATATCCCTATCGAGGAACGCAGTCGTGATGAAATTGCCCATGGGTTTGGTCAACAAACCGTTCCCGATGGCGTTGATGTGTTTAACCCGGCATTTGATGTGACGCCGTCAGAACTCATCACGGCTATCATTACGGAAAGAGGCGTCATTCAAGAGATTAACACATCGTCTATTGCCGATCATTTACAGACTGCGGCAACCTGAAATCAACAGATCTTGCGACTTTCGTCTGCTCTCTGGCGTGGTCGAATTTACTGTGAACTCGTAAGATAACGTATTGAGACGTTTAAGTCTCATCATGTTCCCGCTTCCCTAAGACCTATTCCTTCGGCAGATTATGAAACTCGGACTTCTCGGCGATCACGAACAGATTGAAAGGTGGTTACCCGTTTTAACAAACGGACGACGACACCAGATATTCTGGGCTGTCGGTTTGAGCGATTTTGCGAGCGACCTTCCTCAGCAAATTGAACGTCTGGCCGAGCCTGCTCAACTGCTAGAAGTCAATGGAATCGATGCCATTCTTCTGTGTGGCAGTCGTGAGGCGAATCTGCAAACAGCCAAACAACTCGCCGCTCAACAAATTCCGCTCATCATTTTGCCGGCAGCCGGTCAAGGATCGGCCTTTCTGTATGAACTCAGTCTGATTCGTGATGACAATCAGGTTCCGCTGTCTCCCTTGTTCCCATTGCGTCGGCATCCTCTCGTGAATCGGTTTCGTGAGATATTGGACGAAGGCAAGATCGGTGAGACGGTCGAAATTACGATTCAGAGACGACACCCACACCCTGCCGGAAACCCTCGAATCAAGATTTCAGAGTGCAATCAACATTTGTTATGGGATGTCGATTTATTCTGGCAACTTTGCGGCAAGTACGGTCAGGTGACGGCATTGCGGAGTGGCGAACTCGACTCTGCCGTCGCGATGCAAAACGTCACATTGTCTGCCGCACATCTGCCGGAGGCAATCTGGTCGATTGTTCCAGCAGCCGAAGAATCGTGGGAACTGACTTTACGCGGGAACGATAGTAACATCACATTGAGCGGAGGCAACGATCACACGCTCTCCGAACTGAGACTGGAAGAGATTTGCGAAAGAGTCAATGAAGAGGAAGTCGAAGAAGCATTTCTGGAAGAACTTGATGCGATTGAAGCCAGCTTCCATGATCCTCGCTTACAAGGGGACTGGCCCGAGTTTGTGCATGCCATGGAACTTGTCGAAGCCACGCAGCAATCCATTCGCCGTCGCCGTACTGTTGATCTTTATTTTGATATGACCTCCGAACGCTCCCAGTTCAAAACGCAAATGGCGGCTCTGGGATGCGGCGTCTTGATGTTGACCCTGTTTTTGTTGGTGGTGGTTTTAATGCTGGGACAGATGTTGTCTCCCGGGGCGATGAAGTGGGCACGAATCCTGGCATTTACCCCCTTGTTCGTCTTCCTCGCCCTGCAAGTTCTTATCGTCTTGGCGCGTCCGTCTGCCTCAGAATCCTCAGCGGACAAGTCGTGACTCTCTCCAAAATGTTAATTTGCGAGTTTTGGGGCGATTGCGTGGCGTGAATTTCTCATGTCAGACATGCGGACAAGATCTATACCCCCAATTCGGTCTCGACACGATCTTCGGAGTTCTCTAATCTTTCGCTCCCTTCCGAGTTTCCTACCTCCCTATCTGTCGATTTCCTCATTTCACCATGGATGGTGATCATCATGCGTAGTTCCTCTGCAGCCATTTGTGTTGTTGCTTTAATTATGGGATCTGGATGCCAATCCGGTACCAGTGGGTTTCGCAATCCGTTTAAAAATCCGTTTGCGAGGTCAGTTCCCGATAATTCCACCGGACTCGTCGCCAAATCAAAAATCGATGCGCAAGATCAAAAACCGAATGTCTTTGAGATTGCCCAGCAAGAGGCCGCTTCTCAACCAGAAGCGCCGGCAGTGGCCAGCGTGAAACCCATTCCAGATTCGCTGGGACAATCTGACCGAGATCTCAAACAACCACTTTCAAAAATTGACCAATTGCTGTCGCAAGCCGATCAAGCTTTTGACAAAAAACTCCCCGCCAAAGCGGCTGCATTTTATGATGAAGCCGTACGAATGGATCCGGCGAATGTCCATGCACACCATCGCTTGGCGATCATTGCCGACATGCAGAAAAATTATTCCTTGGCAGAATCACACTATACCGCCGCTCTGAAAGTTGACCCGAACAATCTGAATCTGCTCAACGACTTGGGGTATTCGTACTATTTACAAGACAACTATGAGGAAAGCGAAGCCTATCTGAGTTATGTTTTACAAATGGACTCTTCCAATAAATTGGCGATGAAAAACCTCGGACTCGTTCTGGCTGCACAAGGAAATGCTCAAGAAGCGTATGCGTTACTGCAACAAGGAGGCTTGAATCCGGGCGAGAGCCAGAAAAAAATTCAACAAGCTATGGCGCAAGCGAGCGAGAGTTCTGTGAATCGGAATCCCAGCGGCATTGTCTCTCTCAACAACACCAATCCCGGCACACAAAATATCCAACCGACGGCTGGCGAATACAACTTCCCGAATCACAATTCGGTAAGAGATAATAATGCGAATTCATCAGTCAACCAATTCGGTGGAGAGAATTCGCGAACCAGCCAACCTTGGTCCTACGGCGAATCGAACTCTCAGCAAGATTTAAGAAACTCTCCTCATGCTCCGATGCCAACGCGAGTCGAGAAACCAGCCAATCCGAATGACTATTCGCAGTATGATTCCCATCATCCACAGCAATCAGACCAAGATCGACAAGACTACCTGTTGGAGCGAGCCGCTTTGAACACCGGTTTTGGAAATCTTTTCCCCATTACTTCTGCTGAGGAATATCATCTAGCCCAGCAAGCACGTCCGGTTTCCTGGGAACAGTCGCCCGCTGAAACTGCCGATGCACGCCGGGCCTATTATGAACAGTTTGGCAATCCACCAAATGGAACACCCAATATCCATAATGCTCACCACGCACAGCCCTCAGCGAATTCAACTCCGAATTTCCATCGTTCTTCTCAAACACCCATCCATCAAACCGCTCTGCAATCTGAAAACTCAGGCTCTCAGAACCGTCAATCAGTACCAGTGACTCAACCTTCGTTCCAACCACAACCACCCGTCCAATACGACCAATTTCCACGAAGTACAACACCTCAAGGTCAATCCGCGAATCAGTACCAACAACCCACAGGCAACTCAGAGCCGACATATGGTACAAACACCGGGGCGATGAACCAACAAAATCCACCTCGGAACGCACTACGGGAGTACCAGCAAGGATTGCAGGAATTTGAGTCCTCGCCCTTCAATCAACCACAGTATCGTTGATCAGGCGTATCGTTGATCAGGCATGGTGTTGAGCAAGGCTACACATTGAACAAAAAGTGGCAGATATCGCCATCATGCATGATGTACTCTTTACCTTCGACTCGTAATCGACCGGCTTCTCGAATCGCTTTTTCGGAATGAAACTCTTCCAGATCGTCGAGTGAATAGACTTCAGCGCGGATGAATCCTCGCTCAAAGTCCGTATGAATGACGCCCGCTCCCTGTGGAGCTGTCGCACCGATCGGGACCGTCCAGGCACGCACTTCTTTTTCACCGGCTGTGAAGTAACTGTGTAGTCCCAACACTTTGTACGCGCCGCGTGCTAACACGCTCAATGCAGGTTCGCCCAAACCGACACTTTCCAACATTTCCAATCGATCTTCATCATCCAATTCAGCCAATTCAGCCTCTAAGCGAGCACAAACGGGGACAACTTCGCTGTTTTCCTCTTCCGCTTTCTGGCGAACTCGTTGTACTAACTCTCCCTCGCCAGAGAGATCATCTTCTTCCACGTTGGCGACATACAGAACAGGCTTGGCTGTCAGGAATTGAAAACTGTTGAGAAGTTTTCTCAACTCAGGATCGGTAATTTCCAGGGATCGAATCGGTTTATCGGCTTCCAAATGCTGCTCGCACTTATCGAGAAGCTCGAGTCTCTGTTTGGATTCTTTGTCACCGGCTCGTGCTTTTTTTTCTGCTTTTTGACGTGAGGCTTCGATACTTTGAAGATCGGCGAGCATCAACTCAATCTCGATAGTTTCGATATCTCGTAACGGGTCGACATCACCATCAACGTGCGTAATGTCGGGGTCGTCAAAACAACGAACCACATGCACAATCGCATCGACCTCGCGAATGTGGGAGAGAAACTTGTTCCCCAAACCTTCCCCTTTGGAAGCCCCCCGAACGATTCCCGCGATATCGACCAGCTTCAGGATCGCAGGGATGACTTTCTGAGTCGCGATATAAGATTGAATGGTTTCCAGACGAGGATCGGGAACCTGAACAATTCCTGTGTTGGGCTCGATGGTACAGAAGGGATAATTTTCGCTGGCAATGCCCGCCGAGGTGAGCGCGTTGAACAACGTCGATTTTCCCACATTCGGCAGTCCGACAATTCCCGCTTCCATATCTCAAATCTTTCCATCTGTTTGGCAAGCTAGCGCGACTACAATTTTTATCGCGTAAATCTGATTCTAATCATTCATACGGTCCGCGAAAACTCTGGCACCCCTTGCCGTTCATTCCGTCAATGCAGGCAGTCCCACTCGGGGACAATGCTTTAATAGCGGGCAATCAAGGCATTGTGGGCGGCGAGCGATACAAATCTTTCGGCCATGATGAATTAAACGGTGCGAATACATAATCCATTCCGATTTCGGTAATATTTCGCACAGATTGCGTTCGATGATCTCGGGATTTTTGCTGGTTGTCAGCCCCAGTAAATTGCTGATTCGCTTAACATGGGTGTCGACCACAACGCCGGAAGGGATATTGAATGCGGTCCCCAGTACGACATTGGCTGTTTTGCGTCCAACCCCCGGCAAGGCAACCAATTCTTCTAATGTTTGCGGGATCTCACCATTGTGATGCTCCATGATGGCCTTGGCCATGCCTGTGATGTTTTTTGCTTTGGAGCGGAAGAAACCGAGTGGATTGACGATCTTTTCGACCTCGGAAATTTTTGCCACAGCCAGTTTATCAGGTGTGGGATATTTCTTGAACAACGCTGGCGTCGTGGCGTTCACACGCTCGTCCGTACACTGAGCAGAAAGAATTGTGGCAGTCAGGAGCTGAAATGTTGTCTCGTGAGCCAGCGCACACTCCACGTCTTTGTATCGTTTTTTCAAGGCCCGCAGGATTACTTTGACCCGTTTTCGAAACTCGGGACTGTCTGTCGCCGCTGTGGTTTCACGTTTCGTTTTATTGGCTGCCATTGCTCTCACAATTCCTCATCCAGTGATTAAGATTGGTTCTTATCCTGACGGTTTCGCTCTCGACTGGCAACACGAGACAAGACTGCTAAGATGTCTCAAAAGAAATCAGGCGAAACACGCGACTTATGGAGGGAGATTATTCCGTGACAGACGAATGGCCGGAGAAATATGTCGAAGGTATCCGCCTCTTCAACGAAGAGGAGTTTTTCGAATGTCACGATGTCCTCGAAGAATTATGGGCCGAAACCCTCGGCGAAGACAAAAAATTCCTACAAGGTCTCATTCAGGCATCAGTCGCGCTCTTTCACTTCGGCAATGAAAATCTCGGTGGTGCTCGCAAGTTGTATCATGCTTCGCTCGAAAAGCTGGAGCCTTACGGCGATGCTCATATGGGCCTGGATTTGGTCAAGTTCAAATCAGATTTCAAACATTGCTTTGAAGAAGTGTTACAAGCCGGCAATGAGTATCCGAAAGACGTAGTCATTCAGGATGAACGTGTGCCTCGCATGGAAGTTGATTTCTGAAAAGGATGACAGCAGGAAGCTCGCTGACCGACTTGTCCAGAATTCGGGCGATAGATCTACAAAGTTATGACTGAAATCTTCGATCTCAACAGCACCCTCAAAGATTTCTCGGGACGGACTCCGATATTCCCTCTTCCCGATGTGGTTCTGTTTCCTCACGCATTACTCCCCTTGCATATCTTCGAACCTCGGTATCGCACAATGATCGACGATGCCTTGGCGAGCGACCGATTGATCGCCATGGCACGTCTCAAAAACGATTATCAGGATTTCTATCACACGAAAGAGGCTCCGCTTTACGATTCGGTCTGCTTAGGACGAGTGACAGCCGACCAAAAATTACCCGATGGTCGTTACTACCTCATTCTCGAAGGAATCGTTCGCGCCACGATTCTCGAAGAACCTGAAACCTCCAAACCCTATCGTGTGGGAGAACTCAAACTCCATCGCGATCGGCATCGCTTTGCCGAAAAATTTGATCCCAAACAACAGACTGAAAAACTTCTCAAGCTATGTCGCAGCCAACTTGGTGCAGAAGCCGGGCATAAAGGCTTGATCAAGATTCTGGAATCAAATTTGAAGCTAGGTACCTTGTGCGATATTTTGTCCTATGCATGTCCGTTGGAAATCGAGCAAAAACAAGCGTTACTTGAAGAAACCAACATTGAAAAACGAAGTGAATTGCTGGTCCAGGGACTGATCAACCTCATCCAGCAATCGACCGATAATGAGAATTTTCCGCCACAATTTAGCCTGAATTGAACAACGATCTCGAATGTCTCTGAGAATCGCTTTGTTGACGCTTGCAGAGTCGGGGTCTAAGATCCTCTGATCGGCTCAAATTTCCGGTCTTCATAAACGATTTTCACAGACGACCACCCAGACCGGAGAAGACCAGACCGATGGTATCGAACCCCACTCGCGAGAGATCACTCAGAGAAAGTGAGATTCCCTTGGAAGCTCAACAAAACGTCGATTTGGACCGCATTGCTCGTGCAGTTCGTGAAATTCTGATTTCCATCGGTGAAGACCCCGAACGGGACGGCTTACTCGAGACCCCTGATCGGGTTGCTCGTATGTATGCCGAATTATTTTCGGGGTTACATACCGACCCGACACATCATTTGCACAAAGTCTTTGAAGAAACTTACGACGAATTGGTGCTCGTTCGTGACATTTCTTTCAACAGCATGTGCGAACATCATCTGCTCCCCTTTATGGGAGTTGCCCATATTGGGTATCTGCCCCGCGGCAAAGTGACCGGGTTGAGCAAATTGGCAAGAGTGGTGGAAGAAGTTTCAAAGCGTCCGCAAGTGCAAGAAAGAATGACGCACCAGATCGCCGATCTCGTACATCAGGAACTCGATACCAAAGGGGTCATTGTGGTGATTGACGCCGAACACACTTGTATGACAATTCGCGGAGTCCGCAAGCCAGGCAGCACGACGATTACCAGTGCCGTACGCGGTTTATTCAAAACCAACGAATCTTCACGAGCAGAAGCGATGTCTCTCATTAACCGCCCAGCCTCCTCGTAGCGGTAGAAACGTGGTATCATTCTCTCCATCATTTAGCGTGACATTTGTGGAACCGGAGAATGATTGCTCAATTTACGTTGCGATTGATTGTCGGCATCAGTTTCATGTGGGTCGTCATGCCCCGCAAGGAAGTGACGTGTGGATTCTTTCGTATTCAAATGATGGTTGTCCTGGGATTAAGTGTTCTGACGGGGCTCACAATCGGCCGTGATGCGGTGCCTCTTCCCAGCGGAGAGCCACTACTTTCAGAGACAGCATTGCAGGTGCTGTGTGGGCTTTCTGCCGTCATTGCCTATGTTGGCTCAGTTGTCTGGATGCTGGCACGACGCAAATCGGGAAATATGACCGTCTACCTGATCTTTTTGATCTCATCGATCTGCCTCGCCGCATTGGTTGCCTCCGAAGAGTCTCTCAAGACTTCCACTGGCTGGCTGATTGTCGTCTCTGAATTTGCCACGGCTCTCATTCTCGGGGCCGCCATGACGGGAATGCTGCTAGGACACTGGTACCTCACCGCAACCACAATGTCGATCAAACCCCTCTCAACGCTGACTTTGTGGTTTGGAGTCGCTGCGGGCATTCGCCTGCTTGTCTCGGCGACATCCTGGCTGGTGCTCGCACCTGAAATGCCTTCGAGTACAGAAACAGTCTGGCTGGCCCTTCGCTGGATTGCCGGCATATTGGGGCCTCTTGCCGTCTTTGTGATGACTTGGAAAATCCTCCAGTACCGGAATACACAATCTGCAACAGGTGTACTGTTTGTCGGGGTGATCCTTACATTTCTGGGGGAACTCTCGGCACTGTTACTGTACCGCAGCTTGGGGATCCCTCTATGATAGATCTTTGCTGCCAGTAGGTTTGGCACGATGATCGACAGAGAGAATGAAGAGGTTTCCGATGCACATGGCATTTTTATGCCCAGTTTGCGAACAACAGACACAATGTGAATGCAACGACGGGACAGAAGTTCTGAAGTGCGAACACTGTGATTGGTCACGCACAATACCCAATGATGCGATCGACAACGGTGCGACTCATTCCTGCATCGCGTGCGGCTGCGGCGATCTCTGGAAACAACGCGACTTTCCACAATGGTTGGGAATTACCTTCGTTGCAATCGCGGCGACTCTCAGCACCATCGCCTGGGCGATGTACGAAAACATTTGGGCCATCGGCATCTTGATGGCCTTCGGTCTGCTTGATTACATCTTCTACGCAATTATGCCTGATGTCCTTGTGTGCTATCGCTGTCGAGCCCGTTATCGTCATTCGACAGACGAGGAAGCGATCCCAAAATTTGATCACGAAACTGCCGAACGGTATCACCAGGAAGAAATTCGTCTGGGGAACTCAATCAAGTCTCCTCCTTCACAATAAGCTTATCACTTCCAACAGGATAAATCTCGGTTGCCTGCAGCCAACGAACAGCAACGCCGCATCACTGAAGATCTGCATGGGCAGTTCTCGGGAGAGGTGCGCGTTGACCCGTTGACCATCTCCATGTATTCGACAGATGCCAGTCTGTATGAAATTCAACCGCAAGCCGTTGCGTGTCCAAAAACGGCAGAAGATGTCTCTGTTCTTGCGGCTTATGCCGAGGAAGAACAAATTGAACTGATTGCCCGCGGCGCAGGTTCAGGACTCGCAGGCGGTGCGTTAGGGCAAGGAATTATCATTGATTTTTCTCGGCATATGACGGCCATCGAGCAAATTGGTGAGGAAACCGTCCGCGTGCAACCGGGCGTTGTATGTAGCCGTCTAAATCGTGTGTTGCGACAACAGGGGCGATACTTTGCTCCCGATCCGTCGAATGCCGCCATTACCACCATTGGTGGCATGATGGGAGTCGATGCGGCGGGATCTCATGCTGTGCGGGTTGGTTCCACGCGAGACCATGTCCTTTCGATGGATGTGGTGCTTGCGGGAGGAGAACGGTTTGAAGCCAGCACAATTCCCCTGGAAGCCTTATTGCGACAAGCATCCCTGGAAACCTCCTTCGATCAACGATTCGAATCGGCTTTTGAAAAGCTCGACGACAACCAATTTTCAATTCGTGACCGACTCTCTCGCTTGGTACAAGTTCTGAAACAGAATCACGATCTTATTGAACGGTATCAACCTCCCATGATTCGCAATTGTAGTGGTTATCAATTGCGAGGAGTGTTGCGAGATCAGCATCTGCATTTACCCCGTTTGCTGGTCGGTTCTGAAGGGACTTTGGGATTATTTACATCGGCGGTACTTCATACCTCGCCTTTGCCCGAACACCGAGGAGTCGTTTTACTTTTGTTTGGAGATATGAACTCGGCATTGGAAGCGGTTTCCATCACCTGCAAGCTGCAACCGAGCGCCTGTGATCTTTTGGACCGTCGTCTCTTGGGACTCGGTCGAGAAGCCGCCTCGTTTTTTGAAAAAACCATTCCCGAGACCGCCGAAGCTGCATTGATTATTGAACATACGGGAAATTCCCGACAAGAGATTCATGACCGAATGTCTCATCTGATTTCGGCGATTCAAGACAAATCGATCAAAGTCTTGAAGGCCGCAGAAGCGTATGAACCTGAAGATATTGACTTTCTATGGACACTCCCCGGAAGAGTTGTTCCTCGATTAACGCAACTCCAAGGGAAAGAACGCCCGCTTCCGTTCGTGGAAGATATTGCTGTCCCGCCGGAAATGCTCCCTGAGTTTTTCAATCGTGCGCAAAGAGTGTTGCAGAAGCATGAAGTGACAACTTCGGTGTATGCTCATGCGGCGTCGGGACAAGTTCATATGCGTCCTTTCCTTTCAGCTCCGTCCGAATTGGATGGAGAGCGTATGGAAGCATTGGCTCGCGATCTGTACCAAATTGTATTTCACATGCGGGGATCGATTAGCGGTGAACATGGTGATGGATTATCGCGTACGGCATTTTTGAGATCTCAATACGGCCCGATGTATAAGCTGTTTCAGGAAGTGAAGGATATCTTTGATCCGCATAATCTCATGAACCCTGGGAAGATTGTGAGTGATGATCCCCATCTGACCCGCCGACACTTTCGAGAAATCCCCACAGACCCCGTCCCCACCATCGAACAACCGACTTACGAACTACAACTTCGCTGGAATGAAGAAACGGCTTCGGACTCGACCATGCGTTGCAACGGTTGTGGACAATGTCGCACGCAGGAAGAAGATTCACGGATGTGCCCGTTCTTCCGAATCGAACCCGACGAAGAAGCGAGCCCGCGTTCAAAAGCGAATTTGCTCCGCGAATACCTGACCGGTGATCTTGCCGCGCAAGACTTCACTTCAGACGAAATGTTGCGTGTCGCCAACCTCTGTTTCAACTGTAAACAATGTGAAATTGAGTGTCCTTCGCGTGTTGATATCCCCAAGATGATGATTGAAACGCGTGCTTCTTATGTACAAATGAACGGCCTCAGCCGTTCCGAGTGGATTCTCTCACGCGCCCATTCCTTTGGTGCCATTGGGTGTATGATTCCCCCACTGAGCAACTGGATGTTATCCAATCGCGTGACACGCTGGCTCCTCGAAAAAACATTGGGAATTTCTCGACAACGTCGTCTCCCCAAATTTGCCAAAAAAACCTTCTCCCAAAGATACGCTCGCCGTAATCCTCCCCGCCCACAGGCGGGAGACCAAAACGTCGTCGTTTTCTTCACCGATAGCTACGTTGATTATCACGACCCAGAACTCGGCGAAGCACTCGTCGCTATCTGCCAGCATCACGGGTATGAGGTCTATGTCCCTCCCGATCAGCGACCGTCGGGAATGGCGATGATTTCCGCCGGAGATCTCGATTCTGCCGAACATTTGATCGAACAAAACCTGCGTGTTCTGGGTGAATTTGCTCGCGAAGGGTTTCCGATTATTGCTGTGGAGCCTGCGGCTGTACTGTGTCTCACACAGGAATACCCCAATCTTACCGACCATCCTGATACCTCGGCTGTGGCTAAAGCCACCATCGATGCAGGCCAATTCCTCGGAAACCTGCGTTCCACTGGTCAGTTGAAAACCGAGTTTCAGAGAATCGAGCATTCGGCAGGATTTCACACACCCTGTCATACCAAAGCTCTGGGAACCGAACGGCATTGGCGAGAATTACTGGCTTTGATTCCGGGGTTCGAGGTCCATAATATAGAAAAAGGATGTTCGGGGATGGCGGGAGCCTTTGGGCTGACCAAACAGAACTATGACATTTCACTCCAAATTGGACAGCCACTATTCAACCACTTGCAGAAAAACGACTATTCAATGGGGGTGACTGATTGTACGAGTTGCCGACTTCAAATCGAACAGGGTTCCTCGCTAGCCGGCGTTCATCCTTTAAAGATCCTGGCATTGGCTTACGGCTTGATGCCTGAACTTAAAACCAAGTTTACTCCTTCATCCAATCCCTTGATTAGCACCTGAATATTTTTGAATCTTATGAACGTCACTGTCAAATTGTTTGCTCAGGCTCGAGATCTCGCGGGGACTTCGCAGGCAAATCTTTCATTGAATGAAGAACAATCCGTGAAGGAGATGCTGGCATCACTCATCGACAAATACCCGGCACTCTCCCAAATTCAAGGAAACCTGTTAGTC
Source organism: Planctomycetota bacterium (assembly GCA_030836185.1). GTDB lineage: Bacteria > Planctomycetota > Planctomycetia > Planctomycetales > Planctomycetaceae > JABURQ01. The sequence continues at coordinate 48,348 of JAURQH010000042.1, forward strand.
GCAGTGAATAATGAATACGTCTCTTCAGAATCCCTGATCCCCGCAAACGCAGAGATTGCCTGTTTCCCACCCGTTAGTGGTGGTTGAACATTTCTTCCCAACACAAATCCAATACACTTCCATGACCGTCAAACTGATAGACACTCCGATCGATTATCACGCCGTGACTGAATCGGTTCGTGATCATCGTGCCGGTGCAGTGGTGCTGTTTTTAGGCACTGTGCGTGAATTTACAAACGACCAACAAACAACGGCTCTCGATTATGATGCTTATCCCGAGATGGCCAATGCCAAGATGCAAGAATTAATCGACGAAGCGCGAGACCGCTGGCCCATCATCCACGCGGTGATCGAACATCGTATTGGTCACTTAGAGTTGGGGGAAGTTTGTGTTGCCGTGGCCGTCAGTTCTCCCCATCGCAAAGATGCGTTTCATGCAGGCCAATTTTTGATTGATGAATTGAAAGTTCGTGTTCCCATCTGGAAGAAAGAAAACTGGATCGACGGCCAAACGGAATGGGTCCATCCAGCAAGCGAAAAGTCCTCGTCACCTCCTCCGCCAGCATAAGCCTCAACGTCATTGAGCAAAGCGATTACTATGAATCAGCCCTTAGTCGATACCTTCGGACGAGCACACGATAACCTGCGTATCAGTGTGACTGATCGATGCAACATTCGCTGCTTCTACTGCATGCCTGCCGAGAACGTCGAGTTCATGCCCAAATCACATTTACTCACGTTTGAAGAGATTGAGCGATTTCTCAAGGTTGTCGTGAAACGTGGCGTCAAAAAAATTCGACTCACTGGCGGAGAGCCATTGGTACGTCGGGATCTGCATAAGTTAGTACAACAGATCGCACTGATTCCCGAAATCGAAGATATCGGACTGACCACCAACGGTATCTTGCTCGCTGAACAAGCAGAAGGTCTTTATCAGGCCGGGCTTCGCCGCATCAACGTCAGCCTGGATGCACTTGATCCTGTCAAATTCAAGGAAGTCACTCGGCGAGAGGGTTATGAAAAGGTGATTGAAGGAATCGAAGCCGCACAACGAGTGGGCTTCAAACCGGTCAAAGTGAATGCCGTCTCGATCAAGGGACTGACGGAAGATCAAATCATTCCATTTGGTCGCATGGCGCGAGAAACGGGTGTTGAAATACGCTTTATTGAGTTCATGCCACTTGATGCCGATGCTGCTTGGCAACGTGATAAAGTTTTATTTGCCCGAGACATTATCGACACCTTGGAAGCAGAATTCGGAACATTGAAACCGCGTGGACAACTCGACCCTTCCGCTCCGGCAACCGACTTTGAATTCGCCGATGGTGTGGGACGCATCGGCATCATCGCGTCCGTGAGCCAACCATTTTGCGGAAAATGCAATCGTTTCCGTCTGACTGCTGACGGGAAAATCCGCAACTGCCTCTTCTCGCTGGAAGAAACTGACATCAAAGATTTATTGCGCGGCGATGCCACCGACCAGGAAATTTTAAGTGCCGTTGAGCAATCTATTACCTCCAAAAAGGAAGGCCACGAAATCAATTCTGCACGTTTCATCCAACCCGACCGCCCCATGTATTCCATTGGCGGGTAGTCGTTATGCCAGTCTCTGATTCTCGAATTTACCTCGACAATGCTGCCACTTCGTGGCCCAAGCCCGAAGCCGTTTATAAAGCCGTTGATCGCTATCAACGCGAAAACGGTTCTCCCTTTGGTCGGGGAAATCACGATTCAGGTGCCGAGGTGCAACGACTGCTGACGAATTGTCGACAACGAGTTGCCAAGCTCTTGGGAGTCGGCAATCCACAACGTGTTATTTTCACCTCAAATGCAACTGACAGTCTCAACTTGGCTATTCATGGGCTCCTGAAGCCGGGTGACCACGTCGTGACGACAACTTTGGAACACAATTCCGTCAGTCGGCCTCTCACGTTTCGACAAGACAACAATGATCTTGAAGTCACTCGAGTAGAACCTGATGACTCGGGTCTGATTACAGTGGACTCTGTCCGAGCCGCCTGCCAAGACAATACACGATTGATCTCAATCCTCCATGCCTCCAATGTGACCGGAACAATTCAGCCCATTCAACAAATTGGAGAGCTCGCCAAAGAACTGAAGATTCTGGTTCTTGTCGATGCGGCACAAACAGCAGGGGCTATCCCGATAGAATTTGATTCATTGCCCATAGATATGATGGCCTGCGCAGGACACAAAGGTCTTTTGGGGCCATTGGGAACCGGGATCCTGTGCCTCTCTCCAGAAATAACGAATTTTTTACAACCAGTCCGACAAGGTGGCACGGGAACACAAAGTGAACTCGCATCTCAGCCCGAGACACTACCAGCACGATTTGAATCGGGAAACCATAATGTTCCTGGCCTGATTGGGCTTCATGCGGGTGTCGGCTATCTTCTCGAACAGGGTGTCGAACAGATTCAATTACACGAACAAACACTCCTTCAGCAATTGGACGAAGGATTGCGTTCCATCACTGGTGTCACCATTCATGCCAGAAGTTCGCAAGCCCCCCAACTGGGTGTACTGAGTGTGACAAGTGATCTTTATGATTCCCAAACGCTCGCTACGCTTCTTTCACAAGAGTTTGGGATCGAAACTCGAGCAGGTCTACATTGTGCCCCCGGTGCTCATGAATGGCTGAGAACAAAATCAACAGGGGGAACTGTTCGGCTGAGTGTTGGACCGTTTGTCACGGTCGAGCAAATCGATCAGACCGTGAATGCATTTAAGACGTTGCATCAATTCTGAGTTGGTATTGTATCAAGTTTTCAATCCCAATCGGTCGAGAAGAAAAAGCAAAACACCAGCACCAACGACTGCTGAAAGGGCGGTTTGCATCACGGGCGGAAACCCGATATTCACAAGGTCCACAATTTCAAAACGCTTAAATAAGAATCCACCCAAGAGAGCGCCCAGAAATCCAATAATGGCATTTCCCAAGAGTCCATAACCTTCGCCCTGCCTCAGTTCGCCCACAATCAATCCAGCCAATAAACCAATACAGACAAACATCAGCAAATTTGTCATCTCATTGTCGAAAAGCATTTTTAGCCTCGCACATGACAGCTTGAAGAGATTTCATATCAGATGACATGAATCGAAGTCGCATACTTCTCTGAACTGTGATTGTACGAATTAGAATTGAACTGTTTATGAGGAATTCCCTCAAAAAACGATAAAGAAGTTCCTAGGGGAAAAGATGGGGTACAGGACTGCGAACACTACTGTGCTCTGATGCTTATGCCACAAAACTCACCATGGCAATCACTTACCGCCCCAGAATATGTCGCAGACAGTCCTCTAAACCGGGCGTCCTAAATTGATACTCCGTTGACTTAAGAACACCGTCATCGACCCGCGTGCTTGCCAGCAACAATGCTTCTGCCATCTCACCAAAAGCCAACTTTGCCATAAATCCAGGGACAGGGAAAATTGTGGGGCGACTGAGGACACGACCGAGAGTTTTTGTGAACTCGTAATTAGTGACGGGATTGGGTGCCACGCAGTTCACCGGTCCCTCAATCGAATCCGTCATCAACGAGTGATAGATGGCTCCCGCAACATCATCCAACCCGATCCAACTCATGTACTGTTTTCCGTCCCCGAGAATTCCCCCTGCTCCCATTTTGAAGGGCAGCAGCATTTTAGCCAACGCTCCCCCCTTGGGACTTAAGACAATCCCAATACGCGGATTAACGACACGTATACCAGCATCGCGGGCAGAGTGTGAAGACTCTTCCCAGGCTTTACAAAGTTCCGGCAGATACCCTTCACCGGCTGACGCATTTTCTCCGACCAATTCATCGCCGCGATCACCATACCAGCCGATGGCAGAAGCCGAAATGAGTGTTTTCGGGGGAGTTTCCATTGAGGTGAGAACTGAGACCAACTTATTTGTCACGTCAATGCGGCTGTTCCAAAGTCGATCTTTGAAAGAACTGGTCCATCGTTGTCCGGCGATATTCTCACCGGCAAGATGAATCACAGCGTCGGCACCCGCAAACCATTCGGGGTCATATTCTGAGATGGCAGGATCCCACTGCCTCTGATGATCCTGTGTCGCAACCTTTCGAGTCAGGACAATTGGCTCATGTCCCCCGGTCGAAAGAAGCGATTGTAACTCTTGTCCAATCAATCCACTGCCACCAGTTATGACGACTTTCATGCGAGGCTGCTTTCGATATTTTTGATGACACTTCAAATCATCGATTGTTCTGCAATGACGCCAGCGAAACATCCGTTCCAGCTTATGTCGTGAAAAACGTCCCCCCAGAAGCTGTCCAACAGGACCACCGGGAAGACGATAATGGATCAAATCGGTGAGCAGTGACTTCTCATCACTCACGGGTGACATTGTATGCGTGTGTTCCCACTTGGCAAACGGACCACTTACCTGAACGTCTTCAAAAGAAGAACCAACCGTATAATTTCGATGCTCGGCAACCCATTTTTGAGAGAGTGGGCCAATCTTCATGCCGATGACAGCGCGATCTCCGTCTTCGATCCCTTCATGTGACAACAACTCAACCGGTTCCCAAGGAGGGGTGAGCCGATCAAATGCTCCGGGGCGAGCATGCCAATCAAACAAGGCATCGGCAGCAGCCTCGATCTCGGAAGATTTTTGAAAAATGATATCAGGCATCGATTATCTCAACTCCTCAAATATCTCTTCAGGGGGCATCACCAATTTGGTCTGAATCGCCAAAATCGCCTGTCGAATAAGTTGCCGCACTCGTTCTTTACTCAAACCAACTTGCTCGGCAACCTGCCGGTAACTGCGGAATTTTCGTTCAACATCCAATCCAAAGCGTAACTCCACCAATTTTCTTTCGCGATCCGAGAGTTCCTTGAGAATCGTTTTCACAATTTTTTGTGACTGATCTCGGATGACGATTCCCTCTCCCGATGTTGACATCAGTTGAGTTTCTTCGTCAATCGGCAAAAAGTTAGGACCGCGGTTTCGATTTCGAAACAAACGGTAAATCCGATTACGGATACAAGTCGTTGCATAGGTACTGAATTGAAATCCTCGTTCAGGATCAAATTTATCCACCGCATCCATTAATGCCAAGCATCCTTCAGAATACAACTCTCTTTCGTCTTGCCAGTTATTGGAGAGCTTAATGGCCATACTACGAACGAGCCCCAGATTCATTTCCATAACCTGATTTCGTAATTTTCTTTTCTGAACTACGTCTTTCTCTGACTGATAGGCAATCAACAGTTCCAGGTTCCGTTTTCCTTGCGATATTTTCTGAGTTTTGGGGGCCGTTAAAATCATGTTATCCCTTGGTTTGATCATGGATATCTTTTGCACTAACCGGAATACCAAAAGCGAATTAACTCGTTTGGCCGTTCTGGCTCCGTTAAAATGGAACGATGTTTTACCTCTCGCCAGAAAGTGATTAAATCCATGAAGCCACTGTTTTCATTCTCAATATTTCACCTGCTCGTTGTTCTCTTTTGGATCACGCCTGGCGTTCATGCGAATTGGGAAAAAGTCATTGTGCATGAAGGAGACCGTTGCACCACGGCTGTCGCCGATGATGTGAATGGTGACGGCTTGCTGGATGTTTTTACAAACAGTAAGAATCAGACAAACCTGTTTCTTGCCCCCGACTGGAAACAAATCACGTTACACAAAGGTGTCGGCTGTATTCATTCAGAACTGATTGACGCAGATGGCGATGGAGACCTGGATTGGGTCGGTGCCCGCTACAATCCCGGACTCATCATTTGCCTCTTACGCCCCGATCACCCCCTCACCGAACCGTGGCCTATGAAACTTGTTGATGATCAGGTTCACGGAATTCATGGGTTGCTGACGGGAGATGTTGACGGTGATGGTGTCAATGATTTGCTGGCGACGAGTGCGCAACCAAAGCCTCCCTTTCCAAATTCACTTGTCTGGTATCGCGTCCCCAAAAATATTCAGCAAGCCGAAAGGTGGCCGCGGTTTGTCTTCGCCGATCAAGATGCTCCCGGCCTCACTCATTACCTTGGTCTTGGAGACATCAATGGTGATGGTCGAGCCGATGCCGCGACCGGAGCAAAAGGAGGCCCACAAGCGGAAGAGGGGACAGGAGAATGGTTCGCATGGTGGGAAGCGCCTGTTGATCCGACCAAAACCTGGAAAAAACATCTCATCGCCAAAAACCAACCGGGGGCAACGAATATTCATCCGGGGGACATCAACGGAGATGGCAAGACCGACCTGCTGGCCTCACGAGGACATGGACTCGGCGTCGTCTGGTTTGAAAACCCGAGTTGGAAAGAACACACAATGATTGCCGACTTAAAGGAACCACATTGCCTAGTCGTAGAGGATCTGGACCATGATGGTGATCTGGATGCTGCGACATGTGCCTACGGATCAAAACGAGCGGTGTGGTTTGAAAACGACGGTCGTGGAAACTTCCAAACACACACTGTCGCTGAGGACCAAGAGGCCTACGATATTCGAGCAGGCGACATGGATGGTGACGGAGATATTGATTTATTGATCGCCGGGCGAGGGAGTCAGAATGTGGTCTGGTATCGCAATCCCGACAGTCCCGACAAATGTGATTGAAGCGACTGGTCAGCCGTTGGATAAAAAGCTGAAGAGGCCCTTTTTAGGCTTCTTCGGCATCTCTTCACCGGGTTCTCCCTCATGGAAGACTTCTGCAATGGCCTCAATCGCCTTGGTAATTCGGGCCTTGGGAGCTTGCTGCATTAACGGAACACCGTTGTTACGACTGTCTACCATTGCTTGATAGTCGTTGGGCAATTGACAAAAGATCTCGCGATCAATCGTCTCTTTGGCTTTGCTCATGCTGATTTGAGTCTCTTCGATTCCCATGCGATTCAAAATGACACGCACTTTATCGTTGATGCCTTCGTATTCATCAAAAAACTGATTCAATCGAACGACGTTACGCAGCCCCGGCAAATCGAGCTGAGTCAGTAACAAAATGGTATCCGCAGAGTCCAAAGCTGCCATTTCCAACTCGCCATAATTCTTACTCAAGTCGAGAATCAGATGAGAGAACGTCGACTTGAAAAGTGAAATCACACGTTTCAACACTTCACCATTCACCGAGTTGCGATCACTCATTTGTACCGGTCGAGGTAATAGATAAGCACCACATTCGTGACGTGTGAGAGATCGTTTCAAGAGCGAATAGTCAATTCGTTGGATGTTCTCTGCAAGATCTTGAATTGTGTAATCGGGTAATAGGTCGAGCCAGACGTCGGCATCTCCCAGCGAGAGATCGAGGTCAAGAATCGTCACACTGTTCGATTTATGAGAAGCGAGCATACAGGCCAGATTCACAGCCAACGAAGTACAACCTACTCCCCCCTCGACACCCGCAACTGCGATCACTCGACTCGAACGAATTCGCGTCATTGTCGATCCTGCAACCATGCTCGGCGGAGTAGAACGGACACGATCCAAGGCCGCCAGAATGTCTTCCAAGTGAAGAGGAAAATTCAGAAATTCGCGAGCCCCATTTCGCATGGCCTGCAAAATGAGCGACCCTTCCTGAGAACCACTCACCGCCAGCACGGCACATGTCGGAAGTTGACGACTGACTTGCTGAATCAGTGACAACCCTTTCACCGGATCCGCGTCGAGAGAAACGATGGCAATATCGGGAGTCGCCTGATCAAGGACGTCAATAAAGAACTCGTAGCGTGAACAATCGGCTTCCAACCATAAAGACTCGACCCCTAAGAGCATATTCTTCATGGAAGCGCGCGAAATATCATCAGGATCGACGATGGCAACACGCAATACATTTTCATCCATATCGAAACCCTTAGGGATTTACGTGACACTCAACGAAAAAAGAAGTTGATCGGGTCTCTTCACATTATCGGAAAACTCGGCGCGAAGTCTAATACCAACGACAGAAAATGAACATTTTCGTCTGCGCCAAAACTGCATCTGCGCAAAATCAAGGACCAGCAACATTCGACTGGCCCTTGAGTTGAGTTCATACGGTCACAAGTGAATGATTGAGGAATTCCTTGATTACTGTCGTGGTGCCCACCCTCGACTGGTACGAGTCGTATCTGTCTGTGCTTGATAATCGTATTCGACTTTCTGCACATTCGACCCGGAATAGTTGGAGGGCTCCCAGTTTTCGACCGTTTTTGTCCCTTGTGCCCAGAATTCTCCTCATGGAAACGGGGCTGCCGATTTATGTCGGGGCTCCGCTCGTGATTGAATGGGAGCAAGTTAATCCGCAGAATGGGCCTCAATTGCCGGAGCGGGTGGCAATTGGGGATTCATCGATTCCATCGAACCTTGATTCATGCTTTCTGGTGGTCGCATGTAAGGGCTCGTAGGAATCGGAGTGTAGTGCTGATGGTACATTGGTGGAGGCGGAGCAAACTCCGCAGGATCACCATACTTGGGGACTTCCAACAGCCCATCAAAGAATAATTCGCGATCTGTCGGACGTGTTGTGTTTTCACCCGGTCCTAAAGGCACAGGATCATTGGCATCCAGAGGACTCACATATTCGGGAGTCACCATCACAACAAGTTCGGTTTCTGCTTCTTCATACCGCTTACGGCTAAAGAATGTCCCAATCACCGGGAACTCACCAAGCCACGGAATTTTGGAGGTGCTGGCGGTATCTCGACGTGAGATCAATCCCGCAATCATCAATGTTTGGCCAAACTTCATTTCGACTTGTGTGTTCACCCGGCGAGTGGTTAAACCGGGAACCTGCAAACCATTGACTTCAACAGCATTCGAAAAATCTCGTTCACTCACTTCAGGTTGAAGTTCGAGTCGTAGGCGACCATTGCCTAAAATAATTGGAACGGCTTCCATGTTGACACCAAATTCACGCCATTCGATGGTGGCTGTACCGAGTCCTTGTGGAACCAAGATCGGGAACTCACCACCGTTGAGCAATCGTGCCGGGCGTCCGTTGGTGGTCACCAATGACGGTTCAGCTTTAATTTTCAACAGTCCTTCTTCTTTGAGGGCTTCCAGAAAGCCATTAAAGATGTCCCCCGAATTGATGATCCCCAAAGCGACTGTTGGATCAGCGAGTCCCCCCAGCGTCACTCCAGGATTCGAGATGCCTGCCACAGGAGTTAATGCCCCAGGTGTACTCACTAAAAAACTTTCTTCACCCGAGAAGGCGAAGTTGAATCCCATTTGACGAACTTTTGTCCGTTGGACTTCCATGACTTTGACCTTCAGCATCACTTGCTGAACGCCACCGACCTTCATTTGATTCAGGACACGAGGATAAAACTGCTCGGCAATTTCCATCATTTCCGTGATGTGTTCAGGTTGAGTCACCCAGCCTCGCAGAACAACACTTTCCTGAACTTCGACAGCATCGACTGAAGAACTGGGGAATAATTGGGACAAATAAGCTTGCAGATGACGAACATCTCCGGTGACAAACACTTCCACCGTATAAATTTGATTATTCTCATCGAGGATGTTGACTGTCGTGACGCCGGGCTTCAATGCCTGAACTCGAAGCCGATTGACTTCGACAGGCGATACACTGATGACATCGGCATCAAAGTCTCTCGCTTCCACAATTTTGGCATTTGTCTCGATGATCTTCGAGAACTTCTCAACGAGTTGAAAATTGCCCTTCTTCTGTGTCAAACGATACAGAGGTTCGAAGTCGGGAGCATTTGGATCGGAAGGAGCCTGCGCAAACGCTGGAATGCCAAGCATCAGCGGAACTAACGCGCAGAATAAGAATCTCACTGTTCTTCCATGAACCATGATTCACCTCGAAGCTGGAATTGTATCGGGTCGGAATTCATCCATGAACCCGTGCAGTCTCATTGTATTATCCAAGAACGGCTTTGAGTCATTGAAGGGACAATGATTCTGCCAACATAAAAACCTTATCGACCAGAAGAGACTCCCCAGTCGATAAGGATTATTCCCATTTTGTAATCAGTAGGATTACTACAACCCTACCTCGTCATTCCAGAGGCCCTTAACTCCCTTCAAACAAACGATTTAACAACACCTGCATAGGGTTTTCCTCTTCTTTTTCCTGAACAGGAGTAAGAGAAGAAGTTTCCTGATTTTCTGGTGAAGTGTTAGTTGGCTGCTTGGTCGGAACCGTTACCGGAACTTCTTTTTCAACTTCTCCGATGACGAATTCCGATTCTTCGGTCTCGCCACCTTGAACAATTTTGATCTTCCATACCTCGGGTTCAACAACCTTCACCACTTCTGCAACTGTCTCGGGATCAACTTTCTTGCTGAGGCTGGCCAACAACCGTTGGTTCTCTGACTTCAACTTCGCCAGCTCGGCAGAATGCTCGTCTGCCAACTGTAGACGCAACTTCTCAAGTTCGCCTTGGTGGGCTTTCTCAAGTTCGTCCCGGACAGATTTCGCAGTTCCCAAGTTGTCAAAATCTTCTTCAGTTAATAATTCGACTTTTGTTGCGGCTGTTTCATTCTTAGGGCGAAGTGCAAAGTGCAAATCACCTTTAGACTCGGCCATCATCAAAATGGCGGCTTGTTTGGGCGTCACCAACATCGACACATTTTTGGCAATGATATCAGCGTTGGTGGGTGAGTTTTCGTCACGATCTCCTCCCATGGAAAACACTTCGATCCATTCAAGAATCATTTTTGTTTTCAGGCTATCGACTCGTGAAAGTCCATCCTTATCTTTGTAGGTCACAAAAATGTCAACTCGGTCTTTTGGACGGATCTGCCCACTATGTGACGATGTTTGCGTGATGGGTGTTGTATAAACCCGATATCCATCAGGGATTTCTGTCGAGGCATCAAAATCTCCCTTTTCCCCCAAATTCGCTTTCACGATGGGAGTTCCTGGAAAGGCTTTTGATCTCAACGCACGTCGCTCGTATTCTTCTTTCGTTGTGACAGCTCCCAAAGGAACCATTTCCTTGGAATACTCTCGAAATTCAACATGCTCCTCTGTTAATGGCAAATAAGGTGAAATCTCTGCCTTGGCAACGAGAACCATCTGTTTCTCTTCAACGTCCTTCTTGCCCGACTGAGTCACGCCGAAAGCCGCTAATGTGCCACTTCCTAAAGCCATCATTAACAATAAAAATGATTTGGGTTTCATATTTTCTCTCCAGCCGTTAAGTGTGGAATGGCGATTCTTCGCGACTCCAACCAATTGACGATTGGATCATCAATGCTGGCCTGAGAGATGTCATGACAACACAAGCTGCCACATCATTTCTATCGGCCTGGTTGGTCCGAGGTCTTCAACATTTACAGTCACCCAGTTGGGGTGGTTCTGAAAAACTTGTTCGGAAATTATTATAAGATCGTCTGTTATTTCTCGTTTTCTCAAGTTTGGCTCAAGATTCTCATCGACCAAGAACCGGAACCATTGCTAAATTAAACCCGCATAGAAAAAGTATCCAATGGAGCCGATGCAGATCGGTATGCCATACGGCAAGAGCAGCATGGTTGGCTTTCGTTCTGCGGCAAACTCGGAAAGTTTTGCAGGGTTTTTCACCGACAGCCATTCGTTGACAATGACCAGGAAGTTGATGCTGTGTTTCTCGAAGGCTCTTCTGCGAGCAACCATCACGACGGCCATGAACGCCCCGACGAATACGGAAACCACAAAGGCGGCGAGAGTAATCTCCCAGCCGAGCCAGGCTCCCATACCGGCCATCAATTTGACATCACCGGCCCCCATTCCTCCGACTGAGTAAAGTGGTAACAGGCAAAGCAGCCCGGTCACCATCCCCAGCAAGCCGAAGCCGAGTCCTTCCCAGCCTCCCAGAACGGTATTGGCAACCAGTCCAGAGAGTACCATCGGGAAAGTAATCCAATTGGGAACTCGAAGTTCTTTACCGTCGATCCATGCCGCCCAGATTAAGACGACCGCAACGACGAGGACTTCCCAATGATTTAACAGATATGCTTGCCAGTCCATTTTGACTTACCTTTCTTCGCATAAAGCTCCAAAAGTCCCATGCCTGAGTTTTCGGAACAACTCCTGGACGAATCACGTCATTCAGGAATTCTATTTTTGTTAATGTGATGTCTGAATCGATTGACTGCAATTGTTCGAGTAGGCTTTTCAATTTTTACTTGCCACTCGATGAAATTTGTCTCCACGAATGACTTGGCGAGTGTCGCACACTCAAAACAGGTCAACAAACTTGAACAAACTGTTTGCCGACCTCTCCAGATTGTTTCACTGGAGAAGTCGATCAAACATTCGTTCTTGAATCTCAAAAACCTACTGTCCTGTTGTTGGAGCAAGATCATCAGAAACATTACTGAAGGTGGTACTTGCACTGGTACCAACTGCACGAATGGCAACAATACAAACCACGATGATCAACGCCAGCATCACGGCGTATTCAACAGCCGTAGGTCCATCTTCTGAAACCAGAAAATTCTTCACACTTTTGGCAAACTTCTTCATCTCAACCGTCCTTTCGAAAAGTCCCGGAACACAATTTCGGGCAGGGATATTTTGCAGAGAACCAACTCTGCAGATATGTCTGTACTCGTTGTTTGCTCGTTTCAGCGTCTCACCGATTCGTGCGAACGTACAAAGCTAGGTCACACATCAAGGCAGTCAAGCGGGTGTTAGAAAAATTTGGAAAACAATTTGGCCCTCAGTTACAACGTGGAGAATTCGCATCACGCCACTGAGATTGAGAGGTCTCTTCGCTCGGTAAAAACAGGCTCACATGGCATCTGTTCCACGAAAACAACAACATTTATTTTTTTGCAGGAAATCTCATCGCGACGGAGTTTCGTGGCCTATATTTGTCATCGAGGGAGGGGATTTCCCCATACATAACCTGTCTAACGAGACAAAACGACGTGACTGTCAATCGCATTTTCCCACACGCAAGACACGACCATGACTTGCCGGATCAGATCGAAAAAGTAGAGTCCCCCTCGGCGGGAATGGACGCTCTGCTGAAATCAGTCTCCGCGCAGAACGATGACGAACGGGAAGGCCGGTTTCTGTTTTTGATCGCCAATCAAAGAACCAGCAACCTCGATCAAATCCTCAACGATCTCCCCGAAAACCTCTTCGATGAAATCGTACTGATCGATGCGGGATGCTCAGAACGCGTGCTCGAACAGGGGATGATGGCGGGCCTGCAACTTGTCTCTGCCCCTCATGGCGATCGTCCCGGGTTGATACGAAAGCTGTGCTTCGATATCGCTCAAAGACAATCTGCCAATATGCTGGCCCTGTTTGAACTTCAGCATATTCGTGATCTGGCTGCATTACCGGCCATTGTGAAACTGATCGACCAAGAGATTTGGGATGTTATTCTGGGAACGCGGTTTGACGACTTCATACCGATGTCGAAACGATCACATTTGACGCCACACCAACTCGGCCCTCGACGTGGCAAACAATTGATTGCCGATCTCTTTTATGGGCAACGTCTGATTGACCCGGATACCGATTTCTTAGCGTGTCGAGTCCATCCGCTCTGGGTCTTGCCGTATCACGAAAACGAAAATTCGCGAATCTTTTCTTGGCAGTTTATCGCCCAGACATTAGGAGCCGGTTTTCGAATCGGAGAATTACCGCTACGAGTGGCCCATTCCGAAGACGAGATTTCGACCGCTTCCAGCATCAGCTTTTCGGATCGATGGGCGTGTGCGAAAACGGTGTTCAAATCGTGGACCAAAAGATTCCGTATTTGGCGTAAATAAGGTTCACTCGGGATTTGCGTATTCATCTTGAAGCTTGACGAAAAGCGGACATCTCTTACCCACGTTGAATTGTTCAACGATCCCACATTGGGAAACCAAATATGTTGGAAAATTCGTCAAGCGCATGATGAAGCAACGAAAGGATAGCTGGATTCGCAAGAATTCAGACGAAATGCGAGGGTAGTGTTGGTCCTTCTGAACTCTTGCGAGTCCAGCTACAGGCGAGGTTCGAGCCGTGGGCTACGGATTGGAGTCCTTAATGCCCACACGCTCTGATGAAATATTCCAGAGACCGGGAAAAACCTAAAGGCGAAGGTTTTAGCCCCATCGTTTGGTAACGAACTCACGTCAATTCGCGGTCGACTCGTCAAATGGCGTTGCTGGCTTCTTGGTAAAGTGGGTCACAATTATCGACACCACAAACACACCCAGCAATCCTAGCAGAATATATTTCTCCAAACCGCTATTTGTACTGGGGCTCCAACTGCCACTCTTCAATTTGCTCCACAAGCTCCATCCGCTTCCGAAACTGGCCAACGCCACAGCAACACCCATCGCCAGATTCCATTTGAGTCGGCGTCCACCTTCGGGGCGATTCTCTCCCAACAAGCTTTTCGAATTCAACATGCAGAAGAATGTGATGTAGGCAATCGGCAGGAGAATCATACCGAAGACAGACGTGGGAACGGCTAACCAGAATTTCGCATCTCCCCGCCATAAAAACGGGCCTAATGCCCCGGTACAACCTGCCATCAAACATCCCAATCTGTGAGGCATACCAGTTGAAGGCAGATTAAGCATTTCACAGACAACGAAACCGTTAATCAGCATGAGAATGATGATGGTGGAAACAGCCATCCCCAGGACACCAATCCCGAATAGATAATGTCCAATCGATTTGGGTTTAGCGGCGACGGCAACTTTCTCTTCCTCATCTGATGGCTCTGTCTCAGGTTGATCTGTTGCCCCCTCAAAGAGCGGCTCCAACGATTTCGACAGATCAAACGCATCCCGTTTGACCAACATGGCAGCCAGTTCGCGATCACCATCGGTAATCGGCTCGGCAGAAGCATCCTCACGACCGGCAAGGAGCTTATCGAACCCCCCTTTCATCGCAGCAGTTGCGGTCACAGCATTCCCATTCGCATCAACCTCTGAAAGTAATCCCGGTGCGGGTTGCCCATGAAACTGACTTGCAGAAGCAATCACCACGCAACTGGTTGCCATCATGAAAGGGATGAACAAGCCTGTTCCGAGATCGAACATGGCCAAGCCACGAAAATCTTTGTCCCAACCTCTTTGTAGCATGGAATAGGGAAGCAGGAAGGTCATATTGATTCCAACCGCCGTTGCAGCAGCAGTAATCATCACGTCCCGTTGGTCTTTCATAATGATCGCTCGCCAGTGATCGGCATCTCCTGCACGAGATAACGCATCTGAAAAGACGGCAGAAGGTTTAAACAGGACACTTGGATTGGGAATAAATCCTCCCAGAATTTCTCCCCAGGCCAATCCCACCTGGCTGGTCGCCATCTTGAACACGACACCAAAGAAACTGAGGACGACGACGCCTACCATAATCTTCAGAATGATCTCAAACAGTCGAATACCCCAACCGCCCGAGTTATAAAACCAAACGACAGTCACCGCCGGCACAAATAACATAATCACGGTGATGATATCTCGCGAATTCTCCAATGAGAGCCCACCGATTGATTCCACACCGCTGAAATAGTCAGCGGCCAAATTTTGTTGCAAAGCCGCCGAACCCAAAGCAAATTGAGGCATACACCAGACAAGATTTGCCATCATGGTGGCAATCGCCCAACCCCAGCCAAGTGCTGGATTGACATGATTTCTCACTGCGACAAACGGGCGTTCTTTGGTCGAAAGTGCGACATATCCAATCGCACTGAGCATGATTACACCCATCACCATTGCCAACGGCTGTAACCACATCAGGGAAAACCCTGCCAGAATCCCGAGATATAAACTTCCTGAAAGCGAACCGCCTCCCAGGGTAATTGCTGATTGCAACCAGCCTGGTCCAGACAACTTGGTATAAGCCCAAATTTTGGGGCCAGTCCCCTTTTTGGAGGCATCGAGGATCATTTGCCGCTGTTGTTCGATTTTTGCTTGATCATCGCTCATAGTGAGAATGCCGGTGTCAAATGTGTTTATGGAAGGAATCGCGGATGTGTTGAACAGGCTAACGCCGCCTGAAACCCAAAGCAAGTAATCAATGTGCTTCCCGTCAAGTGATAGAATGACCGCTCGAATTCGCAGGAAATTGCTATAAGGTTTCCCTAAAATGAACCGATCAGTCGCTTTTGACGTATTCACTTTCGCAGCGAGAGACTGTCACCAGTCGTTTGTCATCGTCCCACAAGATTCGGAGGAAGCCGAATGTCGAACCAGAATGGCCCTCATCCTGCTCAAATCGCGAAACATGTCGGTACTGTTCTGGCGAGTCTCGGCGTCTTATTGTTCCTTTCAACCTTTATTTCCGCCGCTCTGAATTTTGGAAATTTCGACAACTTCCATGAGCGAGGCCGGTCAATGGCCTTGAGAGCCGTCTTTGGCTTCATATTTATGATTGCGGGAGGTGCTGTTCATGGCGTCGCCTCCTCCAAAGAACGCCCAAAAGGCGGCAAATTTAATGACGGCACGTGGAATCCGGGAAGTGATTCGGAACTCGCCGGCCCGATCAACATTCGCTGCCCGAGTTGTCGAGCGTTAAACGACGAAGCGGCCAAATTCTGTGACCAATGCGGGAAGAATCTGTAAGAGTGGAAGACCGAGGTTGCAGTCAAACCCCCACCACTTCATAATTTAGAGAGTCTAATTCAGACAAAGAAACCCCTCATAGACCTGAAATTCAGGGAGACAGATTTGCCCAGCCGTCATCATCAAACACTGCGTTACCTGGCCGTGTTCTCACTCGCCGTGTTATTGGCATTGCCGGGCTGTAACGGCAGTTCCGACCCGGAACCCGATCCGTCATCAGACAACACGTCTTCCAACACCGAAACGACCTCTGGAGATAATGGGGCGGGTGGAACACCCAGTCAGGTTTCGACCGATTCGCAAGGTCGGAAATCCATTGATGGAATTCCCTACGATGTGTTCTTTGATGATCCTCTAGCCGTTGTCGCACAGCAAGGCACCATCACGCCGATGGAGACACCGACCGTCGCTGCAAATGACACTCCCACGGAAACTCCCGAACCAGAACCGATGCCGAAAGAAGAACCGAAAACGGCCTCGATCAAATGGGAGCAGATCATCCCCATGGAGTATCTCGACAACGAAATCAAATCAATTCGCAATTTCTTGACTCCCACCCTGCAATCGGTCGGTGCTTATAACCGTGAATACAAACAGATACCCAAGTGTGGGAATACGATTTCTGCCTTGGCACAAATTGCTCTTTCTCATCCGGGAGATGCACTTTGGAAAGACCAAGCTCCCGCACTTCGAGACATCAGTTACAATCTGGGGGGTTCTGCTGAAGCTCCGGGACGTGCAGGCTGGGAAGCTTCCTCCCTTCAATTCGAAAACCTGCTACAAATTTTCAATGGCTCTGAACCCACATTGGAGGAAACCCCCGACCCGAATCTCGCATTTGGTGACAAAGCCGACCGTGGCCCATTGATGCGACGTATGGAAGATGCCTTCAACTGGCTTTCCAGCAACACACCGACACCTGCCGCATTTGTCGATGTTAAAGACAAGGCGATGCACGAAACCATCATCCTCGGTGCTCTGACCCAGGTCACTGGTGATGAATCTTATCTGTTTGCCGACGAACCAGACTATCAAGGCCATGTCAAAGAGATGATGGCAGCCGTTGAACAGATGCGAAAAGGGATTGACGATGAAAATCATGAACTGTTTCGTGAAGGTGTCAGCACGATCACAAAAAAATGTGCCGAGTGTCATACCGATTACCGTGAATAGTATACAAGAAGATTAATTCGACGATCATTTCTGATAAATGGATCAACCATGCTGAACCGACTTTTTCATGGCGTGATTTTCAGCCTTCTGATGCTCGGCTCAGTTTCTGCCGATGTCATCGAACTCAACACGGGCCAGCGTTTGGAAGGGGAAGTCCTGAAAGAAAGCGACGATGCGGTCTTTATCGACTTGGGGGTCGATGTGATCAAAATTCCGCGAGATCGCATCCGTTCGCGAGAAACGGTCACCACCAGCAACAAAGAGACGCAATCTGCTGCAAAAAACCCGAACTCACTGTACCTCACTGCTAAGCTACCCACCAAGAATGTCAAAGATCTCACCGAAGAATTCGGTGAGGGTGTCGTTCTGGTACAAACACCGGGTGGACTTGGCTCGGGATTTATCATCAACTCTCGCGGCTTCTGCGTCACCAATTATCATGTGGTTGAACGAGAAACCCAAATCGCCGTGACGATCTTCGATAAAACGAAAACGGGCGATATCCAGCGAAGGCGTATTGAAAACATCAAAATTCTGGCCCTTAACCCGTACTTCGATCTCGCCCTTTTACAAATTCCGACACAAGAAGAGTTCAATTTTGAGCCGGTCTTTTTGAATGATGATGACGATTTCAAAGAAGGCGATTCTGTCTTCGCCATCGGGAATCCTCTCGGCCTCGAACGCTCGGTCTCAGAAGGGATCATCAGCACTAAAAATCGAAACTTTGAAGGCATCGTCTATATCCAGACAACCGCTCAAATCAATCCCGGTAATAGTGGTGGGCCGCTATTCAATCGCAAGGGAGAAGTCGTCGGCGTGACGAATATGAAGCTCACATTCGGTGAGGGGCTCGGCTTTGCTATCCCCATCAGTTACTTGCGTCATTTCCTGAAAAATCGAGATGCCTTCGCGTATAACAAAGAAAATCCGAACACTGGTTTTCATTATCTGCTGCCGCCCAAAAAAGAAACGAAATGATTTCAGCCTGGGGAATATTGCAGCTCATTGTCGGCTAGAAACTGTTGTAATTGTTCGCGATTAAAAACCCCCGTTGTGGCTCCCAATGCCTGCACACAACTGGCGCCTAATGCACTTCCCATGGCTAAGCGTTCTTTCATCGTTCGCTCTTCGAGCATGCCGAGAATATATCCAGCCGTAAACGCATCACCGCTGCCTGTTCCATCGATGAAATTCACTTCGAATCTTCCCGCCTGAATGGTCTCTTCATTCAAAGCAACCAGCCCCTCATCCCCACAGGTGATAATAACTTCTTTGGCACCGGCTGAGCGAAATCGTCGTGCCTGCTCAAGCGGGGCAGCAATGCCTGTAATCGCCTCTCCTTCATCGTTATTGGGGAGAAAAGCATCGGTGTATCTCAAGACTGGCGCAATGCGGTCCCAATACTCAGCCGATTTAGGAATCACCACATCAAGAACCGTCCGTGTCCCACCAGATTGTGCATCTTCAAACAATTGTACGACATCATCCACGAGCCAGGTATCGGTGATGCAATATCCACCCAGATACAGAACACGATAGTTTTTCAGAATCTTTCGATCGATATCTGCGGCAGAAAACAGATCGTTCGCACCCGTTGAATGAATAAAGCGGCGGTCATCACCTTGAACCGGGATGATCAGAGAAGCCGAAGTGGGTTGCTCATGCGAGACTGTCAATAAGTCGGTCCCCACTCCCGTATTCTGCAGAAACTTGATGGAAAAGTCGCCTAATGCATCCGACCCGACAACTCCCGAAAAATCAGCACGACACCCAAGCTTGGCAAGATCAACAGAGACATTTGCCGCACAACCACCAATGGTGATGGTTGTTCCATTGGTGAGAACAAGTTCTCCCGAATAGGGTAAGCGTTGGATGGGTTCACAAACGTGATCAGCAACGACAATTCCGGCACACAGACAATCGAGAGACTGAGTCATTTCAGAGGCTTTTCCAAGGATTCCTAATCCGCATCAGTATGTGTGAATCCTCAACTGCGATCAAGAACTTTCTGTAGATCAGGCGACCATTGATTCCGATTGATCGACATCACTTTTCTCTTCGACGACCTCCACCTGTTTCTCGCCGCGAAACCATTCAAGCAACCATCGCATCAGCGGATAGGTCACGATGCCAGCAGGGATCGAAAGGATGGCCGTGCCGATCAATAGGGGCTCACCCAAGCCAATGGCCAAATCGACAACCGTGTTCCACCAATCGGAAAAGGAATTGTACTCAAGGATCGCAGCAAATTGTGCGCGAGTGACTTCTCCTCCGACAAAGAACGAACCCACTTTGTACAACGCCCAATAGATCGGCACGATGGTAATAGGGTTCGAAACATAAACCGCCATCAAGGCGGCCATGACATTAAATCGAAACAGACGACGGGTACAAACAGAGAGCACCATGACCGTCAACATCTGAAGGCCGACGGTCGGCGTCAAACCCAGAAACACTCCGATCGCTGTTCCCAACGCAATGGCATGCTCGGTATCATCAAGCATCAATAACGACCACAGGAGTTGCCTTGGTCGTGGAGCAATCGTAAGTTTGGGAGATTTCGATCTCATGAATAGTCATCAACAATCGTCTTGATATTTTCATAAGAGCCCCGGTCCCGTGACGTTGCTCTTTCCTTACTCTTTTGCAGACTCCAACAGCGATTTCAGTTTTGGAAGAATATGATCTGCATAAGTGAATTCGTCGCCATACTTTTGAGTATCGTTATCAAATCGCTCGACGAGTTCACCATCGGTCCCAAAAACATACACCGCAGGAATCGAGCCGAGATCAATTTTTACAAAAACCTCATCTGCAGGTTCGGTACATAAGTAGTTATCGAACATTGCCTTCTGTTGAGTGAGGAATTTTTGGACTCGTTCCTCGTAATATTCAGGAGGTTTCGAAGAAATACCGACGTAATCGGTGCTACAGGACAAGCAAATGACTTGATCAGGGTATTTTTCACTCAAAGTGACAAGGTTAGGAAATTCTCGCAAACAAGGTGGGCATGATGTCGACCAAACGTCGAGAACCACGATTTTTCCGGTGTGAGATTTCGCTGCGGCCATAATTTCGTCCCATGTCGCCTGAATCAAAGTCACCTCTTCCACCGTCTTTGAATCTTCAACTTTTTCAGCAGCACCTTCCTCTACCTCCGAATCGATGGCTTCGTTGGAGAGATCAGGACTCTCGACCTCGCTTTCAGTCTCAGTTGCACCACCGCAACCCGACAATATCAGCGAAACAGACGCAATCACGGGGAACCACAATTTGATCAACATAACGAGTCCTTATCGTTCGACTTTCTTGAGACCGGCTGCTTTCGCGGCTGGTACTGGATCTTCATAGGGCAATGCTTTCAAAAATTCCACCAGATCATCAATCTCTTCATCATTCAAATGGCTGGTGACTCCATGCTTGTCATTCGGGTTATGGATCACGAACACATCTCGCAATGTTGCTGCCTTACCGTGATGCAGATACGGTGCCGTCCGGTACAGCCCCAACAATGTGGGAGTGTCGTATTTCGGCCCCATCAACTCACTCGCGTCTGCATTGCCGGTTTCGACGTCGTGGACTTTGCCCGGCCAAATTGGGTTCGAGTCCGCATAGAAAGGCGGCTTATGACATTCCGCGCAACCTGTTTTTTTTGAGAAAAAGAGACTTCGCCCACGACGAGCAGAAGCTGATAGCCCTTCCTTCGCATACGGGCTCAACGGAAATTTGTGAGAATTATTGTAAACCGTCAGAGCATCCAGGAGTGGAGATCGTCCAGAAAGTGGGGCTCCCAATGCCTCCGAGATTCGTCCTTGCACTAATCCACGCCCTTGCATCAAGGGGCCGCGAATCGTGTGTTCAAAATCCTGTGTTTCATCACGATCAGCCGACCAATGCAGCGGATGGGTCCAAGCGACCCCCGCTAATGATGGCGTATTTCGCAGACCTTCCGGGTTCTGCCAGGTACGTCCATCCGCATCACCATCAGGATGACAGCTTGAACATGAAATCCAACGTCGTCCCGTCATCGGTTGCAGAGCCGTGTAGAACAGAATCTTGCCGGTACGATGTTCCTCGCTGTAAGGCACTTCACACACATCGATCGCTTTGGTCGGTCGATTGGTTTGTGTGCTGTATTCGACCACCTGAAAATCGAGTGCGTTGTAAAGATAGAAATGCTTTCCATCAGGTGCGACTTTGACCGCGCGAGGGTTATGCCCTGTGCGAATGTAATCGCTGTAAACGAGCTCCCGATAATTGTCGTCGAGGACATCACAAACAAAAATGTCATCCGTACCACCGAAAACAACGTACAACTTTTGACCGTCAGGAGAGAGATCGCACTCCCAAGGATTGGCGGTCACCAAAGTCCCTCGAAAAGAATCCATAGGGATCCGCTTACGAGACTTTTCATCCGATGTTGGCTTAGTATCAATAATTGTGACATATGGGAAAATCGATCCTTCACCGTGGGCCACATCAATCTTTGATCTCATATGAGGCATATAAGCGCGGTCGAGAGTCGGGTGAAGCACAATCTGACGAGCCAGATTATCGGTACTGAGTCCCGGCCACCGATTCAGCTCTTTCCCGGTCGTCACATTGTAAGAAATCACGTTACCCGTCAAATATTCTGTGACGTACAGCGTCTGATTATCGTCGGCGAGTGCCAGGCCGCGAGGGAATTTCCCACAATCAAATTGACGATTCACTGTTCCAGTCTTCGAATCGATCACCACAATCTTGGACGGATATTCCAAACAGACGTAAAGCTGAGAGCCATCATGGTTGCTCACAATCCCGTAAGGCTCATCGAACACATCGATTTGGTGCGACAGCTTTCCTGAATCGGCATCGAACACCACAACTTTATCATCACCATAAATACACGCGGCACACTGATGACTTTGTCCCACAAACGTCAGCCCTTCGGGTTTGAGCCCTAATGAGATTTCTCGCAACTTCTGTCCTGTTTTCAGGTCGATGACAGTAGCGGTCCCCGAATCACGATTTGTGCAGACGAGAATTTCACCGTCCGCCGAGATCTGCATCAACGAACTGGAAGAACTTGCGGCCGACAATAAGCCTAAGTCGGTCGAGAAAATGGCTGTGAGAATCAGCAACGCAGTCATCCGTTTGCACATGGCATCATCCTTTACAGGTCAAAACGTATTGTTCCTTTTTACCAGAAACGAGCACCGGCCAACAGGATTCGTTCGCCCGTGACACGCCAAGAACATTCTCGCCTCGAAATAAAACTCATGAAAACTTAAAAATTCCTGAAAACGATTGTCCCGAAATTCCATCCGAAGCCGATGTACTGGTGTGTTCTCAGTAAGAATACGCTTTTCACTTCTCATTACAAATGCCGGAGAGCCTAATAACCCGCGTAGATCCGTCATCATCACCAGAGCACGAGAAAACGGCTCGATGACGCATCTGTCTCGCAACGACTCTAACCGACAATTCGTGAGAAGTGTTTTTGATAAGCCCCGGTACTCTCTTTTGAGTCCGGGGCCTTTTCATGCGAGAATCAGATTATGAGTTCGTTTTGACCGTCTCGTAGGCTGCCAGCGCAATCTCTCTCGCCTCGGCGTGATCGACCATCGGCGGAAAGTAATCCAGGTCGTGCTCGACCTTCCACGGCTCAAACACTTTCTTTCCCTCCAAAGACGCCAGCTCCAGGCAGTACTGCTTGATGTAGTCACCGTTCGGATCAAACTTCGCAGCTTGTGTTGTGGGATTGAACACTCGGAAATAGGGAGCCGCATCCGCGCCACAACCGGCGGTCCATTGCCAACCGAGCGTATTACTGGCGAGATCCGCATCAACTAAGGTGTCCCAGAACCAGGCGGCCCCTTCTTGCCAATTGAGGCGTAAATCTTTACAGAGAAACGATGCCACGATCATCCGTACGCGATTGTGCATCCAACCTGTTTTCCATAGTTCACGAAGCCCAGCATCAACGATAGGATACCCGGTTTCTCCTCGTTGCCATTTTTTGAGAGCGGCATTGTTATTCTCCCAAGGAAATTCTGCGAATCGCTCTCGTAACGGCTCATCAACCGTACGTGGAAAGTGATAGAGCAAGTGGTGGGCGAATTCTCTCCAACCTAATTCACTCAAGTAGACATCACCCGATTTCCGCAACACGCCGTTGCCGCCCGCACGCCGATCAGCCTCGCGATAAACTTCCCGGATGCTGATTTCTCCAAAATGCAAATGAGGCGAAAGACGTGATGAACCCCGCAAATCAGGACGATTTCGGTCCTCCTGATATCCACTAATCCGAGCTTCAAGAAAATCATCGAGCACTGCTCTCGCTCCGAAAGTCCCCGGTGTCCAGGTATCAGATAATCCTTGATCCCAAGGAATCGAGGGGAGTAACTCGAATTGTTTCAGATCGCTTGAGACGGGCCATTGAGTGGGCGCCGAGAGAGCCTGTGGACATTGCCAGATTTCCTCGACATCAATCTTGGGTTTGATCGTTTTCCAGAATGGGGTGAAGACCTGATAGGGCTTGCCCTGTTTGGTGCTCACTTCCCACGGTTCGACCAGTAACGCACCATTAAACGACTGCACCTGAATGCCTCGTTCTTTCAGGTGAGATTTGACGGCTTCATCTCGCTTGATCACTGCCGGTTCGTAGCGACGATTCCAAAAAACGGCAGAGACATCATGATCATCAATCAAGTCATCAAGAACCTCTTGTGAAGCTCCTTGTTTGAGTATCAGGCGACTGCCGCGAGCATTAAATTCCTCTGCCAGACGTTCCAGAGAATGATGCAACCACCAACGCGAAGCAGCTCCCGGCTGCCAAGGAGATTCTTCCTCAGGAGCCCAGATAAACAAGGGAATGATCGGGTTCCTCAATTCAATGGCGGCTTTCAGCGCGGGTTGCTCGTCGACTCTCAAATCATTTCGCAACCAGACAACTGTGTTAGACATAACGTATGGAATCCTGTAAATGACAAACACTCAAACAAGAAACTATAGAGAAGCCTTCAAGTGGTCTCGATTGGGGCTAACATTTCGACGGCGTTGTTCGCCGGATCGGAAATATAGACGCTGCGAGTTCCATCCCGATGAGTTTGCAACTCGCCGAACTCTTCAGCGCGTGGAGTTTCAAACCCCAGATGCGACGGATGCTGGCCGGGAGTCACCAATGCCAATTGCACATTGGCAAATTGCAGCATCGCCCATGTCTTGTCCTGATAAACAACCTCACAACGGAATTGTTCCAGGTACCAGTCCGCCATTTCGGCAATCGATTTTTCACCAACTGATATCGCAATATGGTGAAGACTGTCATAATTTCCAGTGCTATCAGCCATGAAAGTCTTTCCCTCTTTGGATGTATATTTTCAGAATCAATACTCCATTATGGCGATTTCGGTCCAAAAAACAAAACGGAAGTGGCTTTTACAGCCATCAACCTGCTGCTACAGCCAGCTTAAATATCTTTTTTGCACTATCAGCAAATGCTGATGTGAAGAACGTGAGAGTCGACTCAGAACTATTTTATTAGATTCCGACAGTTCTTTTTGGACAACTCAGTCCCTATGCCTACTATCTGATACAGACCTTAGCCCAGATATAAGTTAGACTTCGTACCGTGAACGAAACATTCTCCCCCAAACAGATCGCCCGAGCCATCGGGGTCAGCGAATCTTCACTGAAAAGGTGGTGTGATCGTGGGATGATTGAGACCGTCAAAACTGCCGGCGGTCACCGACGATTGCGTCTGCCCGATGTCATGGAGTTTGCTAAATCACAAGGCTACAAACTTGTCGATCCGGAAATACTCGGATTACCAACACTCAATCACAAAAACGAACGAACGCTTGAAGTTGCCAAAAACGAGTTAGTCGATGCTCTTGTTTCCGGGAATGACACGGTGAGCCGGCAGATCGTAATGGAACTTGTCCTCTCAGACTATAGGCTCTGTGACATCTGTGATGATGTGATTGCTGACGCGTTTCATCAGGTCGGTGATCTATGGAATTGCGGAACCGTTGAAGTTTATCAAGAACGTCACGCTTGCGAGATCATCGTTCGAATCATGCACGAGATTCGGCATTTTTATAAACCCCCATCCTCCCGATCTCCCTTAGCCATCGGTGCATCACCAGCAGGCGACCCTTACACGTTGCCCACAACTATGACTGAGTTAATTCTTCGGGAAAATGGCTGGAGAGCAATGTCATTGGGAAATAATCTTCCTTTTGACTCATTGTCAGCAGCAGTTCGTGATCAGCATCCACAACTGTTTTGGCTTTCGGTGTCTTCGATTGAGAATGAAGTTCATTTTATCGAAGGCTTCAACCAATTTGTGGAAGACGTGAAACCGATTGGTGTCGCTGTGATTGTTGGCGGACGTGCTCTCACTGATGAGATTCGTAAGCAAATGAACTTCACAAGTTTCTGTGATCGAATGCGAAACCTGGAAGAGTTTGCCCAATCATTCAAACGTGGGGCGAGTCCTTCGCCTGCTGATTTGTCGATCACCGATACCGATAATTAAATCTTGGGATTCAGAAAGTACCATCATGCGTTGGCTTTTCTCGCTTGTAGTTTCTTGCTTACTGATTCCTGTGACTCTCTCTGCGGGAGAGACTTGGCCTCAATGGCGTGGCCCCAACAGAGACGGTGCCATTCAAAATGAAACTTGGCCAAACTCTCTCAACGAAAAATCACTGACACTCGCCTGGGAGACGAAGGCAGGATTAAGCTATTCGGGACCAATTGTCGATGAGAAACACGTCTATATCACCGAAACTCGCAATCGGAAGACCGAAGTCATTCGTACTCTTGATCGAAAAAGCGGACAACAGGTTTGGGAAGCTGAGTGGGAAGGTGCAATGGAAGTCCCCTTCTTTGCAAAAGCGAACGGTGATTGGATTCGATCGACTCCGGCAACAGACGGGAAGTTTCTCTATGTCGCAGGAATGAAAGATGTCCTCGTCTGTCTGGATTGCACGACCGGCAAGCAAGTCTGGCGATACGATTTTCCGGCTAAAGATGGGACCAAGCTTCCACAATTTGGTTTCGTCAGTTCTCCGTTGCTCCACAAAGATTCCGTCTACGTTCAAGCAGGCGAAGGTTTCTGCCGCATCAACAGAAATACAGGAAAACTGATCTGGAAGGTTCTCGAAGATGGTGGAGGAATGTTCGGCAGCGCATTCTCCTCACCTTTTCTCCTCCAAAAAAACAATACGACACAAATTCTCGTACAAACTCGATCCGATCTTGCATCCGTCGACCCTGATTCCGGTAAAGTTGGTTGGAAGAAACCAATCACGGCGTTCCGAGGAATGAACATTCTGACGCCCGTCGTCTATAAAGACTCGGTTCTTACCAGTAGCTATGGTGGAGGAACCTGGTTACTGGAACCGTCTACAGAAAGTGGGACGTTATCCGAAGTCTGGAAGAATAAAGTTGAAGGCTACATGTCGACCCCTGTGATCATCGGTGATTATGCGTATCATCATTTGAAGAACCAACGCTTCACTTGCATAAATCTCAAAACTGGAGAATCAACCTGGACAACCAAGCCCTACGGCAAATACTGGAGCATGATTGCCAACGGAAACCAGATTCTTGCACTTGACGATGAGGGAATGCTTTTTCTGATTGAAGCGACCCCTGAAAAGTTCAAGCTGATTGATTCACGAAAAGTGACCGAGTCTCCCGCATGGGCGCACATCGCAAACTCCAATGGGCAAGTATTTGTCCGCGATCTCGAATCTTTGAAGGTCTTTGACTGGAAATAATTCGTTTGTCTTTCTGGTTTGCGATAACATAAAGCTGACACTTTAGATCGCTCCAGGAGGCAAGTTATGCACAATCTTCTGCTCTCCCCCGTACTCGAACGTGCTTTTCGTGTGGCCGCCAAGTATCACCAATCGCAAACTCGAAAAGGTTCTGATTTACCTTACATTGTTCATCCCTGTGCCGTGATGTCGATTCTGCAATCCGCCGGCATCCACAATGGAGACATTTTATCTGCCGCTCTTTTGCACGATGTCCTTGAAGACACCGAATGCGAACTCGATAATCTTATCAATCAGTTCCCCGTATCAGTCGTTCGCTGGGTTGATCAAACTTCAGAAGAGAAAGACGACGAACTGGGCGAACCCCGATCCTGGATCATTCGCAAACGTGAACACCTTGCCCACGCAAAGCATGCCGACTGGCAAGCCCGAGCCATTATTCTCGCCGACAAATTGCACAATCTCACTTCGATGCTGTTCGATCTCGAAGAAGGCGAAAATATCTGGGAACGCTTTAACGCTCCCCCTTCATCAGTCCTCTGGTATAACTCCTCGATGATCACAGCAGCAGGTCACGGCGATCAACCGGCCCTACAGTTGCTTCAATCTTCAGGCGAAGAGCTGATCGACCAACTGATCGAACAAAGTGGCCAGCAGCCAATTGCTCCAGAAGAGTCTTGATTCATGAGTCCTCCAGGACCAAACTGGGGTTTCAAAATGACATCCATGAATCGGCCAAACATCGCCAAGTCGTTCTGAATCCATTTACCTCATGAGGAAACTCAATGTCTCGTTTTTCAATCAGAACATTCTTGCTTACTTTATTACTCTCGGGCTATGCGGCCAGCCCTCTATTGGCTCAACTCGATTACGTCTCCCACGGCGGGCTCGAATACAATGCCAACGACTGGCCTTGCTGGCGAGGCGCCCGTCAAGATGGAATCGCAGATCCGAATCAGAAACTTCCCTCCCGTTGGAGTACCACTGAAAACGTCGTCTGGAAAGCAAAAGTTCCCGGTCGAGGTCACGGCTCACCCTGTGTCGTGGGTGATCGCATCTATCTGGCGACTTGTGATGAAGGCCCCAAATCGCAGTCGGTCGTTTGTTTCGAACGATCAACGGGCAAAAAACTCTGGCACACAATTGTTCATAAATCGGGAGCCATGTGGAAAAACAAAAAAGGCTCCGCGGCCTCATCCACCGTCACCTGTGATGGCCGACAACTCTACATCAACTTTCCCAACAGTGACGCACTTCACACGACCTCTCTCGATCTCAGCGGTAATATTCTCTGGCAACAGAAAGTCTCCGACTACGTCATCCATCAAGGGTATGGCTCTTCTCCCACGATCTACAAATCACTCGTGATCGTCACCGCGGACAACAAAGGTGGAGGAGCCATTGCCGGGCTTGATCGCAAAACGGGCAACATCGCTTGGACTCATCCGCGACCGAAGCTCCCCAATTATCCCACCCCGATCATCTATCACCTTGATGGCAAAGATCAGCTTATCCTCACCGGTTGCAAACTGGTCACATCGCTCAACCCCATGTCTGGGAAAGTCATCTGGGAAGCCGACGGAGCGACGGAAGAGTGCGTCACTTCGACTGTCACGGATGGCGTCCATGTTTATTCGAGTGGCGGATATCCAAAAAATCACGTCGCCGCGTACAAAGCCGATGGCTCTAAAAAACTCACCTGGGAAAACGGCGACCGAGTTTACGTTCCCTCGATGGTCATACGCAACGGACATATTTATGCCGTCATGGATGCAGGCGTCGCGGTCTGCTGGAAAGCCGATACCGGTGAAGAACTCTGGAAATCCCGACTCGGTGGCAACTTCACCTCTTCCGTCGTGTTGGTGGACGAGACTGTCTACGCCACTGATGAATCTGGCAAAACCACTATGTTCCGAGCCGACCCGTCAGGCTTCAAAAAACTGGGAACCAACAAACTCGGTGATGAAATGCTGGCGACTCCTACCATCTGCGGCAACCAACTCTTCATGCGTGTCGCCCATCGAAAAGACGATCAACGTCAAGAAATTCTCTACTGCATCGGCGAGTGACGAGAAGATATTTTATGAGCAACGATGCCGTTTTCATGGAGAGCTGAATGGGTGTCGCCCTTGGTAGTCAGCATTGGAGTGGCCATAGGTGCCGCCTTAGCAGTCGCTCTGGGCGATTCTCCCCCCAAGAAAAAAACGGCTTCGCCTGAAGAAGCAAATCCCCCCCCCCAATAATACCGACACTCCCTCTGCACGAGCTTAATCTCGTGGCGTCAGAATGATCGAGCAGGATGGCCACTTGCTGATCGCCTTCTCGGGAGCCAAGCAGACGATGGAAGTCCTCAAAGTTTCGCTGGCAGACATCGACCGACTCATCGATCAAAACCCCCCACTAACCGGCGTTACACAAGTTTCTGAGCCGTCCCGTTTGCCAGCCAAACGTGATAATACAAGCACAAGATGCCGAACTATTTTGATCAAATGAAAGCGTTCCCGCAGGCCGAACAACATTCCACATCGAAGTGCCGACACGGAGTGTTGTCCTACGGCAACGTCGATTTTTCTTTGTCGCCATCCCATGTGCTCGCTCACATGGGCTATCATCTTTGCCGGTTCCTGATTTTAAGTTCGGAAATTCCAAGTCGTTCGTCCCCTGCCGACTACCGTCGGCGTCTATTATCACTCCCACCCTTTGCGTTTCTTTGCGTCGAACGAACGATCCGCAAAGCGGACCCTACAAAACTCACCTTGCCAAACGCGATGTACCAGAGTTCGCGTTCGTGGTTCGTTTATATTTTGAGCCGCTTGCTTGCCAGCATTTTGCATCGATCAACGTAAATCCTGATTGAGATCTGAGATAGCGTAATCACTCACCGTTGAAAGTGGAGGGTGGCTGGCGGACGGAGCGTAGCGAAGCCCCCAGACAGATTCATGCTCTGTGGGTGACCTGACGGTCATCCACAGCCACCCAAACAGTTTGCTCAAAATCAACTTACAACAACGCATGCAAAATCCTGGCGAGCAAGCAGGGGACGTTGATTCTGATTCAGCCTCCCCTGCCGAAGGAACGAAGCGTTTTTACTTGCGCCCTTGGCCTGACTCCTCGCTGATCCAACAGTCGCATCTACGAGGAAAAGAGATGGCGACTTGGACCATTAATGATGAAGTGACAATGGCGACGATGATTCGACGGGGAGCCGATCACCTGGTCACCGATTATCCCGCCTTGGCGAAGCAAGTCGTTGAGCAACAAGAGAGTTTTGAGTTCCATCTAATCATTTTTGTTCGATCTGGCATTGTTACTGGGGCAAGATCCTCTCAATTGTCATGCCTTCAAAACGTCTGAATAAGCAATTTCAGAGTTCAAATTCTGGAGTGATCACTTCGTGAGGGAACTGTCCCCGCCACATCGCCAATGCGCGACCGGCATGAGTTAGAAATGTGTAATAGGATTTCACCTCTCCGGGAGAAAGCTCATCAATCGTTTGGGTGAGCCATTGTGCCGCTGTGACAACAACTTCTCGGGGAGGTTGCAGTTCTTCGGGGGCCAAGGCCCACCATTCTAAAGTATGCCCGGTGACCAGGATTCGGTCCGCTTTGATTCCCAACGGCAACCCTTCCACATTCTGTGGTCCATCCCACTCATCGCCGGGCCATTCGGGATCCCAATGGCCGTCTTCCTGTTGCGTCTGAATGAGTCGCTCGGTGACATTTTGCAGGTGTGCAATGATTTGCGAACGCATTTCTGTGCTGAGAAGCGGTTGATTCTCGTCGATTCTTAATAGCATCGTCAGAGAGTGTAGACGGTGATTGCCTCGACATACTCCCTCTACGAGCCGTTGTCGCATGATGCGTTCGGCCATTCGGTCAAATGTAATCCACTCTCCCTCACGAGAATGCCAACCCCCTGTCGGTTGGAGATAATGAGCAAACGCCAGTATCGACCATTCATATTCAAATTGATTAATGCGGAAGTTCTTGAGCGATGCCTCGAGGATGGCTGCTACGGTGGTTTCACCGGTTTCCGTCACGACGGGATAATCAAGCGGGACTCCGATTTCAGACAGACCCGCGATGGTGTGGTCAACATGACTCGATGATCCCGCTCCTTCCTGAACGCGAACTTTCACTCCATATTCCCCCGCATACATCAATGGCTTGAACTGGTCGGTGTAACTCGTGCGGAACTTCCGGTTGTCGAGCATCAGTTCGAGCATTTCGAGTCCCGAGATGCAGTTCGGGTCCGAGAAACTCGCTGAAGGACTCCACATTCGCAGTGCGTGATCGATATGGTTGATCTTCTCTTGGGGAGATCGAAGTTGAGGACGCAATTTCCAAAGGACTTTGTCGAGGTCCGCGTCAGAGATTACATTGGCATCATCGTACAAAGGTCGTACGATTGGTGGTTCATTCCGAAACTCGGGCCAGTCGTTTCGTTTCGCCAGTTCGGCCTTTAGCCCGACGAACGCCCAGACCGCCAAGGCGAGAATGAGAATCGAATGAATCAACAGTTTTGTTGTCTGGCGTTGATTATTCATCGGAGCTCTCCTGTGTCGGCTCTGATTTTTTGACAAGAGAACTAAGATGAAAGACAATGCCCTGTTCGTCTTCAAATGTTTCGGTCCAGTTCTCTGATTCACGAAGAGCTTTGACCAAATCCGCCTGATTCTCAACTGACAAGACGGCTGTCGAGAATCGATATCTGTCAAACACAGTCTCCCAAGCGTCGCCGCGGGCCAATGCTTCGCGGTAGTCGATCATCACCAAGGGAGGTGTGCTCGGTAGGGAATGTTGCGAAACGAAGAGTCGGTGTTTCCCCGTCATCGAATAATTGAGCCAGTCGCCCCATTCCACGGAATGGAAGATTTGTCCCGGAGGGGGAGACTTTCGTAAATGTTTGGCAACTCCGAGTGGCAAACTCTGTGAAATGACCTGCTCTATGGGTCTCGGCTTGCCTCCAATCACGTGCCGACTGACAGGTGAGAAGACAAACGCCAGCCAAATGATCAACAACGAGATCCAGGTGTAGCGAAAATCTGATGCGGTCAGTTCTTCGGCAGTTTTGAGAGGTTTTGAGCCGGCTTGTGAATCCCACTTTGGAATGACATCAGCCAACAACGGCTGGATCAAGACAATCGTAAGCGGTAGGTACCAAATCAGTAAGTCTTGAGTCACGCAAACTCCGACCGAGAGAATGAGCCATGTCGTCAAGAAGCCGGGATGAAATTTCGCGTTGCTGATTCGCGATAAACCAAAGACAAACAGCCATGAACTTCCCATGATGATCCCCAGCGAACTCGACATGACGAGCGGTTGCCAAAGAAGAATTAATGGACGTTGTACAATGACGGAGAGCATCGTGCCGTCCCAAAATCGATTCATCAAATCAGGATTGATCAGAAAACCAAGAAAGCCCGCTTCAAGCAGAATTACCGAATGCCACCACGAATGATATGAGTGATCCTGTTTGCTCTTGTTAATACCAGCGATCACGGTCCCAATCAGTTGGCTTAGTAGAAGCAGCAGGCCGATACTGAATGAGGGATGTGAATTCACCCAAACCATCATGATAACAGCCACCGCGATTGGTTGACTCCAGGTTGATTTCTTCCAGGTATTGACCCAGATCAATAGGGACCAACAAAGAACTCCAATAACGGCAGGCTGAAGAATGCTTGCCATCACCCAGACGAGTGAACCAAAGACGAGAGTCGACATCATCGCAAGCATTGGCCTTTGGTGATCTGACTTTGCTGCCAAGAAAATTGCTCCACACGAAACAATTAAGACCAGGCTGCAGAGATCGCTTAATGCGCGAATGCCTCCCCAAGACCTTACTTTCACGAACACGGCTTC
Organism: Planctomycetota bacterium; assembly: GCA_030836185.1. Classification (GTDB taxonomy): domain Bacteria; phylum Planctomycetota; class Planctomycetia; order Planctomycetales; family Planctomycetaceae; genus JABURQ01. The sequence continues at coordinate 81,638 of JAURQH010000042.1, forward strand.
AGTCAACAAACTTGGCTGAGTTTCAGGCATTCCAGCAGTCAGTGGAAAGGCCGATGCTTGGGTCACATCGGTTGCCAAAGACCAGATTGGAGAGACTGCAAGCGGGACGTAACTAATCGCAACGAAGAGCAGGCCAAAAAGAATCGCGCTCAGTAAATCTGTCATGCTCCAAACCCACTTTTCGGAAAGAAGGGGCTGCAGGACAGGTGTGGATTCTTCGTTTGGTGTGGGCGTCAAAGATCTGCCGGTGCTCGTGGGGAATCGAAAAAACAAATGGTGCCACCATAATTGAGTCGTGGGTCACACCTCAACAGGCAAAAACGATTCCAATGTCGTTTCGCAATTTTGAATACTCACCTGATAGTGAACTGAATCCACCGGAGAGAAAATTGCGATAACGCTAGCGATAAAAAACACTTACTTACTAATCAGTGATTCCAGATCGGGAAGTGATCGTCCCAAAGACTTCGGACGAAGTTCCAGTTCGTTGGGGACAGAAGCGTCGTAATCGGCTTCAAAATGTCGATACATCATGTCGAAAGATGTTGCTGCGTAAGGAGTTTCATTTGTTTCACCCAGACGCGGTCCCAAGACACGTTCGGTCGCGATTTGCTTATAATTGTAGGGACGGAAGTAGTAATCTCCCGTTGATGCCGGATGGTAGGGGAGATGTAGCATCATTTGATTGCAATATGGTCCTGGGCATTTGTAGGCCCCGATTTTTTGTCGAAATCGTCCTGTCTCGCAATCTTCGCATTCACATTCTCTGCATGAATCACAAGAGTCGCAAGTCGAGTACTCACAACCAGTTGCCGTGCAATCTGCGACAGCTTCCGGGCAGCATGTAATTTGTTCGTAAAGCGTTTCCGATGTTGCCGTTAGGCTGACAGAATGATCTTCGACAGGAAGCGGAACTGGCTCACCTGCAGAAAGGATTCCCGCAAAAACGGTCATTGTCAGGGCTAATGTGGTAGTGGACCGCATGGGAGCCTCAAACTTTCTTGCATGTTAACAATCGGAACGAAAATATGTCTCAATATCATCATCGGATCAGTGTACTTCAATCATCAGCATTAACCTCACATGCCGTACAGCTTCAATAATCGTTAAATATTACCACGCGATCCGGCAATTCATCGTGATTCAGTCTGTTTCAGCTACGATTGATGGACCAATCACGATTAAAACAGATCATTGAGACCGAGTGGAACGTGAGATGCTGAACTCATCGGGCAGTGCAGCCCTGTTTTACATCGGAGCATGCCGCACCCAGACTGAATCTAAACGCAAACTTCAGACACGAATTGGCACCGGATCATGGTTTTCACTGACAAATATCGCCACATCTCATACTTCACATTTATTTTGGTGTTGTTCGCCGTCCCTCAAATGGTGCATGCTCAAGAGTCTGACGATGATCGGCTACAAAACCCCTTAACACGGGCTTACGAAGACCTTCTCAACAATAGCGATTTGGATGACGACGAAGCGGTCGATGATCTCCGCAAAATGATTTACGACGCTGACAAACTGCTTTCCAAAATTAAAGCGGAAAATCGGGAAGCTCTTCGTAACGTCAATCGCCAAACTCCTCTTTCCTCACTCCCCAATATTCTCGTCATTTTAGCGGACGATTTGTCTCCCGAACAACTTGGATGTTATGGCGCGGAAACCTCGGCTACTCCGGTTTTAGATCAGTTGGCTAATCGCAGTGTGGTGTTCGAAAACTTTCACGCAGGTTCACCCATTGACGATGATGCCTTTTGGACCTTATGGACGGGACGGACTTCCAATCACATTGTTGCGAGAGACGATCAAGACATGCGTCCGCTGCTGAATACACACCGGTCAACCTTGCTGTCCAATTTATGGTATGCGGGTTACTCGACAGGATTCTTCGGTGGTTGGCCTTTGGCAGGTCCAGCGGTCCCTTGGAAAGCAGAGACGGACATCTTTATCGGTTGGAATGACCCAAAAATGATGTCGGAAGTCTCACCCACGAAAATCATGCTCAATGGTGTCGAGCAAAATCTCAAGAAAGACTCCAAATCGTCTTTTGCATGGACAATGACAACCATGCAAGCACTTGCAGCATTAGAGCGAGAGCAAAGTGGTCGACCGTTTGCTTACGTTCTTCGTTATCATGCACTCGACATTCCCGACTCGGTGGTCAAAGGAGAAACTCTCGCTGAACGTACGGCGGCTGCATTTGATCGCGAACTGGGGCGAGTGATTGATCGATTAAAGACGAAGCCTTACGCGAACAACACTCTCATCTGGGTGATCGGCGAGACGGCAGATGCTGGGATCCTACATGATGCCAACTCCAAGCAAGTTGGAAATTCACTTCAATCATCGGCTTTGCGTGTCCCCTCGATTCTGTTTTATCCTCGGCGTTCATCGGCCGTGTCGGGCTCACGATTGTCGGCTGGCTTTGATATCAACTCCACTCTGGCAACCGTCACTCGTGATCGACGTTTTGTGCGTTCTCCGAATGGTCAATCGTTGTTAACGGCACGGGTTAATTCCTCACGCGAACGGTTACTTTATTGGTCAGTCCCTGTGGGGGAATCGAGTTACCAAGTGGCCCGCTATGGAAAATGGAAGGCCGTTGTTCTTCCTAAAGCGACTTCAATCCTGCTCTACGATCTGGAAAACGATCCTGAACAGAAAGAGAATGTAGCCGACCAACACCCCGATATTATCAGGCAAGTCACACGTTCTGCCGCTGAATGACCGTTGCAAAAATTCAACTTGGGCAATCGGGTGCCGTTTGACGAATTGAGTTGTTATAATCGGTGAGTGATTTTTTGATCCCTCATTTGACGTACCCAAAAATGAATTCTTCACCATCTCCATCTCGTGATGTGGAACGATTGAAAGCCCGTATTCGCGATGCAGGTTTACGATGTACGGCCGCACGTTTAGCCGTTTTGCTGGTTTTATCAAATGCCAAATCGCCGCTCACACATGCGGAAGTGGCCGCTCTATTAATCGACCGGGGAATCGATAAAGCGACTGTCTTCCGTAATTTGGTGGATCTGGTTGACGCGGAAATTCTCTCCCGGACGGAACTGGGCGATCATGTCTGGCGGTTTGAGGTTCGACTTGAGGGCTCCAACGAGAACGAACAGCACCCTCATTTTGTTTGTCTGGATTGTGGTGCTGTCAGTTGTTTGTCGGACTTGGATTTTGATGCTCCCAGCCGACTGGCGACATCACGAGTCGGCAACATCAAAGAGATTCTGATCAAAGGTGTCTGCGTGGAATGCCAACCTGCATCGTGAGTTGAGACATTTTCACCCACTCTCGAAAGTGATCATGAAATATTCTTCCGAACTCCCCAGTGATGATTCGATCTCAGCCGACAGATATATCCGTCGGTATCACATTGTCGCCACATTGGTTTGTGTTGTGGGAATGGGGCTTGCCGTCTTTTCGATGATGCGAGTTGACTCAACAATATCTCCTACAGACTCAGAAACCAACAGTCTGTCATCAGCATCGGGACGAATTCCCGCAGTGGAAGCCTTTGAGTTGTCAGACAGTCTCTTGCCGCGCGAGCGAATTATCATTAATCCATTCAAAGATTCCATTCCTACTTTGACAGAACCAAAGTACGTTTCAGCCGACGCCGCAAGGTTTCTGGAGGATCAGGACGAAATTATCGGCTATGTCGAAAATGGGAAATCGCGTGCCTATCCGCTGAAGATTATGGCATGGCATGAAGCCGTCAATGACCAAATGGCCGGAATTCCTTACGCCATCACTTATTGCCCATTGTGCAAATCTGTCATGGCCTTTGATCGTTCAACAGACTTCGGACGCATTCAGTTGGGAGTCTCCGGCTTTCTCTACAGTAGTAATGTCCTGTTTTACGACAAAACTGATAACAGCAGTCCAGGCCTTTTCTCACAACTGGGTGAGCAGGGCATCACTCAGCGTTTAAAGAATGTCTCGTTGAAAACTTTGCCAGTCGAACTGACGACCTGGAAGGATTGGCAGGCTCGCTTTCCTCAGACCGAAGTCTTGAGTCTGGAAACGGGATTTGAGCGAGATTATCTCTCCCCCGCGTATCAAGACTATTTTTCCAACGACAAATTAATGTTTCCTGTCTACGAGTCTGATCCGCAATATCCCAATAAATCAATGGTTCTGGGAATCAGCGTGAATGGCAAGACTCGAGCATATCCGTACCAGGAGTTCGCCAATGTCTGGAAGCCGGCGACGTTAAAAGAAACATTTCAGGGAAAAAAATTCACTCTGCACTGGAATCCCGAAGCCCAATCACTCCGAGTTGAGTCTGCCGAGGAAGGTGTCAATTGGGCTTACTCTTTCTGGTTTGCCTGGTACGCCTTTCATCCAGAGACGGAAGTCTATTCGACAGATTCTCCAACCGCTGATTGACTTCGCCTTCGATGCCTTCCTATTGTGGTATGAACATCAATGACACCACATATTATGGGTAAGGCACGATTATGATGCGTTCTTCTCTCTTGGAGACTCTTTTGTTTCTGGTGGCACTTTGCGGTGGTTCACACAGCGATGCCCAGGAAAAACCACGTGTACTCATCTTGGGTGATTCAATCTCCATTGGTTATACCCCCTATGTTCAAGAGATGATGAAAGGGGAGGCTGTTGTTGTTCGTCCGACTGGAAAGCCCAATCCCAAAACTCAAAAAACCCGTGCAGAGAACTGTGCCGGAACGAACAATGGTGTCAAGAATATTGATCGCTGGTTGAAAATCGATGGTGGGAATTGGGACGTGATCCATTTCAACTTTGGCCTGCACGACCTTAAGCGTGTTAAGGCCGATACGGGACAGAACTCGAACGACCCCAAAGATCCTCAACAGGCTGACTTGGCAACTTACGAAAAACAATTGCGGGAAATTACGAAGAAATTGCACGCGACCGGAGCCAAACTAATCTTTGCCACCACAACGCCTTATCCGGGTGGAGTCAAACCACATCGAGATCCTGAAGATGCCGCGAGATATAATGAGGTGGCTCAAAAAATTGTGGCCGAATATGACGGTACGATCAACGACTTATATTCGTTTGCCTTACCTCGACTGAAAAAGATTCAACGACCCGTGAATGTTCATTTCTCACCCGAGGGCTCGCAACAACTGGCCTCAGAAGTGGTCAAACATCTTCGTGCTGTCTTGAAATAGTCGCTGCCTTTCACTTGCTCATCTCCTCGCACAAGGACACTTTCATGCGCTTCGCCGTACATACTTTGATTGCATGTTTCAGTTTGGTAGTGGCTACGGTGGATGTTTCCGCGCAGCCGATGAAGGAAAGTTATCCAGTCCATCCCGATTCCAAAGTGAAACCGGGAGTTCCTCAAGGAAAAGTGACCGGACCTTTCTCTTGGAAATCGGAGATTTTTCCCGGCACAGTCCGAGACTATTGGGTTTATGTGCCGAGTCAATACGATCCCGCCAAAGAGGCGTGCGTGATGATCGTGCAAGATGGATTAGGAAAAGCAAAAGGCTGGAAAGTCCCCACTATTTTGGACAACCTGATTCATGAAGGTGCTGTGCCTGTGCAGATAGGGATTTTTGTTTCTCCGGGAGTTGTTCCGGCTCCCGATGCAGACTCTCAACCACGGTTTAATCGCAGCTTTGAATACGATGGAATGGGGGATCGCTACGCCCGGTTTCTGATCGAGGAAATTCTTCCCGCTGTCCAAAAAGATTACAATCTCAGTAAGAATCCGAACGATTATCTGATCGCAGGGTCCAGTTCTGGTGCCATTGCCGCCTTCAATGCGGCGTGGGAACGCCCCGATCATTTCCGTCGTGTGTTTTCATCTGTCGGCACGTTTGTTGGGTTGAGGGGCGGGAATGAATTTCCCATTCTGGTTCGCAAGCATGAGACCAAACCAATCCGTATTTTCCTGCAGGATGGTGAAAACGATCTCGATATTTACGGCGGAAGCTGGTGGCATTCCAATCTGCAAATGTTATCGGCTTTGAAGTATTCCGGTTACGATGTGAAACACGTTTGGGGAGAAGGCGGGCATAACGGCAAACATTCGACAGCCATTTTACCGGATGCCCTTCGCTGGTTATGGCACGACTATCCTGAAGCGATCACGGCAGGAACTCCCCTCAATCGCCGCACGCAATTGCTGATCCCCAGAGAGGATTGGGAGCTCGTCAGCGAAGACCACAAATTTACCGAAGGCCCCGCAGTCAACGAACATGGAGAGGTCTTCTTTACCGACATCCCGAACAGTCGGATTCATAAAATTGCCAATGATGGCACTGTCTCTGTGTTTAAAGAGAAAAGCCCGGGAGCCAACGGCTTGATGTTTGGTTCTGATGGCAAGTTGTATGCTTGTCAAAATGGAAGTCAGAAAATTGTCCGTTATGATGCCGATGGGAATGAAGAAGTTGTTGTCGAGGGAGTTTCTTCGAACGACATACTGATCCTTCCTAAGTTTGGTTACTTCACGGATCCTAAAAACAAAAAGGTCTGGATGTTTACATTCGATGGCGAGAAACGCGAAGTCGATTCAGGCATCGAATTTCCCAATGGCGTGATTGCCTCACCCGATCAGAGCTTGTTAACCGTTTCAGACACTCGGGGCCGATTTACATACTCGTATCAAATACAGCTCGATGGGGATTTGAAACACAAACAGGTCTACGGCCATTTACATTTACCAGACGAAACGGGACAAAGTGGCGCGGATGGAATGGCGGTCGATACGGAAGGTCGTACTTATGTAACCACGCGTGTGGGATTGCAAGTGCTGGACCAATTGGGCCGTGTGCATGTGATAATTCGCAAGCCTCAAGCTGCGTGGCTTTCGAACGTAGTCTTTGCAGGTAAAAATGGAGACATCCTGTATGTGACCTGCGGCGATAAGGTTTATCGACGCAAGGTGAATGCCACGGGTGTCACTCCCTGGAAAGCGGCCGTCAAACCTCCGAAACCCCGACTGTAATGATTTCAGAACTCATGATCAGAGTTGCTTGGGTGGGTGAGTCATGGCTGAGCGATCCTCTCCAATCGACTTGTACTACCTGAATAATTGATACTTTCAGTCAAGTTATGGACGTATCCCCCATGTTCCTAAAGACTTAAAGACGAATGGTGGCGAGTGTGATGTCATAATTCGATGTGACTTTTCATGGCTAGATCCAGAAACATTACATTAAAGATTAACGGTATGAGTCCTCAAGTTGTCGCGATAGGTCTAGATTCCGCAGATCCCGAGTTGTTGGCTGAATGGATCGCAGCAGGGAAATTGCCCCATCTTGCGCAGCTCCAGAAGGAGGGAGTCACGGGAACTCTGGAGAACTTTGCGGAGCTGCAGGGTGAGAAATTTCCCTATTCCTCGACCGAAGGAAACTGGGTCGCATTTCAAACCGGTGTCTCTCCTCAGAAAACCGGTTATTGGGAAACCTTCGAATACGATCCTCTCAACTACACTGCGACCAGCGATCAGACATTCGGAGGCTACAAATACGACAAATTTCCGCCGTTCTTTGCGTTAAGAGATCAAAAACGCGTAACGACGTTTGACATTCCCGTGACACGGGTCTTTCCAGAGGTAAATGGAAAACAAATTGTAGGCTGGGGAGGTCACTTTCCGTTTGTTGAGCGAGGCTCTTCTCCAACCAATTTGCTGGAGAACATCAATCAGCAGTATGGAAAGAACGAGATTCTCTATCACGATTATGGTGTCTTCTGGAATCGCAAATATCTCGACTGGCTCGAATCCTCCTCAATCATCAGCACGAAAAAACGGACAAAAATAACTCTCGATTTGATGGATCAAGAGCAGAGCGATCTGTTCATTGGTGTTTACGGTGAACCGCATGGGGCAAGTCATGACTTATGGTTCGCCAGCCGTCCCGATCATCCTCTCCATTCTCTTTGGAATCGAGATGATGACCCACTCTTAAACGTGTTTCAGGAAATTGATCGAGGTATCGGCGAACTTCGAAAATCACTTGCACCCAATACGAATTTCTGCTGCTTTTCCGTCCACGGTATTCAAAATAATGTCACCGATCTAGGAAGTTTCTTTTTCCTACCGGAGCTGATGTACCGCATGCAGTTTCCGGGAAAGTCCGCATTTGCGAACACCGATCCTAATTCTGAAATTCCATTACCTATCACAGAGCCGCGTCACAATCATTGGTTTGGAGAAATTTGGCGAAAAAGGACTTTAAACAGTCGATTCACAAAAGCATTGCAAAAATATCTGCCCGCTTGGTTAATTATACGAGGTGGAAATCGCGAACTGCTGTTTCCGTATTTCCTTGATTGGTTTGGGCCTGAAGCAGGATGGATGCCAGCAGTTTGGTACCGTCCCTGTTGGCCCAAAATGCGATCCTTCTGCATTCCGTCTTTTTCGGACGGACATATTCGTGTCAACGTGAAGGGGCGTGAGCGAGATGGGATGGTTCCCCCAGATCAATATCAACAAGAGATTGATCGTGTTCGACAATTTCTGGAAGTGGCAACGAACCCGCGTACAGGGCAACCGATCATTAAGCAGATGGTACAAACTCGTAAAGACCCATTTGAGCAGGATAAAGCTCCAGAGGCAGATCTCTTGATCATTTGGAATGACGAGGCATTTGATGTCGTCGATCACCCACAGGCGGGACGAATTGGGCCAGTTCCTTACCACCGGACCGGTGGACATCACAACAAAGGATATTTCTCATGGGTTGGTCCGCAGTTTCCAGCAGGTGAAAAAGTCGAAGGAGCATCCATCTTGGATCTAGCTCCCACAATTTTGGAACTGATGGACGTGTCTCGTCCCGATCACCTGGAGGGTCAGAGTTTGCTAGAGAAAATGTCGCTTGAAAAAGCGTTTTAGCAGATGACCGTCTGAGAATTTGGAGTTGATTCTACTAGGATTGAACGAGGGAGGTTTTGATTCTGCTCGACCGCTTTCCATTCTGCAGTCGTCCATTGCCGAACACATCCACCCACTCCATCCCAAAGCATGATCAAAGGAGCGATGGGGAGTAGCCAGCACCAGAACATCCGTCGCAATCGAGCAGGTCGATGAATATAGATCAGAGGGACCAATAGTCCTGGAACCAAAATTCCTACAGCAGCGAACATACAGAACAGAGTTTTCTTGACCGGCGAAAACAGCATCACTCGATCAGCCGAGTTTGTGAGAGTCTCAAAGGCTGCAGCGCGTTCTGCGACGGGAACATGGTGAAAGCACGCGACGAGAACGAGCAATGTTTGGGGTGGCCATTGACGTGGGATAGTGAAATCGACAGCTTGCGTCAGTCCTTGCACGCGTTTTGGGTGTTCTTTCTCAAGTCGTGCATAGAGTTCTTCATCGGGCATCAAATCACAAACGGTGAAAGTCAGCGATCCCTCGGAGGACTCCAGCAAGCGACGAGTAATGGGAGCATTTCCTGCTCCCATCTCGACGATGTGAGTACAGCCTGAGTTAAGTGCTTCCTCTTGGACTCGGTTAGCAACGTTTCGAAAAAAAGGGCGAAACACAGAGTTACAGACCTCGACAATATCCATCGTAGTTCGTTGTAAGGTTGCCGGAATGTTCGTAGAAGCATTGAATTGGAAGAGATCGACTGTTTTCATAATTTTTTCCACTCGACAACATCACACTCGCGAGATCAGACTCTAGTGTAGTCTTTGTCGATGGTGCCTGACGCCTCGAATTATGCTCTGTGAATCAGCATCTCCTAAGTCAGCATCGCTTTTAGGGGATCTAACGATTTCTCTTCTCAAATCGATTACCTTGAACTCTGAATGTCACTAGCAATCAGTGGGGACGATTTTATGAAAATTCTTGCTACTTTCGTGTTGGTAACAAATTTGAGTTTGATACACGGAATGGTCATTGCCGCTAATCCACCCCACATTCTGCTCATCATGACGGACGATATGGGTTGGCAAGATCTGCATTGTCAGGGGAATCCCGTTCTCAGAACACCGCACATCGATCAATTGGCGAAACAGGGAGTCCGTTTTACCACGGCTTATGCGGCCTCTCCCGTCTGCTCACCGACGCGTGCGGCTTTGATAACAGGCTTGGCTCCCGCAAGACTGCATGTCACGCAACATGGTGCGGATATCCCCCAGTTCTGGCCAGAGGACCGGACCATTCAACCACCGATATCCACTGGGAGATTGTCCCTCAAAGAAACAACACTAGCCGAACGACTTAAACTTAAAGGATACTCGACTGGGTTTTTCGGGAAATGGCATTTGGGACGAACGGAAGATTTCTGGCCGACAAATCACGGTTTTGATGTCAATATGGGGGGCTGTGGATTCGGCGGTCCACCGACCTATTTTGATCCCTATCGCATTCCCACATTGAAACCTCGCAAACCGGGAGAATATCTCACTGATCGTTTGGCTGATGAAACGATTGCATTCTTGCAACGCCAGAAAGACCAACCGATGTTCGTCTGTTTTTGGACGTATAATCCCCACTATCCGTTTGAAGCACCAGAAGATCTGATCCCGTATTATCAAGGGAAGGAAGGTCCTGGGCTGAAAAACCCGGTTTATGGAGGACAAATCGAAGCCACCGACCGTGCGATTGGACGTGTTCTGTCGGAACTCGAACGCTTAAACATTCGCGACGAGACACTTGTGATCTTCACTAGCGATAATGGGGGCTGGATGGGAGCAACCGACAATCGGCCTTTGCGTGCCGGGAAAGGTTACCTCTATGAAGGAGGACTCCGTGTGCCGCTCATTATAAGATGGCCCGGTGTGACGAACGCCGGAGAGGTAATTGATACGCCCGTCGTCAGCATGGATTTGACGGCCACCATTCTGGAAGCAGCCGGAGTGTGCCTTCCTCCGAACGAAACACTCGACGGTCTCTCATTGAGACCATTGCTCGAGGAGAATGAATTTTCGAGGGACTCACTTTTTTTTCATTATCCTCACTATGCCTTTCACAAAGATAATCGGCCCGGATCGGTCATTCGACAAGGTCATCACAAGCTGATCTTGCGTTATGATGACAATTCCACAGAACTTTATGACTTACAGAATGATCCCGCTGAAACGAACAATCTCGTCGAGAGTAAGCCTGAGCAGGCAGCCAAACTGGAACAACAACTGCGAACTTGGCTGGCAGAACAGAATGCCGGCATCCCGACGTCGCGCAAGTGATCTGCAACTCTGTTTGTAGACTTGCCGCAGTCTTGGCTCACTACCAGCTTGATTCACAACCAGATTTGTAGTTTTTCGCTCATCGATTTAGGGATTTTTCGGGCCAAAGCACGACGGACATGATCTTCGCCATACCGTGTGCTGAAGTGTGAAACGATGATTAACTCGTTCTCGAACTTGTCTTCTCGCTCCAGAATGTCGTCGAGATGCATGTGGCCGAATTTTCGGATCTTATCTTTGCGATGTTCGGGACGAAAAAACGTCATTTCTGTGATCAGTATTTTTGCCTTATACACATCGGGATGATTATCCAGACCTTCCGACGAAGTATCACCCGTGTAACAAACAATCGGGAACCGCACTTCGTGTGTGACTTCTTCCCCGGCTTGTCGTAAGTCGCGAATTTTCTCTCCCGGCAACCCCTGATATTCTTCTTTCAATTTACGACGTACGTCGTAAACGATGAAGCCCACTGAGGCCACGGTATGCTTTGTTTCAAAGACGGTGACGATATGTTCGCGGCCAAGTTTAATTTCGTCTCCCGGCTTTACTCCAACCAGATCACAAACCATTCGTCCGCGATCAAGGCGATGCCAGGCTTTAAGCATTTTCCAGGTGTCGTCCACAGATTCAGCAGGAAGATAGATGGTGGGAGGTTCCATTTTCATCATACGACGACGGGCCACGTAAACAGGCAGTGCGGCCATATGGTCAAGATGCGCATGGGTGATGAAGATATTCTGCAAACCCATGAATGCCCACGGGCTTCCACCCAGATCGAATCCCACTTTCAGTTCGGGAACGCGCCAATAGCTTTGCACAGCAGCGCGCGAATACCCTTCAATCGTGTAGCCTCCATGATGGAGTGAGCGAAGCGGCAGATTTTCGACGGCCGGTTGCTCGGCGTCGTCGAGTGGTTCAATAAAGTCGGACATGAGGTTAGCAATTAGGGAGTAGTTTTAGGGTTGCGGGAACAAGCATCAAGCATTGCCAGAAATTCGATTCCGAACATTGAGTAACATGATGCCCTTTAGTATGAGTGGCACAGGAAAACGAAACACCATCACCGGCTCAACCAGCATCGGCACACCAATCACTCTATAGACTTACAGGCTGATGGGTTTCAATACTCTCGGCTTCCGCGTAGCACAGGTCGAGAGCCGCACGAGCCAAGTCGGCTGAAAGGATTTCGGGAACCTCTCCCTTTTTCAGACCATCGACGGCTGCTTGAAGTTCGGCGGTAAATGCCGCACACCACTCATCGCCTCCGGGGAGTTCAGGAGTTTCGACATTGCCATTCTCGTCAAGCAGTGTGACGGGGCGATTCATTGTGGGTTCACCACCAAGGGTAGCAAAGTCGAAGAGGATCGTTGCTTTTTCCAGATAGATTTCATAGCCATGACCAAATGCATAGCCGGGTGCGGCGATTCCACCACTGACACAACTAACGGCGACATCCGGTTTATCGTCATACAAATATTGCGAATGAACGTGATTAACGAATCCTTCCTGCAAAATTCCCGTTGAGAAAACCTTGCTGGGAACACCACAGGCCAAGCCGATAAAATGATTGTCGTGAATGTGCAGGTCGATTCCCCAGCCACCGAGCTTTTTGAAGTCAGACATATCGTTCGACCAATCGGGCGGGGCAATCACGCGGCGGAAATGAGCGGCTTTCAGTTTGCCGTATTGACCGGAAGCAATCGCCTCGGCGGCAAATTTGAATTCCGGCATGAAGGGCAGGACGTGAGCGACCATCAGCGGGACGCCGGCCTTCTCAGAGGCTTCCACCATACGAGCAGCGGCAGCCGCGTCGATAGCAATTGGTTTCTCGACCAGTGTCGCTTTGCCTGCGGCGATCGATTCCAGCACTACTTTTTCGTGTTGATCGGTAGGAAGGCAGATATCAACGAGATCGACATTCGGATCATTGAGTAGATCGTGATAATCTTCGTAGGTCGCGACATTGCTCAAATCGACTTGTCCTCCCGGAGGGCCGAAGTTGCCCTGGATGGAACTCCAGTCTCCCGCTCGTTTCTTTTCGTTACGAGTCGCGATGGCGGTGACTTTTGCACCATTCACTGATTGTGCCCCAGTGAAGTGGGTATATCCCATGAAGCCCAAGCCGATAATGCCGATATTGACCATGTCTCTCCTCAATGCTGTCTCGTGATGATGAAGTCCGAATTACCGCCTGCTCCGCTGGGTCTGAATTCTTCTATCGCAAGGGTGACCAATCCGTAGCGGACTCTCAAGTGACAATCAGCACGAGAGCCGACTTTAGGAAAGTTGACGTTCCGTCAAAAGCAAAACTCGTTGCAACTCCGAGAGCTGCCACAATGGCGGGTCGCGATAATTGTAACGATTCTCTCGATATTAGCGACTGCGCAAAGATTGAGCACGGGAGTCATTTACCACTGGTGTTTGCCAGTTGTTTTCGGAATGAACTGCGAGGCCACTCCTGCGTTCAGTGCTGTACAACCCGGAAAATCGGTAAAATTGCTAAAGTTTCTGGCAATTGGGGTAGCCGAAGCCCGTCGTTCAGTAGTATCTTTTCGATAACAGGTCGCGGAGGCGACCCGCTGTGGCAGAAAGGTGTCTGCTTCAGCAATCCACTATTGGTGGACCCAAAGGCAAACCTGTCCAAAAAGGAGTGAAGGGCAATGTTGGTACTGACCCGTAAAGCTGGCGAGAGTGTTTTCATCGGCCATGATGTTTCTGTCACGATTGTGAAGGTCAATGGTCGTCAGGTACGATTAAAGATTGATGCCCCCCGCGACATCCCTATCCTGCGTGATGAGCTTTGTTCTCAAGAATTTGATTTTGACTTGGATGAACTGGTTTTGGAGACAGAATCGGCGAATTGATTGTCTCTCGCTGAATTCGATACCGCTTCGACCGGCTTGCCGGTCTTTTTTTATGCGCAGAGCAAAATCTCCTTGCACGAATCACAGCTTGAGTCTGTCCAGTGAGCGGATTAGTATGGATGAACATTAAGATCGGGGAAGATCGAAGCCTCACACACGATAGGGTCATCCATGCTGAATTTCTCGGGCAAAGGCAGCGCTCATACTTGCGACGGAATCAACCGCCGCGACTTTTTGCAGGTTGGTACGCTGGGAGCCGCCGGCTTATCACTGGCTGACTTGCAGCGAATCCAGGCGAGCGAGGAGGCCGCCGGCAAAGAAAAGGATGACGAACGCTCGGTCATCATGATCTTCAACCTGGGGGCTCCGAGCCAGCTCGATTGCTTCGATATGAAGCCGAATGCACCGAAAGAGATTCGTGGACCGTTTCAACCGGTGGCGACAAAAGGCGATTTTGAGATCAGCGAGATCTTTCCCAGGCATGCGGAAGTGGCCGACAAGTTTTCGCTGGTTCGCAGTTGTTATCACACCGCCTCTGCCGTACACGATTCCGGGCATCAAATGCTGCAAACCGGACGACTATTTTCTGGGGGGGTGATTACTCCTCACGCGGGTTGTGCGACTTCTTACCTGCGAGGTCGTCGGTCTGACCTTCCCGCCCATGTGATTCTTCCTGAGTCGATGGGAAATACGGGAGGTGGGATGCCTCACGGTCAGGATGCTGGCTTCCTGGGAAAAGCTCATGATCCATTTGTGTTAATGGCCGACCCTTCCAAACCGAATTTCAAAGTCCCCGATTTGTTGCCTCCTGATTCAATCGGTGAAGCGCGATTGCAACGCCGAAAGAGGTTGCGTTCGATTGTCGACAACACGGTGAAGTCATTCGAGAAATCTGAAGACGCCCGACTTTTGGATGCCAGCTTTGAATCCGCGTTTCGAATCATCTCCAGCAAAAACGCACGCGAGGCGTTTGATCTTTCCAAAGAGCCACTGAAAGTTCGCGAGCGATACGGCATGACCCGATTCGGTCAATGTTGTTTGTTGGCACGCCGACTCATTGAAGCCGGTGTTCGTTTTGTGACCGTCAACACCTTCTTGACAGTCTTCAACGAAATCACCTGGGATATCCACGGAACCAAACCTTTCACATCAATTGAAGGAATGCGAGATATCGTGGCCCCCATGTACGACCAGGCTTACGGCGCGTTGATCGCCGATTTGTCGGAGCGTGGCCTGTTGGAGAAGACACTGGTTTGCAATCTGGCCGAGTTTGGTCGCACGCCGCGCGTCAATCCGGCGGGAGGCCGCGATCACTGGCCTCAATGCTGGACCTCCTATTTTGCAGGAGGGGGAATTCAAGGAGGCCGTGTCGTCGGTAAAAGTGACCCGGTGGGAGCCTATCCTGCCGAGCGGCCCGTCGCCCCGAATGAAGTTGTTGCGACGATTTATGAATCACTCGGTTTTGATCTGGAAACTCATTTGCCGGGACCAGCCGGTCGTCCGTTCCCATTGGTCGACTTTGGCACAAAACCGATCCAAGAACTGTTTTAAGATGTTCAGTTTGCACTGTCGGATAGGCTGGCAGTGTTGAGTTTTTTGTATCCACATATTGAATCCCACCTGCGGAGCCCGCCTCCATGCGTTTAATGATTACATTGGCTTGTCTACTTGCGCCGTCGCTCATCGCCAACGCGGCGGAGATTCAATTGCTTCCCGAATCTCTCTCGCTCAATGGGCCTGAAGCGACTCACCGTCTGATTGTCCAAACAAAAACCGACAACTCGCTTGGTGCTCAGATTCAAGAAGGGGTGACTCTTCAATCAGCGGATCCGAAGATTGTCGAGATTGTTGAGGGTGTCGTCATTCCCAAGAGTAACGGCAAAACAACGATCACAGCAACAGTCGGAGAGATGAATTCGTCGATAGCCGTAACCGTTAAAGAAATGGACAAACCGTTTACATGGAGTTTTCGGAATCACGTGCAATCGGCATTATCCAAATCAGGCTGCAATATGGGAGCCTGCCATGGGGCGGCACAAGGCAAAAATGGGTTCTATCTGTCACTACGTGGTTATGATCCAGTCTTCGACTACTGGAGTATCACGCGACAGGCACGCGGTCGGCGGGTCATTCCATCTGATCCAGGACGCAGTTTGTTGCTCACCAAACCGACCGGCATGGTCCCCCATAAAGGTGGCGTGAGATTCGACGCAGAGAGTCTCGAATACCGCGTCTTGGCTGAATGGATCGCAGCCGGCCAGCCAGAGCCAACAGAGGACGACCCTCGGATCACTCAGCTCGAAATCCTCCCCAAGCAGATTGTCGTTCAGCCGGGAGTCTCACAACAGTTTCTGGTTCGTGCCCACTTCTCCGATGGGCGAGTCGAAGATGTCACGCAATGGGCGAAGTACAGTTCGACCAATTCCACGGTTGCAGACGTTGACGATCTTGGCCGCGCGGAACTAAAAGGTCACGGTGAAGGCTCCATCGTCGCGTGGTATCTGGGACAGAACGTCGTGGGAACTATTACGTCTCCGTACGATCAAAATGTTCCCGATCATCTCTATGCTGGTGGTTCAGAGAACCTGATCGACAAGCACGTCAACGAGAAGTTAAAGTCCTTGAACATTCCGCCGTCGCCAGTGGCCTCGGATTCGGATTTCATTCGTCGCGTCTATCTCGACACGTTGGGGATCTTGCCGACGGAAGCGGAAGCAAAACAGTTCCTGCTCAGTAGTGAACCCAACAAACGCAACAAGTTAATTGACGATGTTCTCGCACGACCCGAATTTGTTGATTATTGGACCTATCGCTGGTCGGACTTGTTTCTGCTTTCAGGAGAACGATTGCGACCGGTGGCTTTGGATGCGTTTTCGAAATGGATTCGCGAACAGGTTGAGAAAAACACGCCTTGGGATGAGTTTGCACGCGACGTGATTCTCGCCAAAGGAAACAGCCATGAGAACGGAGCCGTCAATTTCTACACACTTCATCAGGATCCGTTAGATACGGCAGAGACGGTCTCGATGGCGTTTATGGGGATGGCGATCAACTGTGCTCGCTGTCATGATCACCCACTCGAAAAGTGGACCAACAACGATTACTACGGCATGGCAAACCTCTTCTCCCGAGTGAGAGCCAAAGGATGGGGGGGAGACTTTCGTAACGGTGATGGTAAACGGGATGTGTATGTGGTTGAGCGAGGAGAATTAATTCAACCTCGTCTGGGGGAACCACAAACTCCACGACCATTGCAGGGAGAGCCTGTTGCCTTTGACTCAACGGAAGATCGCCGAACCCATTTGGTGAAATGGTTAGTCTCTGACGAGAATCCTTATTTCAGTAAGGCGATCACCAATCGGGTGTGGGCGAATTTTCTGGGTGTCGGAATCGTGGAAAATGTCGATGACTTGAGACTCACCAATCCCCCCAGCAATGAGGCCTTGCTAGATGGTTTGTCTCAGTATCTTGAAGAACAGGATTACAATCTAAAATCCTTGATGCGATTGATTCTACAATCGAATACTTATCAGCGTTCGAGTCAGTTTATCGCCGGGAATGATACCGACGAGCGGTTTTACTCACACTACTATCCACGTCGCCTGAAAGCAGAAGTTTTGCTGGACGCCGTCTCGAAAGTCGTCGAGGCACCGACAAAATTTGCCGGCTATGACGAGGGAACGCGGGCGTTACAACTTCGCGATGTGAATGTTTCGTCCTATTTTCTGGATACCTTCGGGCGTCCCGAACGGTTGGCGACTTGCGAGTGCGAGCGATCAGATGAACCGAGCATGGTGCAGGTACTGCACCTGGTGAACGGGGACACGTTTAACAAGAAGTTGTCACAAGAGAAAAATCTGATTAGCAACATTATTGAACAGAAACTTTCGGATGCAGCCATTGTCGACTCCGCCTATCTGCGTGCATTCAGTCGATTCCCCACCGGCCAAGAGAGAATCGAGATTTTAACCGTGTTGTCACAAACCTCGCCCGACGAACGCCGACAGATGATTGAAGACCTGTATTGGAGTTTATTGAGTTCACGCGAGTTTCTGTTTCAGCACTGAAGTTAGCAATTTGCAACCAAAGATTAGTAGGGCCGGTTCTACCGGCCAGAATATTGAAACTCCCAGAAAACGACACACCATGCCAAAATTTATCATCATCCTCGCATTCTACATCGCTGCATCAACTGTTGTTTCAGTATCTGCTGACGAAGTCGATTTCAACGCCGATGTTGCGCCGATCCTTATGAAATATTGCAATGGCTGTCACGATGAAGTGGAGGCCAATGGCGAGATCGTGTTAACGACATTCGAGAACTTGATGACGGGTGGCCAAAGCGGTGATGTCATCAAAGCGAAAGACGCCCAGAACTCCTACCTGATTCAATTGATTGAAGGGCGTTCCGAACCGATCATGCCGCCGGAAGGGAGCAAAGGCCCCGGTCAAGAGGAAATTGCCGTCATCCGCAAATGGATTGATGCGGGAGCGAAGAAACCAACGAAGCCGCTAATTCGTCGTCTCGTGAATGTTCCAAGAATCGAACCGCGAGATGAAGTCCGCCGGGCGATCACATCTGTGACTCATTCTAAAGATGGTCGTTGGATGATCGTGGGTCGGTATGGTTCGGTGGAAGTCTACACGCTCCCTGATCAAAAACTGATTCAGACCATCGACGGCATGACGGGAAACGTCAACGATGTTGGTTTCTCTGCCGATGGAGAGATATTGTTCGCGGCTGCCGGGGAACCGGGACTCTACGGTCAGTTATCTTTGTTCTCCACGAAATCATGGAAATCACTGCGAGTGCTCGAAGGTCACACAGACAGTCTGTATGCGGCTGATATCTCACCAGACAGTAAGTTTGTTGCAACCGGCAGTTACGACCAGGCGATCATTCTGTGGGATCTCAATACGGGCGAACTGCTCAACACGTTCACCGGCCATAACGGCCCGGTCTATGATCTTGAATATCATCCAACAATGCCGGTTCTTGCCTCAGCCAGTGGTGACCGAACGGTCAAGTTGTGGGACGTGACGACCGGAAAACGGCTCGATACCTTCAATGAACCGGAGAAAGAACAATACACAGTTTCATTCAGTCCCGATGGCAAAGAGTTGGCGGCTGCCGGTGTTGATCGACGGATTCGCGTCTGGAACATTACAAAAAAAGGACAGGAGGGAACCAACCCGATACTCTTCTCTCGATTTGCTCATGAGAAACCAATCGTTCGTGTGGTTTTCTCTCCCGATGGTGCCATCCTGGCGTCTGCCGGTGAAGACCTTGTCCTCAAATTGTGGGAGACGAAAGGGTACACACAAACCGGAATCCTGGAACAACAACCAGACTGGCCTGCGGGCGTTTCCTTTACTCCTCAGAGTGATGCTCTTGTCATCGGACGAATGAACGGCACTCTGACTTCGTATGCCATGAAACCCGAGTATCGCAAAGATGCGAATACCGGAGAACCGGTGTTTTTGGTGGGGGCTCCCGAAACCATCCCCGACATTCCGATGCCGGAAGACGGTTTGAAGGCGGTCGCCGAAATGGAACCGAACGATACACGAGACAAATCACAATCGTTGACACTCCCCGCGAAAGTAGATGGCATTTTGTTACCGAGCGAGGGTGTGTCGGAAGATATGGACCTTTATCGTTTCACCGCCAAGGCAGGCGAAAGTTGGGTGATTGAAACGAATGCCGAACAACAAAAGTCTCCTGCGGATACGGTGATTGAATTGTTCGACGCTAAGGGCGAACCGGTGTTGCGATATTTGCTGCAAGCGGTGCGGGAATCGTATATCAATTTTCGAGGTTTGAATTCCACGGAAGCTCAGGTGCGAGTCAAAGGTTGGGAAGAGATGGGGCTCGATCAGTACCTCTACATGAACGGTGAAATTGGTCGAATCATCCGCATGCCAAAAGGGCCCGACTCGGGTTTTCTGTTATATGGTGACGGAAAACGTCGCGCGTACTTCGACACGACCGCGGTCACTCATCCGAATGAGGAACCAGTTTACATTGTTGAAGCATTTCCACCGGGAACGAAGTTGATTGATAACGGTTTGCCTGTTTTTCCGCTTTATTATCGAAACGACGATGATGGTCGTCGCAAATTGGGGGAAGACTCGCGGTTGATGTTTACGGCTCCACAGGATGGTGAATATTTGGTGCGTGTACGAGACACGCGAGGCTTCGGTGGTGAGGAGTATAAATACACGCTCACGATTCGTCCGCCAAAGCCGGACTTCTCGATCAATGTGACCGGTCGCGGTGCGACTGTCAAAAAAGGTGGTGGTGTAAAAATATTCTTCAAGGTGGATCGGCAGGATGACTTTGAAGGCGAGGTAAGATTGTCACTCCATAATCTTCCAGAGGGATACACAATTCCCGAGAGTCTGGTCATTGAGGAAGGGCACACTGCTGCGGAAACGGTACTTGCTGCCACTCCCGATGCAGAAGTGATCGAAGAGGAACGCTGGAAAGAAGTCAAAATATTGGCAACCGCAGAAATACGGGGAGAAGAAGTGACCCGCGAAGTGAGCGATCTCGGGCAGATCAAAATTGCCGAAGCTCCTAAAGCCGTATTACACCTGTTGATGCCGGACGGCTCCAGTAGCGGTTTGAAACTCAAGCCGGGAGGTCGAGTGCAGGCACTGCTGAAAGTTGACCGAGCGGAAGGTTTCAATGGGGAGTTAAAATGTGATGTTCACAACTTGCCGCACGGTGTGATCGTCGATAACTTGGGATTGAATGGCGTCATGATTCGGCAGGGTGAAAACGAGCGAATGATTTTCATCTCGGCAGAGGATTGGGCGCAACCGATGTCCCGTCCGATCTTTGCCAGTGCTACCGGCTCGTACAGCGAAAAAGAAAAAGATGAAAAGACCGGCAAAGACAAGAATGTAAATCGAAACATCGCCCAGCACTCGATCCCATTGCTGCTCAATATCGTGAAGATCCCAAGTGTCGTGCGGAATACGCCGTGACAGAGATTGATCCTGACGAAAATTATGACATCTTGGATCCTCCTGTGAGAGTCATCTTCAGCGGACGCGTACAGGGCGTCGGGTTTCGGTGGACCTGTCAGCGCATCGCCAAAAGACATCCGGTCTCTGGAACCGTCAAGAATCTCGCAGACGGAACGGTTGAACTATTTGCAGATGGGAACCAGCAATCTGTAATCGCTTTCCTTGTAGAAATAAATTCCAAAATGTCCGGGAATATCCGAGAACAAAATATCACCCCAGTCCGCGATCAGGTGACGTTTGAGGGGTTCAAGATCATTTAATACGGGATCTCGCAGTTTCTTGGGTTGTGATCTTCGGGATCTGTCTGACTTTTCGGCCTGCAGGCGTGAAATTTCGGTTCAGAACGGGATTTCCCTGGATGGTCGCTTTTCTGGGCTGAATTCTCGCTGTAAAGTGCTGATATTCTCCGGTTTGCGTTTTTTGATCAATCCCCGGAACTAAGTCCAGCGTAACGACTGGCAAAGACGTACTCAGAATGTCTCATCTTATTTCTGTGCAGAGTTTTACAGGATTTCGACTATGTTGAATTTGCTGGCTGTCCAAACGGAATGGATTGGCATTATCGTCGGTGCAGTGGTCATGCTTGGCATCATTCTCGGCGTTTGCTACGGCACTCAAGCCGGTATGATTGCCCGTGCGACTACCAAAGAATCAATCCGGCAACCGTTGTTTCCTATGCTGATTGTGCTGGGAATCATTGTGTTGGTGATCAATACATTTGTTCCGATGTTTACCTTCGGTGACGACTTCAAACTGCTGATGGACTGTGGTCTGGCGACTTTGCTAATTAGCGGGCTGCTGTTGGGTGTCTGGACTGCCAGCACCAGTGTTGCGGCGGAAATCGAAGGTAAAACCGCGATGACACTGCTCTCCAAGCCGATCACACGGCGTCAATTCATCATCGGGAAGTACCTCGGGATCGTGAATGCGACCATGTTGCTGCTTGTCCCTTTGACGATCACGCTTCTGTTGCTTCTATATTACAAAGTGGGATATGACGCCCGAGAATCGTCGGCAGATGCTCCCACGTATGCCGAACGGATGGTCTGGATCTACAAAACATTGCCGGGAATATTGCTGGCAATCATGGAAATTTCCGTGCTGAGTGCTGTGAGTGTCGCCATTTCGACTCGCGTACCGATGGTTGTCAATCTGGTCACTTGTTTGAGCATTTTTGTCGTCGGCCACCTGACCGCCATCATCGTGTCTTCCCCGGAAGGGCTCAATGAGTTTGTACAATTTATGGGACAAGTCATTGCCACAGTCCTGCCTCAGCTCGATAATTTCAATATCACAGCAGCAATCGCCACCGGAACGCTGGTGCCGCCGGTTTATTTGGCACTGGCATTTGTCTATTGCTTGGCATATTCGACGGCGGGCGTGCTGTTGGCCTTCATTTTATTCGAGGACCGCGATCTGGCCTGATCGATTTTTGTGAGTCGTCTCGTAAGACACTGACAAGATTCGCAACGGAGTCACAAGGCCTCCGCTGAAATAGCGGACGGGAGTTGGGAGTCCATGATCGCTCAGGAAAGAGCGAGGGATTCGTGAGTACTTCACTGCCCACTTCCACAACACAAAACCGTGTCTTGAATCGTAAAGACTGGACCTCACGTGAGGGGCTCTTTGCGTTCGGGTGGGGAAGTCTTGCTGCCTTGCTTCTGATCCCGCTCGTTCTCAGCTTCCTCTTCTTAATGGAACTGGTGGAATCACACGGAAAAGTCGTTCTCTCTCGTGACGAAGCTTCTTCGATTTTTGACCGCTACGGAATACTCGGAAAGGAGCAACTTCCCGATGAGCCGATTCTGAAACTGGAAAACAGTGGTCTGTTACCAATCATTGTACGCAATGAAGATCACGTCTCGGGAATCGTGGCGGGAGCCATGTATCGGAATGTCAGTGCGGTACGGACCAATCAATCCGCGATTTATTTTCTGACGGGTGTGTTGGTGAGTTCGCTGTTGTTCGTTCTGTTTGCAATGGAACGAAATCGGTCAGCCGTCTTTCGAATGACACAACTGATTGAAGCCCGAGTTCGCCGCATCGTACACAGGCAAGTTTTAAGATTGGGCCAAAGCGATTTGATGGGAGAAATACACCAGCGTGCTGCGAAACTATTCGGCCAGGAAGCGTTGATGCTCGGTGAGCGGTTCGCGAGATATTCGCGTGCAGTGACCTGCGAGTTGGCATTAACGATCGGACTGATTGTGACTGGGCTCATGATCGACTGGCTGACTTTCCTTATCTGCCTGCTACCTCTCGAAGCCGGTTGGCTGGTGTGGCGGTCTTACTCTCGCCGTAGCCTGAGGCATCGCAGCGAACTGCAGGAAAAGGCTCGTATCGATCTGGAATTACTGGAGAGTGGGCTCGGGTCAGCTCGTTTAGTTCGAGGATATGGAATGGAACAGTTCGAGCAGAATCAGTTCCAGCGATTGATTGATGAATACCACCAAAAGCGTTCCAACTTGGCAGACTCGAATCGTTGGGCGTTGCGCATTGGTGCGGCTATCGGAATGGTTCTGTTTATGATTGTCCTGGTAGTCTTGGTCACCAAGATGACGCAGTCAATGAATATTCCGTTTGCTTTGCCAAGAGCGATCACTCTAGTGGCGTTAGTGGGGGGGATTTCGTTGTTGGTCAAAGATTTGGGACTGGTGACAGAGTCCCTGGTTGTCTGCAAAGAGATCTCCGGTCGCATTCACGAGTTTCTCAACATCAAGCCACAGGTGGGGCAGGCTGTGGGAGCCAAATTTCTTCCTCCTGTGGCCAAGTCGGTTTACTGCGAATCGGTGACTTACGCCGAACCAGATTCCAACGAGCCGTTACTCGATAAACTCGATCTAAAAATTAAAGCTGGAGAAGTGGTTGGATTAGTCTCTCTGGATCGGAAACTTGCACGTGCCGTCGCCTTCTTGATGCCTCGGTTGATTGAACCACAATCGGGACGAATTTTGTTCGACGGTGAAGATATTGCCTGGGGCACTCTGGAATCAATCCGTGCTGAAACGATGGTCGTCTCTGCCGTCGATCCTGTGCTGACGGGAACCGTGTTGGAAAATTTGACCGGTGGTTCGACCGAGTACTCTCTGCAAGAAGCCACAGACGCAGCCAAACTCGCCCACGCACACAACTTCCTCAGTAAATTACCCAAGGGGTATGAAACGAAACTTGGCGTTCACGGACATCAACTCAATGAAGGCCAGCGGTACTGTTTGTCTCTTGCTCGTGCGATTCTTCGTGACCCGGCATTCCTGATTCTCGAAGAGCCAGCCTTGCGACTCGATGCCGATGTGAAAAGCTTGTTAGACGATGCCTACTCACGTATCTTTCCCGGTCGCACAGTGCTGATTCTTCCCGGGCGACTCTCGACCGTCAAGAAAGCAGATCGCGTGATTGTCCTGCATAACGGTCGTGCCGTCGCGGTGGGGACACATCCAACACTCGTACAAAACGAGCCTCTTTACCGGCATTGGGAGTATTCACGATTCAACGAATTTCGTGATGAAACCGTTTCCTGATCGATCCTAATTCCCGAACACTCAACCGCCGTTTCAAGATGTCAAGATTCGGAGATTCGGGGACACACCTTGACCGAATCTTGACCAAATGTTGAATCAAATCTTCCTGAATCTTGATTCCGTATCTTCCATACTCTTGAGCAAGTTGTTGACTCTCATTGGCTTGCGTCGATCTTAGTATTGTGAAGGCGTGTCACTTTTTCTGGGTGCGCATTTTCCACGTCACGCGAAATTGCCTCCGATTTCACGTTGCAGAGGTCGTCATTGTTGAACACGCGACTGGCTAAATCACAAGTGTGGTTGGGGACCAACGCAGAGAGCCCCCAGATTTTATGATTCTGTGGGTGACCGACAGGTCACCCACAGCCACCCAAGCAATACACACCGTGCTCGCCAAACACGATGGCATAGCCATAAGAGGCATAGCCGTAGTGCGCGAGCACTGCGGGCTCGTACAAATCACCTGCGACACGCAATGACACTTGAACCTGCCCCAACTGCTTGCGCAGTAGGGCTATGTTGATGTTGTCATGACGTTCAAATTGCCAAAGATCGAGACCTTATTCTGATTTAGAACCGGACGCTAGCGCGTTCCGGCTGATTTCATCGAACGAGCATCTAACCCGAATCGTGATTCCACCCAATCAGCCGATGGGCGCTAGCCCACGGTTTATGAAGTTCACCTACGAACCACGAACGCTAACTCTGGTAGAGACAAGTTGGCAAGAGCGATTTGAGAGATCATTTTTTAACGCAAAGGCACAAAGTCGCTGAGAAACGCAAAGAGTGAAAGAGATTATCGCCACCGACCGAAATTGGCAGGGAAATGAGTTCAAACCGCAGAGTTCGCAAGGACGCGGAGAAATAACAAGATGGGTGGCTGGGGACGAACGCAGTGAGCCCCCAGAGTTTATCGGACTATGGTACGGACCGCGGATGGCGCGGATAAAAAACTTGAGCCGCCAGCGCGAGCTGGCAGGGAACTTCGATCAAATATCAGCTCTGGAGTTCGCAGAGAACGCTGATGAATAAGCAAGTGAAAGCGTTGTTGGCATGTTTGATTTTGATGGGTGGCTGGGGACGAACGCAGTGAGCCCCCAGAGTTTATGATTCTGTGGGTGACCTGTCGGTCATCCACAGCCACCCAAGTAATACACGTCAAACGGGGTTCAGTAAGCACAGGAGGCTATGATAATCGCTTACTCCATCTCGGCAAGTCTCTGGCGAGCGACTTCGTCTCCCGCATCGGCAGCGCGTTGATACCACTTTTTCGCCGTTGCAGCATCGGCATCGAGACCATCGCCCCGCTCGTACATCATGCCCAGCATTCGCATCGCGTTCGGTTCTCCTGCCGTGGCTGCTGATTCGCAAAGTTGATGCGCTTTGTCAAAGTTGACCGGCACACCTTTGCCGCTTGCACATAAGATCGCCAAGATATATTTGGCTCGGGGACTTTCGGCGGCCACGGCATGTTCGAGAAACGGAACTCCTTTTTTGTAATCGGCTTGTGGTCCCATACAAAGAACCTCTCCACAAACTTCCATCGCCTCGATTTGCCCCAGCTCGGCAGCCTTTTCAAAATAAGGCATTGCCGGGCTTTGAACGACCTGCTCTGCCGATTCATCTCCGGTCAGTTTTTGTCGTCCCAGTTCGTACCAGGCAAAGGGATGATTCTGTGTTTTGGCCGCTTCGAGCAGTTCATTCATTTTCTGAGTGTCGGGCTCAACGCCAATCCCGTCCCGATAACAAATGGCCAGACGGATTTGTCCCTCAGAGTTTTCAGCATCCGCGGCATGTTCATACAGACGGACTGCCTCTTCAAGATCCTGTTCGACGACCCGCCCTTCTTCAAAGCAAAGCCCTAAACTGACGACACAATAAGCGTCGCCACATTCTGCACCATGAGCCCAATGATCGAGAGCCGTCTTGAAATCCTGCTGCTTGAAGAACAGATTGCCCATGTTATAGAACGCATGCGCAAAGCCCCCTTCGACCGCTTTCTTGTAGAGTTCGAGAGCGCGATTGGTATCCTGATCGACGCCGATTCCATCTTCGTAAAATGTTCCCAATAGACGAGTCGCTTCGAAGTTTCCTTTTTCGTCTGCTTGCTGGCAGAGATCGAGAGCTTTATCGATATCGCGTTCGCCATCGATGCCGAGATAGGCGTTGCGTGCTTCTTCTAAAAGTTGATCGGAGGAGTCGGTCATCTTGAAGTTTTCTTTGAGAGTGTGTTGATCGATAGACCATCATAAGAAAAGTGAAGACTGTTCACCACGGCACAAAAAAAGCACCGGCCATTGACCGGTGCTCGTGAAATTCATCATGTTGTTGGAACGATACTCAGTAAGCAGTCGCTAAAAATCGAGACAGCTCTCTGGGGGCTCCCTGCGGTCGTCCCCAGCCACGCAAATACCACCTGATCGTGTTGATCGAATCAACCCAATTTCTCGCGGACATCTTCGAGAAGTTTTTTGCTGCGGCGAATACCGGCGTATTCGTCCAGCTCACTACCTTCATATTCAATCCCGACGTGCCCGGTGTAGTTGGCATCTTTCACGATTTGCATGATCTTGACGTAATCGGTTTCAATAATGACGCCTTTATCCTGATAACGAGTCTGGAACGTCGATAATGGGTAATGCTCGCTGAACTCGTGTGTTTTGGCAGAGACACCTTTCGCATACGGCATCAGCAGCTTCGTTCCCTCGTAATTACTAAACCATTCGACCGAATTTTTGCCACGATTGATGAAGAAGTTTCCGAAGTCGGGCAATGTACCGCAGTGGTCGTGTCCGACTTTCTTCATCACACCGGCCAGCCACTCACCGTCCGAAGAGAGCCCGCCATGATTTTCGACGATGACGTTGATATCAGATTTGGCTGCGTAGTCAGTCAAACGACCAAGTCCATCAGCGGCGAGTTTCATTTGCTCTTCGTAACTGCCCGCACTGCCGGCATTCACGCGGATCGAGTGACAGCCGAGAAACTTGGCGGCATCCACCCACTTGTAATGGTTTTCGACAGCCTGAGTTCTTTTTTTGCCGTCCGGGTCTCCCAGTCGACCTTCGCCATCGCACATAATCAGCAGGCTGGCTACGCCGTAATCGCTGGCTCGTTTGTTCATCTCGCCGAGATATTTTTCATCAGTCGCTTTGTCTTTGAAGAACTGGTTGACGTATTCGACTGCCGAAATATCAAACTCTTCTTTGGTCACGCGGGCATAGTCGAGGTTGTCGAGTTTCCCCGCTTTGAGGACTTTGTGAAGCGACCATTGTGCGAGAGAAATCTCGAACCAGGGCTTCTTGACGGCGGCAGAGACAACTCCAGTATTTCCAAGGACCGCTAATCCTGCGAGAGCGGTCGATTGTGCGAGAAAATCGCGGCGATTTTGGGACATCTCAATTGTTCCTCTATTTGTGTCTGTGGAAGGTGTGTGGGTCATAAAAATGCGGTAAGAAATCACCCCTGCGGTTCTGTCATTCGATACGGATCGAGTGCCGTCTGCAACTCTTCTTCTGGTAAAATTTCTTTTTCACGACACAGTTCGCGAATCGTTTTTCCTGTTTTGAACGCTTCTTTGGCGAGTGCGGCGGCTTTCTCGTAACCAATATGTGGGTTCAAGCTGGTCACCATCGAGAGCGATTTTTCGACTGCCGCTTCACAGGCGACTTCGTTGGCACTCATATCGTCAGCACAGAACTCGACAAATGCGTCGGAGCAGTTTGCCAGCAACATGATACTTTCCAGAGTGGTATGTCCCATCATGGGCATCATGATATTCAGTTGAAACTGGCCACCTCCCGATCCGGCCACAGCAATGGCTGCGTCATTCCCCATCACCTTCGCGGTCACCTGAACCATGCTTTCGCACATGACAGGATTCACCTTACCAGGCATGATTGACGATCCTGGTTGGCGGTCGGGAAGAATCACTTCATTGAAACCGCAACGAGGTCCCGAACTGAGCCAGCGAATGTTGTTGGCGACATTGAATAACGTCGAAGCGATGGTTTTGAGTTGTCCGTGACATTCGACCAACCCGTCTCTTTGTGCATTGGCCTCAAAGTGATTGACGGCTTCAATAAATGGAATGCCGGTTTGTTCAACAAGATGAGCGGCCACTCGCTTCCCGAATTCAGGGTGAGTGTTAATTCCCGAACCGACGGCTGTTCCACCCGCCGGTAATTCTAAAACCGCGTTCATCGCTCTTTCGGCACGTTCGACCGAGAGTTCGAGTTGTCGAGCAAATCCGCTGAACTCTTGACCGAGTCGCAGTGGCGTGGCGTCGGCAAGATGCGTGCGACCAATCTTGATGACTTGATCCCACTCTGTCGCTTTGTGTTTCAGGCTGTCGGCGAATTTTTGCAGGGCGGGAATCAATGAATTTTTGATCTCGCTGGCGACGGCAACATGAATGGCTGTGGGGAACATGTCGTTGGTTGACTGTCCCATGTTGACGTGGTCGTTGGGATGTATCGGCTTCTCAGCTCCGAAACGATCTCCGCCGTCAATTTCGATTGCGCGGTTCGAGATCACCTCGTTGGTGTTCATGTTACTCGAAGTTCCCGAACCGGTCTGGAACACATCAATCGGGAATTCTGTGTCGAGCTTCCCTTCGGAAACTTCCTGACAGGCCGAGATCAAAGAGTTGACCTGATCATCGGTGAGAGGATTTTTCCCGGAGCCGGTCAGTTTATCGAGATCACGGTTGGCGATGGCGGCCGCCCATTTAATCCGACCAAGCGCGTGTATTAATGCGGGAGGCAACGTCCATCCCGAAATGGGGAAGTTGTCAACAGCTCGTTGCGTTTGAGCTCCGTAATAAGCTTGTGCAGGAACCTGCACATCTCCCATGGTGTCGTGTTCGGTCCGAAATTCGGTCATCGCCAGATATGCCTTCTCAATCGAAATGTATCGAGATTGTCCAAGCGCTGTTCCTCAGTCGCTTACAGATGTTTGATAGTAACGGTTCTGCCAACAGAGACCAATCGAGCTGTGAGTGATTCTCAGAATCAGCGTATCCTTATGTTTTGACGGGCTTTAGGGAATCCCGGCCTGAGCCGAAAATGTGACCGGAATTTCCAACGCGGGAGTCCACTTATTCGTAGGAACTGCATGAATACACCCGAAATCCTTTCAAACCTGTGAAATTGGACCTACTGAATCTCATGTTGGCTGATAAACTTGAACCGTTAACGCAGTCTATTTCGGAGATGGAAAGTCCCGTAGCCTTGACTGATCGCGGTCGTAAAAACCAGTCACAGACGCCCGATGGGGCGATTCTTACTCCCTTGGAGTATGAAGGTGTTAACGATGCGCGCCTTGTCGAAGAAGCCCGTAACGGTGAAAAAGCCGCTTTTGGTGAACTCGTCAATCGGTATGAACGCCGACTCATGCGAGTCATCAAACGATTTATTCGCGATGAGGAGATCGTTCGTGATCTGGCTCAAGAAACATTTTTGCGAGTGTACGGCAAGCTGGAGATGTTCGACGCATCCCGACGATTTGGTCCGTGGCTATTTCGGATCGGCGTCAATCTGACTCTCGATTATCTTCGCAAACAAAAACGACGTGGACGTTGGGCCCTCTTCTCAGAAAGCCCTGCTGAGAAAATGCCCGACCCGAGTGTTGTGGATCCTCGAATCTATCAAAATCTGCAAGAAGAAGTTCGCGCGGTGCTTGCCGAGATTCCAGAGAACTATCGTTCGGTTTTGATTTTGAGAGACTTGGAAAACTTCTCGACTTCTGAGATTGCCGCAATTCTGGACCGAAAAGAAGCCACCATTCGCTGGCGATTAGCGGAAGCACGCACGCGGTTTCAAAAATTGTGGGAACAACGAGTCCTAGAAGAGAATGCTTAACCTTTCCGCAGAACCAAAGAACTACCATGAATTGTAAGCGGGCAAAACAAGAACTGGCATTAAGTGCTGGCCACGATCTCGACGCTCTGACCGAGCAGGATCTGAGACGCCATCTGGAAGACTGTCCTGATTGTTCCGATCAGTGGAATCGAGTTCGCGGCACCACCACCATGTTGCAGCGAGTTGCCGTCGAAGAAATCGTTTCGAGCGATCCGCCTCAGTTGTGGGCTTCGCTTTCGCAAGTTCTTCCTCAGTCTTCCCAGCGTCGAACGGCATCTCCGAAAAAACGGGTCTCACCTTCGAATGCATTTGTTCCGCTAGTCGCGATCGCATCGCTGATTTTTGCGGTTTTTTCGATTCATCAATCCCTCGAAGAACCAGCATTTCAACCCTCGATGTCCAACGGTTTTCAACTGACAGCCGATGGAGTCAATGTTTCCGCACAGAACTCCAATTCGACGGTTTATCCTGAGTCGCATCTTCAGTTTGAGTCAGCTTCGTTTCCTCTCGAAATGAATCATCAGTCACCGGTGGATATTTATTGTGAGAGTAAGTCTCCGAAGGTTGACCCAGCTCCGCGACGCGTAGAAGATACCAGCCCTCCATTTTTTTTAATCCGATAGTTGGGGAGTGATCTCCTACGTCGAGAGTAGAAATCTTCAACTGTCAGGTGAGGACTTTGGGTATGCCGCTGTATGAGTATCAATGCAAATCGTGCAATGAAGAGTCTGAGATTCTGTTCCGAAATCAAGAACTCCCGAAGTGTCCTGCGTGTGGATCTGGGAAGTTAGAGAAACTCCTGAGTGCCGCCATTGGCCGATCCTCAGCCTCTTTGCCGGTGAGTGCCGCCTGCCCGCCTCAAGATGCCCCACCATGCCGTCCCGGTTGTTGTCGGATGTAATTTGTGGGAATCCTCCTGCAGAATCTGTTCGAGTTTGATGCGAACGCTTATCAAAATTCGTCCCCGCTGCTTATCCCGCAACTTTGCCGATCTATCGATGCGCTGAGCCATATGCCGACTAGGCAACAGTTAATGATTCTGACTAATGATCAAGTTCCCAGCCAAATGATGGCGGGGATGATCGTTCCCAAAAATGATCGCTCCTTTCTCTTGGCTGATTGGCCTGTTGCCGAGTCTTGGCACTCGGCAGAGAAGATTCTCACCGCGTATGCGGAGCATGTCAGATCCCAAAATTCAGATCGTCCTATTCTGCTTCTCAGAGAGGATGTCGGAGATTCAGAACATCATTGTGGTCCTTTCAGGTTATTGACGACGATTATTTCCTATATTTATTCATTTCCCGAAAATCAATCGACGCCTTCGAACAAAACGCATGCTGGGGAATCAGTGCGAATCGTAAATGTTCCAATCGATGACGCCGACACCCTGCAATTGCTGGAGGAAATTGGGCAAGATTCGCGGGATTGTCCCGAACTGCAATCAATCATGGACTGGGAGACACGTCTGGCCGACTATCGTGATTCTGAGGGGGTTTCCACAATCAGTGTGCGACAATTAGTTCACGACGACGAGCCAATCGGAGTCGCTGTCTGGGTCGGGTTTCGACGTTCGAATCGGGCAGAATTGAAATTTTATGGAATCAGACCTGAAAGGCGACATCAGGGGTGGGGGACTCGATTCCTGGATGTCATTCTCAGCGAACTGCAAAAACAAGAGACCGACTGTCTATCCCTTCACGTCGATTCCCAAAATGATTTTGCCATTAAGCTTTACGAAAACCGAGGGCTCGAAAAGACGGAACAGCGCGGACTATGGTTGGCGTGTCAGTAAGAATCACTCTCGACAAGTTCCGCACAAAGTCGGCTCGCGAAGAGGGAAATTCAAAAATTGAAAATTGATGAATAATCGAGGAATCATCATTGAAAATGAAGAGCTTTGAGTAACTCCAGAAATTCAAATGGAATTTGGTTTGACTCTCTAGTTCGTCTCGGTAGGATCGGTTCCCAGTGAACGAAAGAGTGATGAGATCAGGAGGATCGCTTCTCCCCTGTCTTGGGGAATGCCCACCTCTTCTCTTAAAAAATCCCTGAACAATCCAGATGTGTCATACTGCTGCTCGCAGAAAATCTATTTCTGACGACAGAGGAACTATGCACCTCACTAATGTGAATTGCGTAGATGGTATGAGCTGGGGGTGGCAAGATGCAGCCCAATATTATATGCGATGCCGACGACAAAGATCGAATTGTCACGTTGCGTGATGCCATTCGAGAACTTGTTGGTCGACAAAATTACAATCTGTGGTTCGAATCCAAACTCGATCTCCTCATCACGGGAGACTCGTTGACGATTATGGTCTCGAGTCCTTTCGAGCAAACTTGGGTTCAACGACAGTTCGGACGACAGCTTCAACGTGCCGTCAAAAAAGTATGGGGTCCATCAGCCGGTCTCAACTTTCAAGTAAGAGCGAAGTTGGCTCGACAAGAGGAAAGTACATCCGAAGCTCCCTCTACAATTTCCTTGCCACTGTCGTCAGACTCGGGAACAGATTCTCAACCTGACATCTCTCATCAACGGAAAGCTCAAACAGACCGCGACCCTCTCACCGGCCAGACTCGGCGTTTGCTTTCTGAGTTTGTGGTCGGACAAGAGAACGAGCTGGCCTTTACCGCGTCTTGCCGTGTCTCTGAGTCTCCCGGCCAACAATACAATCCATTGGTGATTTACGGAGGAGTCGGAACGGGAAAGACTCACTTGCTGGACGGCATCTACTGGTCGGTGCGAAAACGAAACCCTCAATTGAACGTGCTACGCATGACGGCAGAGACGTTTGCCAACTTTTTCTCACAAGCGTTGTGCGAACGAAAGCTCCCCGCGTTTCGTCATAAAATGCGTTCCGCGGATTTGCTGTTACTGGATGACATTGAATTTCTGGACGGTAAGAAAGTCTTCCAAGAAGAATTTTTGCACACGATCAAGAAGCTCGAGGATTCTGGCAAGCAGATGGTGTTTACTACAGATCGTCACCCGCGGTTGATGGAGAAGTCTCGCGAAGAGATGACATCACGCTTGTCAGCGGGAATGCTTTGCCGCTTGGAAACGCCGAGCCAGGAAACTCGCTTGAAAATCGTCAAAGCCAAAACCCGACGCATGGGAATGGGCCTGACTCCCGAAATTCAGGATTATGTGGCTTCTCGGTTTTCCCGATCTGTCAGGGAGTTGGAAGGGGCACTCAATTGCTTGCAGCATGCCGAATCAATGAACGAACAGCGTCTGACTTTGAACGGAGCCCGTACTGTTCTTTCCGATTTGGAAAAAGATTGTCGCCGGTTGATCCATCTTTCAGACATCGAACGCTGCGTGTGTCGTTTCTTTGGATTGCAGCCGGAGGAGCTCAAATCAAAATCCCGTAAAAAGACGGTCAGCCATCCACGCATGTTGGCGATGTTTTTGTCGCGAAAACTGACACAATCGCCCTACAGTGCCATCGGGGATCATTTTGGAGGGCGAAGTCACAGCACGGTTGTCTCTGCCGAAAATGCGGTAGAAAACTGGCTGGAAGAAAGCCGACCACTCTCCATTTCTTCGCGTGAGTGGAGTCTTTCAGATGTTCTCGGCACGCTGGAGAGGGAATTGGAAGCCAGCTAACTTTGCCGATTCTTGGTAAGCGTTAGACGTAACTACGTTGTTAGACTTGGCAAACCGAACCTGAGAACCTTAAACTTGGTCAAGAGTTCTCACACGGGGCTGTGGCGGAACTGGCAGACGCGCGGGATTTAGGATCCCGTTCCTTAACGGAGTGCAGGTTCGATTCCTGTCAGCCCCA
>JAURQH010000043.1 GCA_030836185.1 Planctomycetota bacterium
CGTCACACTGCACGCGACAAACAACGCCAATCAACAGCCGCGCAGCATCAAGCTCAACCGGTCTTCGCGCTGCGAGTGGTCTCTATGGCTTGGGCTGTGTTTGCAACGCCTTCTTCTTCGCATTACGACGGCGTTGGCTCTCTCTCGCCAACGCGCAGCGACGTTCACGCTCGCGTAGGATCGGCATGATTTCTTCCAGCGTCGTACTACCATTGGCGACCATCCCCAGCAAAGGAAACATGTATTTACTGGGACGATAACCGGTGTGCAAGTACATCAGCATGATTCCAATCATCGCCACATAGAAATGGAGTTCCATCCCCGGTTTCGTCTGACTGATCAGATGCCGAAAATTTCCGTACGACTTGAGCCAGCGGAAAAACAGTTCGACCTGCCAGCGATGACGGTACAGTTGACCGATGATTTCGGCAGGTACATCGAGTAAGTTTGTCAACAACTGAAGCTGTTTCAGTTCTCCATCCTGTTCGTAATCGATCACGACTTCGCGCAGTTCGACATCTGACAAACCCAACCGGGCGGCATTCGTTGAGCTCAGGCGAACAAACCGATCTTCCACGACACCCGCCGCGCGATCCTCGTCGCTCAACGCGCGCTCTTCGCAACTCGTGAACGTGATACCACCATTCTTCTTGCCATCACCTCTCAAGCGGAGTACGAATTGAGAAAGGACTTGGGAAGTGTCCCCTTCCTGATAATGAGCGGCGATCAACGGAAGACTGTTAAAGCCACGGTCGTAGAGATAAAGTTTTCCGGGTTGGAGTGCGTGGCGGGCCGACTCGGCTTCGCCTTGGTGCGGTTCGGGGACGACGATCGCTTCGGGCAAGCCATCTTCGACATTGAGCATCACGTCGATTCGAGCCCGATGGTTTTGCGATCCATGCTGGTTTGTGTTGCGGACAGCCCAGGCGACATTCGCCAGCGCGGGCAGGAATGTTCCGTCCACAGCGATGGTCTGTTCGAGTAGCTGGTTCAATGGCTCGCTGCGCTGCTGACCGTTTTCCCGTTGTGCCAAAGTCACTTGGCGCAAGAATGCGATCAGTGGCTGTAGCCGTTTGGGGTCGGCCAGGGCGTTGAAATCGGAGAGGGTGCTTTTGCAAATCTTTCGTGTTGTGAGATGCTTCTGGGCCTGTTTCGTCTGACTAAAATCCTCGATGGTCCGTAATGTTCGCACGGTGGGATTAAAAAAGGCGAGCAATTGTGCAATGAAGACATCGTCGAGAAACAAGGCGCGATTTCCGTGAGTGTTTGCTGCGTCTTCTGCGCGGAGCGACTGCACATATTTTTGGAGCTGTTTGACATACTTTCCCCCCTGAACCCGATGCGGCCAGAGAGGAAGTTCTTCGCTGTCGGTAAGGGGTGGTTGGGGAGTTTGAGGGGCACGTTTTTTCATAGGAGGGAAGCATGGCAAACGTCATACCAAACCGGCCAGAAGTCAAACGGGAGAAAAAGAAGTCGACTCTATTGATTGCAACGATTATTTTCCCGGACAGCATTGGGCTGTGCCTGACGTTGTACAGTTCCCGTGCTTGGTTTTGCTGGGACCAGTCCCAGCCTACGGGAACTTTGATGTTTTTTGCCCGGTGGAACCGGCCCTGTATTTCTAAACTGCGACATCATCATGGGTGCCACTGCTGGCTTGCCCAGCCGTGAAATACTCAAAACAACTCAGAACACAATCCAACTTCTACTCGCGACGCCACAACGTATCACCTGTGCGATCCTCCAGCGTGACTTTCAAATCAGCCAATCCATCACGAATACGGTCGGCAATACCCCAGTTTTTGGTCTCTCGCGCTTCGGCTCGCAAATCGATAATCAAACTCATCAACCCGTTGACAAATTCATCATCAGCGGCGGAATCTTTCTGTAACGGTTTGCGGAACACACCAAGCAGGTTAGATAGTTCTTTCAAAATCCCGACCGCCGTAGTGAGCGTTGTCACGGCAGCGTCTTGATCGGAGTTATCGCCGAGTTGTTCTTGAGTAATGAAAGCATTGATGGCTTTTCGCATCTCGTGCAGTATGCCAACTCCACCACCGGTGTTGAAGTCATCATCCATGGCTTCCCAGAAGCGGGTTCTGAATAATGCCATTTCTTTTAGCAGTTCTGACTCGGCTTCATCGAGGCTGACGCTTTCTTCCCGCGAAGTCGCTGTTTCCAGATCATAAAAGCTCTTGCCACTGATGCGATCATAAGTATCGAAGAGTCGATAAAATCCTTCGATACTTTTCTCGATTTCAGAAATCCGTCCTTCGCTGAAATCGATCGGACTGCGGTAATGTGTGGCTAACAGAAAGAAGCGTACCGTTTCGGGATCAAACTTTTCAAACATGAGTTTGACAGAATCGGCTCCTTTGGATCCGGCCAGTTTGCCAGCTTCCTGGGCTTCTTTGGATGTATTCAGATCGCCGGTTTTATCGTGAGCTCCACCCACTTTGCCTGATTCTCCACTGGCCTGCATCAAACCGTTATGCATCCAGTAAGTGGCAAAGGGTTTTCCGGTACAGCATTCCGATTGAGCCAATTCGTTCTCATGATGAGGGAACATCAAATCGAGACCGCCACCGTGAATGTCGAGTGTTTCGCCGATGTATTTCATGCTCATTGCCGAACATTCAATATGCCAGCCGGGCCGGCCTGCTCCCCACGGGCTTTCCCATGAAGGTTCACCCGGCTTTGACTTTTTCCAAAGGGCAAAGTCGGCAGGATGGTGTTTTTTATCGGTCGCTTCGACCCGATCTCCGGCCATGATCTCGTCCAGCTTGCGACCACTCAGAGATCCGTACTTCTCATCTTTTGTGGTTTCAAAATAAACATCCCCATCCAATGGGTAGGCATAGCCGTCATCGACAAGCTTTTGGATGATGTCGAGCATTTCCTGAATATGCTCAGTCGCATACGGGAATTCATCGACGGTATCGACACCCATTGTGGCCAAGTTCTCGAAGTAATCGTCGGTCATTTCTTTCGCCAACGCTTCGACCGTCATCCCTTTTTCATTGGCCTTATTGATGAGTTTGTCATCGACATCGGTAATGTTAATCACGTAGGTGACCTCGTAACCGAGGTAGGTCAGATAGCGTTTGACCGTGTCGAAGATCACGGGACCGACCATGTGTCCGATGTGGGCCGGTTTATAAACCGTCGGCCCGCACAGATACATGCCGACCTTGCCCGGCTCGATTGTTTGAAACGGTTCTTTGGTTCTTGTCAGCGTGTTGTAAACTTTGATCGTCATCCTTGTGATCAACTCCCGATATTCAAGAATCTGTTTGCGTGGAATTATCAATGCGTACGAGCAG
This sequence comes from Planctomycetota bacterium, assembly GCA_030836185.1. Taxonomy (GTDB): domain Bacteria; phylum Planctomycetota; class Planctomycetia; order Planctomycetales; family Planctomycetaceae; genus JABURQ01. Next base: position 3,324 of record JAURQH010000043.1, read on the forward strand.
CACGATGGCCTCGGCGTTCATCGCTTCTCCGCGACCGACCGGGCCGACCAATTCGCCCGTTTTTGCTTTCACGTTCACACAACTCACATCGAGTTGCAGTAGCTCAGCCAATCGTTGACGAATTGCCGGTTTGTGGGGTGTTAGCTTGGGTTGTTCGGCAGAAATGGTGCAATCGAGATTGGTGATCGCCCAACCGCGGCTTTGAATCTCTTTGACGGCTTCCAAGACGAAGACATCCGAAGAGGCTCCCTTCCATTGAGGGTCGGAATTCGGAAACCATTCTCCAATATCACCGAGGCCAGCGGCTCCCAGTAAAGCATCGGTCACTGCGTGCAACAACACGTCGGCATCGCTGTGTCCGTCGAGCCCCTTGGCAGACGGGATTTCAACTCCTCCCAGCATCAACGGCGGACCCACCACCAAACGGTGTGCGTCCTGGCCGAGGCCGACTCGTATCGAAGCTGGAGAAATCGTGGTCATCGTCCCTGTTTCGTCTGACTGGAATCCATTCATTAACTGGACGCAATCATAACGGGGAACCCAATTTCGAGCAATGCGATCCGCCCAGCCCTTCTACTCTGCCAGTTTCAACTTATAGCAGACCGCTTCCTCATAGTTGCGAACCAACAAATAGCCGTTGGCAAAGGCGGGGTTGTTCCACGTTTTACCTGACATTGCCGGCATGCGATACAATTCTCGCCATTCTTCCGGCGTCGCCTCGGCAAAGACTAACTCACCACTTTCAGTGATAATTGTCAGCAAATCACCGATCAGGATCAGTTGCCCGAAACCGGTCTCGGAACGTGCCTTCCACTTTCGACGCCCCGTCTTCATCTCAATGCACGACATCAAAGTTTCATCGAGTCCATAGATAAATCCGTCTTTGTAGACGCCATCATTGAATTTCAGCTTGAAGAAATTTTTCTTCGACCATTCCGGTTCCGAACTCCAAGTCTCCTCGTCACGGCTGACATTCAACAAAACCGACCCCGAATTGTAGCTGCTGGAGATAAATACCTGGTCTCCACGAACGAGGGGTTGAGCCGCATTCACCTTCGGCATGTTGGACCACTCAAACCGCCACTGTTCATCTCCGTCATCAAGGTTAATGCCGGCAACTCCGTCGCCATCAAAAACGAGAAGCTGTTGCTCTCCTTGAATCTCGGCCACGTTGACACCCGCATAAGACGCAGGATGATTTCCTTTGGCCCAGACAATCTCTCCCGTCAACTTGTCATAAGCAATCACCGCTTTTCCCGGCTGACGGTCGGTTGGCTCCTTCATAAGTTCTTCTTGAGAAATTCCCGCGTTGACAATAACCTTGTCACCTACGATCAGAGGAGAGCCGGACATCGCCCATTGAGTATTGTCGGCTCCTGCATCTTCCAGAATTTTTCGTTGCCAGATCGATTCCCCGGTCAACGCATTAAGACAATTCAGATACCCTGTGCCTCCCAGTGTGTAAGCTTTGCCTTCATGGATCGTCGGAGTCCCTCGTGGCCCATCTCCACCAACAGGTTCCGACCAGCGCGTCATATCAGCATGCGACCAGACTTCTTGGCCGGTCTTGAGTTCATAACAGACAACCAATTCCTCATCATCAAGTTGTTCTTGCGTCCAGCACAAGTCATCCACAATCGAGAATGATGACCATCCCAACCCGACTTTAATTCTCCACAACTCTTCGGGAGGATTGTTTTGAAAATCACGATCTAACTGAACGTCGAGCACGCGACCTTCACGATTATCATTACGAAACTGTGGCCAGTCGCTGTCTGCAATTTCAAGTTCGCGAAGGGAGACATCCAGATCCGATTTCTTTTGTGTCGCCTTCGATTCTCGCGCCAAATCTTCCGAAGTGGGGCTCCACCTCCACGCAAATCGAGGAAACATATCTCCTTCCATCGATTCAATTCGGACCGAAGCGGCCACACCAACGCAGGAAATCGCAAAAACCGCCATTCCCAAAATCCATGATTTCCAGGTGACTCCCGAGAGAAAGGACCACCAGATGAGGGATAGCAGAATGCTTAACGGAAACAACACATACAAACTGATGAACGAGAAGGTGCTTTCATCCAGTTTCATGTTGAGCGCATCAATCACAAACTCGGTTTGATTGAGGTAAAAAAGCAGTCCAAACAGGGCGGCCACCGGAAACAACATGAAAAACAACCGTCGCAGCTTTACTCCACTTTGTGTGCTGCTTGAAGATGTTTCAATTCTGTCAGGTGTGCGTGAAGAAGACTCTGTTTGTCCATTCTTGACGGGTTGATCATCCTGTGACATCTGATAGCCCTTTAGCATTGAATGCGTCGCGATTTACTTCTTTTTTTGAGTCTTCAACCGTTCGCCGGTGACTCGATCAAATCCATCCGCACGCCGTTCGTCTGGCAACACATCGTTCGTTTCCTTCTGCCAGCGAGCCAAAGCGTTTTTGAGTTCATTCAGTGGCTTTTGAAAACTAGGATCGTTGGCCAAATTGTTCATTTCAAACGGATCCGTTTTCAAATCATAAAATTCCCACTCCGCTCTTGGGGCTTCGAAACAAATGCTTTGTGACTTGGGCAATTTCCCCGCCGCGTGTAACTCGATCATCTTTCGATACGTGGGACTCCTGACCGCATCAGCGGGAGGCGTCAATGGGATATCGGTGTAGAAGTTGCGAACTAATCGATATCGTGACGAACGAATTCCGCGAGAGAAGTCTTCAAAGTCGTGCCAGTTATGTTCCGAAAAAGCATACTTACGAAATGGTAACTCTGGTTTCAAAATAACCGGCAAGCAGCTTTTACCCATGAAATTGTCTCCGACGGGAAGCCCGGCGACATCTAAAAATGTCGCTGCAATATCGACAGAGCTCACGACCGCATCTGATGTCTTCCCTGCGGGGGCTTTCCCCGGCCATTTTACAATCCAGGGCGTTTTCACACCGCTGTCGTAAACGGTGGTTTTGCAGCGTGGAAACGGTCGACCATTGTCACTGATAAACAGAATCAATGTGTTGTCGGCAACTTTTTGTTTTTTCAATTCTTCCTGCACGGCACCGACCACTCCATCGAGTCGAGTGATTTCATCGTAATACATGGAGAGATCATTACGGGTGTCTATGTTATCTGGCAAAAATGGTGGGACAACAGCATCTTTCGCAGTGTGTGGATTGGGAATAATGTTTTTCTGGTAGGGACGATGAGGATCAACGAAGGCAAACCAGAAAAAGAAAGGTTGATCGCGAGGTCGTTCTTTGACCGTCTTGACCCATTCAAATTGCTTCGTATTGACGGAATCAAATTTGGGAACCGTCTCGTTTCCTAAATGCCATTTCCCTGCCGCCGCGGTGTAATAGCCACTCGCTTTCAGCTTCTCGACAAATGTAATTTGCTCTCCCGGCAAGGGAAGGTGAAGTTGATGTGCTCCCGTGTTGTGTGGGTATCTCCCGGTAATGATGCTCGAACGACTGGGGCTGCAAGAGCTGCATGTCAGCATGGCGTTATCAAACCGAACTCCGTCTTTGGCGAGCTGATCCAGATGAGGGGTTTGAATATGGGGATGACCGTAAGTTCCACAATCATTCCATGCCATATCATCGGCGATAAACAGAATGATGTTAGGTTGCTCTTCGGCGATGACCGAAGTGGCGAACCAGGTGAGACAAAACAGAAGCAAGAAACTGCGAGCCAGCATTTGAGGTTCCTGATTGAATGATGGTGGAAGGAATTGGTGACTTAGAGAACTCTCCAGAATAACAAGTCCTCGGAATCAATCCAGAAACCGCTCACGTTCAGAAGGAGTCGGAATGCGACAGGATTCTTTCTTACCAAAGAGAGAATATCGACACGCAGAAACACCACGGTATCCCAAGTTTCGTAAAGGGAGCGGAATGATCCAGAGCAAAGCCCCTAACAATGCCCAGAACCCCCCCAGATACCACAGAATTCGAACCACTGCCGAGGTGCGGCGATAGAGACCCGATTCTGTCTTCAAAATGAGTGTATTCAGGTTTTCCACATCGTCTGAGCCGAGCATCGAAGCGGCTGTCTCACCCTGAAGAGGTGCAAATCGGAATCTGTCCCGTTTGTCCCTCATTAATACGAAATCGACGCTTTTGTTGCAAAGGCCGCAAACACCATCAAAAAACAGGATGGGATGGGTCTCAGAAGGCATGGTTGCAGTCTCATTCAAGGGGAAGGGTTTTCTTGCTAACCGCATTCTCTTAAACACTTTAACGTATTTTTTGCTGATCATATAGGACCAAAAAAGCCAAATTGGTCTGACAACCCGACATTGGTGCCGCTTGTTCGGTCTTTCTCTGATTATCAGGTTCCTCCTGATGGGTATTCCCCAAGATGAACTTGATACTGCATCATGCCGATAGTGAAATAATAGAGAGAACATTGGATACAAGTCTATGCAACACATGTTTTGCAGTCTCTCTTTGAGTTTGCCCCTGTACGTGGATATTCATGTCAACCGTCTGGAATGAATCAGAAGTCGTCGATTCAAAACGTGCTGCCTGGAAAAGCCCGGCAGAAGCGTACGGGATCTCGACCATTCTCCATGCGGTCATTTTCTGTCTGTTGTCGGTCTTCACACTGTTGGAGTCCCCCGTTCCATTCGCAAAAGGTCTGCTTGTTCAATTTGATCCGGGAGAGAAATTTGAAGAACTCGAACCTGATCCCATCCAGCCGACCGAATTCTCGGCAGAGACGGGGGGCAGCGAGTCTTCATCGGTCGTTTTTTTAACGGCTTCCACGAACTTCAAGGTCTCCGCCCCACCTCTGGCAGACACGGCATTGCCTGTCCCGACAGACAAAAATCTCAATTCTGCGAATCTTGCCACTTATGTGGGGGCATTAACGGGAACAGGAAGAGGCGGAAACGGTGAGGGAGATGGACAAGGCGATGGTCGAGGATTCTTTGGAGATCCGGGAGCGGCAAAGTCATTTGTCTTCGTCCTCGACCGATCGATGAGCATGAACAAGACTCACCAATTGAGTAACGGGTTGACCCGATTCCAACGTCTCAAGACCGAACTGATTGGATTCATCGACAAGTTGAGAGCAGATCAAACCTTCTATGTCGTTTTCTTCAACGACAAAATGAACCGCATGCCGGCAGAGGGTTTGGTTCCGGCCACCGTAGAAAACAAACAAAAGTATCTCAAATGGATTTCTTCTGCGGATGCGATTGGTGGGACAGATCCTCGCCGTTCGATTCGACTTGCCATGCAACTCCAACCCGAAATGATCTACTTCCTTTCCGATGGTGAAGTCGAAAGCGACTATCAATCGCAAATGTTGAGACATGATCCAGGAGATTGGAAGTTGAATACCTTTGTGTTTGGACTAAGGGGAGCGGGGCCATTCATGAAGTTCTTTGCGGAAAAGCACAACGGCGAATACTTGTATATTCCCTGAGTTGAGATTAGAGCATTAAAAGTTTCCGACCACTTCTCCGTCTTGCATTTGACACAATTGATACCAGGTTTGTTTATCAATATTGACGCTGATCGGTCGAACCGAACCATCTGCGAGGGCAAACTGGACAACTCCTTCGTGAGCACTATTGAACTGGCGAGCATACGAACCTCCCAATCCATCTGCGGCTGACATGGGCCCCGATGCCATCCAGGTTTGTTCGACATAGGGTTTCCCCACGATGTCACCCTTTGCGTACTCGCCAAACATCAGAACCTGACTTGTCCCGTCCGTAATCTCCGAGAATCGAGTTTTGGAGCGATTATAGAATATCCCTTTCCGAGATTCGTAACCGGGCATATCTGCCCAGAATCCGGTGACACCAACATAGTTTGTGAGTCCGAACAATTTGGAGGTCACCGTTCGCATTTCCATCCCGACACCGTAGGGGCCCAGATAATAATTTGCCCTGGTGTTGTAACGTGGAGCGACATAGTGAGTGACAGAAGGACATAGAAATACCTCTAATTGAGCACGCCCTACTTGATTGGCAGTCGGGTTGGCATTCCACTGTGGCCCTCCCAGTCGTCCCAATTTGAGAAACTGATCCGGGATTCGATTGTAAAGCTCCGATTGCTCTAACATCGGCAGTAAGTACGCCAAGTGACCAATTCCCGAATGATCCCCACCCGTCGTTAACGTAAGAGACTTGTCCTGCGGGTTGGCTCCCAAGAAGCCGGGCGGAAAGCGATTGTGAAGATCGTGAAAATTGTGAGCACTTAAAGCAATCTGTTTCAGATTGTTCTTACAAGCAGTGCGACGAGCCGCCTCTCGGGTTTGCTGCACGGCTGGCAGCAGTAACGCAGTGAGAATTGCAATAATCGCGATGACCACCAATAGCTCGATCAGTGTAAATCCATCGCGAAGCCGATCGTCGGCTTGGGAAACAGAGGGGGATGTGTCACGTATCATGATTGTATTTCTTGGGAATCGCTGCATGAGGGGGGAATGAGTGAGTCTGTAGCTTGAAGATAAAGACCGTACCCACCCGTTCTCACGGAGAAATTTCCATTTTTCTTCTGATTGAACCCAGAAGAGGGAAATTCCTCTCTCCCCGAACAAACTCAGACACTGAAATGCTGGCATCGCTGCCAACTCCTCCGTACAATAACTCGCATCATGACAGGGACTTCCGAAAAACTAGACGAATCGGGAATCGGCATTGTCGGTGTCGGCCTGATTGGTGGGTCTATCGCGGCTGCTCTCAAAAAATCGGGCTACACCGGAAAAATCGTCGGCTTTGGCCGGAATGCAGAACGTCTCCGCAAAGCACAATCGCTCGGTCTGCTTACCGAATTCTCAACCGATCCAGATTCCGCCTCACTCCGTGATGTCTCGCTAATTGTGATCTGTACTCCCGTTGACCGTATTGTCGAAGATGTCCGTCAGTTTGCTGATTCGGCCACCCCGGGGACCATCATTACCGATGCGGGAAGCGTGAAGGCCTCCCTCTGTGATGAATTACAGAACCTGTCATCGAGTAAAGTCAGCTTCATCGGTTCGCATCCACTGGCGGGGTCCGAAAAGAACGGTTTTGAGCACGCGGATGCAGACCTGTTTCAGGATCGACTTTGTTTCATTACACCTCACAAAGAGACTCCCACGAATCAAGTCGCTCGCGTTGAAAACTTCTGGACCAAGCTCGGCATGAATCTCCACCAAGTCTCTCCTGACGAACACGATCGGCTGATGAGTGTGACCAGTCACGCCCCTCATCTCATCGCATCCGCTCTCGCCATGCTGTTGGAAGACGACTTCAAACCATTTACGGGAACCGGATTTCAGGATACCACCCGAATCGCGTCGGGTAATCCCGCCTTATGGCGGGCGATTTTAATGCACAACCGAGAGCAATTATCGGCTTCTTTAGTCAAGTTCAGCGAGAATCTTCGGGAAATGTCAGACGCCATCGAACAGGGGAACGACCAAAAGTTAGAACAGTTGCTCGAACTCGCGAAAACCCACCGTGATTCCCTCGTCTCTTGACCGATCATTCGGTACTTTGGGTGCAGCAGACCTCATAGAGTCCTCTCAAGGGCTGGTTGCAGTGACGCAAAATCAGCCGGAACGCGCTAGCGTCCGGTTTTTAACTTGAACCGTGGGCTAGCGCCCAGCGGCTGATTCTGATCGCGGTGGCACACAATATTGATTCACAAGGAAGCACATCATGCTGTGGGAAGTCGAGATTCGTCCAAAAGCTGGCCTCATCGATTATGAGGGACAACGCATCCTGGCAGAAAGTCGGGAACTCGGTTCGCAAACGATTGATTACGTCAAGACGGCAAAATCGTTTCTGATTGAAACCTCCTTACCGGAAGCCGATGTCCGACGCATTGCTGGCTCCTTGTTAGTCGATGTCGTCGTCGAAGATTGCGATCTCCGCACGCTCCCTTCCCCACAAGCCACAGCAAACGGCCATCGCCTTCTAAATGTCTTGTTGAAGCCCGGCGTCACCGATAACGTCGCTCGCTCGGCTCGAAACGCAATGACTGAACTGGGCGTCACCACCGAGGCCGTCTCGACATGTCGCAAATACTGGATTAACTCCTCTGCCGACGAAGCCGACATCAAGCGAATCAGCACCAAGCTGTTGGCCAACGACGCCATTGAACATGTACTCGAAGGACCATTACAACTCGAATCGATCACGCTTGGTTCTCCCTATCAGTTTGAACTGACTCACATTGCCATCCGCGAGATGGATGACGCCGCGTTAGAAGTTCTCTCCAAAGAAGGTCAGCTCTATCTCAGTTTGACCGAGATGCAGACCATCCGCGATTACTTCATATCGCTTGACCGTGACCCGACCGATGTCGAACTCGAAACGGTCGCTCAAACCTGGAGCGAACATTGCTCTCACAAAACACTCGCCGGTCGTATTCACTACAAAGATGAGTCGCGCGATATTCAGTTCGACAATATGCTCAAAGAAACCGTCTTTGCCGCCACGATGAAAATTCGTGAAACGCTCGGCGACGACGATTGGTGTGTCAGTGTCTTCAGTGATAATGCCGGCATCATCACCTTCAGCGAGACGGAAGATGTCTGCATCAAAGTGGAGACTCATAATCATCCCTCAGCTCTCGAACCTTACGGCGGCGCGAACACTGGTCTGGGTGGTGTGATCCGCGATCCTTTGGGAACAGGCCTCGGAGCGCGTCCCGTCTGCAATACCGATGTCTTCTGTTTCGCGCGTCCCGATTACCCTGATGCCAAGTTGCCTCCTGGTGTCTTGCACCCACGGACCGTTCTGAAAGGTGTCGTCTCGGGAGTCCGTGATTACGGCAATCGAATGGGGATCCCCACAGTCAATGGTGCGGTCTACTTCGACGACCGTTATCTCGGTAATCCGCTTGTCTACTGCGGCAATATTGCCATGATTCCCGTGGGCAAAAGTCATGGGAAAGTCGAACCGGGACATCTCATTGTCGCGGTTGGTGGACGCACTGGACGAGACGGCATCCACGGCGCCACGTTCTCCTCTGCAGAACTGACCGAAGAATCTGAATCACTCTCCGGTGGCGCGGTCCAGATCGGCAACGCAATCACCGAAAAGATGGTGGCCGATGTGATCCTGCAGACCCGCGATGAAGAGCTTTACTCAGCCATCACCGACTGCGGTGCGGGCGGGTTCTCGTCAGCCGTTGGCGAAATGGGAGAGAAGACAGGCGCCGAAGTCTGGCTCGAAAAAGCTCCTCTCAAATATGCCGGCCTCTCCTACACAGAAATCTGGATCAGCGAAGCGCAAGAACGCATGGTGCTCGCGGTTCCCGAAGAGAACTGGGAACGCTTCCACGAAATCTGTTCTGCCGAAGGGGTCGAAGCCACCGTCCTCGGCAAATTCACTGACACTGAGCGACTGGTCCTTAAATACGAGGGAACAGAAGTGGCCGATGTGACCATGGCCTTCCTCCATGATGGTCGTCCTCCCGTCATTCGCGAAGCGGTTTACTCGCCTCCTGAAACAGTTGCTCTTAACCTCCCAGGAAAAGCTCGTTTCGATGACGACCTCAAAGCGATCCTCGGCTCACTCAACGTCGCCAGCAAAGAATGGATTATTCGGCAGTACGATCACGAAGTGCAAGCGGGCTCTGTCGTTAAACCGCTCGTCGGTATCAAAAGCGATGGGCCGTCCGATGCAGCCGTTGTACGCCCCGACCTCACCATCAATCGTGGGCTCGTTATCTCCTGTGGCATGAATCCCTGCCTTGGTGATTACGATCCGTACTGGATGGCCGCCTCGGCGATTGACGAAGCGATGCGTAACTGTGTGGCCGTTGGAGCCGATCCAAACAAAATTGCCATCCTCGATAACTTCTGCTGGGGGAACACTGAACGTCCCGAAACTCTCGGTTCGCTCGTGCGGGCGTCGCTTGCCTGTCACGACATGGCCATCGCTTACGGCACTCCGTTCGTCTCTGGTAAAGACAGCCTGAACAACGAGTTCTCCTACTTCGACGACAATGGTGAGAAAACCACGGTTGCGATTCCGTCTTCGCTGCTGATCACGGCACTCGGACAAATTGCCGACATCGAACAAGCCGTTACGATGGATTTGAAGGAAGCTGGCAACCTGTTGTATTTGGTCGGTGACACCAAAGACGAACTCGGTGGCAGCCATTATTCCCTGGTCAATGATCTGTGCGGAGGCGAAGTCCCCCAAGTCGATGTCGATGCGGCCATGACTGTCTTCCGTAGTATTCACACCGCGATCACTTCTGGCTTCGTTCGCAGTTGTCATGATTTGAACGAAGGAGGACTTGCCGTCTCGGCTGCCGAGATGGCTTTTGCGGGAGGCTTGGGAGCGGACATCGACCTGTCGCAACTCGCCGAACAAACGGGCATCAACAAGAGCGACATTCTCCTCTTCTCAGAAAGTAATAGCCGTTTTCTGGTCGAAGTGGCTCCAGAATTTCACGCAGAGTTTGAAGCGGCCATGCAAATGGTCCCGTTCGTAAATCTCGGGAGCGTGACCGACGATGCAACACTCAAGGTCGTGTCTGGCGACGACACTCTGATCGAATCGAACAGTGAAGAACTACGAGAGGCTTGGAAAAGTCCGTTGCAGTTTTGAAGGACTCTGTGTTCGGCAACTCACTTTAATAGTCTGTTGATATCAATCCTCCATTCCCGAACACTCAACCGCCTTTTCAAGATTTGAAGATTCGATGATTTGGGGGGGTGCCATTTCCGAATCTTGAAATCAAATCTTCCCAAATCTTGATTCCGAATCTTCCCGAATCTTGAGCAAGTTCTTGGCCTCGTTCGGTTTGTGTCAAAACGTGTGGGGAGTGAAAAAGTACCCCAATGTCGGTGCGCATTTTCCACGCCACGCGAAATCGTCTCCTTTCTCACGTTGCAGCGGTCGTCATTGGTAAACACGTTATCGGTTTCAAATGACGTTCAAATTGCCAAAGATCAATTCGCCCTCAGGCGAACTCTGAACCGTATCTCTGGTACGAAGAGTTTGGCAAGACCAATCAAGAGTGATCATAGCCCGAACTGCGCAAGCAGTCGGGACAGGTGCGAATCATATTCGGCTGGCCATCGCAATCACGCAGACAGACTACGAAATAGAACACGGATGAAACGGAGAAAACGGATTGTCACGGATCAAAGATTTATTGACGCAAATTCGCCAAGATGCGAAGCAACGCAAAGAGGTTGTAGCTGCGTTCGCAAGAACGCAGAGAAATTCACGGCGTTGGGTGGCTGCGGCTCTCACAGTCTGTCAATTGAGAAATGACGCTTGATTGAGCCCCAGCCACCCGACACGTTTCTCACTCCAAGAAAAAGAAGTCGGTTGGCACTGGTGGCTTGTCACAAGTGAGAGAAGTTGACTCACGCAGCGGCGCGGAGACGCAGAGGAATAAGAGAAGTGGCGTTGGTCAAGTTCCGGCATGACTCCCTCTTGAAAACTCAGCGACAAGACACAACTAGCATTTTGAACCACGAACGACACGAATCAAGCGAATGAAAACAGGGTGGCGGGGCGCTCCGTGAAACGGAAGCCCCCGGAGATAGACCGTAGATGATTTCACCGCAGAGTTCGCAGAGAACGCGGAGAATTATTCAGAGCCGTAGGTCGGATTAGCCGAGCGAAGCGAGCCGTAATCCGACATTTCGAATGGACATGAAGCTTTCAACTCACGGGTGCTTCTGCTGCGCAGAGCGCCCGCCACCCATTGTACTCCAATAGATCTGTTGATAAATAGACTCACGCAGAGGCGCAGCGGCGCGGAGAAAGAGAAGCAAGATGTTCGCTGATCAAAACTCTGCCTCAAAATCATGCAGAGACAGGAGAAATACTTTTTGTGCCTTTTGGTGTTTTTTGTGGCCATCAAATGAAAGAACCGCGGATCACGCGGATGTCACGGATAAACAGAGAGACTTACCACGTTGGGTGGCACGTCCTGAACAGGACGTGCTTCGTCGCAGCAAGATGAATCATCCTGCGGGTTGAATTTGGGAAGATTCGTGACTGACTTCATTCGACGGTCATCAAGAGTCATTTTGTGATTTCATTACCCAGCCAAATGTTTCGCTGAGTTTCTTAGATGATGTTTCGAGGTTTGAATTTGGAATCGCCCGTCTCCATTAAATATCGTAATCCCTGTTTGAACGAAGCGCGGGCATCCAGATGTAGATGTTTTGCCCAAGTTGGTTTCGCTTCGTTTCGCAACCAGGCGGCGTGTGCCAAAGCATATCCAAACATCGGTTGCGTCATATATTCAGGTTTGGGGACTTTACTGCTTGGCCAATACGTGAAATCGCTCTCCCACGCTCGGGGAACATTGGCCAAAAAGATTCCCAGTCCATGAAAAACGACCGTCAGATCTGTGAGGAGTTCATTATCGAAAATCTCATCCGGGATACGCCGTTCACCGAGAAGACGCAAATGGGCCAGTTCGTGTGCCATGGTGCCGACTAATGTCATGGGGTCATCCAACTGGGATGTCTCCAGATGAATGGTCGTTTTGTGTGATTGTTCATCATAGAGGCCTGCGTTTTGAGGAAGTACTTGTCCTCGGTCATTGATCAACCACAATTCATTATTATTGGTGAAGAATTGGAGTTCGACACGATCCATGTCGGCATCCATGTATCGACAGACTCGGTCGAGTAGGCTTTTCGCGGCTGCCTCGGAGCCATCATAGTTGTCAGGGAAATATTCCTGGAGAGGCAGGATGATCGAGCGGCGTGTGAACACATCGAGGCCGAACTCATCGGCCAACCATGCCAAACGAGTTTCGATCCAGTTTTTGGCACGAGGATCGACAGGACAGGTAGGGCGAAACCATCCAAACATCAGCGAGTCCTCGGTGTTATTGTTTTTCATCTTATCACGAAGTGAGTGTCTGTTTCAGGCTCACTCGTCGATTCACGGCACTGGCAAAATGTGATTGGAACCCGGTGTTCATTACTGCATTCATCCACGCGATCTCATCATCGTCCCAGCAGAATGCCATCGTCAAGAACTTTATACATCTATCTGAATGCAGACGGAGTAAGCTAATGATACGGTTTGATCACTTGTCTCAAGATTTCCTGGGTGTTTGTGATGCGGCTCAATTCTTGAGTTGGAACGCCGTGGGATTCTCGGTACAACGGCAGCATGTCACTTGTTGTCTACAAACTGGGAGGTTCTTTGCTCGATCTGCCCGATCTGGGGCAGCGTTTGATGCGCTTGTGGAGTGAGCGGCCCGAGGAAGAACGCCGGCTGTTAATTGTCGGCGGCGGGAAGTTTGCCGATGTGGTTCGTGAGTGGGATGCCCGTTTCGGGCTGGGGGATGAAGATGCTCACGAATTGGCGGTCATGTCGCTCGGCCTCTCGGAGTCGCTGATTGATCGGATGATTCCCCGGCTCGTCAATGTGACTGATTTTCAGGAAGCGTTAGGGCTTGATGAAGGTGAGACCGGGTTGGTCTCGGTGGCCGATCTGCTCGATGATGGCGAGCAACGGGGGGCGTTGGTGCCGAGAAGTTGGGAGTTCACGACGGATGCGATTTCTGCCTGGGTGGCCAGTATTGTCAAAGCGGATGAGCTGATTTTGCTGAAATCGACCGATTGTGGGGAGGAACCGACGATCAAAGGGTTGCAGGCGGAGGGGAAGCTGGATGGGGAGTTCTGGAATTGTCGGCAGCGTGATTTTCGGATCGATTGGATCAACTTGCGAGACGAAAAAATGACAGCGGTTCGACTCCGGGGCTGATCTTGTACTCTGAAGGTCCGGGAACGAACATTTTTGGGAAAAAATCTTGTCGGAAGTGGCTTGGCGTCCTTATCACTCCCAGCCTGAGTGACTACGATAAAGGCGTTACGAAGAGTCACCTCGGATTGAGAGAAGCTGGAGGTTAGCGCCCGGCCTCCAGATATCGATACGGAGACCGGTGATGGTCTCCAAAACTCGCTCCTGTTCAGGCGATCAAATTCCCAATCTCCTGCCTGTAAAATATGCCAAACTGCAATGAGCTCCGCTGAACACGAAGAACTCTACAGCGAGTCGCTGGCCTACGTTGAGCAACTCTACGAACGATACCTGCAAGACCCGCAATCGGTGCCGGACAATTGGCAGGAGACGTTCCGAGACATGAACGAATCCGACCAATTTAGCGGTCGGATTTCCTTTGCGCCCTCCTTTAAGCCGAAGTCAATTTTCCATAAAGGGAGCGGGCTGGCTTACTCGAATGGTCACGTCACATCCTCCACTCGTTCGACCGAGGCCCGGACCGCGGCGTTGCAGGAACGAGTCGATATGCTCGTTCGCAACTATCGCGTACTCGGACACAACCTGTCTCAGATCGATCCGCTGCGACAGTCTCGGCCCGTGCCCAAAGAACTGACGCCCGAGTTTTACGGTTTCAATGCCGAGGAACTCGATCTTTCGATCTCCACCCGCATGATTGGTGGACCGAATGTGTTGACGATCCGCGAATTGGTGCAGCGGATGCAAAACACGTATTGCCGCACGATCGGCGTGCAGTTTACTCACATTAATGATATGTCGGTGCGTGAGTGGTTGCAGTATCGTTTGGAACAAACCGAGAACCGCACGACATTAACTCGCGAAGAGCAATTACGGATCCTCAAAAAACTGACACATGCGATTCAGTTTGAGACGTTTATTCATGACAAGTTCAGAGGACACAAGCGATTTTCGCTTGAAGGTGCTGAGACTCTGATTCCGTTGCTTGACCTCGCCGTCGAAAAAGCGAGCGAATGCGGCACGGAATTGATTCTTCTGGGGATGGCCCATCGTGGTCGTTTGAACGTGCTTACCAACATTATGGGGAAACGTCCGCGAGAAGTGTTTCGCGAATTTCTCGACATCGATCCGCATTTGCACAGTGGCCGTGGCGATGTGAAGTATCACATGGGCTACAGCTACAACCGTGAGACTCTCTGTGGGCGCAAGGTTCATCTGTCTCTCTGTTTTAATCCGAGTCACCTTGAGTTTGTGAATCCGGTGGCTGTCGGTCGAGCGCGTGCCCGACAGGATAAAGTGGATGACTTTGATCGCGAACGGACGATGACAATTCTCATCCACGGCGATGCGGCCTTTGCCGGTGAAGGGATCATTCAAGAGTCCTTGAATCTGAGCGAATTGCCCGGATATACCACTGGTGGAACGATTCACGTTATTGTGAATAATCAGATCGGTTTTACGACCTCTCCTGCCGAAGGCCGTTCGAGTCTGTATGCCACTGATGTCGCCAAGATGTTGCAAATTCCGATATTCCATGTGAATGGAGAAGACCCGGAAGCCGTTGCTCAAGTGGTCCGCATGGCAATTGATTTTAAGGCCGAGTTCAAGCGTGATGCTGTGATCGATATGTATTGTTATCGTCGGTTGGGACACAACGAATTCGACGAACCCTCATACACTCAGCCCGTGATGTACAAAGCAATCAAGTCGCGCAATTCTGTGCGTGCCACTTACATGAAGCAACTTTTAAATCTCGGGGAAGTGGATCGCGAAGAGGCCGAGCAGATCGAGCAGGAATCGCACAATTATTACGAAGACGAGTTACAGGCTGCGAATAGTCCCGAATACGAGCATCCCGAAATGTCGATGTTGGGGATGTGGTCGGAATATTCTGGTGGGCCTGAAGGAGTCGCGGAAGAACCAGAAACAGGAGTCGACCGCGCAGAACTCACCCGATTGACGCAGCAGATGTGTACGTTGCCGGAATCATTCACTCCGCATCCGAAGCTCGACAATATGGTGTTGAAAGCTCGTCGAGAGATGGCGCAGGGCGAGCGACCCATTGATTGGGGAGCGGCCGAGTTGATGTCGCTGGCATCCATTGCGGCAGAAGGACACCCGATTCGGTTTACAGGACAAGATTCAGGACGCGGAACTTTCAGTCAGCGTCATGCCATCTTACACGATCATGAAGATGGCCAACCTTATAATACTCTCTCCGAACTTGCGCCCAATCAGGGTTTTGTTGAAATCATCAACAGCCCACTCTCGGAAGCGGGAGTCTTGGGATTTGAATATGGTTATAGTTTGGATCGCCCGGAAGGTTTGATTATCTGGGAAGCACAGTTCGGTGATTTCTCCAATGCGGCACAGGTGATCATTGACCAATTCATCTCGTCGGCGGAAGACAAATGGGGTCGGCTTTCGGGTTTGGTGATGTTATTGCCTCATGGATTTGAAGGACAGGGACCGGAACACTCTTCCGCGCGGCTTGAGCGGTATCTGACGCTGGCCGCGGAAGACAATATGCAGATCTGTTATCCGTCCACGGCAGCACAGCATTTTCATATGCTGCGGCGACAAATTGTTCGATCGTGGCGGAAGCCGCTGATCGTGATGACGCCTAAAAAGTTGTTGCGTGATCCGAAGGCGATGGCCTCGTTGGACGATCTTTCGACCGGACGTTTTCGTCGTGTGTTGGCGGATGATGGTTACGCCAATCCGGCGAAAACAAAACGGGTTTTGCTTTGTTCCGGGAAAATTTATTTTGAACTCGATCATGTCCGTAAAGAGAACGAACGAGACGATGTTGCGATTTTGCGTGTGGAGCAGCTTTACCCGTTACCAACGGGAGAATTGGGGGAAGCACTCTCGCCGTACGCAGATGATATCGAAGCATTTTGGGTTCAGGAAGAACCGAGAAACATGGGGCCTTGGCAGTTCATGATGGTTCATTATGGTCATCGTTTGCTCAACCGGTTCCCATTTTCATGTGTCTCACGGCCACCTTCGGCGAGCCCGGCAACGGGGTCGTTTAAGAGCCACGAAATTGAACAGGAGAAGGTTATCTCCGAGGCCTTTGGGCAAGAGTAATTATCTCATGGTCGATTAGTCAGGTTGTGACCTGATGCAATCGCTGATCAAATTATCGAGCATTAAAGAACACTCTCTTCGAGTGATATTGGAAAGCATTCAACGATGGCGAAGGAAGTCAAAATCCCCGCATTGGGAGAATCGATTACAGAAGTGATGGTCGGCGAGTTCTATAAGGGAGTCGGTGACTACATTAAGGCCGACGAGGAATTGGTCGAAATTGAATCGGAAAAGGCGACGATGGATGTGCCGGCTCCGGTGTCGGGAATCATTCAGGAGATTGTCCTGGAACAGGGGACCGTGGCGACCATCGGTGATACTTTGGTAATCATCGATGATACGGCGGAAGCTCCTGCAGAAGAGAGCAAAGAAGCATCAAAGGCTCCTGCTGCCGAAAAACCAGCTTCGCCACAAAGTTCGTCCCCTCAGGAGTCAAAGTCCGCAGAAGGGCATGTGATGCCGGCTGCGGCCCGTATGCTCGCTGAGAACAAGTTGGCAGCCAGCGACGTCACAGCCTCTGGCCCCGGCGGTCGCTTGTTGAAAGAAGACGTCCAGCAACATCTGACCTCTGAAAAAGCGTCGACATCAATGCAGTTGCCTTCCACTTCGTTCGGAGAGCGTGATTCGGATGTCGTTCCAATGAGCATGCTGCGTCGCAAAATTGCCGAGCGATTGGTTTCGGCTCAACAAAACGCAGCGTTGTTGACGACGTTCAATGAAGTCAACATGAAGCCAGTGATGGATCTTCGCAAACAGTATCAAGATTCGTTTACGAAGAAGTATGGCATTAAACTCGGGTTTATGTCGTTTTATGTCAAAGCGGTGATTGATGCGTTGAAACTGGTTCCACAAGTGAATGGTGAAGTTCGCGGGAACGATTTGGTTTATCACAATTACTATGACATTGGAATCGCCGTCGGTGGCGGAAAGGGACTGGTTGTCCCCGTTATTCGTAACGCCGACCAGTTAAGTTTTGCGGAAATTGAACAGACGATTTACGATTTGGCCGTTCGCGCGAAAGAAGGCAGCTTGAGTATGGATGAGCTGCAAGGCGGCACGTTCACGATCAGCAATGGTGGCATTTACGGCTCGATGCTATCCACGCCAATCGTCAATCCACCTCAAAGTGGTATCCTCGGCTTGCATAACATTCAGGAACGGGTCGTTGTTGAGAATGGAGAAATGGTCATTCGTCCGATGATGTATCTGGCACTCAGTTACGATCATCGCATTATCGATGGTCGCGAAGCGGTCACCTTCCTGAAACGAGTGAAGGATGTCATCGAAGAACCGAACCGCATGCTGATTGAATGCTGATCCAATCAGTCAACTCCCGAATTCACCTGAGAAATATCAAAGTTATTTAGTCCTATGTCTCAACACGATCTTGTCATCATCGGTGCCGGTCCCGGCGGATACACAGCAGCCATTCGAGCCGCCCAATTGGGTTTGAACGTCGCTTGCATCGAGAAAGAACCTGCACTCGGGGGAACCTGCTTACGGGTGGGATGTATTCCCAGTAAAGCGCTGTTGGAGTCGAGCGAGTTGTACGATCAGGCCGGTCATGCGTTTGAAGGGCGGGGGATTAAAGTCGGCAAAATGTCACTCGATTTGTCTTCAATGCTGGGCCATAAAGACACTGTTGTGAATACGCTCACGCAGGGAATTGCTGGCCTGTTCAAAAAGAATAAGATCACTCGTTACGAAGGAACCGCTTCGATTCCTGAAACCGGAAAGGTTGTTGTCACCAGTTCCAAGGGTGAGGAAACTCTTGAAGCTGGCAACATTCTGATTGCGACGGGAAGTAAGCCGAGTGAGTTGCCGGGGGTTGAACTTGATTATGACAAGATCGGAACAAGTACCGAGGCTTTAAAGTACGAATCGGTTCCCGATCATCTTGTCGTGATTGGAGCGGGATATATCGGCCTTGAGCTGGGGACCGTCTGGCGAAGGCTGGGAGCGAAAGTGACCGTTCTTGAATATCTTGATCGCATATTGCCCGGCATGGATTCGGAGATGGCGAAAGAGGCACTCAAGATTTTCAAGAAGCAGGGGATCGAATTTCAATTGGGCGTTGCCGTCACTTCGGCCAAGGTCTCACGAGGGAAGTGTATCGTCGAAGGGAAAGGGATCGACCCGATCAAATGTGATCGCGTGTTGCTCTCTGCGGGCCGTAAGCCGAATGTCGAAGGTCTTGGCCTGGAACACATCGGCGTGAATACCGATCAGCGCGGCTTCATTCAGGTTGATGCTCATTTCCAGACCTCCGTTGCAGGAATTTATGCCATCGGTGATGTGATTCCTGGGCCGATGTTGGCTCATAAAGCCGAGCATGAAGGAGTGGCCTGTGTCGAACAGTTGGTCACAGGTTATGGGCACGTGAATTACAATGTGATTCCAGGAGTCGTTTATACCGATCCAGAAATTGCCACGGTGGGGAAAACTGAGGATCAACTCAAAGAAGAAGGCATCGAGTATAACAAAGGAACATTTCCGTTTTTGGCCAACGCTCGTGCTCGAGCGCTGGGGATGACGGAAGGGAGAGCCAAGGTTCTCGCCGATAAACAGACCGACCGTATTCTGGGTGTTCACATTATCGGTCCGCGAGCGGGGGATTTGATCGCGGAAGCCTGTGCCGCTATGGAGTTTGGTGCGTCGAGTGAAGACTTGGCGGCTGTGTGTCATGCACACCCGACATTGTCAGAAGTTCTGAAAGAAGCCGCACTTGGCACTTCGGGGCAAACACTGAACTTCTAGGGGTTTGCGTCTGCGAAATCCCTCAATTTCGAGTCTTCGTAAAAAATCTCTTGTTTTTACAACTCGAATGCGCTGCAATAGACATCTATAAGTCGTAATGCCTGATTTGATACACCCGTTGGCGTCCAGGGACAACATGATTGAGCACGTTGTGCAGGGAAAATGATTCAGGGATGTCCTCTCGGGAAATCCTCGGGAGTGGTCTCGCGACGACTTGGGTCGAGCCCCGATAAATATCGGTCGAGAGGAGGCTCTGAATGAGTCCTTCAGAAAAGTCGTCGGAGTTAAAACAATTATCGCACGATTGTAATGTTTCAGCCGATGCACTCTGTTGGCAGCTTTTCGATGAGATTCCGATTCCGTTGTTCACTCTCGATGTCAGCTTGCGGTTCCTTTCACTCAACGATTGCTTTCAGGCATTAAGTGGATATTCGCAAGACGCCCTCATCGGTGAATCGGTTCTGCCCCTCTTGGGTGAATCTTCGCATGGTTCTCCAGAATCGTTTTTGAAAAAACGATATAAACAAGAGTTTCGTCCCTCCGATCAGGAGACGGCCGAGTTTGAACTGAAAATGAAGACGGGTGAACGAGTTCCGATTGAAATAAAAACCAGTCGAGTCTATGCGTCGTCTTACCGTTTACTGCTTTGTTCGGTGATTGATATCTCAGAACGCAAGCGATCTCGTAAAGCCCTGATTGAAAGTCAAAACAGGTTGCGAGAGATCCTCGACAACACCGAAACGTGTGTGTATGTCAAAGATCTTGAGGGGCGCTACCAATTTGTGAATCGACGGTTTGAGGAACTGTTTCAGCTTCGGCTTGATGCACTCCTTGGGAAAACGGATGAAGAGATCTTTCCAAAGTCACTAGCCGAGACTTTTCGACAAAATGATATCGAAGTGGTGGAGCGAGGAGAAACGATTCAGGTTAAAGAAATTGCTCCTCATGAAGATGGCCCTCATTTGTACCTTTCTTCCAAGTTTCCTCTTCGGAATCAGCACGGAGAGATTCATGCGATTGCCGGAATCTCGACAGACATTACGCAAATGGACCAGCAAGAGCGAGAGGTGGAGCGGCTCAAATCGTCTCTCGAACTGATACTTGATTCGGTTTCGGATGGCATTATCGGTGGAAGTCGGACCGGCGATATTGAATACATGAACCGGGCTGCACGTCTGATGCTCCGAATGGAGGAGGGTTCTGAAGCTGGTTCTCAGATGATAAGCAATGTTCGATTTCGGGCGACTCCTCACGATCGACACAGTATTTCCATGCAGGAATTGTTTCACGATTTGATTTCGAAGCCTGAGGGAGCGTTGCACTTTCCATCGGGTTCGCTTGTGTTTAAGGATGGGACTTCGCTTCCCGCCGATGTGACGTGTGGAGTGACCGAGAATGATGAAGGGACCATCGAATCGGTGGTGACTCTTCGGGATACGTCTCATCTCGTACAGTTACAGCTCAAGTCCGATGAGTTACGGACGGCTCAAATTGTCCAGCGACAGCTTTACCCCACCGTCCCTCCGGTTGTGAACGGGTTTCGCTTTGCAGGCAAAGCAATTCCGGCCACTCAAGCTTGCGGTGATTACTTTGACTTTATTACCTCGGACGATGGTTCGGATATTGTGCTCTCCATCGGTGACGTGACGGGACATGGGCTTGGTCCTGCTTTGCAGATGGTGGAAACTCGTGCGTATCTGCGAGCCATGATTCATCAACATGGAAATTTGAAAACCGCACTGACCAAATTGAATCAGTTTTTGGTCGAAGACACTCCCGAGGGAAGTTTTATTTCGTTGATGGCCGCCTGTATCAATCCCGAAACACGCAGGATGAGATATGTCGGGGCCGGTCACGATGGTTGGCTCATACGCCAAACCGGAGAGGTCGAATATCTGGCGAGTACAGGATTGTTACTCGGATTGATGGCAGACTCCGAGTATCAGATTTCCCCAGAGATTGAATTTCAGCATGGTGATCTGTTTGTGATGGCGACAGATGGTTTGCAAGAAGCCATTTCTGCAGACGGAGAACTCTTTGGAACCGACCGTATGATGGCAACGATCCTTCAGCATCGAGAGAAAGAGCCTGCTGAAATCATCGAGACACTGATGGCACAGTTGAACGAATATGTCGACCATCGTCCGCTTCACGATGACATTACGATGGTGGTGGCACGAGCGGATTTTGGCGAATGAAACGTGTCGTGGTGACGGACTAGATTCCGATTCCGCAGTAAGTAAATCCTTCACCTTCCAAACGTGAAGGCTCGAACATATTCCGACCGTCAAAAATAACGGGTGTCTTCATCTGGTGGGCGATGAATTCAAAGTCCGGGTTTCGGAAATCACTCCATTCTGTGACGATTGCCAAAGCATCGGCCTCTTTGATTGTCTCGTAATGGTGTTCGCAATACGTAAGCTTGTCGCCATAGATCTCTTTGACGTTTTCCATCGCGACGGGATCGTGTACAGCCACTTCCGCTCCTGCGGCGAGCAAACCGTCTATCAAAACGAGCGCCGGTGCTTCACGAATGTCGTCAGTCCGAGGTTTGAAAGCGAGTCCCCAAATGCCGAACTTTCTCCCTTTCAAATCACTCTCAAAATATTGATCAATCTTCGAGAAGAGAACATTCTTCTGTAACGTGTTCACATCATCGACCGACTTCAAGATCTCGGTGTTCATGCCGACGTTTTCGGCAACGGAAATCAACGCACGCACATCTTTCGGGAAACAGGAACCTCCATAACCGACACCTGGATACAGAAACTGAAACCCGATTCGTTCGTCGTGGCAAATTCCTTTACGGACTTCATTGATGTTCGCACCGACTCGATCACACAGATTGGCAATTTCATTGATAAAGCTGATTTTGGTGGCCAGCATGCAATTTGCGGCATACTTGGTCATTTCTGCCGATTCCAGCCCCATCAAGATAAAGGGATGATCGGTTCGCAAGAATGGCTTATAGAGTTCATGAAGCACATCGCCAACTTCTTTTTTTTCCACCCCGACGACCACACGGTCGGGACGAGTGAAGTCTTCAATGGCGGCGCCCTCTTTCAGAAACTCGGGATTCGAGGCCACAGCGACATCGCGTCCCGTGAGCTCTTTCAGTTTCTCCAAGACGGCCCGATTTGTTCCCACGGGAACTGTCGACTTGATGACAACAACGGTTTTTTCGGAGAGCAACGGTGCAAGTGTTTCGGCCACTTTCCAAAGTCCACTCAGATTTGCCGACCCATCGTCTCCTTGCGGAGTGCCGACAGCAATGAAGACACAATCGCAATCAGGAACCGATTCATCGTAATTTGTAGTGAAGTGCAGGCGCTGTTTGCGGACATTTCGTTCAACGAGTTCGGTTAATCCCGGCTCGTAAATGGGAATCTTTCCTTGATTCAGATTGTCAATTTTCTGTTGATCGATATCGATGCAGGTGACATCGTTGTTGCTGTCTGCAAGGCAAGTTCCGGTAACGAGTCCAACATAACCCGTCCCAATCATGGCAATCTTCACGTTTGAAACCCTCAATTATTCAGGGAATTATGTTTGTAAAATCGGTATGAAAATGTAGTGAAGCAGTCTGTTGATCAAATCATTCGCAGCAGCATCAAGTTTTCAACGGGCTGTGAAGACAGATAGTTTAGTGGATGTTGTGGGGGCTTGACCAGAGCAGGTTGAAGCGAGAAATAAGGAATCTCGCTTGCCGATCCAGATATTCAGGTGGCAGCGATCAAGGCATCCTCTTTCTTAAACATACTGTACGAATGGTGATAAAAAAACTTGAGTTTTTTTTTGTGAGATCCTGAATATTTCGTACATGGGATCCAACTTTTGTTACGGTGATGCGTGTTGCGGTTCAATTGGGCTCAAAGGATTGAGAATCCGTTGATCAACAACAGTGAGGCCAGGCAGAAGTCGCCTCATCATCTGAAAACTGTTTTTTACATCACATCGCAAGGAGGCGATCATCATGTTTTCACCGGATCCTATCCGGTCTTCCCGGACCATTTCTCGCTCAAAGCCGGGTAGCTCGTTCAACGATATCGCGCTTGCCATGTTTCCTTCGATGGTTGACCAATTACTGGCACCCAGTTCTGCTCCCGTTGTGATGCCAGACATTCCTCCAGCTCCGACAACAGATCGAAGCGTTCAACCGATACCACATCGATAAGTCTCACCACGAGCTTTCATACACAATTTTAAGGTGATGTTGGTCATCGCCTTCGTAAATCATGGTTGTCACGTATCCCGTAGAGTGACAACTGCAGATCACAGAGAAAAAGGAGTTTCTCATGTATCGTTTTGATCCCGAAGTTCAGGAGTTCATGGAAGAGGCCGTTGAAACCGGCTTTCTCACTTTTCAAAAGTTGGACGCGTTTATCCCCGATGAGGAGCCTCACTCGACGTTGATGGAAAAGGTGTTGATGGCAATGGAAGAATATTCCTTGCATATTCAACACGATCCCGGTTGCCCGGAAGAGAATGATCCCACGTCGTTCAATAATCCCGTCGAACGTACCGACGCTGAGAAGAACTTTTTGGCGGAAGCGTCCAATATGTCGTCCCGCGATCCGATTCGTATGTATCTGGCACAAATGGGACATATCCCACTACTGGCACGGGAACGAGAGATCTTTCTTGCGAAAGAGATTGAAATTACTCGTCGTCTGTTCCGCTGGAAGACTGTGGAGTCTGACTTTCTGCTTCGTCAAGCAGTGGAAACATTTGAAAAAGTTCTCGTTGGTGATTTGCCCTTTGAACGGACCTTGAGAACCTCAGACACAGAAAACTCTCATAAAGATCAGTTGCTGGGCCGTATTCCAACGAACCTCTCGACATTACGTCGGATGCTGGAAGAAAACTCGGATGATTTTGATCAATCTCGAAACCTTGAGTTGTCCGACAAGCAGAGAGCCGAAGCCAAAATGCGTATGGTGATTCGTCGTCGCAAGATGGCTCGGTTGTGTGAAGAGCTTTCACTGCGAACACATCGAGTCCAACCGATTATGAAACGGATGCAACAAATTGCAGACCGCATTCGGGAAGTTCATCGCGAGCTGAAAGTTGCCGAAATGCATCCGCATCGACGTGGCGATTGTGATTTGATGGAACAGGAACTCTATGAACTCTCTGCAATGGTTTACGAAGAACCTCAAGAGTTTGTGAATCGCATGGATGAAGTGACTGAACGGTTTGATGCCTGGACACGAGCCAAGCAGAAGCTCTCCAGTGGTAACTTGCGATTGGTTGTCTCGATTGCCAAAAAGTATCGTAACCGTGGTCTTTCTTTTCTCGATCTGATTCAGGAAGGGAATGCCGGCTTGATGCGGGGCGTCGAGAAGTACGAGTTCCGTCGTGGCTACAAGTTTTCCACTTATGCGACCTGGTGGATTCGGCAGGCCATCACTCGTGCGGTTGCCGATCATGCTCGGACCATTCGTATTCCGGTTCACATGTTCCAAAGCATCTCGCAATTGAAACATAAAGCAGAAAAGATTCGCCAGAAAACAGGCCGTGATGCCACGATTGAAGAATTGGCAGAAGCGATCGGTTTGCCGGTTGATGAAACCGAACGGATCATGAAGACCTGGCGTCATCCCATCAGTTTGGATATGCCTATCGGTGAAAATGCGGATGGCAGTTATGGTGACTTCCTGGAAGATGGTCATGAAACCAGTCCAACAGAATCGGCCACTAAAGAGATGTTGAAAGAGAAAATTCAGCATGTCCTGAAAAGTCTGACCTATCGTGAACGGGAAATTATCAAGTTACGATACGGCCTGGGAGACGGATTCAGTTACACCCTCGAAGAAACCGGGCGTATTTTCAAAGTGACACGCGAGCGGATTCGCCAGATCGAATCAAAAGCTCTCAAGAAACTGCAACATGAAACTCGCAGCAAGCATCTTGCCGGGTTCGTGGATGAGAATGCGATGGAAGAGATGGAAGAAAAAGCCCTCGAACAGGCACGCGAGCAGGAGTTGCAAAACGTCGCCTGATTCCTTGATAGAAACCTGATTATTACAAACGCGGGGACTGCCGATTGGTGGCCCCGTGTTTTTTTATGGGGAAAATCTCTGGAAACGAGCCTGGGAAATCCGTGTGAATTGATGATTTTCTGAGTGATGAGTATCGTGTGAATACGACTACCGAAGATAACGGTCATAATGATCTTCCTTATCCCAGCCTTACTTCTTCCACAGAAGAAGGTACCCGCGGGGCGAATGAGGGGGAAATCGAAATATTGAACTCACGACTGATAGAAAACAGGAGTTTATGTGATGGGAATGTTTGAAGGTAAAAAAGGACTCATTTTTGGGATCGCCAATGATCGTTCGATTGCTTGGGCAATCACGGAGCAACTTGCCAGGGAAGGGGCTGAAATGGGGTTCACGCATCTTCCCGATGCTGATCCCGCTCGTCCGAAAGCCGAAAAGCGACTTCGTAAACTGGTTGATCCAATCGGTGCGAAACTGGTCATGCCTTGCGATGCTTCCAAAGACGAAGACCTTGATACCGTTTTTGCCGAAGCGGAAAAGACGTTCGGGAAGATCGACTTTGTCTTGCACTCGATGGCGTATGCTCCCATTGATGAATTGAAAGGTCGCGTGACGGATGTGTCTCGCGAAGGATTCAAGCTCTCGATGGATATCTCGGCTTACACGTTGATCGCCATCGCCAATCGCGCTGAAAAAATTCTGAACCCGGGAGGAAGTATTCTCTCGATGACCTACCTCGGCGGTGAGACAGTGATTCCCGGTTACAATTTGATGGGAATTTGTAAGGCCGCTTTAGAAAGTTCGATGGAATATTTGGCCAACGAATTGGGACCAAACGGGATCCGCGTGAATGCACTCTCTGCGGGTCCATTGCGAACCTTGGCGGCGTCCGCGGTCGGTGAATTCGATCAGATGCAGAAGCTCTATATGGGCTTTTCGCCGTTACGCCGAAATGTGACTCACGAAGAAGTTGGCAAGACAGGCATGTTTTTGCTGTCGGATGTTTGTAGCGGCGTGACGGGTGAAATCTTCCACGTCGATGGTGGTTATCACATCATGGGTGCTCCCCCTCACGATGTTCAGGAAAGTGCAGAATGACAGGTCGTGAAGGAATTGTCATGATTGGTGTCGCCGTGGTGGAGCACGGCGGACGCTATCTGGTAGGGGTTCGTAGCGAAGACCGAACACTACCGGGCAAGGCAGAGTTCCCCGGCGGGAAATGTGAGCCTCACGAATCCCCGATGACCTGTGCTGTGCGCGAGTGCAAAGAAGAAGCCGGCATCGAAGTCGAGCCGGTGATGCTGTTGGGGGAACGAGAATTCGAGTACGACCATGATGTGGTCGACATCCGATTCTGGCTTTGTAAACCGAAGGAAGAGGTCGATCTCCAAGCCGATTATCAAGGCTTCAAATGGCTGACCGCGAGCGAGCTTTACAGGCAGGAGTTCCCGGAAGCAAACGAGCCGTTGTTGGAAAAGATTCGGCTCGAAGGTCCGTTTTTTGATCGGTGTCGTTAGAACAGGGGCTTGTTTTTCGTAACCGCAAGGGACGCTATTCGGAATGAGCGACATGGAATGGTCCTCACGGAGCTTTCACCGCGAGAAGCAGGTTCGCTTTCTCGGTGACATTCGGTTGGCCGAATTGTCTGTCTGAACATAACCGCAGGCTAGCGCCAAGCGGCTCATTGGGCGGAAATTTCAGTCGACGTAATCATCTGACATTGCAAGCAACCGACGTTGGCCTGAAACGGCTAACCGGGCTCTTTTCCCTTCGACATGATCAGCCGCAACGCGCCAGCGTGCGGTTTACTGCCAGAACCGGCGCGATGGGCTATCCCACGCTCAGCGACTTACCATTGTCGCTCGCGGAAATGTTCAAAATAAACGCTGCCGCTTTGTGGCTCCATTCCTCGGGCGTCGGAGCGT
The DNA here is from genome assembly GCA_030836185.1 of Planctomycetota bacterium. Classification (GTDB taxonomy): domain Bacteria; phylum Planctomycetota; class Planctomycetia; order Planctomycetales; family Planctomycetaceae; genus JABURQ01. The sequence goes on from JAURQH010000043.1 coordinate 30,784, forward strand.
TATCCGCAACTCCGGGAGAGCAGCTTTGAAGCATCTCGGTGTTGATCACGCCGGGAGAAAGAGGGATCGATGCAATCCCCTCTGGTAACTCTTGGGCGAGTGCTTTTGAGAGTCCTTCCACGGCAAACTTCGTCGCACAATACGGCGCGACTTGGGGAGACGTGGATCGTCCCCAACCCGATGAGAAATTGACGATCACGCCTTGCTGCCGTTTGATCATGGCCGGCGTGAAATGACGAATCGTGTTGGCGACCCCTTTGATGTTGATATCAATCACATTTTCGAATTCGTCAGCAGTCAATTCCCAGAGATTGGCGGAACGATTGATGACGGCGGCGTTATTGATGAGTAGATCGGGAGTACCGACTTCACTCAACACAGATTTCGCCCAGTCGCTCACTGAGGCATCATCGGTCACATCTATGGCATCAAATCGATGCGGGGCAGGGTAGATGTTTTGCAGTTTCTCAATTTCATATTCACTACGGCCACAACCGACGACGGTATGCCCGGCTTCGATAAACCGATCAACGAGGGCTCGACCGCAACCTCGCGTACAACCTGTAAGAATAATGATTTTGGGCATATCCCGGCGTCGTGAAAATTTTATGTGACAGACCACATCCCTAAAGGCTTGTAGACTGGGACAAGTCCCAGAAATACCAGAGGAAATGTACCGAACTCATCCCGACTGCTTGCGCAGATCGGGCTATGTTTCGTTCAGACGATGATCTATTACGCTATCGACTGTGAAGCGTGGCAAAATCAAATTCAAGGCGTCTTCAGATCGAACGGAATTGTGTTCTCTCCATCCTCTTTGACCTCTGCTGTCAACGTCGATTTTGTGTTGTAGATTTCTGGGATATACATTTCAGAGAGAGGTGGAGGATCTTCGTCGGGACTGGCTGCCTCACCAAACTTTCCGGGCACAATTCGGGACGCGGTAATTTCGACCTTCATGCTGCCGGAAACAGTTTCTAGTGTGTATGTGCCATCCTTGATATCTCCCCCGTAGCCTTTTCCCGTTCCACCATCGGCACGGAACAAAATCCGACCTTCGCTGATGGGTTCTCCGTCGAATGTTACGGTGCCTGTCACGGGAAACAGTTCAGGGCCATCCGGTGCTCCTCCGCCGCAGCCGAGAGTACTTAGGCAGATTAACACGGCCTGAAATGTGAGTAGCTGTTTCAAAAAAATTCGCATTGGGTGTCACTATCAATTCAAATGAGTGGTGTGTGAATATAAAAAACAGGAAGAAAGGAGACCCGCGATCGGATCTCCTTTCCTGAATTCGACGAAGTGGGCCGCCTAAAAATCTCCGATGGACAAACCGTCTTTGTGCATGCCGATTCTCATATAGGTTTGACGATCAATGTTATCCGAAATAAAGCGAACGGAACCATCAGCGAGTGTCGCTTGCACGCCACCCACATGATAACTGCGGGCAAAACTCCAACGACCACCACCGACACTGCGGTCTTCACACGGAGCACCATTCGGGGCACCAGGGGTGAGGGCAGCTTTGCAGCTGTAGTTGCGGTCTGGTACCGATGTGTTTGGGACTTCGGCAACTGAGAAAGCATATGCTCCGTGAGGTGCTCCTCCCCAATGGCCGCCCAATTCACCCCAGGCACCAGTAGTATTGCCGCGATTAATTCCCTCACTGAACAGGAGAGTGTTCGATGATCCATCTACACAATCCTTGAATCCTGTGGAAGAATCTCGATAGAAAAGTCCAGTTCCCGTTCTTGTGCCGGGACAGATGTTTCGATCAGTAACGGTGATGATATTGGTGGTGGGGTCGATCGTGACCACACCGGCTCCACCGCAAACTGCATAACTGCCCTGGAAGGCTGTTATGCCACCGTTTCCACCTCGGCCCGGTGAGTTCGGGTCCGACGGACAGGACTGGCCGGGAACGGCACCCACAACGCCCATGTCGGTAATGCGGTGGATGTATTCATTCTGCCACGCATTGACCGATTGAAAGCCTTCGTAATAGTTGTATCGGGGAGCTTGGTCGATGTACGGAAGGATTCGTTGGAACCAGTTGTCACGACGATGGGTCACACCTTCTGTTTGCTGCCCGTAGGGGAAAATCGTAAACACGTCATGATAATTGTGCATCGCCAATCCCAATTGCTTGAGATTGTTTTTGCAGGATGATCGCCGAGCCGCTTCACGCGCCTGCTGCACGGCGGGTAACAGTAATGCGACCAAAACGGCAATAATGGCAATCACGACCAAAAGTTCGATGAGTGTGAAGCCTCGCTGACGTCGCGAAGGTGAATGTTTTGAAAAATCAAGCATATTTAGTCCCCGGGAGAAAAAGTGAAATATTCAATCAACAAACCATTATCTCGATTCTAACAGAAAGAAGATTAGATTAAGCATATGCATAAATTATACCCCTATCAAAATAAATCTGAGTGAACAGAAGGAGTTGTCGATGTCTACTCAGATAGAAGTTTGACTCTTGGAGGTGCTCTCGAAGAAAAAACGCAATATTCAAATGAAAATACTAGCACATTGGGTGGGGTCGGGGAGAGCCTTATGGCACTTGGTACACTTGGACGAAAGTATTTCGAATTGATTTTCAAATTCTTATATAGTCATCTTGCTGCCCGGATTTTACGCAACAAATCTATGATGAATTGGCGAGGAGCTGTTCTGGTAGACGCGGAATTTCTCAATGAATCTTGATTTTTTGCTTGGGTCGCAAAAGTCATAACTGCGGACTGTTCAACGTTAGACTCCATCGTCAATTATTCAAGGATCAATGATTTCGAGCGTATGAATGAGGCCAATAGAGTGTCGCTTTTACTTTGAGCGAAGGTTGATTGAAAGCTCACAATTACACATCCTTGTGTATCGCGCGATTTGGAAATCAACAAGGGGCCACGACAGTGTGAGTGTCGCTAAGAAATAGCAATCTGTTACCGATCAATCTCACCCATCACGATGTCGAGTGATCCAACAACCGACGGGATGTCTCCCAAGAGTGTGTTTTCACAGAGTGGAGCAGTGATCGAGAGATTGCAGAAACACGAACTCTTCGCCCGGGTGCGAAGAGGCTCGGCCGCGTTGGCCCCAACCACATAAAAGCCCATTTGTCCGCGTGGGGATTCGGTTTCGAGATAACATTCGTCGGCAGGTAATTTGGCTCCCAGTTTGAATCCTTCGCGGTAAGAACCCTCTGCCGATTCGTACTTGTCGAGTCCCTGACGGACTAAGCCGATCGCTTGAACCACTTCCATCATGCGGACGTAAAAACGAGTCCAGTTGTCGCCGAGTTCCACTCCACGAGGAGCCGCATCAAACGGAGCAACGGGGATCTCGAAGTTATATCCTTCATACATACGGGTGTAGATTCCTTCGCCATCACGACGTAAGTCGTAGTCGATACCACTGCTGCGAAGGACTGGTCCGGTGCAACCGAAACTCTTGGCCATTTCTGGGGATAACGCTCCGATTCCGGCGGTTCTTCTGATGAAGATGGCATTGCGAGTCAGCAGAGTATGATATTCGCGGATACGTGTTTCGAGCCAATCGAGGAACATCAGGACGGCGTCCTTCCATTCCAATTCCATATCGGGACTGTTGCCGGTGAGTTGAGCGAGTCCGGGAGGAATGGTGATCATGCCGGGCAAGTCGTGGGTGACGCCGCCGGGAGTCATGTAGCTGTAGGTGAGTCGTGCGCCGCAGGTTTCTTCAAATAGGTCGAGAATGATTTCGCGTTCGCGGAAGGCGTATAAGAAGGGACTGAATGACCCGAGGTCCAAGCCGTAAGCGCCCATACCGACGAGGTGACTGGCGATACGCCCCAACTCGGCAATGATCAGTCGGCAGTTCATCGCTTTCTCGGGAACATTCATGCCGATCAGTTTTTCGATGGTCAAAGAGAAGCCGAGATTCATATTCATCGCGGCCAGATAATCCATCCGGTCGGTGTAGGGAATCCATTGTGGCGGTGAGAGGTTTTCACCGATTTTTTCCGCACAGCGATGCAGATAGCCAATATGTGGCGTCACTTCGCTGACGACTTCGCCATCCGTCTTGAGCAGCAGACGGAGCACGCCGTGCGTACTGGGGTGTTGTGGCCCCATGTTGACGAGCATTTCGTCGGTACGGACGTCGAATTCGATGACGCGGGGGTCTTCTACTTGCATGCTCATGGCTGCTGACTCGTTATCGTTGTTGTTTTAAATAATTGATAAATTGAAATTCTGTCGAAAAAATGAACGAGAGATTACTGCCCGCGGATGCCGTGATATTCGAGGGGGAATTCGTAGTCTTTGCGGAGCGGGTGTCCTTCCCAGTCTTCCGGGCAGAGAATGCGTTTAAGATTGGGGTGACCGACGAAGTTGATGCCGAACATGTCGTAGGCTTCTCGTTCGTGCCAGTCGGCAATACCGAAGACTCCAGCGACAGACGGGATCTCGGGGTGGCTGCCTGGTTCGTCGTCTTTCCAGCGTGTGGTACTGATTTTGATGACAGTGCGATGTTTCTGTCCAAAACTGGAAAGGTGATAGACGATTTCCAGATGCGGTTCGTAAGGGAACTTCTTCGCCTTTTTCTCATCCATTTCGAGATAATCCACGGCGGTCAGATCATTCAAATGATCGAACTGCAACCGTTCGTCATCTCGCAAAAAGGTGAGAATTTCGACGATCTTGTCACCTGCAACCACGATCCAGGGGTCGATGGCTTCGGATTTCAGTTCGAGAATGGCGTCACCAAATTGCTCGGCGAGAATTCCGTGTATCTCTTCAGTGTTCATCAGGTTGGCTTTCCACCGGGACTGAATGAGTGATATTTGAATTTGAGTTGATTAACTAGCAGTTTGTTTTTCGGGAATCGCAGTCGGCGGGACCAGATCTTTGTGAGGAGGTGCCGTCTCGATTTGCTTGCGTTCGTTCATGACGGTACGAACCCAATCGAGATCACCACGTTTCCAGACATAGGCAAAACCGACCAACAGGACACCGAAGAAGACCAACACATCGGCGAAGCCGGTTAAACCAAGATAGTAAGCTGATTCGGCATTGATGACATTTTCGGACGCGAGTTCGGCAACGGGAGTATTCAGCATTTTGGCGGAGAGTTCGGTGCGGGCGGCTTCCGAAATACGGCTGTCAGCCAGATGCATTGAACCGCCGTAAATCATGGCCCACGGGAAGAAAAAGATCACTTCCACATCGAATACGATGAAGACGAGCGCCACGACATAGTATCGCAGGTCAAATTGGACGTAACTGCTGCCGATGGTCGGTTCACCACATTCGTAAATCATGTCTTTTTGAGGCGTGGGAAGTTTCGGTCGAACGAGTCGACCGAGCAACAACGGCACGATCAAGGCACCAATGATAATGATGCCGAACAAAAGAAAGTGACCTACGAGATCTGTCATCGTTTTTCATCCTCAAGCCACCCGGCGGGGTGGTTGTGAAGTGTTCAATTATTCTTGATGTGTTTGAGGAACCAACGCTTGCCGACTTTCGAACCCGTCTTCGAGTTCGTGCCAGTGAGCGATTTCTGATTCTCCCAGTTTCCAGCAAAGGTAGATTTCGCGATCTTCTAATTGTGACCGAAAATCTACCAATCCCTGCTGAGGGTCTTTCAGTTCCGCCCCGATGGCTTCCAGTTCGAGACGATACTCTTCCAATTGCTGCAAATCCTTCTCCAGCGATTCTTCACTTTGTTCGAGTTCTTCGCTGTATACATTGTCGGCAGGTTTGTCACCACGCCCTTCTTTGAGTCGGTCCAATCGTTCGCGACGATCTATGACATCTTCGTAAAGTTCGACGATGTCTTTGACAATTGAAGTGACCAGAGGCAATCGTTGAGATGCTTCCTGCACCGTGAAGAGTTGTTGTCGGGGAGCCGTTGAATTCATCGCTCTGGAACTCCTTGTGACGTTTCTTGTGACGGGACAGGTTTGGGTAACTTCATGTTTCAATCAAACTCATGCTTCTTCAGCAAATTCGAACGGGCTGGGTTCGCCTTTGACCCAGACTGGCTCGTAGAGCACTTTGGATTCGGCCACGTTGGTTGGGTTGAGTGTCGATTTACCCCAGGCAACCTGCAAGGGCAACTTGGCGTAATCGACAATACAACCATCGCGACTGTAACAACTGAGGTCGTAGTTGGACCCCATGAAGATACAGTCCACCGGACAAGGCTCGACACACAACGCACAGAACATGCATTTTGTGTAATCGATGGTGAAGCCTTCCACTCGGAAGCCCTTACCGACCGGGCTCTTCTGTTTATCAATGTAGATGCAATCGACCGGACAGGCCACTGCACATTTTTCACAACCGATACACGTTGTCAGATCAAAACGATGAAAGCCTCGATAGCGGGCTTTGATCGGCACCGGTGTTTCGGGATATTCGTACGTCTCGGTGAAAGTTTTACGGCGATAGGTACTGTTCATCGTCCGCAGCGTGATGAACATGCCGTTCGCGACAGTCCAGACAGCTTGAACAACATTACGTATCCAGTTAATCATGTCGGTGCTTTCGCTCTCTCCGTGGGATTGTCCCCTTCAAGTGAGGGGCAATCAGGGTCTCGTTCACTCTACAAATTATATGGTCGGGGCGGTCGTTCGCAAGGGAACGGCAGAACTCAACTTATGACGTTTTGGTCTGGTTTCCCGGAAGCGGGAAGGAATTGGGGAGATCTGGCGAATTCCGATTCCCGGATCTGGAAAAAAGGTAAGAAAAGTAAAGTGGCGTGCAAATTATCACCATCACGGATTTCGTCGCCTGCGACAGAGTGAAATTGAAAAGTTGAGAGATTCGGGCACTCATCATTTGCGGTTGTCGGGTTACGACTCGCTTTGCTCGACTAACCCGTCAAACATTATATCGTAAGTACGAATTTCACAACTTCCCAAAACGACGTTGAGAAACATCACCGAAATATGAGATAATGAGTCTCCTGCCTCATTACTCACATCGTCTCTGAAAAAGACTCGCTCGATGATCTCACGATTGACTTCATTATTTTTCTTCACATTATTACTTCCTCTCTCGACATCCGCTGAGGCGAAACCGATTGACTTCGCTCACGATGTCGTCCCGATTTTGCAAAAGCACTGCGTCGAATGCCACGGCGGGCGAGAAGCCAAGGGAAGTTTTTCACTCAACACACGAGCTTTATGGGTGGAGTCGGGCTTTGTCGATACCGATGATGTCGCCGCATCTCATATTATCGATTTAGTAACTTCGGATGATCCCGAATCTCAGATGCCGCCCAAAGGAAAAGCACGGGTCTCCGATCAAGAAGTGGCAATTCTGAAGCAATGGATCAGTGAAGACCTACCTTGGGAAGCCGGCTTCTCGTTTGGAGTTCAGTCGTACGAACCGCCTCTCAAACCTCGACGGCCAACAATTCCTGCCGCGGATGGAAATCGCAGTCATCCGATTGACCGCTTGATTGATCAACATTTGGCTGAATATGGATTGCCGCGACCAGGACTTATCGACGATGCGACCTTTCTGAGGCGTGTGCATCTCGATTTGGTCGGTTTGTTGCCGACTCCTGAAGAGTTACAAAAATTTCTCGCCGATCAATCACCCGACAAACGGACTCATAAAATTCGCGAGCTGTTGGCTGACGATACTGCGTATGCCGATCATTGGTTGTCGTTTTTCAATGATCTGTTACGAAATGATTACAGCGGGACCGGTTTTATTACCGGCGGACGGAAACAGGTTTCATCCTGGCTGTATGAATCGCTGCTCTACAACAAACCATTCGATCAGATGGCCCGCGAATTAATTGCCCCGTCTTCGGACGCGAGTCGAGGGTTCATTGACGGGATCAAATGGCGCGGCAACGTGTCAGCCGGTCAGACGGTCGAAATTCAATTTGCGCAATCTCTTGGACAGGCCTTTTTGGGGATCAATTTGAAATGCGCCTCGTGTCACGACAGCTTTATTGACCGTTGGACACTGGAAGAATCGTACGGCTTGGCGGCGATTTACTCGCAACGGGAATTGGAAATTCATCGCTGCGACAAACCGATTGGAAAGACGGCGAAAGCGGGTTGGTTCTTCCCCGAATTGGGACAGATTGATCCGTTGGCAAGTCGTGAGGTCCGGCTGCAACAATTGGCGGGCTTGATGGCGCATCCCGAAAATGGACGCTTCACACGAACCATTGCCAATCGGTTCTGGCATCGACTCATGGGTCGGGGCATTGTTCATCCACTCGATGCGATGCAAAGCAAGCCTTGGAATGAAGACTTGCTCGACTTCCTCGCGATTTCACTTCGTGATCAGAATTATGATCTCAAACAACTGCTGGAACTGATCGCGACCTCGGAATCGTATCAGTCGCAGGTTGAAATCATTGAAGGACCGCAAAGCGGGGATTACGTTTTTCGAGGTCCACGATCTCGACGGCTCACGGCCGAACAATTTCTGGACTCTGTCTGGCAGATAACGGGCAGCGCTCCCGATAAGTTTGATGCCCCCGTCTTTCGTACAAAAGTCTCTGCCGAACAAAAAACGGATTTGAAACTAAAGGCGGAATGGATTTGGGGGGATTCGGCGAAAGGGGTGCCTCCCGCCAATGAAACAATTGTCGTGCGGACAATCATCGATTTACGGGCTGCCGTGAAACGGGGAGGAGCCGTCCTGACTTGTGATAACTCTCACGTCTTGTTCATTAACCGTCGAGAAGTCGACAAGGGTGATGATTGGACAAAGGTTCGCACGTTGCCTTTACATACATTACTTAAACCGGGCAAGAACGACATTACGGCCATCGTGACGAACGGAGGAGCCACGCCGAATCCCGCAGGATTCTTCTTCGATGCTCGTTTGCAATTAGAAAACGGTGAGACGGTTTCCCTTTCCTCAGACGCAACGTGGGAGTGGAATCCTAATGCACCCACGACGAGAGAGGGACGTCTGGGTGGCATTAAAGGGACTTGGAAACCTGTGACCATTGTGGAACCGAACAAAAGTTGGACGGGGGCCGTGAATGCTCAAGCGACGGCATTATTGGCGGTTGCCGCCGATGGGAAAAGCTTGATGGTGCGAGCGTCTTTGTTGAAAAATACGGCGTTGATGAAGTCGTTGGGACGGCCGATGCGGGAACAGATTGTCTCGATGCGACCCACACAATTGACGACGTTAGAGGCGATTGATTTGTCCAACGAAGCTTCACTCGCGCGAGCATTCGAGACCGGCGCCCGGCATTTGATTGCACAATCCGACGGCGATGCGAAGAGGCTCACTCGGGAGCTGTTTCTGTTTGCGTTGTCTCGTGAGCCAACAAGTAATGAAACCCAGATCATCAGTGACATGTTGGGAGAGAAACCGGAGCCTTCCAAAGTGGAAGATTTGCTTTGGTCGATTTGTATGTTGCCAGAGTTTTTCCTGATTCGCTGACGATGGTGTATAATGTGAGACTAGATGAGTTCCACAGATTGTGAGTTTACAGATGAATTATGAATACGATCCTAAGGCTCCCGAGCACATTATCCGGCGCGATTTTCTCAAACAGTTAAGTGCCGCAGGGGCCGCTGCGATGATGGCGGGAGAACCGCGTTCATTATCGGCCAACGACGTGGGGCACTTTGCGCATCCCGCCGCGACGGCAGACAGTTGTATCTTGTTGTGGATGGGTGGGGGGATGGCGGCTCCCGATACGTTTGATCCCAAACGGTATTTGCCTTTCGAGAAAGGCCTGAAAGTTGCCGACATGCTCAGTACCTTCCCGGCAATTCCAACTGCGGTCAGCGGTTTGGAAATTTGCGAAGGGATGGAAGGAATTGCCTCAGTCATGGATCGGGCGACGTTGATTCGTTCAGCCGTGCAGCCCGACTTAGGGAGTATCTTACACTCACGCCATCAGTATCATTGGCATACCGGCTATGTGCCGCCGCAAACCGTCGCCGCTCCACATATCGGTGCTTGGATGGCGCGTGTGCTTGGTCCTCAAAACCCGGTGATGCCGGCGTTTATCAATATTGGTCAACGACTAGAAGGCGTGGGAGAAAGTGAAGAGTTGAAGGCGTTCACAACGGCTGGCTTTTTCGGCAGCGAATATGGACCACTCAACTTGCCTTATCCTGAAGAAGCGGCGAAATCTGTTCGGCCTCCGCAAGGAATGACGGGTGATCGGTTTGTGAATCGTAATCGTCTGTATCGAAAGTTGATTGATCAAAGCCCCGAGCGCGCCTTGATGAGTGATTACCAACAGGAATCGATGTTAAGGTCGATGGAGAATGCGTATCGATTGCTCAGTTCCAAAGAGCGTGACGCCTTTGACATTGCTTTGGAACCGGAAGAGACCCGACAAAAATACGATACCGGACGATTTGGTCGCGGTTGTCTACTGGCTCGACGATTGGTCGAATCGGGGGCTCGATTTGTGGAAGTCACCACCGAGTATGTACCGTTCCTGCATTGGGACACTCATTCGGAAGGGCATACGACGATGGACCGTATGCACAAAGAGATCGATTCCCCCATCAAACAATTAATCCTCGATCTGGAAGAACGGGGGATGCTGGAGCGGACTTTGGTGGTCATTGCTTCGGAGTTCAGTCGCGATGCGCTCATTGAAGGACAGCCCGGTTCGAATGCCGCCGATCAGGCACGAGATAAGGTCGATGAACTTTCCGAAATGAAACATTACGGTCTCCATCGGCATTTCACAGGTGGTACCAGCGTGGTGATGTTTGGTGGCGGGATGAAACGCGGTTTTGTCTACGGGAAAACTGCCGACGAGCGTCCATTGATGGCCGTTGAGAATCCTGTCTCAATTGAGGATCTGCATGCGACCATCATGACGGCGATGGGTGTCAGTCCGAAAACGGGATACGACATTGAAGGCCGGCCGTTTTATGTGACGAAGGATGCCAAAGGAGAAGCCGTCCAAGAACTTTTCGCCTGAGTTGATCTACTTACCGGAGGGAACTTGTTCCGAGCCGGGAGATTCGCCACTGAGTAGAATCGAAAACCAGCGAGTTTGCTCGGACGAATCGAGCACGATTTTCACGATCATGGTGAGGGGGACGGAAAGAATCATGCCGACTGGCCCGAGCACCCATCCCCAGAAGATCAATGAGAGAAAGACCACGAGAGCCGAAATTCCCATCCCTTTTCCCATGACTCTCGGCTCGACAATATTGCTGAAAATCAGATTGATCAATGCGTATCCGATGACCGCGTAGATACCGGTCGTCACATCATATTGAATCAGTGCCATCCCCACGCCGGGGATCGCGGCAATAAATGATCCAACATTGGGGATGAAATTAAAGAAGAACGCAATTAATCCCCACAAGAATGCATAATCAACTTTGAGGAGTTTGAGCAGGAGGACGACTCCGCCACCCACCATCATGCTGATGAGTGTTTTCAGAGTGGCGTATTGCCAGATTGCGTTGCGGATTTGTTCTGCTTGAGCTGATCGGTTGGGATTATTGGAAGACATCTTCGCGATTTTTTGAGGAAACGATGAGGCTTCCATCAACATGAAAACCATGATCAGTAACACCCAGAAGATATCGCCAAACAAACCGGCAAGGTCAGCGAGGAAGGATGTCAGCAGAGCCATTGCGCGTTTTGGGTCGAATTCCCGTCTGTCAAGATTTTCTGCCAGGTCAGAATATCCTCGGTCTTCGGTCCAGGTGATGAGTGTTTGCTTGCGGGCTTCCAGTAAATTGCGATATCCGTCTAAGTGGCTGGTCAGATCCTGAAGAGAAGCTCCCACAATCGCGACGACAACAAGCAGACTCGTTGAGACTGTGAAGATAATGAGGATCAGAGACACCCAAGTCGAAAGGCCTTTTTTTTGCATCCATTCCAGAGCGGGATAGCAGATCACTGTCAGAAATAGCGACGCCAAAAACGGGACAATCAATTCCTGAGCCGCCTTCATGCCGGCCACGATAATCACGAACGCCGCCAGTCCCAGTAGCCAACTCATCGCGGGGGAGAGTCGAATAATGGGAACTTGCTCGCATGAGTCGGCTTGCGAATCGGGATCAGTCATGGAGACAGGGTTCAATCTTGAGAAATATCGTCGTGATGTTCGAGTCAGTCGATTAGATTACCACAATGGGTCGATCATTTCTGCGTTCATTATTTGCCAACCATCAATCAGGTTTTTCAGTCGATCAGGATACTGTGATTTTAGATCGTCCTGTTCGCCGATGTCGGCTCGCAAATTGTAGAGTTCCCAGTCTGCTCCTTGACCGCGATATGGATTACGGACGGCTTTCCAGTCGCCCGCGCGAAAGGCCGATTTCTCCATGCTTCTCCAGAAGAGTGTCTCGTGGGGAACGCTTTTTCGAGTGCCTTGCAGAAAGGGGAGCAAATTGACGCCATCCAAAGCTTTGTTTCGAGGAATCGTCGCTCCGGCAAGTTCAGCCATCGTGGCATAGATATCGAGAGAGATGACCGGTTCACGATAGTCTTCTCCGGCAGGTAAATGATTGGTCCATTGCATCAGAAAGGGGACACGAATCCCGCCTTCGTGGACGTGTCCCTTTTCGCCGCGAAGAGGTCCGTTGTCGGAGGTGAGTTCGCGCGTCGGGCCGCCGTTATCGCTGATGAAGACAATCAAAGTCCGTTCGGAGAGTTTCAACGTATTGACCGTGTTCAATACTTCACCGACGCTGTCGTCCATGTTGGCGAGCATAGCCGCGAAGATGCGACGATGGAGATCTTCAATGTGCGCAAACTTTTTCATATACTTTTCAGCCCCTTGCAATGGGCTGTGGACCGCGTTGTACGCCAAACAGAGAAAGAAGGGGCGTTCCTGATTTCGGGCAATGAAGTCGACCGCTTCCCGTGTGAAGGCATCGGTCAGATAGTCTTGTTCATTGACTGGTTGCCCGCCGCGATAGATGGGATTGTCGGCATCGTAATCGGGTTCGTTGTAGCCCATATGAGTGGACAAAACGAGTTGGCCGTCTTTACTGACCCAGCGTCCTTTTTTGCCAAATGGCAAAGACTTGCGACGCAGCATCGTGGTGACGCCGGAGTAGGGGGGAGGAACGAAGTAATGACCTTCGTGCATAAAACCGAAGAATTCATCAAATCCGTTTCGAAACGGATGATAGGGGGCGGCTCCCCCGAGATGCCACTTGCCCACTAATCCGGTGGCGTATCCACGATCCTGGAGCATTTCGGCGAGAGTGATTTCCCCCTTCGGCAAACCGATATTCGGGTCTTCGTTCTTCTCACCAATGGGGTTTCGCTCGTAGCCAAAACGGGTTTGATACCGTCCTGTCATCAAGCCGGCTCGCGATGAACTGCAAAATGGCCCAGTGACATAACCGTCCGTAAAGCGAACGCCATTTGTCGCAATCGAATCGATGTGGGGTGTCGGGATTTGATCGTTCCCCTGACAGCCCAATTCCCCATACCCCAGATCGTCGGCGATGAGCAGGATCAGATTGGGAGTCGCGGGAGTTTCAGCAGAGACAATTGGTGAGGCCAACAGACCAATGAAAATCGTGATCAAACAGCGCATATGACGAACCTCGAATTCACGACAGGCAATGAACGAACAATGAAAAATCACTTGCCAGGAAACTGATGACCGGTTGCGTTCATTTTGACCGTGTAAAGACTTTTACGAGCCGTCACGTAGAGAGTCTTGTTGTCTTGACCTCCAAAGGTGACGTTCGCCGGTTGTTCAGGGAGTTCAATGATGGTCAGAAGTTTTCCTGCGGGATTGTAAACTTGCAGTCCCAGCCCGGTCGTGATGTAAAGGTTTCCGTCGGTATCCACAGTGAGTCCATCACCCCCGCGTCCTTCTTGTCCCTCTTTTTGTTTGAGTTTGCAGAACAGCTTCCCTTTGCCGAGTTTGCCGGGAGATTTTACAGGATACGACATCATCTCGGATTGCATGCTCGGAATGACGTAGAGAGTCTTCTCGTCAGGAGACAGGATGACGCCGTTGGGTGCCTTGAGGTCATCGATGAGTCGAGTCACTTCGCCTTCTGTCGTGCGGTAATACACGGCGGTCTTTCCTTGAGGCAAAGGTTCTGGGGCGCGGAAGTGAGGGTCGGTGAAATAGATACCATCTGATTTGTCGACGACAAGGTCGTTGGGAGCGTTAAACCGATTTCCTTTGTATTCTGAGGCGAGGGGAGTGACCTTTTTCGTTTTGCGATCAATGGTGATCAATTGACCGTCCATCGAACACGCATACAAGGTTCCGTCTGCCGTTGTCATCAAGCCGTTGCAATGCCCGGCAGGTTCGAGGAAGACACTCAGCTTTCCGTCGGTCGAGATTTCATAGATCCGGTCTGCGGGGATATCGGTGAAATAGATCGTGCCGTCCGACGTTTTGGTCGGACCTTCGGTAAATTGAAAGTCGGAATGGAGTTTTTGGATCTTGCTGATTGGCCCCGGATCGGGAACAGGTTCCGCGGAGAATCCGTATGTTGTTAACAGAAATGTCAGGCAATAGGCGATCAGGGTTGGTCGTTTCATGATGTTCTCCGAGTGTGTGGAATTGCGTAGATTCCTGAAATTCATGGAAAGAAATTAAGATTGAAAAGCTGTTCTGCGACTCTCTCTGGTTTATCATGACACACTCTGAAAATCGAGAGTCTGTTCAGGAAAGTTTTCGCCGGAGCGTCGCGTCCGGCCACTCATCAAGGATGTGCGAAGCATGAAAGCTGAAATTATCGCCGTGGGGAGCGAGCTGACAAACGGAGCCAAGCTCGACACAAACAGCCAGTGGCTGAGTACGGAACTTTCGGCGCGCGGCATCGAAGTGATTTATCACACGGCTGTGGCCGACTCGATGGATTTGATGGTGTGGTCGTTGCGCGTTGCTTTAAGGCGTGCGCATTTAATTCTCCTCACAGGTGGCTTAGGACCGACTCTTGATGACATCACGCGACAGGCGGTTGCCGAACTTCTGCATGTGAGCCTGATACTCGACGAGGATTCACTGAATCATGTGGAGCAGATGTTTCAAAAGCGGGGTCGTGAAATGCCGGCTCGTAACCGAATCCAAGCGATGTTTCCTGCAGGTGCCGAGCCGTTGGTGAATCCCATTGGAACAGCACCCGGCATGTGGTGCGAAGTTCCCAAGCTGGATGCCGATCATCACGTCGCCATTGGGGCCATGCCGGGCGTCCCTTCGGAAATGAAAAAGATGTTCCTCGAACAAATCGTTCCCCGATTGCCCGTTGGCAAGAAAATCATCAAACGCGCCAGAGTCAATTGCTTCGGTGTGGGCGAGTCGGACTGCGAGGAGCGATTGGGAGAACTGACAGCCAGAGGCAATAACCCGGAAGTGGGAATTACCGTTCACGAGGCAACAATCACGTTGCGCATCAATGTGGTCGGTGATTCGATTGACGAATGTGACCAAATGATTGCCGAAACAAAACAGGAAATTCACAAGCGGCTCGAACATCTTGTGTTCGGAGAAGAAGATGAAGAACTGGAGCACGTCGTTCTGCGTACATTGTCAGAACGTCGGCTTTCGCTATCCACAGTAGAGTCGGGCACGGGGGGATTGCTGGCTCATCGATTAACGGATGTGATCGAGCATGGTGATTTATACCATGGTGGAATCGTTATTCCAGGAGGGAGCAAGCATTGGGAACTCTTGGGGTTTCCTGAAAACTGGTTTCAGTCCAATCCTGTGGCCTCCGCTGAAACCGCTCTCGAAATGGCTCGTCGATGTCGCCAGCATTTTGAAACAGATTGCGCACTCGCAGTCACAGAATCGTCGCCGTCAGAGAGTTCGGGCGATGCGCCACCGATTGCTTATGTTGCTCTTTCAACTCCCGATGGAGAGAGTGTGGTGCCGCATCAATTACTGGGGGATCGCTCGTTCCTGAAAAGTCGTGCCGCAAAAGCCGCACTCAATTTGTTGCGTCTCCAATTGAACAAACCATAAAAAAACGATCACGCCAGACATGCCGACGTGATCGCGAATTCAGGGATCATTCAGGATTTGCGACTCTCAGTTTCCTTCACCAGAACCGTAGCCTGGTCCCGCACTACTTGGGTAAGTGATGCGAGGAAGTGGTTGACTTTGGAGTTCTCCACGACGAATGGTGTCGACCTCTTGGGCCGGACGACCGTACGCCGTTGTGTTTCGGAAGACGACTGAAGGAGGTTGCTCACCAGCAGTCAGACGGCTGGCAACTTGTGTGACTGTTGCCATTCGAAGATCGTTGGCTCCGGCAGCGGCAGAAGTTTGGAGATACAAAGTGCGGTATTGTACCGGTGCATTCTCCAGAATCCATTTGATATGCATATTACCGGCATCGGTGAGTTCGTTGGAATCTGCATCGAAGTGATACTCATACACTGTGGTTGCGTCTTGCCAGCCTTTTTGCTGGTGAGCATTGATCATGTTGTTGACCGTATTTCGTGACCAGACATCATAAGGGTGAGGCCAATAGTGGGCCGCGTGAAAGCGGTGAATCATGTGAGGCTTGGGGCCAGTTGGTCGAGGATGAGCGGGCCAGATTTTGCCTTTGTAACATTTCTGCCGTTGGCCGATGGGGAGTTGTCCACGCAGGTAATAATCTTCTTTCGACCAGCGCATAACACCCGGCATTTGATCTTCTTTTTTGACGCAATCGGGAGCCATCCAATAAGGAAGCAAGTGCCATTTGTGATGACAGTCATCACAATAGTCACATTGGCCAGATCCGTTTTGACACTGCTGACACGCCTGCCCATTGACGTCAGTATCGCACCGTTCTTGTGCATCGACGACTGATGAGAAACTACTGATGAGCATTACAAACGCGGCGGCAAACAGGGATTTTGAAAATCCGGTCATAACATGGTCCCTTCGGGTTACATCGGTTTTGTGCATTGCTTCGATCCTCTTTCTGCGCAGGATTCTTATTTCTCAACAATGCACTAAAAGATTTATCGGCACCGATCACCAGAAATCATCACTACGAATGCGCTCTCGGCAGTCAGCGACTCAAGATCAGTTTTGTCGCGCGCGAAGCGTTGGCGCAATTTTCGATGTAAGCGTAGTGATGGGAAGTATTTGACGAGCTTAGGGTTGTTCCCTATGTGTCCTGAAAAATTACGAAGATTTCCTGCTCCAAAACTTCAACTTCGTAGGGCGTTTGACTTATTTGAGGCGTCAGGCAATGTTGACCAGTTCGCGCATCGAATTGCCAGCCATGCCACGGGCAGGTCACGATGCCTTCGAAACATGCGCCTTTGGCGAGTGGACCACCCGCGTGAGGACAGATGCCGTCCAAGGCGACAATCTTTCCTTCGACGCGAAACAGGCCGATAATTTTTCCTTCGAGGACCACTTCCAAACCGTGATCTTCGGGAATTTCATCGATCAATGCGGCTCGTACTCGATGACTCATTCTTGTCATTTCCTGCGTGATTGATGTTCAAGCGGCCTCAGTCTGTTTGCTCATTTCTGCTTTGAGTCGCTTCTTTTTTTCTCGACGAGAGATTTCGATTTTCCAGCGTCGATGGACCCAGAAATATTGTTCGGGAGACTTTCGGATGGCTGTTTCGAGTGCCGTTGTGTAGCGCTGTGTGATTTGTTCAATCGCATCCGTACCTTGGTAATCTCTTGGGTCAATCAAATCGGTCATGCCGACTTCAAACCGGGACCATTTCCCGTTGAGGAAGTCATCTTCTAATCGGCGGGTGTAAGCGACCATCAACACCGCATCATACTGCATGGCTAATAACGCGATGGATTTCATGGTTGAAACAGGTCTGCCAAAAAAGTCAACCAGTATCCCCTTCCGACCGGCTGCTTGATCCCCCAGCAGTCCGAGGATGCCTTTCTTCTCCATGTATTGGGTCATCTCGGTCGAGCCGCCTTCTTTGGAGATGAGTGCATGACCGGTGCTGCGTCGAAATCGGGTAAACCAATTGTGCAGATAGGGGTTATCCAAGTCCCGAGCGACAGCAGCCATCGGGAAATCAAACATACCAAAAGAAAAGTTGCCGATTTCCCAGTTCCCGAAATGTCCGCCCAGCAGGATGACAGGTCGCCCCGAGCAAGCGGTCCGCACAGCCCAGGCCGATTGTGGGAAGGTCATATATTCATAACAGTTCTCTAAACGCATTTTACGAGGGGCCTGAATAATTTCCGCCACCATACGGAACAAATGCAACCACATGTTGTAGATTGTCTGCTCGATTTTCTGATCTGTCATTTCTTCAGGAAATGCGTGACGCAAGTTCTCTTCCGCGACTGCATAGCGGGTCAGTCTTCTGGGAAGCACAAATGTGAAAATGTATGCTAACCCACGCGCGAACGCGACCGACTGCTTCCACGTCATCGCCTGCACGATGCAGACGAGTACGCGAAACACTGCATATTCCAGCCAATGTCGAATTGCGACCCAGTTCATACTTTGTGAATGTTCGTCCCTTTGCTGTTTTTCGTCAACCGCGACTCTGAAATGATTTTAGGTTAAGCTGTAACCCGATCTGAAAAATGACTCTATGAGGTGATTTCGTGACCGATTCGCTATATCCATCTGATGACTCTGTGATCTCTGCTCGGGGAGGCTGGGCGAAGCCGTCATCCACTCCTCCCAGTAATCCTCCCATTTATCAGACGACGGCATTCGATCTTGATGGGCTCGACCAATTGGCCGAAGTCGTCTCAGGAGAGCAGCACGGTTACATTTACACCCGTGACGGTAATCCTAACCAATCGGCATTTGCGGAAGACGTGGCCCGGCTGGAACATGCTGAAGAAGGAGTGGTTGGTGCATCGGGAATGGGCGTGATTTCTGCTTTGGTCATGTCGCATTGCAAAACGGGTGATCATATTTTGGCGGCCCGCGTGTTATACGGCCGTACGGTACAGCTATTACAACAGATGCAAAAATCTTTTGGCGTGGAAGTGACTTTCTTTGACGCGAACGATCCCGCTTCGCTAAGTACTTTGGTTCGTCCAGACACAAAACTCTGTTTGCTGGAAGGAATCTCGAATCCACTGATGGAAGTGGCCGATCTTCCCAAAATTATTGAGGCGGCCGGCAGTGTCCCGGTTGTGGTAGACAATACGTTCGCCACGCCGATCCTGCAAAAGCCGATGAAGATGGGAGCCGCTGCCGTTGTTCATTCGGCCTCCAAATATTTGAACGGGCACGGTGATGTGATGATGGGAGTGATCGTCGGCAACAAGTATATTATTCGGCGGACACGTCAATTTCTGGCGTTGTTTGGAGCGAATGGAAACCCTTTGGAGAGCTGGCTCGCTTCGCGCGGGTTGCGGACTTTGCCTTTACGGATGAAGCACGTTTCAGAAACGGCAATAAGTTTAGCCGAATGGTTGGACTCGCACCCGAAAGTCGACAGAGTCTATTACCCGGGACTGCCAACCCATCCTTCTCACAAAATTGCTCAGCAATTATTGCCGAATGGTTTTGGAGGGATGTTGGCATTCGATCTGGTGGCAGGAAAAACTGGCGTCAATCCATTCATGAAGTCGCTGCACGAAACGATTCCTTTTTCTCCGACGTTGGCGGATGCCAGGACAACGCTTTCCTATCCGACAGGCACCTCTCACAAATTTATGTCGGCAGAGGAGCGGGCGGAGTACGGTATCAAGGACGGTTTGGTTCGGTTGTCGGTCGGCTTGGAGGACGCGGCTTCCTTACAGACGGAATTGGAATCGACTTTTAATCAATTGTGATCTTTGGCAGGATAGAGAAATCGACCCCGTTATCTATAGGAATACAATCATGTCCATTCTGGAACTTCTCGTGCTGTTAGTCATCTCGGGGATTTGCGGAAGCATTGCGCAGAGTCTCGTCGGGGCAACTCGAAGTGGTTGCTTGGCATCAATCGCACTCGGTTTTATTGGCGCTTTGATTGGTATGTGGATCGCCCGAGAGCTGGAACTCCCCGAATTCTTACCAATCACGATCGGCGGAAAAGCTTTCCCCGTCATTTGGTCGATTGTGGGAGCTTCTCTGTTTGCGGCAGTTCTGGCGTTTCTGAGTGGAACTGGACGTGGTAAAGATAAAACGCCGCGACGGTAATCAAATGACTGGTTCCGGGCTTGTCTGCAATTGGACCATCTCGCGATAGCGTCCGTTATGTTCCATCAGCTCAGAATGGGTGCCGCATTCGAGGATTCGTCCATCATCGATCACCAGAATACGGCTGGCATGAGTGATCGTGCTTAAGCGATGGGCAATCACGAAACAGGTGCGATTGGCGATCAATGTTTTCAAAGCCGATTGAATCAATCGCTCACTCTCGGTATCCAGGTTCGAGGTCGCCTCGTCGAGAATCAGAATTTTGGGGTCAGCGAGAATCGCCCGGGCGATGGCCAACCGTTGACGTTGACCGCCACTCAGTTTGACGCCACGTTCACCAATGACGGTGTCATATCCCTTTGGCAGATCTTCAATAAACTCATGGGCGTTGGCCACTTTTGCGGCCTGAATAATCTCTTCCATCGACGATTGTCGGTTGCCATATCCGATGTTGTCAGTGACGGAGCCATCAAACAGAAACACATCCTGTTCGACGAGGCCGATCAACTGACGGTAGCTTTCGACATCAATTGTGGTCAGATCACGATCATCCAGCAGAATGCGTCCTTCTGTGGGGTCGTAAAAACGTGCGACCAGATTACAGAATGTCGTTTTACCCGCGCCACTCGGACCAACCAATGCGATGGTTTCTCCCGCTTGAATCTGTATCTCAATTTCTGTGAGCGCATTTTGATCGGAGTTCGGATAGCGAAACGAAACCTGGTCGAACGTGATTTGGCCTTCAACCTGATCTGGGTTTAACTTGATCGAATTCGCGTTGTCCATTTCGCGATCTTCTTCCAGCAAATCGAGTACACGATCTAACCCTGACAGACTATTTTGAAACTGAGCCGCCGACTGAGCGAGAACAGCCAGCGGTCCTAACAGCATCAGTAAATAGGCCAGGAACATCACTAAATCTCCCAGGGTCAGTTGACTCTGTAATACCTGCCAGCCGCCATACACCATTAACGCCGCAGAAGCGAACGGGATCAGCGTTTCCCAGGCTAATTCGATCCAGCGTGACCACCACCAGGCAAACAGTTCTTGCCGACCCATGAGATGGTTTCCGCGAAGAATGCGTGTGGTTTCCGACCGTTGTCGTCCGAATGCCCGAACAACACGAATTCCGCTAAACGATTCTGTGGCGAGAGAATCGACCATCTCCCGTTGTGCCCTGACGCGACGGTGTTGCGGGCGAATCCGACTGATCCAGGTGCGATGTGTGATGTAAACGACCGGCACCAGAATCATTGCCCCTAATAACAATTTCCAATCGACCCAAGCCAGAATCAACAGCGATCCCGTTAGTTGAATAATGGCTCGCCAAGGGTTATACAGCAGCCCGAATACTAATTCACCCACGCTGCCAGCATCTTGTCGCAGGATACTGGTTGCTCCGCCTGATTTGAGATCCTGCACTCGATGTAACGGCAGCCGCATGGCATGAGCGAAGACATCTTTGCGGACCGACATCTGCATCAACTTGGTGACTCGCGTCGCATGCCAACGTCCCCAGATCGCCAGCAGTGCGCGGACAATCGAAATAACCAACACCCCGGCAATGATCGTGACCAATAATGGCCACGGTTCTTGAGGTAGCGATTTCGGCCACCAGATGGGTAATGGTTGATCGCCGAGAACACTGTCCACGACAAATTTTGTCGCAGCGGGAGGAATGAGTGCCAGAACGGTGGCAACAGTGAGCGTCGAGAGGAACAGAAACACCGAGTTTCGGTGAGGTTTTGAGATTTCCCAAAAGCTTTTCAGCAGTTCGCGGGAAGATCGTTCCCGTTTGTGTTTTCCGCCAGGTCGAGAATTCGGATCCGCTTGAAAAAGCTCTTCCTTGTATTGGTCAAATTGTGTTTTGCTGGACTCAATCGAATGCGGCATGCGATGGTCGATTCTGTAGACTGACTGGTGTTCGCCAAATTATAGGTGTCAAATCAAAGCTGGGCAGAGGAGGGCATCGATATTCTTCCGATAAAAACAAAGACGATCTCCAGTCGGTACTGAAAATCGCCTCTGAGAAATGTTCGCATGGCCTCGGTGATTAAGGTTATTTTTTTAAGAATTTCAGTGGGGGATCTTTCTTGAGTGGCAGAGAAATCCGTTTTCCGCTGTGAGACGAGTAATAAATCGCCAGAATGATCTCGACACTTTTGCGTCCCTCTTCTCCATCGACTAACGGCTTGCGATTATTTTCGATCGCACCGATGAAGTCTTTCAATTGATCGAGGTGTCCTTGGTACGAGATTGCCGTCGGATCGGCCGCTCCGCCCGTGTTCTCGCCTTTGGGGGAGTACTTTTTACGGATGCCATTGTCTTTACGATCTTTCTTGGCAAACTCCCATTTCAAAATGTCGTCTTGTTCGACGATCACAGTTCCTTCCGAGCCGTGAATTTCTGTCTTCTTAAGCAAGCCGGGATAGCAGGAGGTGGTTGCTTCCAGCACACCTAAAGCACCACTTTTGAAACGGACGGTTGCCACGCCGACATCTTCGACTTCGATACGTTTGTGCGACAGCGTATCGGTGAGTCCACTCACTTCAGCCACATCGCCCATCAACCAATATAAAAGGTCGACATTATGAATGGCTTGATTCATGTAGGCTCCACCTCCATCGAGACCCCAGGTTCCACGCCAGCCACCCGAATCGTAATACTCTTGCGAGCGATACCATTTGACGTAGGTGTCTCCCAATGTCAGCTTGCCAAAACGTCCCGACTTGATCGCTTCTTTGAGAGCCATGTTGGCTCCTCCAAAACGGCTCGGCATGATCGTGCAGAGCTTCACCTTATTTTTCTTGCAGGCGTTGATGATGTTGTCGCACCGTTTCAGGGTAATTTCGAGAGGCTTCTCAACAACAACATGTTTGCCGGCATTGGCGGCAGCGACAGCCGGGTCCATGTGTGAGCCACTGGGAGTACAGATGCTGACTGCATCGACATTCGGATCGGCCAGCATGTCTTCCAGTTTATGATACGCGGTGCATCCTTGAGCTTCCGAGTAACGATCAGCACCGGCAGGGAATGTGTCATAACAAGCGGTGATTTTCGCACCGCGAATTCGTTTAATGGCCTCGGCGTGAAAGTTGGCAATCATGCCGCAGCCGATAATTCCAAAATTGATCCCCATTGTTGATTCCTTCAAAATGTGTTGATCGTGATGTTTTGTGTGATTTGAGCAGGGATTTTGATTCTAACCGGATTGAATTCCGATTTCACGGGTGAGGCCCGGCGACCAGAAAAGATTCTGTTGAGTGATAGAGAAATTCTGGAATAACACACCGATCTATAGCGACTGAGGCTTCTTCAGGTCATTGAACCGCGGATTACGCTGCTGTTGCGGATCATTTAGTGAGCAAGTGAATGCGTTTTTTGGGCCGACATTCGGCTGTCGGCATGAGCGATTTTGATCATTCATTCGGAAGGCGTCCGTTTCGCGAACGCAAAGATACATTGAAAATGTGATCGAGGTGACGGCAAAACATTCATTATCACCGCTTGGCGGCTTCGCGGGCTGAGCGAGAGGGGATTCTGTCAGCCCGCCAAACGCTCCGTTTGCTGTTCCCGTTTGGGCAAGTTGGTCACCGAAACTCCCTGATCGGCAAATGCCTCTGCCAAGTGGGAATGACAGGTCAAAAGCAATGTTTGTGTGCCGTTCTGTGAGAACTCTTTCAAAGTCTCCATTGCCGAACTGACCCGGGTTTCATCAAAGTTGACTAAAATGTCATCAAGAATGAACGGTAAATGAATCCCTTCCTGGCGTTGCTCTTCGACCAATGCCAGGCGAAGTGAAAGCAATAATTGTTCGCGAGTGCCGCCGCTGAGTTCATTGAGCTTGCGTGCCAGGCCGGCATGATCTTCGACATGCAGGTCGTGTTCGCCGAGTGGTGCCCAGACACGTTGGTAACGGCCCGTCGTCAGCATGCGGAAGTATTGTTCGGCACGCTGCAAAGTGGCGGGGCGTTGTTCGCGTTCGAGACTGAATTTGATGTGAGAGATGGCCTGTTCTGCTCGGTCAATTCCCAACCAGCGTTCGCATTGTTGCTTGATTTGTTCATCGATTTCCGCGATCTCCTGACGAAGATGTGGTTCGCGACGATCATTCAAAATGCTGTCTCGCTGTTGGCGAAGCTCTCCCCGTTTTTCGTGGGTCGCGGTCAGTTCCAATTCGATCTGATTGAGTTGGTGAGAAAGGTCGTTCAGTCGCTCGCGAGTATGGCTGGCATCATATTCCAGTAAATCATCTTCAAAGATGGCGAGTTGTTTTTCCTCGCCGATGGCGCGATCCAGTTCATCGCGAGACATCTCGATCAACTCGACAAGCTCCTGTCTTTCTTGAAACCACAACGCCCGTTGATCGAAGGATTGCCGGTCGTGAGCGCCGCCGGCTGTGAGTAATTGAGAGTGCCGCGAGCGAAGGGATTTTATGTCGCTTTCGAGTTCTTCGAGTCGTGATTGAACTTGTCGTTGCTCCCGGGTGATCTCCTGTTTTCGCTGCCATAATCGATTCCAGGATTCGTAGTTCTCTCGCCATTCGGCAATGATTCCATGAGCTGAAGAGTGAACCGGTTCGTTGGTGATCTTTTCCTGGATTTTGAAGACAGACGAATCGAAGACTTGTCGCAGTTCGCCCGATTGTGAATGTTTGTCGCGAAGTGCCGAGATTTGATGCTGAACTGATTTTAGTTCCAGTGCAGACTCCCAGGACTTCCAACCATCGGCGATTTTGACGGTTT
Source organism: Planctomycetota bacterium (assembly GCA_030836185.1). Taxonomy (GTDB): domain Bacteria; phylum Planctomycetota; class Planctomycetia; order Planctomycetales; family Planctomycetaceae; genus JABURQ01. The sequence continues at coordinate 55,534 of JAURQH010000043.1, forward strand.
CGTTCAGGCCGATCTCGCGCAGTGTCTGCAACCATCGATCCCGATGATTGGCGAGATCGCGGCGGATTTCTTGTAAGCTGGCGCGAATCTGAGAGGCTTCTTTGCGATTGTTTTGCCATTCGGCTTCGCGATCAATCCACCGTTGGTAAGTGGTGAGTTGACCAGTGAGAGCTGAGAGGTCAGACGTTTGATCGGATTGGCCAAGCGATTCCAGTTTAGTTTGAATTTCGGCACGTTGTTGCCTGAGTTGGTCGACCTCCTTTTGGATTTTTCCGAGAGTCTCTCCCTGTTCGGAACTGAAGTGCCATTGCAGGGCGAGTCCCAGTCCACCGCACGTCAAACCGAGGAGGAAATAGACGGCCCCCGCGAGTCCGCTCACGCTGACTCCCTGCCAGATGCCAAGGACGGCCAGTAATGCACCGGCCACGGTGAAACCGGTCAGTAAATATTGTACTCCAGTCGGAAGCGGTTCGGTTTCTATGAGTGATTGTTGTTGATGCTCGAGCATAGCAATGCGGTCATCGAGCTGCTCGGATCGCATGTTGAGCCGTTCGCGGTCTCGTGACGAGTTTAATAGTCGTTCGGTCCGTTCCAGCATCTGTGCGCCGGATTGTCCCTGCCATTTACTCGACTGGCGTTCGAGATCTTGTTGTTCTTTCTGATTCGATTTGGACAATGACTCGATCTTTCGACGTGCGCGAGCACGACGTTTCAAGGTCTTCTCGTAATTTTGGGCGGCGTGTGAGAGTTTTTGTTGTTGTTCGGGGGAAAGTTCATGGCGTCCGAGTCGTTCGAGAGTCCAGTTGTCGCCGAGTTCGGGCAATTTCTGATTAAGCTTTTCTTCTAATCGTTGTAACTCGTGCCGGTCAGATTCGGGGATCTCTTGTCGTCCATCGAGTTGCTGGGCTTGGTCGAGTAATACGCGAATCGCGGGAAGTTCATCAATGATCGGTTGCGACTCAGTTGCTGTCGACAGTTCTTCTTCCAATTGTCGTAGTTCGCTACGTAGGGCAGAACGCTCTTCGAGAAGAAGATTGAGATCGTGTTCGAGTTCATCCAGTCGCGCGATCCCGTTTTCGGGAAACTCATCGACGACGGGAATCGTGTCGAGCTTTGTTTGCAATTCACGAACTTGTGACCACGGGCCATGTACTCTTTGGAGAAACTGATAGCCGACTCGTTCGTTTTCCAACGAACTTTGTCTTTGTTGCAAGTCGCCGATTGTTTGTTCGATTTTGAGCAGTTGTTCTTTCAAACCGCTGAGGCGTTTGCGTGGCTCTCCCAGATCGTCGAGTTGGCGGCTCAGTCGATCATGATCGTTGATTAAACGACGGATCGAAATTTTGTGTTCGCTGCCGAGCGTCATTTCCTGCTTGCGTCGTTCGGCATCTTTGAGAGCTTGCAGTATGAATTTGCCTTTGTGACCGAGTGAAACGCCGAACAGTTTCTCGACAATTTCTTCCCCGGAAAGGACAGAGAGTTGTTGAAGTTCATCGAGACCGAAGCAGCAGACATTGTCGAAGACATCTTTGGTGACATTGCCGAGCATTTCTGTCAGAAACCGTTGTGCATTGTCGCCTTCGAGTTCACGATCTCCGGTGATGGCGAGCACGTCGCCCGTTCGTTGGACGAGATAATTTCCGTCGCGATACTGGACCTCCAGCATTCCACTCGCGGGATGGGTTGCATCGAGAGAGTCTTGTTCGGCATAACCGAACAGAACTCCACGGAGAAATCGCATGAGAGTGGTTTTGCCGGCTTCATTCGGGCCGAATACGACGTTCAGTTCGGGTGAAGAGAGTGGCAGAGAAAGATTCCGCCAGACGCCGAACCGATCGATTTCAAGATGTGTAATTTTCATGCGAGAGATTCTCCGGGTCACTTTGGGTCAACCACTGAGTCACCACCGATTCCGAGTGATTTCCGATCTGAGCGGGATTCAGAACGGGTCGAAGTCGGGTGAGCAAAGCGGCAGAAGATTTGTCGGTCGCCCAGATCGCGGTCAAGCGATCGATGTCGGGTTGGTCGGCCGATTGTTCGATTTCAAACAGGGCTTCAGCGAGTTCTTTGCCGGAACAGGCAGAGTTGTGGTCAAGCGGGAACTGACCATCTGGCTGAAATCCATGAATCACGAGCGTTTCGTTGTGATTTTGTGCGGCAAAAGACTCATTCCAAGCCGCCAGAAGATGACTGTCGTCACCGTCCAGAATAATGTTGGAAAGCCGGTCATTACCGAGGATGTTCCAGGTAATCAGCTTGAGTCGTTCCTGCGGCCCCCATGTCAGAGATTCGATTTGAGTCTGCATGGCGAGCGCGGCATCTTCCCAATCAGTGCTTGGGGAGAGGTCAAGATCGATTTGGTGAAATTGCACAACGGATGTGGGCAATGTTTGGAGATGCGTTTGGCTCTCGGTCGTGAAGTCGATCAGCATGCAACCGGCTTCCCCCTCTGCTTGAGACTCTGCAAGGGAGAGTGGTTGAGGCGATGTGCAATGATCTTGTTGGATTGAGTTTGAGTGTTGCCGCTGGTGAATCACGGAAGGTCCGGCGCAAATCAAATCAATACCGGGAGGAAGTGTGTGGGACTGACTCGTTATCTCGTCCAACGCGATGATGGGTGATGGGGAGTTCTCAAACCGGCTATCATCATTCCGAGACAAATCAGGTAACGGCGTTGCCGCAGTCACGAGCTGAGCGATGACATGATCTTCGTTGATATGTTCGGAGGGTTTTTCGGGAACGGAGACGGTGCGACCTTTGTCGCGAAGCAGGAGATAGCGATTCGTGGATTGAGGAGAAATTACGCTGATGTTCGATTTTGCCGTACCGAGGTCAATGAGCAATTCTTTCCAGAAGGTGAGCGGATCGGAAGAACCGGGATGAATCACGACCGGGACTTCTGCTTCTGCGAGAAGTTCGAGACCTTCTATCAAAGCGAACTCTGCGTGGCTGCTCAATTGATCGGCAACGACTGTGTTTCCATTCAGAACTAACGCATCGACTTCACGATCTATGGCGTAATCCTGGATCTGTCTCCAACTATCGAGAGTGGAATCCAGCACGATATGACGTGCGTCATCGGTGAGAGGAAGAGCCGTCCGCAACGGTTCTCCGAGGCGCAGGTTGGCTACCAATAATAGGCGAACAGATTGAGGTCGCATGGCAGAATCCTTCCCGCCAGTTCAAATCTTCTCAGGGAGCGCACGTTGATCCACAACACATCCATGTGTGTCTCGGCGAAGTCTACTTGAGTTGCCAAATTTCGGAAAGGCCGATTTTCACAGGTCTTACAGCGAATCAGACGAGGTCCGATGAGACGAACTGCCCACTCTTGAGGGTGTGTTTTGTGCCAAGTATTGAGTATGATCGATTTCGTCCCGAGACATTGTAAGTTGTTGCCATCATGAAACTTGTTGTCATTCACTTTCATCTGAACCGGGGTGGAGTCACTTCGGTGGTCCTGAATCATCTGCGAGCTTTGCAGCAGGTCGGGGCGGGTGATATTGAAGAAGTGATTCTCTTACATGGAGGTCGAACGAACGGACTGCCGAAAGATTTTTCGGAGTTCCCGGAGTTGTCTGTTCAGTCACATCCGCTCCCAGAACTCGAATATGATTCGGAACGGGCAGGAGATGCGGAGGCACTGCCGCAGCTTTTGGAGTCCAAACTTCAAGCCATAAACTGTCGTCCGTCTGAAACCATTTTGCACGCTCACAATCACTCGCTTGGCAAGAATGTCGAGTTTCTGACCGCGATCGAGAGTCTCAGCGAGAGTGGTTGGCGTTGGTTATTGCAAATTCATGATTTTGCGGAAGACTTTCGTCCAACGAACTACAAACATTTGCGCGGGCATCTTTCGCCCGAGGATGAGACGTTTGGGAAACAGCTTTATCCACAAGCTAAACAGATTCATTATGCCGTATTGAATGGTCGTGATCGCGAGATCCTTCAGCAAACGGGAGTCTCGACAGATCGATTGCACACACTTCCCAACCCCGTGTTTCCGTTTGACGATCTCCCCGAGCATGAGGCAGCACGAAAGAAAGTCAATCAGGTGTTGGGGATCACCAGCGAGCAACGCTTACTTGTCTATCCGGTGCGCGGAATTCGACGCAAGAATATTGGCGATCCGTTTATCTACGGTCGGCTCAGGATCTCGTCAGGCAATATCACACCGATGCCCGGATGAACGGCTTGAACTTTGACCGTCACTCTGAAGAACAAGCCGTCGAAGGATTTGCTCAGCGGATCGTCGATGCTGGCGAAGCATTCCAGAATGATCCGGCGGGCGGAGAATCAATTCCGAACTGGTCGCGCGTAATCACTGTGTTCCCCGACTTCCCACAGCGTTTGCGAGAAGCGGTCGCCGCCGATGCGGCTGGGTGAACTGAGTGCTCACATTGGTCTCGACATATTTGATGGATTGATTCTATGCTCCGGTTTCGCTCCATTCAGTGAGGTCGAACTTATGCGACTCATTCTACTGTTGATTCTACTAACTTTTAGCGGCTGCTCGGCTCCGCTCTTCGGACCAGATCGACACATTGTTCAACGGTTTGGTTCCGTGGATTCGCTGGAGATTCAAATTGAGACAAGTAAGACTGTAAAAAACGTAAAGATTTCAGACTCGGTGACGATTCAACAATTCGAAGAAATCTACAAACGCGCCAAATGGAGACATTGGATTGCAACTGCTCCGTTCCAGTCCACTTACATCGCAGGATATGCGGCAGAGGAAGAGCGAGTTCGCTTTTCCCTTCTGGGAAGTAGTTTAGTCGAGCAAGAGGGAGATGAACTTCGCAAAGGCGAGCTTAGCGAAGCAGATATCGAGTGGATTCGCGAACATTTGTTGGAGCCACCAGAATCTCCAAAAACAACGATTGAGTATACCGAAAAGACCCTCAGAGAGCATGGCGGAGTCATTTGAACCGCGCATAAAAAATCCGCCATGTTGTGTGGGACATGGCGGAATCAAACCTCGGTGTAGTTCGGCCGAAGAAACGCGATATTCGAACTTCATCCGGCGTCGCGTCAACGCTCGTCTTCTGACGCAAAAGATACTTCTATTTCTGCAAAAACACAAGTGGAGGTTCCGGCAGCGATGTTTTATTCAATATTCTGAAACATCAAAAAAATCCGGTTGAAATGAATTAAGTTGAGGCTGGGTAACGGACTTTGGTCGTTGTGAAAGTGTGCGGATCAGTGGAATAGTACTTGTTGCAAAATGTTGTTGTTCGATACATCAGGCATTGTTAACATCTATTCTTGCGGATCTGTCCGTTGGCGGCGATTTAAGGTTCGGTTGAATCTTGGGTTATGTCGATTGGAGATCCCGGACGGCCACCCGTCGTCTTCCCACCTGATCGTTCCTCCTACCGTTCTTATGAATGGTATCGATGACCCACCCGTAGCGGAGCATGCCGCATGATGCCGTCCAATTTCGTTCGATTTCGATTTGGTCTGTTGCTGATGGCGTTCACGCTCTGTGCGATTGATGGTGCTGTTGCCGAAGACGATCTTTTGCCTGCGGAGACTTCGATCCCAGAAGCCATCGACCATTATATTGATGCCACACTGATGAAGGAGAAAATCACGCCTTCTCCACAGATCGATGATGCGGCATTTTTACGTCGTGTCACTCTCGATTTGGCGGGGCGCGTGCCGACGTTGCATGAACAGAACGCTTACCTCGATTCGACCGAGTCTGACAAAAAACAAAAGTTGATTGGCCAGTTGTTGGCGTCTCCCGATTTTGCGTTTCATCAACGGAATCGTCTCGACGAATTACTACTTGCCGAGATCAAAAAAGACAACAACTGGCGTGAGTATCTGCTGAAGTCGGTTCAAGCGGATAAGCCGTGGGATCAAATGTTCCGAGAGATCATGCTGGCTGATGGGTCTGATGAAGAGACCGCCGCCGCACAGGAGTTTCTGGCAAGTCGTATTCGTGATGTCAACAAAATGACGAACGATACCAGCAAACTGTTCTTTGGTGTGAGTGTCAATTGTGCTCAATGTCACGATCATCCGTTGGTCTGGGAATGGAAGCAGGATCATTACTTCGGCTTCGCATCGTTTTTCAATCGGACTTATCTGACCAAGTCGAAACGACTGGCCGAAAAGTTTGATGGTGACATGCAATTCCGTACGACTGAAGGGGAAGAGAAAACTGCTGAGTTCATGTTCCTGACGGGTGTCAAAGTTGATGAACCGAAAGTGGAAGTGACCGACGACCTGAAAAAAGAGCGGAACGAGCAAATCAAGAAGGCTCAGAATGATGAAAACGCGCCGATTCCCGAGCCGGGGTTCAGTCCGCGAGAAGAATTTGTGCGGCTGGCATTGGCTGACGAAAATCAGTCTTTCTTCGCGCAGTCGATCGTCAACCGGATGTGGGCGTCTTTATTTGGTAGCGGAATCATTGATCCCCCCGATCAGAATCATTCCGGGAATGAGCCCAGCCATCCGCAGTTGCTCAAATGGTTAGAGCAAGATCTGATTGCCCACAATTATGATCTGAAACGGCTGATTGGCGGGATTGTCGCTAGCCAGGCTTATGCTCGTTCGAGTGAATGGAATGGAGAAGGAGAACGGCCTCAAAAATGGTTCTTTGCAATGAGCGAAGTTCGCCCGCTGACGCCGCGACAGTATTCGCTGTCACTACTGATTTCCACGACTTCTCCCGAGAGTCTTCCCGAGTCGAATGAAGATGAAAAATGGGCCGACTTTCGACAACGCTACGAAAACTCTGCCGAGGGAATGGCCGATCAATTGGAACGCCCGTCCGAACATTTTCAAGTGAGTGTCGATGAGGCGCTCTTGTTCAGCAATAACTCGCGTGTTGAAAACGACTACCTGCGAGATTCGGGTGACAAACTCGTTGGTCATCTCAAGAAACAGGAACAGCCGGAGCAACAGATTCTACTGGCGGTCAAATCGACGCTGGGACGTGAGCCGGATGAGGGAGAGACGGCAGGGTTTCTTGAGTATTTGAACGAACGTCAAGACCGCCCGGTGGATGGTTTGAAACAGATTGTGTGGGCACTCATTACGAGTCCCGAGATGCGATTTAATTATTAGTTTTGTTCACAAGCCTTTCAGAGTGATCCGCTCAACTGGTAAGGAATTCCCATGACAATACGTCATCCTCAAATCGATCAATTCAACCGTCGTCGATTTCTCGGCACAATGGCCGCAGGCGCGGGAACTGTTGCCGCCGATATGACGGTGCTGAATGTCCTGAAAAATCCGGCATTCGCCGAAGAGCTGAAACGCCAACAAAAAAGTGTGATTCTGTTGTGGCTGGCGGGTGGAGCCAGCCAGTTCGAGACTTGGGATCCGAAACCGGGTCGTCCTACGGGCGGACCGTTTGGAAAGATTGCCACTAACCAGTCCGGTGTCGAAATTTCAGAACTGCTGCCCAAAATGGCACAGCAGATGGAAACGACGGCTCTGATTCGGTCGTTAAATACCAAGATCGCCGATCACGGCGGCGGGTTTAGTCTGATGGGAACCGGGCGTCGCCCGGAAGCCGGTATCGAGTTTCCTGACTTGGGAGCGATCATTGCTCGTGAATTAGGACGCAAAGAAAGTAAAGTTCCCGATTACGTCTCGATTTATTCGTCAACCGAAGGGCGGCGTAATGGTACCTCAGGTTTTTTGGGTGGTCGATATGCACCGATGTTTCTGACTCAAGATGTCATCCCTCCCAACCTGTCACGCTTGGAGCAGGTGAGCGACCTCGATCATGTTCAACGTGCCGAACTTCGTCAATTACTCACTGATCGATTTCAGTCGAAACGACAATCACTGGTCGTCAGTTCACAAACTTCCGCTTACGAGCGAGTTCGCGGTTTGATGTCGAGCGAACGATTGTTTGATGTCGAAGAAGAGTCGTCATCGATGCGTGCGTTTTATGGTCCGACGCAGTTTCAGCAACAATGTCTGATTGCCCGACGTCTCGTCGAAGCGGGTGTGCCGTTTGTAAAAGTGGCGCGGGCGTGGTGGGACAGTCACGGCCAGAACTTTGAAACACACCGAGAGTTGTGTGCCGATCTCGATCAAGGCATGTCGGCATTACTTACCGATCTTGAACAACGCGGACTGCTGGAAAACACGTTGGTGATTACATTGGGTGAGTTTGGACGCACGCCGGGCATTAACCCTTCTTTAGGACGCGATCACTTTGCCTCGGCATGGAGTTGTTCGCTCTCAGGGTGCGGTATCAAAGGGGGAACGGTTTATGGCAAGACTGATCCCGATGGGAATACTGTCGCTGACGGAGAAGTCGGAGCCGGGCATTTGTTTGCGACGATCTTCTCAGCCCTTGGTATCGACTGGCAGAAAGAATATCACCAAGGCTCTCGACCGATTCCGATTACCGACTTCGGATGCGAACCGATTAAAGACGTTCTCGCGTAACGCATTCTCTCCATAACAAATCACTCTCTGAGAAAATCAGGGTTCGACATGATGACAAACATTGATCCTAGTACATTGAAGAAACAGAAAGACTACGGAACTCCCGGCGTCAATTTCTGTATGGCTCGGCGTCCCGAATCGGCGACTTTGTTCGTGGGTAACTCTGATTTCAAAGTCCATCAATTTGATGCGAGTGCCGAGAAACCAGAGCTCAAACCGATTGCCGAGGATGGTCACAACAGTTATGTCACGGGGGCTGCGTTGGTCGGCCCGACTTTAGTGACCGGAGCGTACGACAAACAATTGATCTGGTGGAGTACGGTCAACAATTCAGTTGTTCGCAAAGTTTCTGCTCACGAATTATGGATTCGTAACGTGATTGCCTCTCCCGATGGCAGTTATGTGGTCAGTGTGGCAGATGACATGCAAGCTCATCTGTGGTCTGTCTCCGATGGGAAAAAAATTCGTACACTTTCTGGTCATGACGAGCAAACGCCTCACGGTTATCCGTCGATGTTATATGCTGTGACGATCTCGGCAGATGGCAAGTTCATCGCGACGGGTGACAAAGTCGGTCGAGTTATTGTTTGGGAGGCCGATACCGGAAAACAGGTCGGTGAAGTTGAAACGCCCGTTATGTACACTTGGGATCCGAAAGCTCGTCGACATTCCATCGGTGGTATCCGGTCTCTCGCTTTCAGCGCCGATGGTAAACAGATTGCCGTTGGTGGCATTGGGAAAATCGGCAACATCGATCATCTCGGCGGTCCGCATCGGATCGAAGTGTTCGATTGGCAGACAAAAGAACGCAAACACGAAATTGAAAACGATAACTTCAAGGGATTGGTCGAACAGTTACAGTTCTCTCCCGATGGAACATGGCTCGCGGCTGCGGGTGGTGATCATGGAGGCTTTGTCTCGTTCTACAATATGGAAGACGGCAAAGAGATCAAAACCGAAAAAGCTCCCATGCACGTGCATGAAATGAGTTTCAGCGAAGATTACCGGACGCTCTACACGGTCGGTCACGGCAAAATTGTGGTCTGGGAGTTGCAAGGCGAATTGGAACCGCTTGTGGCGCCGCGAACTTGATGAAGTGAACCGCGTACGCGAGCAGTGAGGGGGCGGTCCCTTGTCAATTACTGTTTATCGACAACAATAGTGCATCACTCAAACATTGCTCTCATTATTGAAATTGCCCATGTCGTCATTTGAAGAGATGATTGCCTCTCGGAAGGACTGGATTGAAGAGGTTCTGCGTCCTTGGTGCCAACAGGCGACGCTCAAAGATCTCAAACAAGCCGAGCAGGAATGGCTGGATATCGGTGGTAAAGTGGCAACCGAAATGACGTTGTGGACGTGGGCTTGGGAGCGTTTCCCGGTGCTGACTCACGATGGTCTGACCGGCGTGAATGAGACTGCCGAAGTGACAGTTTCTCTCAAGGACGGTCGGACGATCACGGGATTCCCCGACGGACGAAAGAGCGTTCAGGGAAAACTGGTTCTGATTGATTCGGAAACGGGAAAAGAGCAGGGGCCATTCATTATTGATGAAGTAGAGCGTGTTGTTGCTCAGTAAGAAATTTCGACTTCTACTGAAAACCCTTACTTGTCTGAGCTTGTGGCTTTCGGCCACTCGATTGTGCGGATCAGGTCGATATCTCGTTCGTTGAGAGTCTCCAGTAACTCTGTTTCTGTCGAAAAGACAAACGAAACTTGTCGGCCATCCGGGTCAGTGCAGAGATAATAGATCCAGTGCATTTCGCGGCCATTGGAATTTCCTGTCGCGACGACTCGGTAAAGAAAGCGACCATCATCGGTTTCAATTTCCTCAGCGGAAACAACCTTCGTGAGTTTGTCACCCAAAGAGCGGACGATATCTTTTTGGAACTGCTCTTCAGGAACGTGTTTGCCCGGTTGGTCTTTTGGTAATCCCATCATGGTTCCTTGTGTGATCAGGCTACCATTGTCCATCAATCTCAACAGGACATACTTTCCGGGAATCACGTGCCAGTTACGCGTGTGAAGCAAGCGTGCTTGCCAAGGAGAGGAGTAGCTAAGCAGCAGACGGATCGGATCGGGGTCGAGTGGAATAGATGAGGTGAGTTTGTCAGTCAGTTGCGGGTGAGATGATTGCGGTGTGCGCGTGAAATGAATATTGGCGGCAACGTCGAGTCCAGGAGAGACTGGGCTGATGCTACTCTGTTCGTTTTGTGCGACAGTGAGATCTCGCAAATATTTTTTGTCGAGATCAAACTCGTACTGGCCTCGAAATTTCACCACGGTGGAACCACCAAATCGACCGCCAGAAACATTCCCTTCGAAAGTGACGAAAGCGACATTTCCGTCAACCTTCGACAACGTGCAAATACATTCATGTTTGAGGACGGCTTCGACCCCCGTGAGTAATTGCAGCGCCCAAGTGTCGGGTTTCCAGGTGTCTCCTTGCTTGACGGCAGTCTGCGGAAGTAACCCCAACGACGCCAGAGAGTCAAACGGGATGCGAAGTTGTTCCAGAACCTGAGCCGAAAGCAAGACAGAGGGAGGATAGTAAATCAGTTCATAATTCCGACCTTCCACCACAAAAAGGCGATTCTGTTTTGGTAGCAGTAATTCTGATTTACGTTCGCCGATGGTGACGTTGGTTTGATGTTGATCAAAGTAACGAATCGCGCGGAGAGCCGATTCGTTTCGTCCTGCGGAGGGAAGATGCCTGTCAGAAAACTTTAAGTGGGCATCGCTTTTGATTTCAAATTTGCGGGTCTCGTTATTGGGGACGCGCTCTTCGACTTGTCCGTTGACATCGAGATCGTACTTGATCGCGAAAATTTTTGAATTGAGTTCGGATTCGCGCAGCACGTATGTCGCGTTTGTTGATGGAGAAGGGTTTTCTTCCTGAGACTGACCCCGATCACAAACTGTCAAAAGTAGTGAGAGCCCCAGAAGCAGGTTGTTTGACATCCGTGTCATGTGGTCGTCCCCTCAAAGAGAAATTAAGCGTTCTTTCCAGTTTAGCAATTCCCGAGTCGAGTGAGTAGACGAGTGTCAGGACTTTGATGATTCAATCAAACCACTCATCTTCAGGATCAAATTTGGGATAGACGATGTTGAGAATTTTCATATTGCCGACCGCCCGGTGCCGAACTCCGGGCGGGATCATGACGCACATCCCCGATTTGACATCGATGACATCATCATCGAGTTCCATTTTTGCATCTGGTCCGCATTCGAGAAAGTAGTACGTTTCGGTCAATATTTTATGGTAATGCTTCTTGGCATCGGTCGTGATTTCAGTCACATGAACTGTGCCTGGAGCTGCGGGAACCTCGGCAAAGCCGCGTTTGGCTGTTCCACACGGACATGGGACTGCGGGGATTTCCGAAAAGTTAACGATGTGATAATTGGCGATTTTGCTCATAAAAATTTCTGTCTCAATCATCGTGAAGCTGGTTGACCTGATGTTCTATTGGAGTTCTCCGCCACAATGTTTGCAATTGTGCTGGTTCGCATCTGTTTCCTGACCACAGTGATAACACTCCAGTTTTGCGAGTGAAGCGATGCTGTTTGATTCGGCAGAATCAATCATCCACACAATCAAAATCGTTAATACGATCCCGACAGGAATCATGATAGGAATCAGTAGTATTATCCACCACCAGCTCACGAAAAGTCTCCCGATCAGGTTCTCTCACCTCTACTGTAGCGAGTAGGCACGCAGGCTGTGATACTGATTTCAAAATTCGCATCGAGTGAGTGGCATTTACATTTGCGTGGCCAGAACTCGATGGAACTCATTGAGAGTCGATTCGCCGGCGAGAACTTTTTGTCGGGCGGAATCTTCCAGTGTGATCATGCCTCCTTGCTTGGCGATTTCCCGGATCTCTCCTGGTCCTTTTCCGTGAAGAATGGCAGAACGAATTTTGGGAGTGTTCATCATTACCTCGAAGATTCCGGTTCTGCCAAAATAGCCCGTGCCGAAGCATTTTCCGCAGCCTTTTCCTCGAACCAGAGGATGGTCGAGTTGAGAAGTCGATTCGAGTCCCAGTTCGGCCAACATGACTTCATCGGGCTCGAAGTTCTCTTGGCAGTGTTCGCAAATTTTGCGAATGAGCCGTTGCGCGATGATGCAGCGAATACTGTCGGCGACAAAGAGCGGTTTAATATTGAACTCGCGAAAAATACCAATGACTGAAGATGAGTCATTCGCATGCAATGTGCTGAGAGTCAGAATTCCGGTGAGCGAGGCACGCGCGGCAATTTGAGCGGTTTCAGGATCCCGGATTTCGCCGACCATAATCACATTCGGGTCTTGACGCAAAAGCCCTTTGAGTGCCTGGACGAATCCGAAGTCGATGTGGGGTTCCACCTGGACCTGGTTGATCCCTTTCATTTTTCGTTCCACGGGGTCTTCGATGGTCGCGATACTTTTTTCGGGAAGATTGAGTCGTTCCAAGCAACTGTAAAGAGTGGTCGTTTTTCCAGACCCAACAGGCCCGACACTCAAAATCATGCCATAAGGATATTCGAGTGCAGAATGAATAATTTGCAGTTGTGGATCACTGAAACCGAGTTCGGAAAGTTTACTGAAGGACTTTTGATCGGGCATCAATCGCAGAACGAGACGTTCGCCGTAAATTGTCGGGCCACCACCCACTCGAATGTCGCGATTGTTACCCAGAATTGTGACCGAGATACGACCATCCTGTGCATATCGATGTTCGGTAATATTCATCTCGGCGATCAATTTCAGCCGGGAAATGACTTGGTTTTTCATCTCTTGTGGAAGCGTCACCACATCATGCAGTAGTCCGTCGATTCGCAGGCGAATCCGTAGACCTTCTGGGAGAGGGTCGAGATGAATATCGGTGGCACGGTTTTGGAAAGCTCTTTCAAGCAATAAGTCGATCAGCTCTCGCGGTGCCACCACATCGGAAAGTGCTTGTATTTCATCTCGCAGTGCATGTTGTGAAGAATGTGTCGTTTCGCTCATGAGTCGTTCGCCAATGGATTTAGATTAAAAAAACTCGATTGAAGTGACAGATGATTTTAAGCGACCATCGAGTAGATGGAGTATGCAGCCAAGCCGATACAAGCTACGGCAGAAATCAATCCCAGGAATTTACTGACTCGATGAGAAGTACAGAACGCCCAGATTCCGAGGATTCCTCCAACAGCACCAGCGGCGATTTGTAATTGTGGTTCAATCTGTACGTCAATCAGATGTTGCCCGGTTAATTTCATGGCCAACATCGCACCGGCGATTGCCGCGCAGATCAGAGAAGTGAATACCAAAAATGGGGCGAGGTTTCTTCCCGTTTGTTCTGTAGTACCGCCCAGTTGATCGAGAGCTTCTTCCTGGTTGTCACAAATGGTCCAGACTTTGGCGAGTCCCGCCAGTTCGAGAACCTGATTGATTCCTTCATTGGTTGAGAGAAAAGAGACGGCTCCTCCCTTGGCTTCTGCTCTCTTCCAGATTCTCACGAGCAGGGCAACCATCGAGGAACCCATGTGCTCAAGTTGTGAAAGGTCAATCATCACCTGAGGTTTGTTTCGTTCTTCCACCTCTTCCAGCATTTGATTTCCGACGTGAGAGATATTGTTCCATTCTGCATTTACGAGTTCTCGGTGGAGCGTAAAGATAAGTTTTCGATTTTGCTCCTCTGACGACAAATAGTTGGAGATATCGGGAGTTTCGGTCGGTTCTTGAGTCATTGACACGATGGCCCTCGTGTGTGAAAGGTCTGTTTTGGTCTGAAGTTTGTTGAAATGATCGCAATTACAACATTTATTGTAACTGACATGGACTTCCAACCCATTAAAAAATGATCCGTGAAACAGTTGAAGGGGAATTCCTCGGGAGTCCGAGGTGTGAACATTCCAGACCACAGCGTAACAGTTTGAATCGCCGGAATCGCTGTTAATTTCTGGGTTTGCGCGTTTTAACACACCCGGAACGTGATGTTCTTGATGAGTTGGAGGCAGGTTTTTCTGTATTTGATCGCATGACTGAAAAGTTTCCGGTCATTTCGGAACTGAAATCCGGGAGGTAATGTCGGGTTGTAGCGGTTATGCCGTAAGGGAGATTTCGGCTCAGGTTGAGGGGAGAAGAATCCGAGAACAGATCGAGAGGAGCTTTCTTTTCTGATTGACGAAGCGATTTCACGGCCCGTATAGTAGATTAGAGTAGTATTCGACTGCCGCATGGAAGATCTCGGTTCAGTTGGCCCTTGGGATACGATTACATTTTTCAGACGTTGAAATCATTATGAATACAGCGGTCAAAATTCTCATAGTCTTCGTGACTTCCTGTTCGTTGTCATTTATGGCATTGGCAGGTGCGATCTCGTTGGGCGGACCTAACTGGTGGGGACGTACGCAAGATCTGACCGAATTTACGTTTGAGGCGAGTGCTGGTGAAACAACAACTTACTCGGCTGCATACCGTCCCACAGGAGAAAGTGTGAAGTCGGGATCTGAATCGCTAGCGGATGTTGTTGTTGCGGCATTGAACAAAGAGAGTCAGGTTCTGACGGCCAAAGAGCAGGAACTCGATCAAAAAATTGCCGCCGAGCAAGCCAACATTCAAGCCTTGAAAAGTTATCAGGAAAAAGACGTTGCTGCGATGGATGCCCGAGCTGCCGAGTTTGCTGCTGAGCTCAAAAGCATCAACAATCAAATCACTCAAACCATCAATAACAGTACAACTCAAGAAGCTGATAGTGTCGCTGAAAAGTTACAAGCGATGACGGCTCAAGGAGAACTGTTGAAGAAACGCCGCGAAGATGTGTTGCGGCTTCGCGATCAATTGGCTTTAGTTCGGATCGACCATGATCGGTTGGCTGAACAGAAACAGGAACTGGGAGACATTCTGGTCCTGCTGGAAGCCAGTATCGCACAATTGGAACGTCGAGCCCGACAACTTCAGGATCGATCAGAATAACGACAATTGGCCAGTGATGGCTGTTTGCATAATCAATTACCGTTTCCTCGCCACCGCGAAGGGATAGAGTTATGAGTTTTTTCGGCAAGTTGCTCATTGTTTTTCAGGTACTGTTCAGCTTTGTTTTCATGGCGTTCGCCGGTGCTGTCTATACAGCTCAAGTGAACTGGAAATCAAAGGCGGATACCTTGCAGGAGCAAGTGAATACCGCCAATCAACAAGCCTCTGAGCAGGCGACCTTGTGGCAGACAGAACGCTCGGCTCTGGAGAATCAGGCCACCGACCTGCGAGACAAGTTTCAAACGGCCCAAGCCGACTTTAATAACGCCAAGAATGAATTGGACGGCTTGCAACGCGATTACGACCAACTGAAGACCATCGAGAAAGTCTTCGAAGCGGAATCGGGCCTGTCGAAAGAAGAAGCGGAAGCTCGTCGTGAAGAAGCTTACCGTCAGCGCGAAGTGAATCGTCAACAAAACAAAACACTGGAAGATTTAGTGATTGCTTTGCGTGATGCCAAAGATGAAATCTTTTCCATGAGTAAAGAGATGGAAGCGATGGAACGCAAACATGTTGCTGCTCTCGAAGAAGTGGCGACTTACAAGCTCATGGCTCGTGCGAATGGTTGGTCACAAGACCCCAAAGAGTATGCCCGAGCACAAGCTCCTGCACCATTGGTGAAGGGGATTGTCGTTCAAGCCAAAGATGCCAACGACCGCGGAACCGAACGACTGGTTGAAATTTCACTCGGCGAACGAGACGGATTGGTCGCGGGACACGAGTTGTATGTCTTTCGCCCAGCCGGCCTCAATCAGGGACGACCGATGTATCTCGGTTCGATCCGCTTGGTTACTGTCACACCTAACCGTGCCGTCGGTACGGTGGTTGAAAAAGCTAAAAACGGAACTATTTCAAAGGACGATCATGTCACCACGCAGCTCTGATAGCCCTGGAATTTACGACGGTTTGTTGCTTCTCTCAGTCGGAGCGATCATTGTCGGAATTATCTTTCTGTTTCTGGAGATTCAAGAATACGGCGGTCAGCTCGCCCCGTAGATCTCCCAGATTGCGCAGATATTCAATTTGAGAGGGAGAAAACTCTGCCTGATGAGAGAGTTAACAGAGGTTGCAAGTGCCTCTTGCGACATTTAGAAGAGTCATCTATAAGTCCCGTTCCTGATTCAGGTTCGGGGCTTTTTTTGTGCGCGGCGAGCCTGAAGTTTATCTAACATTTTCTGTAGGGCACACGAGCAAGGATGCTCCACCATCTTCGCAACTGGATGACTCCGCAGATCGCCCTCGATCTCGGTACGACGAACACGCTGATATCCATGCGTGGTGAGGGGGTCGTGTTGAACGAACCTTCCGTGTTGGCGTTACAGAAAGACAATCGCAAGATCCTCGGTAAAGGGGCCGCTGTTGGTAAGTTGGCACGTCAGATGATTGGGCGTGCTCCTGAATCCATTCGAACTGTCCGGCCTCTCAGTCGAGGTGTGATTACCGACTACGAACTTTGTGAAGCGATGTTGCGATATTTCCTTCGCAAGGTCTCTGCGACCGGTTGGAGGACTCGTCCGCGCGTGTTGATACCTGTGACGGGCGGCATCACGATGGTCGAGCGGCGTGCGGTGTTCAACTCGGTCGAACGAGCGGGGGGTGGGAAAGTCTTCCTGATTGGAAAAGCGAAAGCCGCCGCCATCGGAGCCGGATTACCCATTTCAGAACCGCTCGCCAGCATGGTCTGTGATATTGGGGGTGGTACGACAGAAATCGGTGTGTTTTCGATGGCGGAAACGATTTCGTCTCAGTCGCTACGAATGGCCGGTGATGAGTTCGATCAAGCAATTGTCGATTATTTGCGAGAACGATTTTCGCTACGGGTCGGTATTCCGACGGCAGAGCGATTGAAGATTGAAATTGGTGCCGCTTTTCCTCTCGAACAAGAATTATCTCGCGATGTGAGTGGGTTGGATATCGTGAGCGGTATTCCTCGAAAAACGGTTTTAACAAGCGAAGAAATCCGCGAAGCGGTTCGCGGACCATTGAATCAAATTCTGAGTAAAATCAAACAGGCGATAGAAGGTTGTCCTCCTGAATTGGTCTCGGATCTCGCGGAAACGGGAATCGTATTGTCAGGGGGCGGGGCGATGTTGCGAGGGATCGATTTGCTGTTTCAAGAACAACTGGGTGTTCCAGTCCGCCTGGCATCTGATCCGATGACGACGATGGTTCAGGGGGCCATGATTTGTGTCGAGCATCTCGACCAATGGCGAGACAGCTTGGACGATGGTTACGCCGCCGCGTGAAAAGTTTTCGGATTCAACAGGAAACGACAGGATGTCTGCTCCAACACGATCAACTCGTTCCAAACCGTCAACCGCCGGGCTACTTCCAGTGTTTCTGTTTGCGTGCTGGTTAATCTCGATGATTCCAGCATCGTGGCAATCGTCCGCGCGGGCAATGTTGCTGGATGCAATTCAGCCCGTTCAGTTGGCGAAACAATGGGCGATCAATCAATACCATCAATTGAGTACGACCGATCAACTGGCAGTGGCACAATTGCAACAAAAACTTCAACATCAACGAGATAATTACCAACTTCTCCTGCGTCAAAAAGAGTTGCAACTGGTCTCGGCACTGAATAAAAAAAGTGATCGTCAGGATGCGAAGCTTTCGCCCTTCAATATGTTGAAGAGCCAGTCGTGGGCTCAAACAGAAGTTATTCGCGCGGAAGTTCTGTCTGGCTCTCAACGGAAATTTCTGCATCGGCAATTGCTGATCGAGTCCTCACAGAAAACAGCATCACAAATCGATCAATTGGTTCTGCTGCCAGCGAATCACGATGACTCTCTAGTGATCGATCACGGAGAAGTGTCTGGGCTGACAGGAAACCTACCGGTGTTTGCCGGTCAATGTATCGTTGGTTCTTTGATGGATGTGGGGCAGCAAGTCAGTCGAGTTCGATTGGTGATCGATCCCGAATATCGGGGGCGTGCCCGCATTCTGCGAAAACTCAATGAGGGATTGGCGTACGGACCGGAAGGAGTTCTCGAAGGGACAGGTGAAGAACTCTGCAAGCTTCGATACATCGGCAAAGCAGAATCGGTGCGAGTGGGAGACGACGTGTACACGGCTGACCCGACGACCTCTTCCTCTGCACCCATGTATTATGGCCGCATCGAGAAAGTAGATTTACAGCCAAACTCTCACGAATGGACAGTGTGGGTCCGACCTGGTTTTGATCTCAATGAACTGAATAGCGTGCAGATACTCAAACACTCCTTCACGCCGAAGGCTCCACTTGCGAACTAAATGTTAAGAGGCAAGTGACAGAAAATGAATAAGGAACTGTAAACGAAATGCTTTGGTGGTTATTTATTCCTGCTGCATACCTGGCTGTCGCGGTCGAAATGACTTGCGCCGGTCAACTTGCGTGGCAGGGAAGTTCTGTCGAACTTGTTGTTCTGTTGTGGTCAGTCGTGGCGGTTCGCAGTGATTCTCCCAAAGCAATTCTACAAGCGGGAGTTCTGGGTTTATTACGAGACTTGAGTCTCGGTATGCCGGTAGGAGTCTCGTCGGGGATTTTAATGGTGATCGTTTGGGTGATGAGTTTGATGAAATTGCCAGCGCATCGGACACATCGCTCGTGGCTCTTAGGGGGAGTCCCCCTCATGGTGATCGCGCTGGCTTCGTTGCATGTCGTAGATTGGTATCAAGCCGGGATGAGAGTCAGTCCTGTCAGCATTGTTGCGATTACTTTCCGAGAAACTGTCGTGACGGCAATGGCCGGGTTGTTCATTGGTCTGCTGGTCATGGCGTCTCGTCGTTTGGTCTTGCCGCGATCGTTTTCGACTCGTACGGATTTCGAGACCAGTTCATTTTTTCTATCACGCTAGCTCATGCTCAATCAACCTCAACATCCCTTTGAACCCCAACTCAAGCCGGAGTCATGGTCCGCCGGATCGTGGCAAACCGATCAGAATCCGTCTCTGCGTCTGGGGATTTTACTCTTGGCGATGGTTGTTCCTCTGTTGGCTGTTGCGGGGCGTGTCTATTGGTTGCAGGCCGAAGTTCGAGACCAGTTTCTCGCGAGGTATTCGGAAACTTACGAGATGATTGAATCGATCCCGGCAGCCGATGGTCGAATCATTTCTTCTGATGGTCAAGTTTTGGCTCATGATGAAGAATACTTCAATTTAGAGGTCCATTATCGTTGGCTGGAAACGCCAGCCGATGCAGCATGGTTGAGGAGTCAGGCTTTTGAGCGGCTTTCAAGAGGCGACCGAAGACTCCCCGGAAAGATTCAGCAGGCTGAGCAAGCAGTCCTGGAGAGTCGCCAAAAATTGTGGGAGCGTTTGTCACAACTCACAGGCCAATCGCCAGAAGAACTGTTCCAACAGCGAGGACAAATTCAGAGGCGTGTCGAAAACATTGTTCGGCTCGTCCAACAAAAACGTATCGATCAGAAGTCAGAACAAGAGTCTCTGCCTAAAGAGGCGATGGAAGGCGAATGGTGGGAGAGATTGGCGGGAAAAGTTCGGCATGAATTAACGACCCCACCTTTACGTGGAAGCAAAGAACCACTCATCATCCGCGAAGAACTCGATTACCACTTGCTGATCGAAAGCATCCCGTTTGAAGCGGTGGCTGAAATCGAAGCCCACCCGGAACTTTATCCCGGATTACATGTGACGTACGGCACACGCCGGATGTATCCGCATGGCTCACTCGCCTCTCATGTCGTCGGGCACCGTGCCGCGATGGATCAAAATGCGGATGGGAATCGCCTCTCTTCCAAGGGAGTGAATCCACTGGATTATCAGCATCAGGATCGCCGTGGCATGACGGGAGTCGAGCGTTCTTATGATCGAATACTGAGGGGATTACGCGGAGAGCGAAAAACTGTCCGCAATCGGCAGGGAGAAATTCTGAGTTCAGAGGTGATTCGAAAACCACGACCGGGACAGGATGTGATTTTGACAATCGACTCAGAATTACAGCATCGGACAGAAGAAATCATCGACAGGAAGTTGCAGGTCGATCCCTCGACCGTTGTTGAAGCAGGAGCGAGTATTGTCGTGATTGACGTACGGACGGGGGAAGTTGTTTCGTGCGCCAACGGACCACGTCACGATTTACAGGTCTTCTCGGAATTCGACGCTCAACTTTGGCAAAACATGATGGACGATCCCCGTCGTCCATTCTTTTCGCGGGCGACCAACATGGCTATCGCTCCCGGTTCGGTTTTCAAAACCGTTACATCGGTCTCGTTATTACAAAGTGGAAAGGTTGACCCGGATGAGCTGTACGCATGTCAGGGGTATTTACATAGTCCTGAACGATACCGGTGTTACGTGTATCGTCATTACGGCATCGGTCACGGAGAGATCAGTTTGCGCGAAGCGATTGCCCAGTCGTGCAATGTTTATTTTTATCAGGCGGGATTGAGTATAGGGCCAGATGAAATGATCTATTGGGCCGACAAACTCGGCTTTGGACGACCAACGGGAATCGATCTTCCCGGTGAAGCGGGCGGCAATTTGCCTCGTCCCGGATACTTGGCACCCGGAAGTCGCGACCGTTGGCAACAATCGGAAACCCTGGGGCTCGCTATCGGGCAATCTCGATTAACGACGACGCCGTTACAAATTGCCCGTTGGATGTCGATCATTGCCAACAATGGTTACGGCTTTACTCCTCGTTTAGTGCAACGAACGGGTTCTGTGACGACAACAGGCACTTCTCCGCATGCGATTTCCTCCATGCAGCCCATTCCGGGTCTGGATGAAACGACATTGCAGCGAATTCGTGAGGGAATGGATCGTGTCGTGAATTGGCATCGTGGGACCGGTTACAAAACGGTGCGATTGCCAAATGTGCGAATCGCCGGAAAGACGGGAACGGCTGAAGTGGGTGGCGGAAAGCAGGACCACGCCTGGTTTGCCGGATATGTTCCCGCGGATAACCCTAAGTATGCGTTTGCCGTCGTGGTCGAGCATGGTGGTGGCGGTGGAGGTGCTGCCGGACCACTTGCGAAGCAATTGGTACAGTCATTACTCGACCTGGGAATGCTGGAGTCGACGACCGTCAGCCAAAAATGAACGAACGAGTTCGCGGGGTTTGGTGTCTCTCTGACTTGTTGACCATGCGGGCGAGGTCTAAACTAAACACTGGCAGCTTCAAATTCGAGTGAACGACAGGTCAATTCCGATGTCTCAGCGTGTTGTACTGGCCATGAGTGGAGGAGTCGATAGTTCCGCAGCGGCCCTGTTCTTACAGCAACAGGACTGTGAGGTCATCGGTCTATTCATGCGCTCGGGAGCGACCGAAGAAGAAGTCTGTGCGACTGACTCGGGAGATATTCTGCCCATCGTCACTACGCCGTCTCACAAGCAGGGGTGTTGCTCGGCGTCCGATGCGGCTGATGCCCGGCGTGTGTCCGATCTGCTCGACATTCCATTTCATGCTCTGAATTTCAAAGATGCGTTCGGTCGGATCAAGGATTACTTCGCGGACGAATATCTCGCCGGTCGAACACCCAACCCGTGTGTCATGTGTAATAACTGGTTGAAATTTGGAAAGCTGTGGGGATTCGCACAACAGGTCGGTGCCGATTTTATTGCATCAGGACATTATGCGCGGCTGGAACCGGTCGAAGGAGAAGATCAGCCTGCCTTGTTGCGCGGGATCGATCCAACGAAGGATCAGTCGTACGTTCTGTTTGGTATCCAACGCGATCTGCTGCAACATATTCGCTTTCCCGTGGGTGATAAGCCCAAGACAGAAATCCGCGATTTGGCACGCGATGCAGGACTTCGTACGGCGGATAAACCCGATAGCCAGGAAATCTGCTTCGTCCCCGATAACGACTACGCTGGCTTCTTGGAGCGATATCGGGGGACATCTGAGACAGCGGGGGAATTGGTCGATACATTCGGGAATGTGGTCGGTCAGCATGAAGGTTACGAACGCTTCACCATTGGTCAGCGGAAGGGATTGGGGGTCGCCTTTGGGACTCCCCGCTATGTGGTCGAAGTGCGTCCTGAATCTCGTCAGGTCGTCATTGGAACGCATGAAGAGTTGGGCCGCGATGCATTGGAAGCAGACCGAACAAACTGGTTAATTCCCGATGTGCCGACCGAGTTTCGTTGTTTAGCACAGATTCGCTATCGTCAAACACCGGCGGAAGCCACGGTGAGGGTGCTGTCTGAAGATCGCTTCCATGTGCAGTTCGATGCACCACAACATGGCGTGGCACCGGGACAAGCGGTCGTGTTATATGAGGGTGACCGAGTTCTCGGCGGTGGTTGGATTTGCTGATTCACGCCACTTTGGCGACTTCTTGGCGTGTCTTCTGCGACTTTGATGAGCGGGAGCGGATTGAGTTTGCTTCGCTGTTCGAGAGTATTGTAAGCAATGCCGGGAGCATGACCAAAGACACAAGCAGGCAGCTTCCGACACCGATGACGAGCACCATGCCGACGCTATAAAGTCCGCGATGAGAAGCGACCATCATGCTGCCGAATCCAATCATGGATGTCAGTGAGGTCAACACAATGGCATTGATGGTGGAGGAGGAGGTCTGGTAATTGCCTCGCTGTTCGCGGAAGTCATGAATGACGTGAACGCCATCATCAACACCAATCCCCAGCACGAGAGGAAGTACAATCAGGTTGGCGGGATTCAGGTCGATGCCCAACAAACCCATCAGTCCGAACATGATCAATGCTCCACAGATGGGAGGAACTAGAGCGAGAAGTGCGTCTCGACTATTTCGGAAGTCGAGATAGCCGGCGATGCCGATGATCATCCCCAATGCAGTGATGACGTACCAGACCGGATTGAGGTCGATTTGTTTTTGATGGAGCACAATGGCGAGAATAGAAACGGCAACCAATGGGGGAATAATGCCGATCACTTTGAATCGGGTGTCGAGAAAATCGAGTAACAGGACAATCGCAATGACGGCCAAAGCGTAGATGGCGGCTTGCTGATAACTTTGTTTGATTTGACGAGAAGCTTCGTAGTTTTGGAGCGGAGTTCCGGTGGCATCAGGATCGATAGAGCGGACCGAATCGACAAATTCTTCCAGCGGCTCCACATCCCAAATCTGGTTGCGTGGGTAAATCTGTAATAACCATTTCCCCTCAGGAGAAACAAACCGACTTGTGAGTTCGGTGGGTAGATCGGCCAAACGTACGGGGTCTGAATTTGATGCGGCATATAAGGCTTGAAATTGTCCTAATAGCGAGGCCTGAAATCGATATTGATACGCCCTGAGGAACTGTTGTTGGCTCATGCCGTTAAGAGCCGAAAAACGGTCCAGAAAGTCGTCCAGCCGACGATAGGCTTCCACCGCAGACGGGTGAAATTCTGCCCTCAAGGAAGACAAGAGTCTGTCGACTTCCCGGCCAAATGTTGTGGGATTGGGAATCAAGATTTCGGGAGGGCGTGCGGGAAGATTTTGTAACTGTGCCTGAAAAGCCTGTACCAATAGTTTGGTTTGTTCGGACTGGAATCCAGGAATGCGACTGCCCAGTTCTTCGACATGGTGAACGGTCGGCAAGGCTTCAAATTTTCGTTTGAGTTCGCGCGTCTGTTCGGGGCTGTCGGCCACCGAGACGGCATAGAGCAGTGAATGCTGGGCGTCCTGAAAGATACGTTTTTGCAACGCGACAGATTCCAGTCCTTCCGCTTGCAGATTCAGGAGATTGGAATCGTATTTGATGGCCGGTTTTGGACGACCCTCTTCGAGTCGAACCATAAAGACTGCAATGCCAAGCACACAGAGGATCGAGATTACCAAGACGGTTTTGGGAGCTCGTGAAATCATGGCCTTCAGATAGACACCCTGAAACGGTGTGGGTAATTTTTGCGGTTCCACATTTTGATCGGCCAATGTAATTAACGCCGGCAATACCAGAAATGTCGCCAACGCACACAACAGAATTCCGCCTCCGGCGATGATTCCCAACTCTGCGACACCCAAAAACTGGGTGAAGCTGGCACAGAAAAATGCCAATGCCGTCGTGACGGCGGCAGTCACGATTCCTACTCCCACACTGCCCGATGTTTCCATCAACGCCGGGCGTAACATTTCGTCTTCGTGGCGCAGTTGCAGATAGCGTGCGAGGTAATGAATGGCAAAGTCGATTCCGAGCCCGATCAAAATGGCGGCGAACGAGACAGAGAGAATATTCAGGTGACCGATGGCGAGAGTTGTGTAACCAAATGCCCAGGCCATTGCGATTGCCAGCATGACCATGGCCAGTGCCGGGTGACGGAAACCGCGAAATCCGAGTAACAGAACGAGGCTTACTCCCACCACAGAAATCAGGGATGCCACCCACATATCGCTTTGCGACTCGCGCATTTCATCATTTTCGAGAATCGGGATTCCGGTCATGCCAAACGATGCGTCGGGGTGATCGGCCTGAACGATTCCTGTGATCTCTCGAATGCGGTTGATTCCCGCAGTGGCACCGCTGAAGTCCTTCTCTTGCTGCACCACATACAGTTTGAGGAACCCCATGTTCCCCGAGTCGTTCATTAGATAAATAACTTCGCGCGCACTCTCGCGCATTCGGGGATCGACGGGAACAATGTCGGGCCAGGGGTTACCAAAGTCATTGCCGTCGCGAACATATCGAGAGAGGGAAGAGCTAAGTTGTTCCGCGTGTGCGAAGAGTTGCTCGGGATTTCCGTCTCGTTCGACGGTCACTTGAACCTGTTGTGCGAGCCGTCGAACCATTTCGTCCAGACGAATACGATCCCAACGTCCACGAATGATGGGCAAATATTTATCGACCTGATCGAGGCCTTTTTCAAGTTGAGCAGGAGAGAGATATTGCAATCCTTTGCTGCGCAAATCTCCCGGCTCGATTTTGTAGAGCACATTGCGAAAGTGTTCCGGCTCTTTCTCGATGCGGTTGCCGAGATCATCGAGGGTATCTTTGATCGTTTGAGGGTCGTCGGCTTCGACGACAACGATGATCTCTGAAGTATCTCCGAATGTTTCTGCATACTGTTTCCAGCGTTGCTGAAACGGAGCACTGGGATCGATCAGATCGGCTCGTTCTGTTTTGAATCCCATCCATAGAACGGTGATGGTCACGGAGGCTGCCGATAATATCAACATGATCAGCAAGCTGAGTTTGGGCCAGCGCACCGTCATGCGGGTCAGTGATTGCAAAAAATCACTGTGGAAATTACCGCCTGATTGTTGGGTATCATCCTTGGCCATACAGCAACCCGGATTTAATCAGCTCCGCCTGAAAGACGAAGACCGGCTGTGCGATCATCCATGATCAATCACAGATTATATTCTCATTGATGTTCATCGGCAGACAACTTCCCGATGAGGGGACAGATCGTAGGTAATTCTCGAAAAAACAGCTAGCAGAATCGGGGCAAGAGGCCTTTGTTTGCAATGCCAATTGTGCAGTCGAGTTCAGTTATTCAGTTACGGCAAACTTCCTAGATTATCTAAAGTTAAATAATCTCAGAGAAATCACCATCGGAAGGTTGGTCAAGGTCGGGGCTTTCCCTATGAGATTGTTGGCCTTCTTCTTCGTCGCGGTTCATTTCGAAAGAAATTGCACGTTTTTGTACGACTCGCAAGGCGACAAAGTCATACAAAGCATGAGTCAGAATGGCTGGTAGGAGATTTTGTGGTGAAATTCCAGCCACGGCAGTGAGATAGAATCCGGCAGCCAGCGCGTAGAGGAAATAGGTGAAACTCGCGGCATGGCATATCCCAAAAATGAGATTTGTCAGGAGAACTGACGTGCAGAGTCCAAATCCCAAGAAACCGTTTTGGATGGCTCCTCGAAACAAGATTTCCTCACTCACTCCTGCAAGGATTGATAGGTAGATCAAGTCGACCAAAGAGCACTGAGCGAGCAAGGGGCCGAGCTGTTCGATAAGAATTTCGCGGAGATCGCGTAATGGTTTCCAGGTGGTGAGCAGCACCCACCAAAGAAACACAAGCATTGGTAACGTGGCCAACACTCCTCGAATCATGGCGGAAGTGGACCAACTAATGTTCAAAGAGATTTCGAGCCAGTGGGCAATGACGATGCCGCTGAGAAGTAATCCTCCTTGAAACAGCGTCGCCAAAATCATAAATCGGGAATGAGACATTGAAATCAAGATCCCGCAGAATGGAAAAATCGTGGAATTATTAATGATCGATCAACGGAGGAAGTACGTTATGATGAAGGTAAGCCCTTTGTGTTTCAATTGCATCAAACATCTAGTAGTAGGAGAGGTCGAGTGACACTCAGCATCAAGAAAATCTTAGTGCCGACAGATTTCAGCGAATTTTCTCAGTATGCTGCGAATTACGCAGTTGAATTGGCGTGCCAGTTTGATGCAGAAATTACGCTGTTGTATGTTTTGCAGGATGCAGTGGCACTTTTCCCCGAACCGGGTGTCTCATTTCCGGCCCCCGGGAATTATCTGCAGGAGTTACAGGAAAGCTCCGAGAATTCTTTGCAACGGTTGAAAGAAAACTACCCCACGGAACTGACAATCCACACTGAATTGCGAAACGGCCCGCCGTTTGTTGAGATCTTGCGTTGCGCTCGGGAAGGCGAATATGACATGATTATCATCGGGACTCACGGGCGATCTGGATTAGCACATGTATTACTGGGATCGGTCGCCGAAAAAGTTGTTCGCAAGGCCTCTTGCCCTGTGCTGACGGTGCGCCCCGATGACCTTGAGTTCGAGATGCCTTAGGGAAATTACCTTGAGCCCATCGTCATAATCGGACTTTTTTTCTCAATAGTATTAGTGGGTGTAAACGGAAAGTTACTCGTCTTGATCGCACGAGTGAAGATTGCCATCGATTGACGACGATACTATTTCTGGATCGAGTCGATCCTGAGTCTCCTGATCTTCTCTGGATTTTGTAATTCCGATCAAGTCTCTGTCGCAGATATTCAAACGTCACAAATCGAATCATCAATACGGCCTGAAGAACTGTTCTCGTGAAACAGACCTTCATTTTGGTCAGATGATTTAAGTTGTTTCGTTCGCGTGAGGCGAAGAGATCGGAACTGATTAGCGCCGGCATTCATTGGAAACAGTGGATGCCGGTTTTTTTTGTCGATGGATAAAATGGTCAACTTATAATGTGGCCGCTGTTTTTACAGCCACTTTTCCGACCAGTCGCTTCAAGAGTTCCAGAGACTCTTCAGCTTGCTCTTTGGTGATTGTCAGCGGAGGACTGACTCGGAGGACTTTGCCAGCGAGAGCACCGAGCAAATGAATTCCATCACCTTCCGCTTCACCAAGGTAGCAGGCTTCGACAATCGCATTGGCAACTTCAGGAGCCGATAAGTTTTCCATCGGTGCGCATTCAATGCCGAACACCATTCCTTCGCCGCGGACTTTTGCGATGGCTCCAGTTGATTTCAGATCGTTCAATTTTTCCAGAAACAGTGGAGTGAGTGAACGAGTATGTTCGAGCACATCGGTTTGTTCAAATTCGTCCAAAGTTGCCAACACTGCCGCACATGAAAGAGGGTTTGCAGACCAAGTGTCGGAAGTGGCCCCGTATCCCATATGGTTGATGACCTCACCGCGTCCAACAACAGCCGCGACGGGAACACCATTACCGAGTCCCTTTCCTAAAACGACAAAATCGGGAGAAAGCCCGTAGGCTTCGAAGGCATACATCCGTCCGGTGCGTCCGAAATTTGCCTGGACTTCATCGAGAATAAAGAGGATGTCATGTTCGTTGCAAAATTGTTGCAGCATCTGCAAATAGGCGGCCGGAGGATGAAAGCTACCTCCTCCTCCGAGGTAAGGTTCGGTGATCAGGCAGGTAATGTTCTGGCCGTGTTCGTTCCAGAGAGCTTCCAGCTCGTCTTGATAGGGAGTCAGGTCAATTTCTTGGCCATAGAGTGAGCAGTCGTCATATTCATCGCGAGGGAAGTCGATGAACTTCACACGCGGATCACGAGAAGGATCAGATTCGGAGCCAGTGACCGCTCCGGCAAGTCCTTTCTTTCCATGAAACCCGAAACGAGTCGCAAGGATGATTTCACGGTCATGATCGCGATGCAGACAGGCCCAAAGTGATTTAATGACGGCTTCTGATCCCGAAGCGGCCCACATTACAGTATCGAACTTTTCTCCACCCGGACAGGCTTGCACGTTTTTCAGCAGGCGTTGCGAAGCTTTGTTTTCAATTTCTGTGATGCCGTTGTAGGCGGTCATAGTGACGGCTTCAAAATATTCCCCCTCTTGCGGTTCGCCTGCGAGATGTTCGGGTTTCCATCCCAGATATTGTGTGAAATTCTTGGTCCAGCGTTTGGGGTTATGTCCGAGATTGGCGACCAGAACCCCAGAGGAGAAGTCATAGAGCCGTCGTCCTTCGGGCGTCCAATGAAAGGGGCCAGCAGACTTGGCAAAAACGGCCTGCGAAGGGGTAAATGTTCGTAAGGAAATGGGTTCGACTTTTGAAAGGTCGGCTCGAATCTGATTGGATCGGTCTTCGCCCTGGAATTGAATGGGAGTCGTCATGAGTTGCTCTCAGGTGGGTAGGAATAAATGAGACGCGGGTGGGACTTTATGGGGAAAGTGATGAAATTCAATTGCCTAAACGGTTCCTTCATACAGGATTTCGTACTCAGATGAGCCTGGACGATAAAGCACCAAACCTCCATGTTGGCAATTCACTCGAACTGTGCAGTCGGGTTCACCGGCAGCGGCTTTTTCCAGGATGGCCTCTAATGCTTGGACTGCGGCCACTGTCTGACGATCTGCTGACACGTCATTGTACGATAAGGATCGGAGTTCGCCTAAACGTATTGGGCGTTCTTCTTTCGGTCCACCATGTTCGAGGTAAGCGACTTCCCGCGCGTAGCGTTCGATCACTTCAATTCCGTATCCTCGCTGGGATCGTTGTCCCCACGGTTCGAGAAACTCTCCATTGTAGTGGTTGTTGATCGAGTTCTTCATTTTGAAGGGTGTTAAATCTTCAACGGTTGCCTCGACGCCTCGCTTGCGAGAGTGACCGTTCCAGAGTCCATTATCAAAACGAAACTGAACTTCCTGTTCGACGTAGCCGGGAAAGTTGTCGGGAGTGACCCAGGATGTGTGAATATCGAAGGCCGCTTCTCGACCATCGTCATATTCGTAGACCATTTTCATCTGGTTACTGTCCCATGTGTTTCCATCGGCTGGTCCTACGAGACCTCGTTGGCCTGATGCGGTGATGGTTTTCAATTTTCCACCGAATGAAAAATCGATCAGCTTGATATAATGGACGGCAACATAGGTTCCCGGATTACGACCACGGATCCACTCTGCGAATTGACCACCCGAGATCGACTTTGGTTCGAGTAACGAGCAATAGCCCGTGTTGACATGCTGGAGGACTCCATCGGCCACGAGTGTCCGCATTTTTTTGTGATCGGGGTCAAGCAGCTTATGATAGACCACCTTGGCCAGTACGTTTTTTTCCTCGGCGATTCGTTGCAGCTCATCGAGTTCTTGCAATCTGAGAACGGAGGGTTTCTCTACGAGCAAATTTGTTCCCGCTTCGAGAACTTTTTTTGACGCTTCAAAGTGTCGATTGTCGGGAGTCGCGACACAGGCAAAGTCGAGATTGGCTGCCAGCATTTGATCGACTGAATCTTCTCCCGAAAAACTTTCAAACGAGTGAATGGCGTCTCCTGCACGATTCCGATACGCTTCGGCCCGTTTTCCTGTTCGTGTCGCGACGGCGGAAAGCTCGACACTGACATCGCCAAACTTGCGATCGTAAAGTCCTTCCGCACGCGCGGTTTCAAAGAACGGGCGGTAAGTTTCGTCAAAGATCATGCCCATGCCGACCATGCCAGCACGGATTGTTTTTAAGGGATTTGTAGTCATTAATTTATCCTACGACCGTACAGTCAGAATTTCCATTCTTTGTACGCTGAGAAATGCGTCCAGAGGAAAAAACACCGTTGACGGCAGAATATGAAAAGTCGGAATGCTTGCATCGGCCTTCCGAAAACTGAACAATGCTGTTTATTCCTCGCTATTGATTCCTCGACAGTAGAGGATACCGTTTTATTTGCCTTTCAATTGCACTTTGACCGTTGGTTTTCTCATGAATACTCCTGACGTTTTAATTTCTGCGTTTGCCGATGAAGCCGCCAATCACAAAACCGCACTCGAACAGATGACGGCACTGTCTGCGATCGGATTGCGATACTATTCGCCACGATTTATCGACGTGAATGGAACAGGTGAGGTGAAACATGTTGTCGACCTTAATAAATCAGAAAACAAACGGTTGCTGAAGTGGCATGATGAGTACGGTATGAGTGTGACCAGTATTGGCTCTCGTGTTGGTAAAGTGAAACTGGTCGATCAACAGGATTCCTCGCGGAATGTCTTTGTTCCCTTCAAAAAATATCTCTCGGGTGAAGTGAAAAAGACGATTACATCTGCATTACAACTGGGAACAAAACTCATTCGAGGGTTTTCGTTTTATCATCCCGCAGGAGAAGACCAGGGGCCTTACATTAATCAAGCCGTCGATCAAATTGGTCAGATTGTCGATCTGTGTGCGAAAGAAGGCTTGATCTACGGTTTAGAGATCGAGCCAAATCTGGTTGGTGATACCGGACCGATGCTGGCCACTCTTGCGAAGAAGGTCAATCATCCCAACATGGTTTGCATTTTTGATGGTGGGAATGTGGCCGCTCAGAATAAAAACCCGGTTCAGGTTTACGAAGAGTATTTGGCGATGCGGCCTTACATCGGCTGGATTCATATTAAAGACTATCGCATCGATAAAAGTTTGAAGTGGGAAGGTCACGTCGATGAAGAACGTCTGAAAAATTTTGTTCCAGCAAATGTTGGCGACGCCGGGCATGAGTTGGTCTTTCGTGATCTGCGTGATCATCTCCCCAAAATGACCAAAAAAGTACAGAAACTGGGTGTACCCGGATTCTTTCTCGAAACCGAACCGCATCTTAAAGGTGGCGGCCAGTTTGGAGGATTCAGCGGACCGGATGGGATGGGGGTCGCGGTCAGGGCTCTGTGCAGTGCACTCGATTATGCGGACATCGGATACAAGTTACGAGATTTCGCGGATATTCAGGCAGATCGAGGTTTCTAGGGTGATCTCAAGACAGGGAGGATTGAAATGACGTTCGATTTCGATGCAGTTGCGACATTGTTGAAATGTCCGGGCTGCGGTGCTTCCTTAATTCTGGCTGAGAACTCTTTGGTTTGTGCGAACCCGGAGCATCGTTTTTCGTTTCCCATCCTTAACGGAATTCCGCAATTACTTGCAGAAGAGGCATTGGAATTATCGGTCGATGAATGGTCCTCCCTCGCATCGGTAGACCTCAACAAGCAGGGTTAGAAAATTTATGACAGAGGTCAATTTCGCGGAAGAACGCGAAGACTACGGGATCAATGAGTGGGGGGCCGGCTATTTTGCCCTGAATGCAGAAGGACATCTTTGTGTCCGTACTGAAGAAGACTCCCCCTCATCGGCAGACATCGCCAACATCGTTGAAGATTTGGTCGAAAATAAAAATCTTTGCACGCCGCTGCTTCTTCGATTTCCGCAGTTGCTCACCAGTCAGTTAACTCGATTGCATAATGCCTATAAGCAGGCTTGCAACGAGTTTGACTACGCAGGTCGTCATTATCCCGTCATTCCGATGAAGGTGAATCCTCGCCGTGAAGTCATCGAAACTTTTTTGCAGGAGGGTGCCAAATACCATTGTGGTGTTGAGTGTGGCTCGAAATCAGAGTTATATGCGGCGTTGTCATTAGAGCAATCTTCCGAGTCGTTGTTGATATGCAATGGCTTCAAGGACGCCGCGTTTGTCGATCTTGCCATGTTAGGAACTCGTATTGGGAAGCGAGTTGTCATCGTTATCGAAAAGTTAAACGAGCTGCGCATGGTGGTTCGCCAAGCTCAAGAGAGTGGTGTGAAGCCGTTGATTGGCTTGCGCGCGAAACTGTATTCGCGTGGGATGGGAAAGTGGGTTTCTTCGGGAGGCGAGGCGTCAAAATTTGGTCTGACAACGTCTGAAATTCTCGATTGTTTGCGAGTTCTCAAAGAAGCCAACATGGAAGATTGTTTGACATTAATGCATTTTCATATCGGTTCTCAGATCTCCGATATCCGTAGTGTAAAAGGGGCTATTCAAGAAGCGGCACGCGTGTACTCTAAAATTCGTGCACTCGATTTTCCGGTGACCTACCTTGATATCGGTGGTGGGATGGGAGTCGATTATGACGGTAGCAATACCAATGTCGAATCATCGGTCAATTATTCCATGCAAGAGTTTGCCAACGATGTGGTCTATGCGATTGGGCAAGTCTGCGAAAATGAGAAAATATCGGTTCCGAACATCATCACGGAATCGGGACGGGTGTTGACGGCCTGTCACGCCCTTTTTATTACCTCGATTTGGGATGAAATTGAAACCTTCGCCGATAATCATCCTGGTGTCGAAGTGGATGATGACGATCCCGATGTGATCGGCGAAATGAAGCAAACGCTCGATGAAATTGATGCCAATAATTATCGCGAGTATTATCACGATGCCTTGAGTGATAAAGACAGTATGCACGTTCAATTTAATCTGGGACTCATCACTCTCGAAGATCGCGGTAAAGGTGAGGTGCTCTTTTGGGATATTAGTGCGAAAGCGGTTCAGTACGCGGATGCTGCGGGAGACGAGTCGGAAGAGTTTGTGGAAGCCAAGCGTAAACTGGCTTCCAAGTATTTGTGCAACTTCTCATTGTTCAAGTCGGCGCCCGACCATTGGGCCATCGATCAACTATTTCCGATTATGCCCATTCATCGGCTGAATGAGACTCCGACTGAAATTGCCACAATGGTCGATGTGACGTGCGACTCTGACGGAATCATCGACAACTTCATCGATCAATCTGAAAAACGAGAAGAGCTTCCGTTGCATGAACTTAATGGTGAACCCTATTACCTGGCAATATTTCTGGTTGGCGCTTATCAAGAAGTCATGGGTAGCTATCACAATCTGTTCGGGCAACCGAATGAAGCACAGATAGAGATCTCCCCTGATGGTGGATATCGAATTGTAAAAACAAAAAAGGGAAGTAATGTCGGGGAGATGATGCAGTTCGCTGGTTACGATACTATTGTCGCGCTCGAGCATGTGCGCGATCTTGCTGATCAACAGGTGGACGCGGGCAATTTATCTTCAGAGGATGCCGACAAGCTGGTTTCAATTTATGCCAAAGAAGTCGGGCAGTACACGTATCTCGAAAATCGTTAGTTGCCGGTTTGCTGGATGGATTGTTTTTTTAGACGAGTAAGAAGGAGTCCATCGCTGGCGCGTGTTTGAAATTATTCCGGGCGTGCTTGGTTCGATTTGAAATGATGGCAGAGAACAAGCGTCTCTCCTTCAATTTTGTAGATACACTGTTTGATTTGCAGTTCATTGTCGGCCGTCATCAACAAATTGAGTTGTGCCGGTTTGACATTCGGATCAATCTCTAACGAGTACGTGACTGGCTTTTCTCCTCCAAACGATGTTGCTTTGTCACCATGAATGACAATCTTGCCAGACACTTTTCCCGGAAATACTCGACCATCCCATTCCATCGACACGATTTCCCACGTGCCTTGAAGTTGATCAGAGGCCAGACGCAAGCGTTCTGATTGTGCCGGTGTTGGCGCGGTGTTTTTTGTGAATGGTGGTGTTTCGATGTAACGCTTGAAAATCCACATGAAATGTGGTTCGCCGACATGTGCCGAGAACCCTTGCGGTCGTTCGCTTCCCGGAACGGCGAAGCAGACTCGTAATTGATTGCCGACAATGTTGTAGATCCCCGGGCTGACTTGAAGTCCGTTGTCTGTTTTTAAGGCAGTATTGATTTGAGGGGGAGTGGTTGAGGGGTCGGCATGAAGTTGATAGTTTTGCGCAAGGGTGCCAACTTTGAGAATGAGTTCGTCTTTAGTGATCGTACACCCGGAATTCTCATGTGTCATCTTCACGATCTGGTCCTGTTGATGGACTTCAACCAAGACCCATTTGCCTTGTAAGCTACGAGGGACGGCACCGTCACAGCAAGGATGGACCATCGAAATTGCGAGAATAAAAAACAGACTCATTCGCAGAGTTCCGCGCATCACATTTCTCCTCAAACAAGTAAAGACTCTGCCGAAAGGGGTAGCAGATATTGGGAAATGGCTCAAGATTTATCGAATTTGCGTGTTGCGAATAGGTCATCTGCGATGGAGAAGCCTATAATGCGTGTTCCACGAATTTCTGAGAACGGCCTTCCCATGAGTGTCAAAGTCATCTCTGTTTCTCCCACCAATGTGCCTTCTAGGACCATGTCGGATCGTTTTCGGCACGAAATCGCCTATTTTGGTTCGAGAAATGGCGACAATATCCCCGTCGATTTGGCCCTCTCTGAGTACTGGATTGACTTGGTAGAAGCGGAGGATATGTACGATTCGGGGGTCGTCAAACTGGTCTCGCCACTCGACAGTTCCAGCACGGCAGAACTTGAGCTTTCAGAAGAACTCGAACGCTGGTTGGAATGGGTGATCGAGCACAAAGTGCAGCATGTGCGTCTCGAATCGTGAGAACAGCGATTACCCGACCGCCGAGATCACTGCTTTGTCGATCTTTGAGATCCCCGTTTGAATCACGATTGCAGGATCCTGTTTGTAATAATCGGGGTTGAACAGTTCCAGAGAGAGCATTCCCGTGTAGCCGGTCTCTATTAATGTACTCAAGATTTCATCCAGCGGTGCAACTCCATCACCTGGATAGACACGATCCTTGTCGCCCATTTTTTCGCGTTCTGGCTCTGCCGGATAGTCATTGATATGCATCACGTGCATTGCTTTGCCGTTGATGATGTTAAGCCCGTTAAAATCGCTACCACCTCGAAAGATGTGATAAACATCGAGTAACAAACAGGCATCAGGATGACCACTTTCAGTGGCAACAAATACCGCTTCCCCAATTCTCGACAGATTGGTAGCGGAGCCCCAGATTTCTAATTGAGGTAGGATGCCAGATTCGCGTCCGACATCGAGTAAGGCATGGTAGCGTTTGGCGACATCCATCAAATCGAGCTTGTCGCCTCGATGTGCGCCTGCGGGAGGAGCGGCAATTCGTTTGGCACCAATCTCGGCTAACATTCCCATCTCGCGTTTGGATTGTTCGAGCGCTTCTGTTCGTTTCTGATCATCATCGACAATCCAATTGGCGAAACCAATGGCACTTTCGACGCCGAGACCGAGATCTTTAAGTCGTTTTCGCAAATCACGTAACGAGCCACCATCTTGGACGTATTGATCGAGTTCACGAATCCAAGGTTCGATTCCATCGTAACCAGCTTTCGCCACCATCTCGATTTCCGTAACCAAATCGAGTTTCTGACCGCGTATGCAACTGGTATTGAAACAGTATCCGAACGGACGTTTTCCCGCCGGTGTGACTTGTGTAGATTCTGCAGCAAACAGGTTTGCAGAGAACGATCCTGCCGCCAGAGCCCCAACGGCAGCGGCAGAGTGAGTCATCAATTCGCGACGAGAGAGCGGAGTGGTCATGCAATTACATCCCGGAGGTGATACGACAGGTTGTCAGATTATAACGTGTCTAGTCTAACGGTATCGACGTTGTTAGTCAGCCTTATTCGGGCTTGGGAGATCTTCTTTAAGGCCGGGAACGGAAAAAGGTTCGCGCAGATTGTCTTTTACGGTGATGTTGGATTGAGCGAGAAACTCTTGTGCCTGAGGAGAGCATTGTCCCATCACGTGAAGTTCAACAGATTGATTGGGGGTGTTTTGTTTAATGACTTTTGCCATGCGTCCGACATCAGCCGTCGGGGAAAGATAATCGACAGAGGCGATGACAATCTGTGGCCCTTGTTTACGTTTGCAGCTCGTCAGGCCGACAAAACGAATTTCGGTGAGTGCGTCTCGACGATGTAATGTGACAAGATGAGCGGCTTCTTCCAGAACGGCCAGCGATTGTGTTTCATTCGTGGCGGCTGCCGCGTTTTCAATCAAGGAGAATCTTACCGGAACGCCGTCCAACATTTTTAGATACTCAATGAAATACAGTTTTTCGGTGGTTGTGAAGGAGAGGTTGGAAAGAAACTGTTCGCGGATGCCTTTGGCGACTCCCGATTTATGAAGTTGTTTGTTGAGAGATTCATTAATCTCAGAGGGCAGATAAGCAGTCACATTCTTTTTGATATCGGTGTTGAGGGCCAACAACCCGAGACCCGGCACGGCAACCGACATTCCAATGCGTGCGGCAATTTTGCCAACGCGACTCCGTGTCGAAATTTCATCCAGCATACGAGAGAGCAGGGGATTTGAGGTTTCGGGATCGCAACCCAGTTTTGCGGCGAGTTCTCTTCGTGTGGAACCACCTGCTCGACGATCGGCTTCATTGAATCGTTGTTCAACCAGTTTTTTGAGTCCTTGAGGTGTGCGGATAATCGTGCCAATGGGGTCGCGGAGAATCATCAACGCACCTTCGGGGGTCTTCTCTAGGCTATCGAACGCTCCTTGAATAGATTGAGGTTGCCAGCGCTCGTCCATGGCCAATTTCAAACACTCCATCTCGTAGAGACGGACTCGAAGTTGGTTGAGCCCGTTCGCAGGCAGGACGCCCCAGGTTGTGATGATTTGGAATTGATAATGGTGGGCCGTCAGAGAAAGACGTGGGGCCAGCTCGTAGTTCGGTCCCTTTAGAAGTTTATCAGGGATCACCGAAGACGTGTTCACGATTTGAGGCGTGATTTGTTGCGCGCGTGAGTTCTTCCCTGCCGAAAGCAGAAGAGTCCCCATCAGAAATGTGCGTCGATTCAGCATACGATTCCTCCTTGATCGTGAGAGAGAATCGTAGGTGTTTGTACCAACTGGAATCAAGGGGGATTTACGGAAGGGCTTACGCTGGCTTCGATTGCGAATAGAGGCCCGAAAACCGCTTATTTCTTCCAGTAGACCAGTGTGACCCAAGCAGTGACCGGTCCACCTACTAACAGCATGAACAGATAAGTCAGTGCGGAACCGGTCTTAAGAAGATCCACAATAAAATTTCCAAGAAAGAAAGAACCGATCAGCGACCAGCAGATGAACATGGCGCCCATCATCTTTTTCTGTGAGGCATCTTCGGCAGTCACAGGAGCCGGTTTCCCTTTTCCCTTCTCCTTCTTCTCTTTGGGCGATTTGCGAGTGACGCCTTTGGCTTCAGTCTTGGTACTCGCTTCAACGGCTTCTTCACGCATGCCGGGAGCATAATATTTGGCGATGGCCTGATTGACACTACGTGGTGTTGCCAAGGCGTATTTGCAAGGAATGCTGAAACGCAGACGTAATTCATCGACCAAATCGGGAGTCGGTTCATCGGCACTGGCAATGAGCAGCATGTCGTCATCGATAAATAACGGGATGAATGTATTCAACTTGACCAAGTTGCGAGGAACCTGATCGAGAACAGAATCGTCGGGTAGCGTTTCATTCAAATCAATGTAAGAGATGCCAAGCTCGTTTGCATATAATTGTGTGGCTGTTTCGATATCTGTCAGCTTCATTTGAACAACGGCATCGCGAAGTTCGAGCCCTCGGGCATCGGCATAAGACTCGGCTTCTTTGAGCTGATCGACACTGATAATTCCATCATCAATCATCGCTTGTCCCATCGACTTGCGATCTCCTTCTGCCGCTTCCTCAAATTCGCGCCCCAGGGACTTGTCATATTCTCGTTTGCGGATGGGATCGGTCAGGCACAACATGGCGCGTGCTATCTCGTTCATTAAATCTTGCGATTCTTTACTGTATTGCCCGGTCGCATATTTACGAACATGGCCATTCAGCTTGCGATAGTTGCCTTGAATCCGTTCTTCGTCATCCTCAAATTGCACCAGACGCAGTAACGCATAATAATCGGGAGGGCATTGCTCTTCGGGGATTCCCAACCATTCTTTATAGACATTAATCGACACGGCGGCTCCTTACCTGATCGAAAACTTGACGCGATCGCTCGATCATCGAGCGTCTGCGAATCATCAATGATTTACTCGACGCTGTAACTGGTTGCCAGAGTTTCGAAGACATCGACACCAGATGCGTCCAATCCAGAACTGCGAACGATTTCGGTGGAAGCAACGGCACCGCTGGTCAATTCTTTGGCCGTGGCGTTGATACGACCGCTGGCATCGTAACTGTAAGTGATCTCGACGGGGGAACCCGCAGGGAGATTGGGAGGTAGATTAACGACCCGAAAATCACCGATTTCGGAACAGGCGGCAGGATCCTTGGCTTCTCCTTCCAAAATCACAACATGGACATTGGTCTGGTTCGGGACATTCGTCACGAATTTTTGTTTGACATCAAATGGAATGGAGGTGTTCCGAGGGATCATGATGTGATTGATTTTACGCGACTTGTCTGCCGGATCACTGACCTTCACGCCGAGAGAGTGCGAGTTGACGTCGGAGGTCGTGATTTGTTTCAAGCGTTGCACCAACGCATTGCCCATACCGCTTTTCTCGCCCGAAGCTCGGGCTTCAAGAATGGCTGCGTGTAGTGCGGCTCCTTGAGCGACTGCTTCTTCCGGGTTCAAACCGCGAGAAGCTTCTGTGCCAGTGACATCCTCTAGCATCTGTTCGACGACCGGCATGTAGGTGGAACCACCGACCAGCAGTACGTCATCAAATCCCCCTTTAGCGATTCCCGCTTGCACCATCACCAACTCGGTCGTGTCTTTCGTGCGTTGCAACATATCCGAAGTCATTCGTTCGAATTTGGTTCGTGTCAACGAAATGGTAAGCGTTTGGCCTTTGAAATAAACTGAAATAGGGATTTGTGACTTCTTCGAGAGTGCCCGTTTTGCCGATTCGCATTCCTGTGTGAATTGCAGCATCGCTTCAGGGCTGCCTGAAGGATCTTCACCATACTTTTGCTTGAACTGTTCACACAAATGTTCGACAAGACGTTGAGACCAGTCGAGACCTCCCAGCATGACATCGCCATCGGTCGCCAGAACTTTGAAACTTGTGCTGGTATATTTGACCGCGGTGACGTCGAAGGTTCCGCCTCCTAAGTCATAGACCAGCAATGTTCGTTCACCGAAATCTTTATCAACGCGACCAAATTCCCCCTTCTTCCAAGCATAGGCGAGTGTCGCGGCGGTTGGTTCGTTAATGATGTCGATCACATTCAGGCCGGCAATTTTTCCGGCATCTTGTGTTGCTTTGCGTCGAACGTCATTGAAGTAATAGGGAACGGTCACGACGGCATTAGCGATGGGGCCAATTCGTTTTTCCGCATCCTGTTTCATCTTTTTGAGAATCATTGCGGAGATGAATTCTGGCGTCAGTTTCTTTCCCTGATAGACAACGTAGTAGTCCTTGTTACCCATCTCTCGTTTTACCGCTTCAACGATATGCTCGGGTTCTTCGATAGAGATTCGTTCGAATGAAGGACCGACCAGAACTTTTCCGTCTTCCGCGAGCAATACGACAGAAGGAGTAATTGTGCGATCATCAGCATTGGCGATGATCTCTGGCTCACCCTCGTCATTGAGGTAGGCAATGGCGGAGTATGTCGTTCCCAAGTCGATGCCGACTGTTCGGCCTTCCAAAAATTCCATGTTTATCCTATCAGCTTTCGTGAATACTTAAGTTGTCGATCATGGGTTGTGTGTTTGATTCAAGAACTTCATCAACACTTTGTATTCCTTCTCAGGCTTCGCAGACAGAATCGGTTTTGCCCGATGAGTCGATGATGAATGTCGAATGACAGTACAGATCGTCGTTCATCGGGCCATTCGCTCGGCCCTTTAAAGGATGTCCTATTCTGACAACCCCATTCATGGGAATCAAGTACCGATACAACGGATCAACAGACCCGAACGAAGAGAATTCTGAACAATCGTTACTCAGCCAGAAAGAGTTGGGGCTGTTCAGCCTGCATGGCCTTCTTGTAGACACTTTCTGAGCCAGCCGGGAGCGTCATTGCCTCAGCGGCAGTGCCCGTTTGTTCGGCGATTTCGCGAAACTGGAAATCCTGAGCCCCATCGAAGAGATGTGACTGGCCAGCAGGTAGTTCGTAAGTTTCGCTCCAATCCGTACCAAGTGTTTTTATCTGATAGTTCAGTGATTTTTCCGATTGGTTGAGAATTTTTATCCCGGGGGGAGAGAACTGAACATAGACTTGCCGAAACCCCCATGCCGCGTCTTGCAAACGGAGTTTACTCTTTCCGAAAGTGATGTCAGGAATGTCAAGATTTCGACTTTTCTGATTCTGAATCCATGATGTCCACCCGTTCGCGAATGCTTGTTCGAATATTTTGAAATCAGTGGAGCCACCCGAAACATCGGATTTTAATTGGCATGTGATCACGGCGTTGTCGTTCCAGCCAATGTCGGCCGCCCGTTTCGAGAAACTGAGCTGTTTGACATCAATTTGTACGCCTTGCGAGATTGCGAGCTCAAATTCAGCAAATGGTTTCCAAGGGGCTCCCGCTGTTTCC
The DNA here is from genome assembly GCA_030836185.1 of Planctomycetota bacterium. Lineage (GTDB taxonomy): Bacteria > Planctomycetota > Planctomycetia > Planctomycetales > Planctomycetaceae > JABURQ01. Next base: position 96,412 of record JAURQH010000043.1, read on the forward strand.
TGGAGAGTCGTGATCACTCGGGCTGTAGGGACTGACAGGTTTAATAAAACACCATCATCGGTTTGAGTGAATTGATCATTGGAACGAGGTGCGCGCAGTGGTGGTGTTTCAATTATGAGAGGTGTATCGAGAATAAATTCGTGCCGAACTTTCCATCCTGCGGGGGCTGATTTCAAAGCCGAAAAAATTTCTGTGAGCTTCTGTGTATCGTACAAACTGGTAAAGGGTTGGTCGGGTACGTCTTCCAGGTGGATGTGAGCGACATCTTCCGCGATTAACTGTGATGTGAGAGGCGTCAGGACATCGGAGGAGACACCTACAACCAGATCGGAGGAGTCGGAAAGTTCTGCGCGGGCAAGTTGTCCGGTCTGCGAAAGACGAGGAGTCGTAGAAAGTTCATTGGGGAAATAAGCACCCACACTCATTCCCATCACAATGGTTGCACCGTTCGGGTCGGTTACGACTTCCTGAGGCCACATGCGTAATTGCGGTTGATAGACGGGGAGTGGCCAGGCAGAACTTAGTTGGTCTGTGGTCTGTAAAGCATCGAGATTGTTTTCTAGTTGTTCAATCAATTGAGGCACGAGGCTCTGAACCTGTTCTTCGATTCGACGCCGCGAAGAATAGAGTCCGCTGACGAGGCTTTCCCGAACCCGTTTGGGAGTCATTCCAAATCCACGAGTTCCCAGAATTCGCGGAGTTGTCACGTACCAGTTGTTGCGGGGGATCTGAAATCGAGTGGAGATCAGTTTGAATCGTAATTGTCGATTTTCGACCGTTGGTTCGACCGCGACACTTAGCCAGACCGGCTCACGATGACCAATCACAATGCGGATCGGCCCAGCCACGGCCGACTTTCCAGAACCGCTCACGTCCGTTCGGCCAATGACCAAATTGACGTCGGAGAGAGCGAGCTGGAGTGTAAATCGATCTTTTTCATAAGCGCCGATAAATGCCCGGGCGACGTTGCCTTCATAACTGATTCGGGAAAACCGAACGCTGAAAGAACGACCGGCAGCCTGAGTTTGATCCCAAATATTGGAGAGGCTACCCTCGAGAACATCGGCGGGGATACTTTCGGGGATCGAGGCTGAGATTGCTTCGAGCATTCTGTTTCCGAGTCGAACATAACCGACATTGGGGATTTCCAAAGCGGCCACGAAATCTTCCGAAGTGTTCAGCAAAGGCGAGTCATCCGATAACTCTGGAGGAGTTTGATAGGTCACTTCGCTATCCGGGAGAAGCATCCAATCCCATAAGCCATTCCAACGGTACACATCTCTCCATAAATTATGATCGGTTTCGGGAAGTATGGTGACACGCACTTGAGCGCCCGCTTCGCGTAATCGATTGGCTAATTGATCAGTTTGTTCTGTCGGAACAATGGCATCGTCTTCACCATGAAAGAGCCAGAACGGAATCGACTTTGCGTTGTCAAAGTTTGTTTTTGGAGGGCCACCGGCCAAGACCACCACTGATTTCCATCGTTCGGGGGAATGTGTTGCCAATTCGATCGCACCGAATCCTCCCATCGACCAGCCGGAAAGAACCTGTCGGCCAGAATCCAATCCATATTCCTGAATCGCTTCATCAAGAATTTTTAACGCAGTACCTCCATCGGCAGTTTGCACATCCCACCCTGATAGAATAGGTGCATGCCGATCCTGGGATTGTGGAAACACAACCACAAAAGGAAAGGGAGACTCACGGTTTTTGAGAATCTTACCGAGCCCAAAGCTTGTTTGGAGTGTTCCATCGTCCCCGCGTTCTCCGGCACCGTGGAGCCACAGCAGCACCGGCCATGACTGATCACGCGAGAAACCATCGGGAAGGTAAACGGAGTATTTCGAGGTTCCCGAATCTCCTTTGTGGATATGCGAAATAAATTCGCCCGCTTGCAGAGTGGTCGCTGACGCAGAGAATGCGATCACAGCAAGGAGGTGAAACCTCAAGATTGATTGGAGTGCCTGCATGAAGTCCGTCCCAAAGGATTCGCAAAAAAGCCGAAGCACAGAGTAAAACCGCTCAAGCATCAAGAGGGGTTGTTGAATCACAGAACACACAGCCAGAGATCCTCTCTTCGACTAAATACCGCATTCTGTGAGACTTACGCGGGTTAACTCTACTCCATTGGTACCGCTCTATCGAAGTGAGGTCAACGGTGTCACGTCAGAAGTGGGAAAAAACAGGTCTCGCACCAGATTTGTAAGCTGGATAGTTCCCGAAAGTTGCGATCAGACTTGCAGATTATCGCTTTTGAGCTTGGTTCGGGAGCGAGAGAGAATGGAACCGATTGAGCTTTCCGCAAGACCGGTTTTGTCGTGAATTTCTTGGTAAGTCAGTCCTTCGAGGTGGAACATTTTCACAATAGCCGCGTGCTCGGGAGGGAGTTTCTTCATAAATGCTTCCAGCTCTTCCAATTCCTCCTGCTTGATCGCGATGGATTCCGCGTCTGCTTGCTGAAGCGATTCTGAGTGGACATCAACATGCCCAAAAACCTGAGATCGGTTTTTTCTTAACAAAGTCTTCAAGGTGGTTCGACGGGCGATCACTGTCAAATAAGAGGCAAGCGAGCTTTTACCACGAAAATTCCGTAAGACTTTGAAATCGTCAGAGATGGTTTCAAGGAAGATTTCACCGCACAAGTCTTCGATTTCATCGGGTTGAGCACGAACACTGTGAGCGTGCATCGTGTGATTGATCACGTGCAGAAACAGTCCCATAAAGCGTTTGACAAAATCTTGCCACGCACCGGGTTCACGTTCGACACAGCGATTGATCAGATTACGGTCAATTTCAGTGAGGGCCATTGACTCGGCTTTACTGAAAACGGGAGAAATTTGTCAGTTGAATATCCCGGTGGGGAATCCAACACCAATGAATTGAAAGACTTACCAATTACTATGTTAGTTCACGTCCGAGATAGCGACAAGACGGAGTTTTCAGCCCGAGAGCCAGGAATTGCCGAGTGACCGACCTGTCATCTCTCAAATTTGAGAAGGCGAACTGCCATAAACCCTTGCTGAGACTCAGTTTCAATTGAAGTTTCGGGAGTCATTCTGCCGATTCCGAGTCTTGACACTCTCCTGAACCGCCACTACGATCAGCCAAGGATCACTTGGGATTCGGTCACACGACACTTCAAGAATTAAGAACGGCTCGAAATACCCGTTTGAAAGGGAAAACATGACCCACGTCGTTGCAGAACCTTGTTTTAACTGCAAGTACACAGATTGCGTTGTTGTCTGTCCCGTCGAATGTTTCTACGAGGGACAGTCGATGTTGTATATCCACCCCGAAGAATGCATCGATTGTGAAGCTTGCGTTCCTGAATGCCCGGTCGAAGCCATCTTCCACGAAGATAATCTTCCCGAGCAGTGGACTGATTACACCGCACTCAATGCAGAGTTGGCCTCTCAGTGTCCTGTGATCACCGAACAGAAGGAATCCATGGAAGGCGAAGGCAACTGCGCTGCCGCCAACGGATGAGGCTTCTGATTCACTGAAATCATCAATCACCCGAAGTCTTGTTAAAAAGTCTCCGGGTGATTGCTTGCGCGGTACTTGATTACTGAGAATCTGCGGTCAAGTGGCAAGTGCTTTAATAGCGTTCCATGCCGGGTTCAATCTTTTCAGCCCATTCATCGATTCCGCCCGCCAGACTTCGGACATTGGCGAACCCCTGCTGTTTCAGCCAAATTGTGACTTGCAGGCTCCGTCCACCATGATGGCAATGCACGATGATTTCTTTTTGTTGCTGGTCTTCTAACTCGCCAACGCGTTCCTGGATTTCGCTCATTGGCAGGAGAGTTGTACCTTCAATGTGGACACGGTCGTATTCGTCCTGTTCGCGACAATCCAAAAATAGGAATTCTTCTCCGGCATCCTGCTTGGTTTTGACGCTTGCGGTATCGATTTCCAAAGGGTTCATCTTGAGTATTCCGGTCTGATCAGGTGACAATGAGATGAAGACAGCATCCGTTCGTTCGTGAGATGCGTTTTTCGAATCAGGAGTCCTCATGCTAACCGATCTATTGACTCGTCGAAACCTTTTGAAGTGCATGGCAGGAATGTTATGCGATTCTTTGCTATTGGGGGGTGAGGCTCCCACTTGGTTGAAATCGGTCACAAGCTCGCCTGGCGATATTCCTGAACCGAAAAGGAAACTTTCTTCGTTGTTGGTCGATGAGACGGGAGAGCAAATCAGCAATGTCGAACAGTGGGAAAAACGGGCGACTGAATTGCAGTTGGCGTGGAGACAATTTTTGAAACCTCTCGACCGAGAGAAACGACCGGCTCATGAATTTGAAATCGTCTCCCGTGAAACCGTGGGAAATGTGATCCGTGAAAAAATTACTTATCTTGTCGAAGAGGATATTCGCGTCCCCGCATACTTACTCTCACCAAAACATTCAAAACCTCATCAAAAACATCCGGGTGTGGTGGCTTTGCATCCGACAACCTCAGAAACTATCGAGCCGATTGCCGGATTGTCGGGGCCTCCCGAAAAACAGAGCGGTCTGCATCTTGCAGAAGCAGGGTTTGTCGTTCTTTGTCCCGAAAACTTTCTTTGGCAGAACGTCGCGAATTACAAGGAGGCGGTCTCTACGTTTCAGGTACGCCACCCCGGCTCGCTCGGCATGAGTAAGATGCTTTGGGATGCTCAAAGAGCAGTGGATATTTTGCAATCGGTCTCAGGTGTTGATGTCGAGCAGATTGGAACCTTTGGGCATTCGTTGGGGGCCAAAGAAGTTTTGTACTTGATGGCCTTTGATGAACGGATCAAAGTGGGGGTGTCCAGTGAAGGAGGCATCGCGTTTGATTCGACCAACTGGGATGCTCCCTGGTATTTGGGGCAGGGGATCAACGATGAGGACTTTCCACTCAATCATCATCAATTACTGGCTCTGTGTGCTCCTCGTCCGTTTTTATTGATGGGAGGAGAGTCAGGAAGTGGAGCGGCAGATGGTGACCGTTCCTGGCCTTACGTGTCGGAGGCACAGAGTGTCTATGAGCTCTTCGGTAAGAAGACTTCGTTGGCACTGTTCAATCACCGGCAGGGACACGCCATTCCACAAATTGCGCGAGAGAGAATGGTCGAGTGGTTAAAATGGGGGATTTCCTGACTTTCTTCTCTTCATGAAATCACGCGGTCGTTTTTCTATTTGATTTCCCGTGAACCAGATGTTGTTTGGATTTGATGTGCTCTCAAACCTTTGGACAGAATTTTGTAATAGTCCCCACTCTTGGCAAATCCATCTTTGCGTGAGAGGACGTCGGCTTCGGTTGAGATCACAATCGAGCTGGGAATGCCTTTCACTTCCAAGGCATTCGCAATCGGTTTCGATTTGTCGAAATCGAGATGAACGGGCACAAAACGTTTATTGATCACGCCGACCATCTCTTTTTCTGAGAGAGTTGTGTTTTCCATCTTTTTGCAGAAAGTACACCACTCAGCACCGAAAACAATCAAGATAGGACGTCCGGTTTGCAGAGCTTTCGAGCGTGCTTTGAGTAAGTCGGTTTCCCAGTTGATGCCGTTTTTAGGCGGCGAGGCATTGCTGATGGCCACGCACACAGCAAAAGTTAAAGCAGCCATTGCGATTCGGGAAAACATAACACACCTCGATAGAGTCGATAGACGATTCTTGGGTAAGCGTTACGAAGATGCAGAACTTACCCTTCCAATCGATTTATCGGACTCTTGGGCGTGTGGAGTGTGTGGAATTGCTCACACTTTACAAAGAATTTCATTCCAACAGAGAGGGTAGAGCCACCGATTATGCTTAACGTCAACAATGGTAAAGTGTTGCAGAGATTCTCTTGCTGGTGAGAGGGATAGACCTCAGCAGGGAAACTCTCGATAAAATTCAGCGTGACTTGGCTTTACTTTGGAAGTTGTAAGCCGGGCGGCAGATTGGGCAGGCCGGGTGTTCCGGGGATCCCGCCTCCCTGTGGACCGCTGTTTTGGGCCTCTTTGTCATCCGTTCCCTTGGGTTGCACCAGCGAGACGCGAGTCACTCGCAAGGCTTCCACATTCTCAGCAGGGACAACGTAATACCAAGCCCCGAGTCGCTTGTTGAGCTCATTGGCTTTTTCGATTCCCTTCTTGAGTTTCTCTTCAAACTCTTTCGTGTCTTTCTCGAATTGAGTCAGCTCGTCTTCATAAGCCTTCTTGGCAATTTCGAAGTTACTTTGAGCATCAACTTCGGACTCACCGGGACGAAGAGCCTTGAGTGGGGCAGAGGGATCGAATGCTGCTGGTTCTCTAGGAGCTTGCGGCTCAGTTGGCTCTTCTCCCAAATAGGACGGTTCAAAATTCACCTTCACGAACAAGTATCGCGATTGTTGTTTCTCATCGCCGTTGCTTGGCGGTTCGGCGGGCGAGTCTTCATCTTGGGGCTTTGTCGTCTCTGAATCTTGATTGCCCTCTTTCGTAGTGCCAATCTCGATTTCTTTTAAGTCTCCGGTGAACACTTTTCCAAAGTGCAGTTCATAGACGAGACCTTCGTTGGTCCCGGCATAGAAACTTCCCTCTTGGGCGATAATGCCAAGCTGATTTTCTTCTTGGGGGATCAGGTAATATCCTCGCTCGGCCAAGTCGCCACGGATGTTGGCGATCATCAGCGGATTGCGGGCCGCTTCGGGAGTCACACCCAGTTCGGGGGTCAGACCTTCAGGCTTCGGACGGACCCCAATAATCTTAGTATCGACTAGTGCCGAAACTAATGCCTTGACGGCATCATTGTTGACTTCTTCAGTCTCTGGTTTGAGGTCTTTGAGATTCCAGGGTTCGCCAAATTTATCACGAGTGACATCGAATTCCTCGACATCGGTCGGACCTTTGTAAGTTTGTCCGGTTTCTTCATCGGTGATCTCGGCAATCGTATATTTATTGATGATGATATCGGTGACGGTATCTCGTTCAATTTTCAGTAGGTCAGTATCGATCCAATCCTGAAACTTTGTGCTTAGATCGACTTCAAATTCTGCAACATATGTTTCTTTCTCTCCCGGAGCACGTACATAGAATGCCCCAGGTTTCTCTGGGTACTCGTTGCCGATAATGAAATCGACCAGCACTGCGTCGGCCTTGCGGATTGTGATCCGGTCCCCGCGACCTTTGAGGATTTCATCGTTGTCCGAAGCCGGGTCGGCAACACCGTACTCTGCATGATCGGATTCCCGCCGACTGATGAGCGCGCCGCGTTTGATACCGATGATCGAGGCAGCCGTTTTGGCAAGTTGTTCAGTCGCATCGGCGGGGTAATTGTTATGGCTGGGAATTCTCCAAGCTCCGTCGACTTGTTCCACTTCAAACGAGGCAATTGTGGCCTGATCTTCATTGAAAACGGTGACTTTCAGGCTGGTCGCTTCGTTGGGATTGTTGAACTCGGGATAAAACTCTTCCCCCACCTTTTCAAACTCGGCCATCTCGGCAGGTTGGTTCTGCAGATACGTCATCACACCGAGAGCCACGGAAAGAGCGGCTACGGCTGCATAAATGATCGTACGCACGGATTGAGATTTCGATTCCGTTGAGTGGTGATCAGTCATGGTGAATAATTTCGTCTTTCGGAATGATACTTGATAAATCTTGGTCAGTTGATTGACGATTCAGCGAACGGCTCTTTCGGGGGAGACGTTCTTTTTCTCGGAAAGCAGGATGGTTGTCATCATCACGAGCCCCAACACAACCGCTGGCAGCGGAGAGAGAAACAAGGCTTGATATCGTGCCCGTTCCTCGATGTCGTGAATTTGTCTTTCCATGCTACGAGTAATCGCTTTGACCTTTTTGTTCTTCTCTCGATCAATATTGGCTTGTGCGACTTGAACGCGGCGTTGCTCAGCACGCGCGACATTCTCGAGTTGTGCTTGTTTCGTGCCACGATCAAGGTTGGGGTTTGCGTTAATCTTTTCCCGCTCTGTATTGAATCGTGCTTTTGCGAGTTCGAGTTGTTTTTCGGCTTCTTCTTCCGCTGAACGCTCTTCTTCATTCTTCTCGCGAATAAACTCATCACGTTGCTGCTGCAACTTCGTTAGCATTCGCATCGCGGGACGACGCTTTCTGAGTTCCAGATAAGTATCATCTCCGGCCAGCGAATCGATGCAGTTCATCAGAAAACTGACATTATCGAATTGGAACGGTAAGCCGCCGTCTTCGCGTGTGATGAAAAACCAGTCCGAAATCATATCAATATCGGCGACGAAGATGGCGTTGACCATCCCTTCCTCTTCAATTCGTGCTGCCAGAACCTGGGCATATTTGTCGAGCTCGGGGTTCGTGACGGGGATCACCATGGCTGCTGGTGAGAAGGTGGATGGATCGAATGATTGGCTGGCGAATTCTTTCCATTCAAGTGCCGTAGAACGGACGCTACTGGTGAGGAGCGGCGTAAATGTTCGTCCGGGATCCATGTTTTCACGCTGTTGAATCCGTCCCGAGTAGGCGAGGAGAAGCTCCTGCATGCCCGAGGTAATCGCGGATTTTTCACTGATGGATTTGTAACTATCGCTACTCTCATTGGTGACGAAGATGAATTCTCCACCAATGTCGAATTCGAGATGGGGGTTAAATTGATCCCAGACAATTTCATCGTATTCCCAAGCGATCTGGAGAATGTCTAACAGCGAAGATGCTTTGCCATTATCGGCTTTTGGAGGAGCTTGCTGACGGCCTCCGCCCATCATGCCCATCATTCCTCCTCCGCCGGGAGTTGGCTTGGGAAGCTTCGGAGCGCCCGACAACATCCGCCGGCCACCACCCACCATTCGACTCATGAAGAGAGGTACGGGGTCTTCAAAGATGACGACAGGGCGTCCTGCGCGAACGTATTCCACAAAGTTTGTCATTTCCTCCTGCAGCAACGAAGACGGCATGACCGCGAGCAGAACATCGAATTCGTCTTTAGGAATCTTTTGAGAAGGATCAACGGCTTCGACGTCATAGTGCATTCTCAGCGTGGTCGTTAATTGCCATTCCCGTCCTTGGGAGTTGGCATCTGCCTGAACGACTTGAGCATCGGTTCGCAGAATCCCAATTTTGAGACGTTCTTCTTTGCTCACAGTTCCGATGGCTCGTGTGAGCTCGTATTCGAGCGGCAGTCCTTTTCCAAAAAACGGAATGACGACTTCGTCGTACGAAGTACGAACTAAGGCACCAAGGAAGACATCGATTGATTTGACACGACCGTCAATCTCTCGTTGCAAGCTCACCGGACGAATGCCGAGTGTTTCTGCTTCGTCGGAGTTTTCATCGAAGGGGGTCACCGAAACTTTGCGGACCGAAATTTTATCTCCACCCAGTGAGTCGAGACGGTCTAACAGACTAATGAGCGTTTTTCGGGTTTCAATGTATTGCCGGGGAACTTCCGGGCTGATAAACGCCTGAATTTCGACAGGACGTGAATCGTCAAGTTCTGACAACAGATCGCGTGTGGTTTCAGAGAGCGTGTAAAGCCCTTCTTCGGAGAGATCGTTTGGTTGAAGTGCGTACGAGGCGGTGTAAGTCAATCCGATGAAGGTGACCATTAGGCAAATCGCTCGTGCGAAATAATTCGAGATGGTTCCCGATTCTGCAGAAGAACTCCAATGACGATAATTGATGACGATAAAATTGAGGTATAGCATCAAAGCGGCAAAGGAGAGGAAATACAAAACACTGGATAATGAGATGAGGCCGACGGTGAAGTCTCGCATGTTCTCTGCAACAGTGAGAGAACGCATGAAGTTTGATGTTGTGTCGAAGCTACCGAGACCTACAGGAATCACGCAAAAGACCGAGCCGAGTACGAATGCAACGGGAGTGCTTTTGGTGAGTGAAGAGGCAAACATGCCGGCTGTTAATAAAGAAGCACCCGCTAACCAGTAGCCGAAGTAAGTCGCGAAAATGATTCCCCAATCGACATTCGAACTGAGACTCGCCAGGACAATCAATTGTGTGGTCGAGAAAAATAGTGCGATGGTATAGATCGCGACGACCGACAGGTATTTACCAATCACAATTTCGGTATCAGAGCCGGGAAGAGTGAAGAGGAGTTCGTCGGTTCCCGAGCGACGTTCTTCGGCCCAGGTGGTCATCGTGATTGCCGGAACGATGAACAATAACAGCCACGGGAAGATGGCGGTCAGGTGATCGAGTGTCGGCATGTTGTCTGTGAAAAATTCCGGTTGAAAAGCGAAATAGGTCGATGCGACAACAAACACGATGATGAACAAGTAGCCTAACAGGCCGGAGAAATAGCTCATCACGTTGCGCTTGAAAACCGCCGAAATGACGTACCAGCGAATCATGGTTTGCAGCTCTCCTGTGGAATGTTTCAAAAAAGTAGAAAGTTCAGACTCAATCTCGAACTTGGTTAAGAAGCCTTCGACGCGGTCGTAACACCGGTCAACTCGTGGAAGCAATTTTCCATAGCCTCCACATTGGAACCCATCTCGGAAGTAGGACCATCGAGGACGACATGCCCGTTGTTGATAAGGACAACACGGCTACAGACTGCGGCCACTTCCTGTAGGATATGGGTCGATAGCAGAATGGTTTTGTGCTCACCCAAACTAAGAATTAATTCGCGGACACCGACCACTTGATTGGGATCGAGGCCACTGGTCGGTTCGTCGAGAATTAAAACTTCGGGATCGTGAAGCAAAGCTTGCGCCATACCGACACGTTGTCGAAACCCCTTCGAGAGCTTACCGATCACTTTGCCCCAAACCGATTTCAAATCGCAACGATCGGCCACGTATTCGAGCCGTTCTTCAAGTTTGACTCGTGACATGCCGCGCGCCTGTCCCATGTTTCGCAGAAACGAAGCTGGAGTCATCTCGGTGTAAAGCGGGCCATTCTCGGGCAGATAGCCGAGGAGTTTAGCAGCTTCCAATCGATCCGAAGAGACGTGGTGGTTGCCAATACGTGCAGAACCGCTCGTGGGAGCGAGAAAGCCGCTGAGCATCTTCATTGTGGTCGATTTTCCGGCACCATTCGGGCCTAGAAAGCCAGCCACTTCCCCTTTGGGAATAGTGAACGAGACTTTTTCTGCAGCGGCAAAATTGCCATAATGTTTTGTCAGATCGCGAGCTTCGATCATCGTTTGATCGGAGTCTGACGTTTGCCTGTCTTGTGGCATATCGAGTCGGACCTTCAGATCTGGGGTGTGGAATCTCAAATTGTATATTCAGTGGAACGAATCGGGGCATCCCGATCAATCCTTTATACGTTTAGAAATACTCCCCGCGTTGGAGATTGTCCAGCGTAACAGAAAAATCAGTCTGACCATTTTATGGATGGTGGGGGAAAGAAAATCGGTTCCCCGGGAGTCGAATTGTCTACTTCCCGAGGAGAGTAGAGTCTGGGCTAGAGATTTTCAGACTCTTCTTCTTGTTCCAGAAATTTCACTTCGTATCGCTTAAACAGACTTTCGAGCCATTGTCGGTTCAGTTGCTGTAACTCCCCACCAACCAGATAGATGTAAGGAGACGGGAACTTGATCTGACCATTTTCGAAGCCAATTTGCGAAGTAAACATGTCTGTACGAAGAAATTGCTCGCGTTGCACGGAAAGTTCTGCAGGATTCGCAGGGCGACGCTCACGAACCTCAACGACGTAGTAGGATGATTCGTCGTCATTCGCAACAACTCCAACCTCGCCCACTTTAATTTGAGTAAACACCGCCTCCATGAACTTCTCGCCAGCAGTGTCGATGGTACTCAATGTCGTCATTTCGGGAATTTGCGAAGGGAAGCCCATCGGGCCGGGTGCAGAAGAAGTTCGCATCCAACTGAAATCTTCAATCAGTGGAGGATTCATCAAGACGCCTTCTTTTTCTCCCGTAATGGTCTCTTCCAGCAGTTGCTCCGACCAAGTTGCTTCGGATTTGCCGAGTTGATCGGCAAGTTCTTTGGCCCGTTTTTCGGCCAAAGGTTTCGCCTTCATCTGTTTCCAGGCTTCCAGAACTTGTGCTTCAATACCTTCATCATCAAACGCGGGAACACGAGACGGTTCGTCGCGAGTTTTCCAATAGACGTAAATTTTATCGGGATCGAGTGAACGTGCTTCCTTGGGGTTGTAGAGGTCGTCTGGGGTGAGATTAAAGACATACCCGGCCACAGATTGTTGCTGTTGTGTGGAGGGATCCATTCCTAACGTCGCTGTGCCGATGGAATACTCATTGGAAAGTGCGAGGTCTTGCTGACTGATTTCTGTGGTCACTTCGTAATGAAGCCCCTTTTCTTCAGCCAATTCGGCAAGCAGTTTGTTCGTGTCGAGAGCAAACTTGTCACGAGCCGCATCGAGTTTCTTCTGTTTGTCCTTGTCGCTACTTTCGATAAATTCTTCATTGAGTTGAATGTACTTCTCGGCCAAGCCCGACATGATCAGCGAAACCTCTTCGGCGAGCTGACGCTGTTTTTCACGAGTTCGAGTGTCTAGCAGACGATCCCGAATTTCATCACGCAGAAAATCATCCAAAGGGCGATATTTGGGAGCTTTCTCGTCGGGCTTCTCGTCATCCAGTGGGCCATCTGTACCCGTTTGGGGAGCGGGAGGAACCGTTGATTCTGGTTGTTTGTCAGAATCGGGTTTACTCTCAGACTTTTCTTCAGGCTTGGGAGGCAATTCCGGTTTATTCTCTGCTGGCTTATTAGCTTCTGGTTTTGTCTCAGTTGGTTTTTCTTCGGTAGATTTCTTTTCAGCAGTTTCTTTGTCAGCCGGAGATTCTTCTTTCTGGAAAGCAACCGTTTGAAGATCCGAGTTGGTTGAATTCAAAGAGGATTGCTCGGGAGCTTTGTCCTCTTTCTCAGTTTTTTCGCCAGAAGATTTCTTTTCCTCTGTTGATTCTGTTTTAGGAGACTCTACCGGGTCTTCCTCGCTGTTTTTTTCAGGTGAGAGAGATGTTTCAGATTTGGGAGTCTTCTCTTCCGTTTTCTTTTCGGGAGTGTCGTCCGGCACAGATTTGCCGGGATTGTCGAGATCGATTTTGGGAGAGGGCAAGTTCGGGTCGAACAAGTCAGGGGCGGCAGTTCCACCGGCTCCTGCACCCATATTCAAATCGAGATCAGGGACTTTTTTGTTGAGGTAGAGTTCGTCTTTGTTTTCTTCGTAATAGGCTTCAATTTCTTTGTCTGTCACTTCTGGAATGGATTGTTCGATGTCCAGAAATGCAGATTCGATATAGGCGAGTTGAATTTTTCTGGGCTGTCGGAATCCCACAGATTCAGGGCTTGGAAAACCGGGGAAATTCGTTTTATGTGCTTCAAAAAATGTTTTCAGTTCTTCTTCATTCGGCTTGGCAACCTGATCGATAAAAGTGTCGACGGGAATAGAAACCGATTGAATCGTCTGGGAAAATTGCATCTTGGCATAATAGTCCCAGTATTTTTGCGGTGTCATGACCGCTTGAGGACCAATTTGATAACGTGCCGTCTTGAGAGCCAGTTGCTCACCAAGAATACGGTAGAGTTCACTGTCGGTTAGTCGAAGGTAGTCGAGAATTTCTTCATAAGCTTTTTTACTCAGCTTTTCATCAGTGGCCTGATCGATGTAATTGGAGACCGCGTCTGGATCGACGGCGATTCCCAGTTCCTGAGCTTCTTTCCTCATGATGATTGAGAGAACATCATCTTCTTCTTCGGTCCGCCCACCCAGTCCAAAACCGAATTGCGACATACGTTGACGGACGGCTTGAGGCCCGAGTGCTTCCTGAATCGCCATGGCGATAAACTGACCGGCAATACTGCGCTCACTTCGGATGCCTGCTTGTTCTTGCGGAGTAATCGCCCCGAGAGATGTTTGAGCCACGGCTCCCTGAATTGAGGGTTGCATGATCGCTCCTGCGATCACTCCCGCGACCAGTCCTCCAACGGCACCGGCTCCGGCTAATCGGGCCGGTTTATTAATGGCGACCCCAATGGCCGTCATCAGGCAAGTGCCCAAAATGAGTCCCAGAAAGGGCAAATTGATGCCTTCGGACTGGAAAAGTCCCGAGAGGGTGAATGCGAAAATCGAGAAGATAATCAGCACTACGAGCAGTTTTTGCTGGTTTCTGCGAAAGACTGCAAACGGAGAAGCCATCGTGGTCAATCCTTTCTGAGCGGGTGCATCCGTGTCATGAAAGCGGCTGTCGGATCTTTGCACCGCCCTTGACAGTCGCCCTATCGTGCTTTATGCCATTCAATTCTGCCAGACAACATTTTCATAATGAAGCTGGCGGAGACGCATTGTAACTTGAGTCGATTTCGACACAAGTCCAACCGCCACCTTAACGTAAGGAACCAGGTTCTTGGCTGCAAATAAGTATAAAGCATTGGTCATCGTCGAATCCCCCGCGAAGGCCAAAAAAATTGGACAATACCTCGGTTCAAAATACAAGGTTCTGGCCAGCTTTGGCCATGTGCGCGACCTTCCTGCCAAGGCGGCAGAAGTCCCTAAAGAGCTTAAAAAAGAGTCTTGGGCGACACTCGGGGTCCGCGTCAATGACGATTTTGAGCCCTTGTACGTCATCCCCAGCGACAAGAAGAAAATCGTCAAGGAACTCAAAGACAATTTGAAGGTCTCCGATGAACTCATCATCGCGACGGACGAAGACCGCGAGGGAGAATCGATTGGCTGGCATTTGATCCAGTTACTCAAACCGAAAGTGCCCATCAAACGGATGGTCTTTTCCGAAATCACCAAAGCGGCCATTCTCGAAGCGATCGAAAATACGCGCGATCTTGATGAAAATTTGGTTTCGGCCCAAGAAACTCGGCGGGTTTTAGACAGATTGTACGGATATACCCTGAGCCCGCTGTTGTGGAAAAAGATTGCCCGTGGTCTCTCTGCTGGGCGAGTTCAGTCTGTTGCTGTACGAGTTTTAGTACAACGAGAGCTGGAGCGACTTGCCTTCCGTAAAGGAACTTATTGGGACTTGAAAGCTGAGTTGGAAGTCCCCCAGCAAGGAAGTTTTGAAGCTCAGCTTGTCACCGTCGAGGGGAAACGGGTCGCCAGTGGTAAAGACTTCGATGAAAACACTGGTCAGCTCAAAGTCGATAAAAATGGCAAAACCGTGGACGTTCGGCTTCTGGATGAAAACGCTGCGAAGCAGTTACTCGATCAGATTCGGAATGGTGACTGGACGGTCGAATCTATTGAGGATCGACAACAAACCCGTAAGCCGTCTCCTCCGTTTACAACGAGTACCATGCAGCAGGAGTCGAACCGTAAGCTGAACATGACGGCTCGGCAAACAATGCAGACCGCACAGCGTTTATACGAAGACGGGCATATCACCTACATGCGTACTGATAGTGTCAGTCTCTCGAAGGAAGCGATTGATGCGGCACGAAATACCGTGCAGAAACGCTATGGCGATAACTACGTCCACGACACAGTGCGACAGTTCACAGGCAAGTCCAAGAATGCTCAAGAAGCACACGAAGCCATTCGTCCTGCCGGAACAGAAATGAAGACTGCCGAGGAGCTGAACCTCTCTGGTCCACAGGCGAAGTTGTATGAGTTGATTTGGAAACGGACGGTGGCGACTCAAATGGCTGAGGCCAAACTGACTTTCCAGTCGGTCATCATTAAGGCCGGTGAGAGTGAGTTCCGAGCTTCTGGGCGTCACGTCGATTTCCCTGGTTTTTTCCGGGCTTATGTGGAAGGTTCTGACGATCCCGAAGCGGCTCTTGACGATACGGAATCGGCACTTCCCAAAATGTCTGAAAACGACAAGCTGAACTGCAAAGAAGCCGATGCAGTCCCTCACGAAACAAAACCTCCTGCTCGCTACACTGAAGCGACTCTTGTGAAGACGTTGGAAGCCGAAGGGGTCGGGAGGCCGAGTACTTATGCGAGTATCATCGGCACGGTTCAGGATCGTGGATACGTTCGTAAATCGGGTTCTCAACTCGTTCCAACATTCACCGCGCTGGCAGTCACTCGGCTCTTGGAAGATTACTTCCCGAATTTAGTGAACTTGCAGTTTACGGCTCAGATGGAGCAAACGCTGGACGATATTTCGATGGGGCAAGCGGATCGCTTGCCGTATCTGAAAGGTTTCTATAGCGGTGATCAAGGACTGGAGAATCAAGTTAAAACACGCGAGGAAGATATCGATCCTCGCAAAGCCTGCACTCTTCGATTTGAAGGCGTTGATCCCGATGTTCGCGTCGGGAAGTATGGGCCTTACCTGGAGACCTTCGAAAACGACGAGCCAATCACTGCATCATTGCCGGCCGATATTGCCCCGGCCGATGTGGATAATGAAGTGGCTCTCAAGTTGATTGCGTTGAAGAAGGAAGGCCCTAAATCTTTGGGAGTTCATCCCGAAGAAGGATTACCAATTTTCGTTCAACACGGGCCGTTTGGGCCGTACCTCCAATTGGGAGAAGTGACCGAAGAACATCCCAAGCCGAAGCGGGTCAGTATTCCGAAAAATTACGATCCGAGTGAGTTGGAGTTTGATACGGCTGTTCAACTTTTGAATCTGCCACGTCGATTGGGCCATCATCCTGAAACCAATTTGGTGGTGAATGCAGGGATCGGAAGGTTTGGTCCGTATGTGTTATCCAACAAAAAATATAAGTCACTCGCCAAAGAGGATAACATCCTGACCATTGAACTGGATCGTGCGGTTGAGTTGCTTGCTCAAGCCAAACAACGTGGAGCTGCCGAGCCCATTAAAGTTCTCGGAAAACATCCCGATGATGAATCCGATGTAGGGATCTATGAAGGTCGGTACGGTGCCTATGTGAAGCATGGGAAAATCAACGCCACGATTCCCAAAGACAAGGAAATGGATCAGGTCACGTTGGAAGAAGCTCTCGTCTGGATTGCAGAAAAGGCGGAGAAAAAGGGTGTGAAAACCAAGAAGAAGAAAGCCGCCAAGAAAAAGAAGAAGACGACGAAGAAGAAAAAAGCAACGAAGAAAAAGAAGTCTGCCAAGAAGAAAAAAACCACGAAAAAGTCAGATAGCGAAGAGTGACAGAGGTCAGTGATCTGGCATATATTTGTAAACACCGTCGAAGTAATTTCGTACGGCTTTTCGCTGGCCTTCGTCAAGCATTTGAGCCGTTACGAGAAATGCGGCGATATCTCCGGCCATTGGTTCGGGAATCGTTTGCCCTTTGTTGTTGTTCATCAAAACGCCGATGTGCAATGGTCCATCGAAGGCGTGTTTTCCAAGAGTGACATTTTTGCCGTTCACATATATGGTCACTCGGTCTTCAGCGTCTCGATGAAGTTCAATCAATTGCCATTCGTTCCAGTTGATCGCATTGGAAATTGACA
This sequence comes from Planctomycetota bacterium, assembly GCA_030836185.1. Taxonomy (GTDB): domain Bacteria; phylum Planctomycetota; class Planctomycetia; order Planctomycetales; family Planctomycetaceae; genus JABURQ01. The sequence goes on from JAURQH010000043.1 coordinate 113,675, forward strand.
CCTTCTGCTTGTTATGAGCGCCATTTTTAAAGTTCAATGATCGGTCGTCAATATTTTGAGACAGGACCGACCAATGGTGTGATCCGTAATAGACGAATTCGTGTTGTTGTTTGATTGGTTTTGCTAAAAGAAAAATGCTGAACGGTGTCTCTTCCTGATAGCCTTGTTTGTATTGAATTTCGAAGTAGCAGGGTTGTTGACCATGTTTTGCGGCAGGGTTTTGATTCGGTTCGGTTGGAATTAATCCTCCCCGCGCACACGGCTTACCATTGCAGCCATCCGGGATGAAGCCTGGGCGATCATGATCATCCTGCCCGAGGTCTCGCCCTGTTTTATGAGGGTTATATGGCTTTCGTTTGAGTTGTTGCTCTGGTCGCTGATAGCCGGATTGATCGAACCACCAGCGTACTGTTCCCTGAGGGAATCGTTTTTGATCTGACCAACATTTTTCAAGTGGGACTAATTCCGTATTCAGGTGATAGATGTCGGGTGAATCGTTCGTGGTGACTTCCATGCCCTTGACTGATTCGACAAACAAGACGACGTCTGGCAAGCTGCTGGGGTGAAACTTAATGGGTTCTTCTGCCATCAGGTCAACACAGGGGGATAGCAAACAGGACAGGACGAAGATCGTTTCGAAAGTCCATCGCGTAGCAGGGTGTGTCATATGAAGGAGCTTGATGAAAATAGGAAGACCGGGTGTGGGAGTCAAAAGATCTCGCTCATTCACTCCAGCGTGAAGTCAAACTTTGTTCGACACCTAATTGATCGCAAATCCGAGCAACCACGAAATCGACCAAGTCGTGGATGGTGATGGGGTTATGATAGAAACCTGGCATGGCTGGCAGAATCACAGCACCTTCATCAGAGAGTGTCTTCATGTTGCCGAGATGGATTCCCGACAGCGGAGTTTCTCGCGGAACAACAATCAATTTACGACGTTCTTTCAAATGAACATGAGCCGCTCGATGAATCAGGTTCGATGAGAGCCCATTCGCAAGTGAGGAAAGTGTTCCCATCGAACAAGGGCAGATCACCATGCCGTCTGTGAGGAATGAACCGCTGGCAATGCCCGCCGCATAATCCTGGTTGTTATGATAGTGGAGCTGTCCCCTGGTCGTTCCTGCGATGATCGAACTCAACGCATTTTGCTCAGGACCATCATCGAGAGCCGATTCGGCATCTCGGCTGAGTAATAATTGGTCGAGAGAGAAATTCTTGAGGTCAATTTTCAGCCCCAGTTCATGGCGAAATACTTCGCCTGCAGCGTGACTGATCACCAAGTGAATGTCTCGCTTGGTGGTGAGCAGGGTTTCCAGCAAGCGGATGGCGTAGATGGAGCCGCTCGCTCCGGTGATCGCCAGCACAATTGGTTTCATGAGAGAGTTGCCTCTTCAGCGGGCTGAATTGTTTGTGCGTAAGATTCTTCTGATGTCTTCATGTCTGTCGATTTCTGCCCTATGTAGAGCCCGGCGACTCCGAAGGTCAGCGGCTTGAAATGGATGTTCGATAATCCTTGTTCCTCCAAAATTTTGACAAGTTCGTCACCATGTGGAAACTCGGAGACTGATGCTGGCAAATAGTTGTAGGCGGACTGTTTGTTTCGTGCCAGCAATTGACCAACACGGGGTAAGACATGTTTGAAGTACCAGCGATAGAATGCTCCAAACAGGCGATTAGACGGCATTCCGAATTCCAGAATCAGAACTTGTCCACCGGGTTTGCAGACGCGAATCATTTCGTCGATGCCGCGTCGAGTGTCGGTGACGTTGCGCAGTCCAAAGGCGACGGAGACGGCTGAGAATTGATCATTGTGAAAGGGAAGATATTGCGTATCGGCTTCGACAAAAGTCAGGCTTTGTTGGGTGTCGTTGGCAGTCGGAATTTTTCGAGCGTCTCGTTTCTCGTTGGCAATGGTCAGCATTTGGTGTGTGAAATCGCTACCCACGACTTGGACTCGCCCTTTGAATTTTTTCCAAAATGCAATCGCCAGATCACCCGTTCCGGTGCAAACATCGAGGATTGGTCCGGCAACATCTTTGGGGACGGCTTTGATGGTTGCTTTCCTCCACGAGTAATCGACACCCATGGAGAGGAAATGGTTGAGGAAGTCGTAACGCCCAGAAATTTCACCGAACATCTGCCGGATGCGTTGTTCCGATTTGTCGACATTCATGGCGAGTCTCCATTGCGTGGCGATCCGGGAAGTCCGAATTCTTCCCAGCGGTTGAGAACTCTTTCGCGGGTTTCTTCGGGGATTTGTACACGATTAGGCCAGTCGCGCGAGTAGCCTTCCTCGGGAAGTTTTCGTGTTGCGTCGAAGCCCATCTTTTGCCCCGCGTATCTTTCGGGACATGAATGATCATAGGCATCAGCGGCAGATTCGGCGAATACGCAGTCCGATTTAGGATTGATGTTTGTCCCCAGCACATGCCAGACAAGTTCTTCGTTGGTGACGTCGATTTCTTCATCCACGACAACGACCATTTTGGCCTGCGATAAACCGTGAAGCCCCCAGATGGAATGCATGACCTGCTTGGCGTGGTGGGGGTGGGTCTTTCGAATACTGACAAATAACCAGTTCCGAAAGAGGCCTGCACGCGGCCAGTGCAAATTGACGAGGTCACGAATGTAGAGTTTGGCGAGCGGCAGTAATAATTGTTCGGTCGCCCGGCCGATCCATTCGTCTTCGTTGGGGGGAGGTCCGACAATGGCACTCTGAAAGACTGGGTTACTGCAATGCGTAATGGCGGTCACGTGAATGGTCGGAACAGATTCTTGCGGACTGTAGAACCCGGTGGGAGAGGCAATTGGTCCCGCAGAGTTCCACCGCTCGGTTGCGTCCAGATAACCTTCAATGATGAGTTGCGCATTCGCGGGAACCTGGACATCCTGACTGCGTCCCCGCACGAGTTCGAGTGGCTTGTTTCTGAGAAACCCAGCAATCATGGCGGGGTCGGTTTGTCGAGGGAGAGGAAGTTGAGAGGCGAACCAGATGGCGGGGTCGAGGCCTATTGAAATCGCCAGCGGGAATTGTTGGCCCTCAGCACTTAACTCGCGGGCAGCTCGGTATAAGTCGTTTCCGGGGTGGATATGGAGGGCGAGGGTATTGGAGCCTGTGACTTCAATCGGCGTGCGAGCAAGAATGCGAACTCCCGAAACAGGATCGATCGCGTGAACTACTCCCGCTGTTAGCACGGGAGCGGATTCACCTTGCCAAGAATAGGGAGTCGGCAGGAGTCCCAGGTTGACATCTTTCCCAATGCGTACCACCTGTTGTGAGCGTCCCGTTTGACTTTCAACAGGGGGAAGTTTCATGAGCTGATTCAGCCGGGGAATCAATTGGAGAGCGTTTCTCCAACCTTCGGGGATCTCGGGGGAAAGGAGGTTGATCAATTGGTCGGCCAGTTCGGAAAACTGGTTGACTCGCAATGCAAGCAGCATGCGAGATTTCGTTCCTAATAAGTTGGTGACGACGGGGATATTCTGGCCATCCACATTGTCGAATAGCAATGCCGGGGCGTTGTCCGATTGCAGGGACATCTCTCGCGTGATCGCGGCAATTTCAAATCGCGAACTGACGGGGCTGGAAACGCGCAGCAATTCTCCCCGCGATTCCAGTTCGCTCAGGAAATCGGTCAACGTATCATAGGCCATCTCGGTGTTTGCCTCGGTCGTCAGGGCGTGTTGTCGGGATGATGACTTCCCACTGTAGCAGGAGACCAGTGTAACAGGAGATTCAGTTGATCTCCTGTCCGAAAGCGAATTGTTTCTAGCGGGAATCCCCTCTATGATTTTGCCCAGTCACTTACGGGGAGAATCATAGATGTTGCAAAATTATTTACCACTTTGGTTGCTGATTTTGAGCGGTTGTGCGTTCTGGTGGCCAAAAATAAGCTCTCAATTTGATCCCTTTCTCGCATTTGATGCATTGCATGCTGAGAGTTTGACCGTGATTTTTGCGGTGGCAATGTTTGCAATCGGGACTCTTCTACCGGCGGAAGAGGTCAGCCAGGTTCTGGCGAAATGGCCCAGAGTCTTTCTCGGGACTCTGGCTCAATTCATCATCATGCCACTGTTGGGCTGGGGATTGGCTGTTATGCTGGATGTCTCTGTCGCGACAAAAATCGGATTCATTCTTGTGGGTTCGGTTCCGGGAGCGATGGCGTCAAACATCTTGACGTTACAGGCGAGGGGTAATGTCAGTTATTCTGTCAGTCTGACGACGGTCTCAACATTGCTTTCCCCGCTAGTCGTTCCCACGGTGCTGATGCTCTCATTATCTTCAGTCATCTCCCTCGAAGATGTCGATCTGAAAAAGTATTTCGATCCTTTTAAGATCGGCATTAAATTAAGCTGGAGTGTCGCGTTACCGGTCGTTCTGGGGCACGTTATGACCCGTTTTTCGAAGAGCTTGGCCAGCGTTTCCCGGAAGATCAGCGAGCCCGTTGCAAATCTTGTCATTCTGTGGATTATTGCCGTGATTGTTGCCAAGACACGTGACCACTTTCAGTTATCGGCAATGATTGTGGTTGGCTTGTTTCTCTTGAATCTTCTTGGTTATCTCTCCGGCTATGGCGTGGGTAAAGTTGCCGGGTTGAATGAGCCAATGAGGCGGTCTCTTGTTCTTGAGGTGGGGATGCAGAATGCCGGTTTGGGTTCATTGCTGGCAGTGAAGATTTTTCCCGATCACCCAGGAGCAGCAATTCCTACTGTTTTGTACATGTTTGGGTGTATGCTGACGGGTGCCGTTCTGGCCCGTATCTGGAGCGCTCGTCCTGCTCTGTCAGAGGGCAGCACTTAAGCAGACTTTTTTTGCGAAGCGCGTAAAAAAAGCCCCGCAGGGGAAGCAGGGCTATTTTTTGAACGAAATTCTCATTCGTTCAAAATCTCGGTGAGGGGATCCCCGAGATTAACTTTCTCGTAGTTCGTGTATCTCTGACCGAAGTTCGTCTCGTTCGGAACGGGTTGTTTCAAGGTCAAACATCAAATATTTAACATCGAGTCGAACTTGTGAGAGTGAGTCCTGGATTTGCTTCAGGATTCTTTTTCGTCGTTGGACTGCTTGGACCACCCTCGCGTAGGATTCGCTCACTTCCGGTGTAAGATCGGTGGGCAGGGTAGCAATCGCTTTTCCCAAGTCGATGAGTTCTTGGGGGATGCTACTCAGTTCATCGTCTCGCTGTGAGGAACTCATGGTCATTTCCTGGAATTAGCTTTGATGGCGTTTCTCGGAGTTGAGGTATCTAACTAACATTTATCATGCCATGATTCGAAAAATATCTTTGAATCTCTATAAGTCATTTATATAAAATGAGATATGATTTTTTGAGAACTCGGCGGCAGTCTGCCTATGTTGACTCAATCCCACATACTGATCTTGTTGAATAATCTGAAATCCTCTATATTTCAGCACTTACGACTAATATGATGCAAAATGCAAACGCATTTTATTGATGTTTATAAAAAACAACATTCGATTTTCGTTTAAAGCAAGTTCCTCGATACACAAAGATGGTCTGGCACGGATGTCAAAAACCATTGTTTTCAGCTTCATGTTGCTGTGCGCAGTCTCGATTGCAGCCGAGGAGCTTTCGTACCCGCACGAGGAACGTGAGCCTGCGTGGCAGATTCAATTTAATGCTCAACAGGCCAGAGTGTTGCAACATCTTCGCCAAAAAGTTGAGGTGAATGATGGCTTGGCTGCGGAACAGATTAGTTTGCAGGCTGCGATCAATCAGACTCAGGTGACTCTGGTGCGTCCCATTTCTTCGTCGCGACTGATTGAAGATCTTTCCGCGCAGTTGGCATTTCGAAGTAATCGGGCCACTGCAACAATTTCTTTTCGAGTCAGATTGCCTCACCAGAAGGACCCTGAGTCGGAGGGGTCTCTTACCTTCCTGGTTCCTGGAGAGACCAGTCAGGCTGTTAATCGTTGGGAGGTACTGCATTGCCAACTCTTGCGCAATCCGACCGAGCGTGCGCTGCAATTAGTGCGAGGTCGGCTTCGCCTTCCCGAGCTCAACACAAAAGATATGTACGTGGATGCGGTTGTCTGCCAGTTGGTTCTACCTGTTGGCCAATCGTCAGTCTGGTTGGACGAACTTAATGTTAGTGGCCATATCCGAGCAGAGAATGTTGAACAACCCGGTCTGGTCCAAATGAAGCAACAACCCCACAGAGCGTTTCCAGTAAGGATGGAATTGGACCGATTGTATGTCAATGATCGTCCCCGCTTTCCCGTGATTGTTCCACACCATGGAGAGCCAATTAGCGTGTTGTCTCAGTTGGGTGTGAACACGGTCTGGATGTCCGATAGCTCCGATCAACGATTGGCAGATTCTTTGTTGTCTGCGGGGATGCTAACGATGGCAACTCCACCGCGACCGACCAATGAGCGAGGTGAATCGTTGGGAGCACGAGAGGGGTCTTTGGCACCGTTCGGGCAGAGTTCTGAATCGATCATGTTTTGGTATCTCGGGACGAATATCCCGCAGGCTGCCTCGGCAGAACTTGTTTCTTGGCAATCTCAGGTCTCAGAGGCTGATCGTCAATATCACCGGCCCATTATGGCTGATGTCTCCGATCGAGAAGATTACTTTTCTCATTATTTGGACATGGTAGGAACAAGTCGCCCGCTGCCCTTTACTGGTCTCTCGTATCGCGATTATAGAGATTGGTTGATTGCCAAACATCGGAGATCGCCGGGTTCGTTTTTCTGGACTTGGATTGATCTCGATGCCGGTCTTGGAAGTCAGGATTATCTCGAACCAGAGCAACTAAGGTTGCAGGTTTATGCCGCTTTATCAGCCGGCTGTCGAGGGATTGGATATTACACTCGCGAGGCACTCGATGACGACGACAAAGGAAATACTGAACTTCGGTTAATGATGGCAGAGTTGAATCGGGAAATTCAACTGTTAGAACCGCTGCTCTCCACCGGAACACTCGTGAGAACAATCCCTGTTCAGATTGGTATTGATAGTGAGACGACGAATTCTTCACAAAAACAATCTCAGTCGAGTCGGCAGCGATTGATGTCCGAACCTTTCACGCAAAGTCAGTCCGCTTTGCACGATCGGTCTCAAGGTCATCAAGTCGAGGCGGCGGTCATTCGTAGTGATGCCGGTTTGTTGCTTTTGCCGGTGTGGTATGACACACAGGCGGGGACGGTTCCAGGACAAATGGCAGCGAACAAAGCGACAATCATTGTACCCGGTGTCTCAGAGTCAGCCGCAGCATTCCAAATCACACCCACCGGAATTAACAATCTGGATCGCCAACGCGACACGGGGGGAATGAAGATCGAACTTTCCTCAGAGAATGGAATGGCCTTTCGAGAAACTTCGGCCATCCTCGTCACCTCAGATATTGAGTTAGTAAGGCGGCTGCAAGCAAAGACACGCGAAATGGCCCGAGGCTCGGCCATGGACTTGGTGCTGTTGGCGAAGTCAAAGTGGGAACGAGTGAGTCAGGTGGATGCGGAACTGGTGGCTCTCGGCCATCCTCAGGAATCGGCAACGCAAATTCTTGAGCGGAGTCAGCAGTTGATCCAACAAGGCGAAAAAGAAATTGAGCGCGGGCAATATAGCTTTGCGCGATATCTGGCGAGTTTGTCGACGCAGTTATTAAGAATTTTGCAGCGACAACATTGGGAGGAAGCAGCATCTGTGCTTCCCCATCCTGCAACTAGTCCTTATGCGGTGAGTTTTCAGTCTCTGCCCGCGCATTGGAAACTCGTTAAGAGAGTCGGGCAGCGGTCGGAGTATGAAGTCCTGTCGCAGCTCACATCTGGGAACTTTGAGGATGCCAGGCAGATGATTCAGGATGGATGGCAGCATCAGCAGATCGAAGTAAAGGGTGTTCGTTCAGCAGCAGAGCTTTTCCCCACTTCGCATCCAGGTTCAGATGGCCAATATAGTTTGAGGTTAGCAACGGTTCCTGAAGATGTGGAGTCTCCGCCTGTTTTGGTTTCCAAGACAGTTCAAGTGGCGACTCCTCCCGTTAATGTAAGGGGAGGGGACATTGTGTATGTCTCGGGGTGGGTGCGCGTCCGATTTCCTGCGAATAACAGACTCGATCATGCACTGATTTTTGATAGCATTCGCCGCCCCGCTGGACAAATTCGCTTTGATTTCAATCAGGACTGGCAACGGTTCGAACTTTTGCGTGAGGTGCATCAAAGCGAACCCTTTCAGGTGTTCTTTGCCCTTGAAGGGTTGGGGGAAATGCAAATCGACGATGTACAAGTCGTGACTCTGCAATCTCGTTCGATTCCCGATCCGGGGATCACCAATCAAGGAAGCCCTGTCGAGCCATCATTTGGTGATCGTGCCAGGGACTTGTTCAACCGTCTGCCTAGTATCCCGACGATACCTGGTTTCGATCAGAAGCCCCCGAAGCCGTAGAATAAATCTCTTTTACAAGAAGAGTGAAGAGTTAGGCCACTTGCTTCTCGTCGTCACTAAGTTCTGCTTTCCAGTCTCTTAAGCCACGTTTGTAGAGCAGATGGCGTTTGGCACAACCCATAAGTGCTTGGAAAGAAAGGTTGGAGGCTGAAGCAAGTTCTTGTTCATAGACTTCCAGATCCGCAGACAGGGAATTACCGTAATTGGATTGTTGGCGTGAATAGATGTTTTGAACAACGTATTTGTAGAGCTTCTGGTCTTCCTGATTAGCTTCCTTGAAGATTTCGACCATATTACTGTCGGACAGAATCTGCTGTTTTACATCAGAGCTTTTTGCAACATTTTTGGGTTTATATGTCAAACTGAGATTGGGAAGCCCGGTCCATGATCTCCAAAGCAGCATTGATTCATTGAATTTTCCAGTCAGTCCGACAAACCCGATACGGCTTTCCATCACATCAATCGCGTGCTGACTATTGGCTTCACCGCAGATTGCCCTGCAAAGTTCATTTCGGCGGTGCGGAATCCAGTCTTTCAGGACCGGTAGAACTGACCGATGGTGGTTGGAGTGTTGAAACTGCGACAGGCTGCGTTTGAAGGGATCGCGGATGATTGTAAAAAAACGCGCCTCGGGGAACGCGAGATCGAATTCTGGCGTTAGACGAACGGAATGTCCCTGAATACTTTGCAGGTTTGGGTAACACTTCTTGACCCAGTCCCAATCTTCTGGGCGAATCACATCATTAATGGGGCAGTCACAGTTTTTGATCCCAAAGTTTTTTCTAAGCAACGCGCGCATTGTCAATCCGCCGGTTTTTCGGATATGCATAAATGCAAACATGAAGACGTCCTGAATGTCAGTGTTTTAATTTTTGGTCAGGTAGGAACAAGAAAGCCGCGACCGAGAAATGAAATCAGGCCAGAATACTAGGAATTTACCCCGAAGGCGTCAATATGGCTCATCGCTTTTGGTCACGTGCTCTGAGGAGATTTTACGTTAAACTCCCCATGCGCTTGAATCGTTGGCTGGGTGTTTCGTACACTCTTAGGCAGTGACTGGGTTTTGGACCGGTCAAATTGTCTTACACTCGCGCTGAATACAACTTAGCGACGATCAAATTAACAGTTGGAAGAGATTTCCCATGCCAGTAGCTACTCCCGAACAATACGCCGCAATGCTTGATGCCGCTCAGGAAGGTGGATATGCCTTTCCTGCCGTGAACGTCACCTCAATCGTGACCATCAATGCGGCTCTCAAAGCATTTGCCGATAACAAGTCTGACGGTATCATTCAGATGTCAACCGGTGGCGGGCAGTTTGCAGCCGGTTTGAATAGCGGTGACAAGGTTTTGGGAGCAATCGTGCTCGCGGAAGCCACTCATCGTCTCGCTGAACAATATGATGTCCTTGTCGGAATTCATACCGATCATTGTCCTCCTGATGCCGTGGATAGCTTCCTCAAGCCGCTGATCCAAGCGACTGCAGATCGTCGAGCAGCAGGAAATGGAAACCTCTTCCAGTCGCATATGCTCGATGCCTCTAACTTGCCTCTCTCAGAAAATATGGCACTCTCGGTCGACTTGCTGAAGTTGTGTGCCGAACAGGACATTATCCTCGAAGTTGAAGCGGGTGTTGTCGGTGGTGAAGAAGATGGAGCCGCCGGCTCACACGATACTCCACAAGACAAACTGTATACCACTCCCGAAGACATGGTCGCGGTGTACGAAGCCCTCAACGGCATCGGACGATACATGTTCGCAGCGACTTTTGGAAATGTTCACGGTCACTACAAACCGGGTTCCGTCAAACTGCGTCCTGAAATCCTCAAGCAAGGTCAGGATGCAGTCATGGCCAAGTTCGGCAAAGAGGCCGAGTTTGATCTCGTCTTTCACGGCGGTTCAGGAACTCCCGAACACGAACTGCGAGAAACTCTCGATTACGGCGTCGTGAAAATGAACATTGACACCGACACACAGTTTGCCTTTACACGACCGATTGTCGACCACATCTTCAAGAACTATGACGGCGTTCTGAAAATCGATGGCGAAGTGGGTAACAAGAAAGTTTACGACCCACGTAGCTACCTCAAGAAAGCCGAAGAAGCAATGGCGGCTCGCATGTCACAAGCATGTAACGATCTGCTTTCTGTGGGTAAAACGGTTTGCGGTAAAGTCTGATCGACTTGTTGCTCACTTTTGATTCACTCAAACGGGTTTTCGCACATCGCGAGAACCCGTTTTTTTGTGGACTTGGAATGGCACAGGACAGTATGAATTTGCGATACCTTTTGATTGAAATCTCTCCTGATTTTCTCTCTCATTGTTTTTTATGAATGAGGAAAGCAGGAGGAAATTTAATAGTCGTTCACCGATAACCATTTGAGATGTTTGGAGGAGCAAAGAACCTCATGCGCAAACTGACGTACAAGTGCTAGGTGAGCATTTTCGGGATAAATTGTTTCGCCTTGTGGGGAAGGAGTACCGCCCGAAAATTCCAAACTGCCATAAAATCCTACTTCCCAATTTTCCGAAATAAGAATCTTGTAATATTCCTCTAACTCTTTATCCACATGTGCTCCGCCGTCTTTGTTGGCCATACTCAAGACGATATTCTTTCTCGAAAATTGCCTCCCTTGGCATGTGAAAACAGATTCTCTTTCCCACCAGTCAAGATTATAGACCTCATGAAACTTGTCTTTCAGAATCGCTTTCATCTTTATCGGGGGGACTTCGATTGAGTGCGATTTCATGAGTCAGAGAGTCCTTCCAACCTCTTAGTCCACGACTGGAAGACAGCATTTTCCCACCGCGAAGATTCATTAGCTTCAGTAGAAAGTCACTATTCTTTGTGTCATGAAATAAGACTCTAATCGTAGTTGATAGCCGGAATGCTTCATCTTCATGGCCTTCATCGTAGAGTTTAATGGACCTTTCCAAGAATTGAATTTGTTCACACAATTTGGTTTTGTATCGTTCCGTTTGAACCATTTTGATTCATTTTATCCGAGGTTCGTCTAATGCTTGCTGACTCATTTCCTGCCTTCCTAATCTTCGCTTTTTCATTTTTCGAATTAGGAAAACAAGAAGACAGGAGAAAGTGCTCAGTTCGCTCAATCAATTTTGAATGAGTGATTCTAGGTCCTCATGAAGTATTTCAACAGAGGAGACCTCATGCCAGTCCACTTTCTGGTTTAGTATGCCTTTGTTGTATGGCTCTAAACCTTGTTGGACCTTTGCAGGTGTCGAATATTTGCTGGCTTCGTCTTGCATCCATGGCTGTTCCTTTGCACGTGTCTGAATATTCTCGTAAACCTGTTTTGCATTGGGAGCTAACAGGAAACGTTTAATCTCGTAAGATTTGAAATTCAGCAGAATTTCTGTCAGCACAATTATGAGTTTGGTGTGAAATGTCTCTGCGCAAAATGCTGCGCCTGCAATAATAATGTTGTCATGCGCTTTGAAGTGGACCCCAATATTTGGACCACGGGTTAAGAGAGAATATTTGCGTTTTGATCGGTAAAAATGGAGCCCATTCAGGATTCAATTGACCGAGGAAAATCATGGCACGAAAACGCCGTTCATTCTCTCCCGCTTTCAA
>JAURQH010000044.1 GCA_030836185.1 Planctomycetota bacterium
GTACATCGAGACGTTTTATAATACCGAACGAATCCATCAGTCGTTAAACTACCAGACGCCTGAGGAATTCGAGAAAGACTACGCAGCCAGGCTGGCTGCGTGAATCAAAGATTTGTTCTCCATTATTGTTGGTCTACCGCACTTACTCGAACTAAACCATCGAAAATCGGATGATCTTGATCCTTTGTTTCTACTCTGTAAAGAAGGTCTCGACAAAGCTGCCATCGAAGAGTTTCATGCTCATTCACAGATCGTCAATCGGTTTATCATCGCGGCACTCATCCAATCAGAATCTAGTCTTTCCCTGATACGCAGAGAGCTTCGACGCATTTCTCCGAATTCAAAAGTATCCATCGAAGAAATAGGAGAACTATTACCCGATGTCCTTAAACGCGATGTTCTCGAAGGCGATGAGGCTGATGCCGCACTAAAAACTGTCAAAAAATCAGCACAAAGAACTTTACGAAAAAAACGCAAGAAAGAGACTTCGACCTCTTCTGACGCCGAAACCACTGATTCGAAATCAGATTCAACGGAAGAATAACACCGGAGATTTTGACGACATTCATTACCCCCTGCGTGACTGCGCACGCGGCTCTACGATAATTTCGTCTACGCACGCGGCTCGATTCACGCGGCGTCTCGATTACTTTGCAGCCGATGATGCTTCGCACGTTCGAACGCTTTGGCTCGTTCGTCTTCGGTTTGTGCGTACAACAATCGAAACAGCATCTCCTGGGTCGAACTGAAATCCATACCACGACGGCTCATTGCTGTCCGAGCTATATCGAACATTTTTTCTAACGGCCATCCTTCGAGAAGTCCTCCTTGCCAATACCGCGAGAAACTCGGTACGTGTCGAGGAATCACATCTCCGTCCGGTAAGACCATCGCCATCACCCCTACAGCGCTGCCCGTATCGAACAGACTGTTCACAGCGGTCTTGGTGTGATCGCCGATGAAGCTGCCGACCTTTTTCCGATTTGTCTCAACCAAATCACCGGCCAATGGAACACGCACATCTGAATAATCAAATTTCAAATCGCTGGTTCCCGATTGAGCACCGATATTCACCCACGGGCAAATGTAACTGTGCCCCAGAAAGCCGGCATGATATTTATTGGCGTAGCCGTGCATGATGGAGTTTTCAATTTCACCACCGACACGACAAACCGGACCAATCGTGCTACCCGCCGTGATCTGACCGCGAAAGACATGTGTTTCGCGACCAATGTGACATGGCCCTTCCAGTCGCGTGAATGATTTGATGCGGGCTCCCTCTTCAATCGTCACCGGCCCCGAACGTGTATCAATTACGACGAAGGGTTCGACATCAGCGAGTGGTGAGATCGACAATTGTTTTTCAGATCCCAGAATTTCCACACCTCGTCGAGAGAACCGCTGTGAGTGAAACGCTCCCAACGGAAAGTCTTCCACAAGCTGCCGGGAGTTCCGGTCCACCAAATCCCACGGACGTTCGAGTAATTGACCGCCTGCATCCACCCGACGACGAGACTCGGCAATCTGCCGGATCCGATCTCTGCTCTCGGTAGAAGTTGATTGAGTCCACTCGCCATCGTTCAACCAGGCAGCAACCGGCTCGTCTTCAATCCATGCCGCTTCGCCAGGTTGACAAGGCAATTCCGTCAATGTTCCCGGTATCCAACGACCATTCAGTAAAAGAATCCCACCTTGATTCAGCCACTGATCATCATTGAGACGTGTGTCTGGTTCGGATTCTCGATAGACGGCTGCTAAATACGGACGAATAACGGCTCCCCATTCGGTGAGATCCCAAGCCCTCTGGAGACGTTCGCGCACAGAATATCGTCCACAGACCAGTTCAAAAACAGGACGTGCCAAGGCGAGCGGGTAGAACTGTTCCGCGGTTTCATCTTCCCAGAAACAAACTTGCATCGATCAAAAATCTTTGAAATCAGAGGGAGTCGAGCGCAAATGTGGCGGAGTTATAGCTGAGACCTGCTTGAATTAACAGATCATTCACAGCCGGAATATAGGGAATTCTTGATGAAGAGAACGCCGCATATCCCGCTATTGGCACGCTTTATACACAATCTGAATCCCGCTCAGCATCGGAGAGTGTCCCCGGGTCGCTTGAGAGTTCGGCTGTTGCCGGATAAAATCGACTCTTCAATCATGTAAAGACATTTTTTTGCGGTTGGCGTACGCTCGTGATTCGCCCACCTTTCTGATCGATCAATACGGTCTCGATCACACGTATCGGTTTCAACAAAAGAGGAGTGGCCCTGTGGCTGTCAAAGTAGGAATTAACGGTTTTGGACGTATCGGACGTATTACATTTCGCGCACTGGCTGCTCAGCCAGAAAAATTTGACGTGGTTGCCATCAACGACCTCGGCTCACCGAAAGCATTATCTCTGCTGCTGAAATACGACAGTATTCAGGGAAAATTTCCCGGAACCGTCGAAGCGGCTGAAGATGGACTCATCGTCAACGGCAAACACATCAAAGTGATCGCCGAACGGGATCCCAGTAAATTGCCTTGGGGTGACTTGGGTGTCGAAGTTGCTCTGGAATCAACCGGCTTCTTCACAAACCGTGCCTCAGAAGGCAAACCAGGTTACGACAGCCACTTGGCTGCCGGTGCCAAGAAAGTCATCATCTCGGCCCCTGCTAAAGATGCTCCTGACTTGATGGTGGTCCAAGGCGTGAACGACGATCAACTAACGGCTGATCACGTGTGTGTTTCGAATGCCAGTTGCACAACCAACTGTCTCGCTCCAATGGTGAAAATCCTCGACCGCGAATTCGGTTTGGAAAGCGGCTTGATGACGACCGTTCACGCTTACACGAACGATCAACGCGTTTCGGACCAGTTCCATAGCGATCCTTATCGTGCCCGTGCTGCCGGTGTCAACATCATCCCCACGACAACGGGTGCTGCCAAAGCCGTCGGTAAAGTTCTGCCACAAGTTGATGGTAAACTGACCGGACTTTCTCTGCGTGTTCCTGTTCCTGCCGGTAGTGTGACCGACCTCGTCGCCACGTTTGAAAAAGACGTGACTGCCGAAGCCGTCAACGCCGCCATGAAAGCTGCAAGTGAAGGCGAACTGAAAGGAATCATGGAGTACAACACCGACCCGATTGTTTCTTCGGACATCGTCGGCAACACCCACAGTTGTATCTTCGACTCCGCATGGACCACCACCATGGGACCGAAGATGCTGAAGGTTCTCGGCTGGTACGACAACGAAACCGGTTACTCCAACCGAACTGCCGACCTGATCTTCAAGGTCGCCAAACTGTAGTTTAGTTTAAGCTTTAAGCCGTAGGTCAGGCTGTGCCTGACAAACAACAGAGTGAATCCAAACGCCGGTTTCTTATCGAGATCGGCGTTTTTTTATGGAATGATTCAACCACGAATGACTCGAATTAGACGAATTGAGTTTGCGGACTGCCTCTTCCTGCCTTCCTTATCAATGTTTTCCCGATCAATCGTCCGGGCATACGATGATTCTCTTCTCTCGACAAGAATCTCTGCGATCTCAGAGTTCTTTGTGGTAAGATTCTGGTAATAGAAAAGTATCGTATTTCAATCACAGATCATCTCATGACGTTTTCTCGCGCTTTGTACATCTTCTTGACAATCTTCTGTTCGCTGGTTTCGCTTTCGAAAACTCGAGCAGAGAAGCCCAACTTCATCATTATTTTTGCCGACGATCAAGGTTATCAAGACTTGGGATGCTTTGGCTCTCCCGATATCAAGACTCCCCACGTCGACCGGATGGCAAAAGAAGGAATGCGGTTCACCAGTTTCTACGCACAAACCGTGTGTGGCCCCTCCCGTGCCGCATTGATGACCGGTTGTTACCCATTACGAGTTGCCCAGTTTCAAAATCGTGTCGAAGTTCATCCCCGCCTTCATTCCAACGAAATCACCATCGCTGAAATCCTGAAGGCGGAAGGCTATGCGACATCCGCTTATGGAAAATGGGATCTCGCCGGTCACACGCAAACCGCTTACACACAAAAACTGTTACCGACTCACCAGGGTTTTGATGAGTTTTTCGGCACGCCGACGAGTAATGATTCAATCGCCAATCTGATTCGCAATGAAAAGGTGATCGAGAAGAAAGCCGATATGTCGCTGTTGACGAGACGATATACCGACGACGCGATTGATTTCATCAAACGGAATAAAGAGAAGCCGTTCTTTGTCTATCTGGCTCACACCATGCCCCATATCAAAATCGCAGCATCGGAAGAGTTTCGCGGAAAGTCGGCTCGGGGTTTGTACGGTGACGTGATCGAAGAACTCGATGCTAATGTCGGTCGAATTCTCGATACACTCAAACAGGAAGAACTCTCCGAAAACACCTACGTCATCTATACCAGTGATAACGGTCCCTGGTATCTAGGTCACAGCCCCGGACACCTGAAGAGGATTGGTAAGAATGCCGTCGATCATGGTGGGTCTGCGTTGCCGCTTCGCGGCGCGAAAACATCCATGTGGGAAGGCGGTTTTCGAGTCCCTTGCATTGTCTGGGCTCCTGGAAAAACTCCGGCGGGAACAGTTTGCCATGAAGTAGCGTCTACTCTCGACATGCTTCCCACTTTGGCAAACCTCGCGGGAGCCAAAGTCCCCACAGATCGAGTCATTGATGGACATGACATTTCTAGTTTAATTCATGGCGTGGAAGGAGCCAAAAGTACAACCGACGCCTTTTACTATTACGCGAGAACAAAACTCCGAGCCGTCCGAGCCGGTCGCTGGAAGCTCCATATTCCGGCTGCCGTTGATGCACGCTGGAAAAACTTTAGTAAACCGAACGATGCCGCCGCCATCAAAGAGCCACTTCTTTTTGATCTGGAAACCGATCTCTCTGAGAAGCAGAATCTCGCCGACCAACATCCCGAGGTTGTGACCGAGTTAATGCGATTGATCAAACATGCTCGCAATGACATTGGCGATGTGGATCGCATTGGAAAGAACGCGAGATTTTTCGACCCTCAGCCCAAGCGTCCCGATATCCGAAAACCCAAACAGTAGCTCTCTGAGATCACCGATTGCTCAAACGAGTTCTCATCAAGCCGGTTGCCGACACTCTCGCCACCAGACCAATAACAAGTAGGGATGTGCTTGACAGAGTAATCACTCTCAACAGCTAAGGATTCCACCACGAATCATTCGAATTACACGAATGAAAAGTCATCGTTCGAGAGACCTTCTTGTTTCTCACCTACCCGATCAACAATTTTACTTGTCAGGCACCGTGCGAGTAGGAATACTGTGATCGATCAATGAATTATACGACATGCCGGTAGTTGTTTTCGTAATTTCTCAATGTCTTTTCGAGAAACATCGGTCCCCTTGATGCTCAGAAACTTCAAACTCTTCAGCTTGGCCAATTCTTGTAAGCCGGAATGCGTGATCCGAGTATTTTCCAGCGAGAGTGATGAAAGATTGGGGTGTTTAGCAATCTCTGTCATAGATTGATTTTTGATCCCAGTTCCATCTAGTACGAGTAGTTGCAAAGTCAGAATATTGAGTAAAGATCGAATTCCGACATCTGTAATGGCTGTGTCAGACAAAGTCATTCCAACGAGGCTACGAGATTGAGACAAGTCATCCAACGCTTGGTCAGAAATTTGTGTTGCATGCAGTGAGAGAGTCATCAATCGTGGGAGTTCTGCAAGTACATTAAAGTGATGTTCTCCCGCGATTAACGTGGAATCGAGAATCAGGACATTCAATTCTGTAAGATTTTGAAGATGATTGAGTCCCTCATTGGTAATTCGAGTCCCGGACAAATCCAAAATTTCCAATTGGTTGAATTTCTGGAGAGATCGAATACCTCGATTTGTAACAGGAGAATCTGACAAATATAATTTCTCCAAATGCCGCATTCCCTCAAGAGATGATATCCCTTCGTCAGTGACTCTCGATTTGTCTAAAATGAGCTCTCGAGCGTCTCTCAGATCTCGTAGCCGATAGAGTTCTGGTGATTGGTTATTGTAAAGCTGAATCTGAGTGACTCGATCAAAGCCTTGCATTCGCTTCTCACCAAGAATGCTCCTCAGCCAGTCAGGTCCCCAAGGTTCAGCAGCCACAAAGCCACCCGAGCGTTCGATATAATCAATACTTGAAACTTGTCGCTGATACGGGCGAACGATTTCCAGATATAAGAGCAGCAATGAAAGAAAGATGAGCAGCGTAAGCCAGTAGCGAAGTTTCAGGAGATTTTTGTTGGCACTCGTTCAGTCATCTGACATTCTCCGAAACAGATAGATTTACTCGTTAACCCATCTCTCCTTCACGAAACTCTCGCCACCAGTCGGTCTCTAGCATGCCGTGCCAGTAGATATCGCTGCCGAGCAGTTCGGTTTCTTGAGTGACAAACTGATTCACATTGGGAACCTGTTCCAAGCCTGTACCACCAATGGGAGTGACCGCTTGATGCCCACCGATAAGCTTCGGCGCTAGAAAAACATGTAACTCGTCGATGAAATTGTGATCGAAGAAGTCTCCGAGCAGGCTACCGCCACCTTCCACCAGAAGATTCGTCATCTCTCGACGACCAAGTTCTTGCAACAACTGGTCCAAATTCAAATGACGAAGTCGTTCGTCGAGATAAGAAATCGGCAGTAACTCGGCTCCGAGCGACTCGTACAATTTCCCCCGTTCGTCGATGGCAGCTTGAGTCGTGGCTATCAGTACGGGAACCTCGTTGGCTGTTTGCATCAGTTGACTGGTTGTGGAGAGAATCAAGTCGCGGTCAAGAACAATGCGGGTCGCTGTTCGCGGGCCTGCCGGTCTTGCCGTCAGCAGTGGGTCATCGAGCTTTGCAGTCATCGAGCCGACGAGAATGCCGTCCATTCGGCCACGTAATTCGTGTACTATTTCGCGTGATCGCTCATTAGAAATCCATTGTGAATGCCGGGCACGAGAGGCGATTTTTCCGTCCAGGCTCATCGCCCACTTGGCATGCACAAACGGCTTTCCAGTCGTCATCAGCTTGAGGAACGGAGCCGCCAGCAGCGCAGAGTCTTCCTTCAATAGTCCAACCTCAACTTCGATCCCCGCGTCACGAAGTTCTCGAATCCCACCACCGTTGACATGTTCGGCAGGATCAGAGACAGCCACCACGACACGTTTCAATCCGGCGTTAATGACGGCTTTGCTACACGCGGGTGTTTTTCCGGCATGGCAACAGGGTTCTAGCGTGACAAATAAGCTCGCGCCGCGTGCAGAGTCTCCCGCCTGTTCCAGTGCATGGACTTCCGCATGTGGTCCACCAAATTTCTGATGCCAACCTTCGCCGACCAAATTGAGATCGTCATCCACAATCACTGCACCGACGGGCGGGTTCGGTTCAACGAATCCGATTCCCTGCCGCGCCAGTTCAATGGCTCGTCGCATCACGGCAGTTTCGTCGGAGAAGCATGACATCGAGTGGATAATTCCTAGTTCCTAGTTCCTAATTCCTGTCAACTCCTCACTGTCCCGGAAGCCAGAGTTTCTTCTCACCTGCATCCCCGTCCGGTTCTCCCGTGAATAGTCCCCCTGATTCGCCAGCACCTTGGTCGGGACTGATAATTCCCACTTTGTCTTTGACAGGCAAATCATACGCTTCGGCGAGCATCGAAAGATGATGTCGAAGTTCGGGGAGTTTCTTACCGTACTTATCCCACAGCTCTTCAAAGACGGGAATGAGTTCAGGGTCTTGGGGATCTTCGACTCGCAGCGTGAGGGCTCGCATTTTCCATTGGAGTTCGAGTTCGAAAGAGTTTTGTTGATCTTTTGACCAGACCAACCCTTTTTCGAGCCAACTGAACGCCAACTCCCGATCATATTTCTGAACGGAGAGATCAACGAGTGCCAGATAAACCTGACTCAAGTCAACACGTTTTCCACACTCGGGTCGCTCCAGAATTTCCTGTAGGACTTCATACAAAAACGCGCCGTGATGCAACATCATCGCCCGGTTGGTGACATAGATCAGTTGATCGTCGGCCAACGATTTCACATCAATCCGTTTGAGTTGCAACGACGTGAAGTGAGCGATGGGAGTGTCTTCATCGACACTGATGGTCTCGGGAACATCGAGTTTCAACGACTCACACAGGCTCTTAAAGTCCAAGACAAATTGATTTCGGCTGCAATAGGCATCAAATACATAGGCGGCCGCCAACAACGGAATTTGTTGATCACCAGCGGCGGCTGCTTCTTGTGGAGTTTTGCCTCCAAGCCCTTGCTGTTTGGTACTCGGCCAGACTTCGTTGACTAAATGGTCCCACTGCCGTTGTTCGAGTTGCCGACGTATGACGACCGGTGTATCGGGAGGATTGTGCCAACGCCAAAACAGAGCAAACTCTTCCGCCGCGACCGATTCTTCGAATCCTGATTCCGTATCGGGTGCTTCCGAAACAAGAGTTTCTCCTAACAAGCCACTCAAGACATCAAAAGATTCTTTCAACTGCGTACTCGGGAATCCGGTGACGTAAGCTCGGCTGGGAAGATCTTCCAGCTCAGAGCGATCATAAAAAGCGATATGACCAACAATTCTGGGGACTTCACTGAGGTCTGATTTGGCAGTCAAGGTAATGTCATCGGGAGACCGATCAAGAATTTGAAAGAATTCGGTCGGCGCACCCTGCGATTGTTTGTCTTCTTCGTTGAGAGGAACTTTCACGAACAACGGCTGATCGGTCAGAGTGCCTAGAGCCTGTGAGACCGAGGTCAGTTCGAGTTTCGTTGAACCGACTTCCACACGATCTGTCGTTTCCTGTAAATCCAGAAGTTGAGCAACAGTCTCACACTCCACAGCAGAAAACGAATCGTCGCCCAGTTTTCCCGCTTGATGGAGGGCTTCGGCAGCGCCAGCCTGATCTCCGTCCCAAGCCAAACAAAGGCCGAGGTTCTGGAACATCCCGGCGACGTCAGCATACTTTTCGGACAGTTCACGATATTTTTTCGCGGCGGGGCCATAGCATCCAATATCAATCAGGCGTTTGGCTTTGTCGAGCGTTTTCTGTTCGCTCTCCTCGACTTCAACCTCAATCAGCTCATGGACACTTCGTAACTGATAAGGAATTTGAATGTCGCTGTCGAGCTCGTGAAGTTTGACAAAGACTTCTTGACGTTTCTCTTCTGAAACAGACTTAAGAGCGAAAACCAAATGCTGGCGAGCTGCCATCAATTTTTGCTTCGACGCCATTTCTAATGCGATGCTGACTGCCAAATATCCCACCATGTCGGGGACGATGCTGATACACTTCTGAAAACAACGATGAATGGCCGAGCGAGATTTCTCAAATCCATCGGTATTGTACGCGGCCATCGCATACAACATGAGTGCCTGTGGATGATCGGGATTATCCTGAAGCAGTTCGCGAAGTTCGTCTTTTGCTTGTGACGGTTCGTTCATTCCAATCAGAACGGAGGCTCGTGATGTAGCCACCCACAAATTCCCCGGATGCTTCTCGTGTAATTCTGCCAGTTTTTTGTGACAGGCATCAACTTGTCCCGATTGCTGCAATCGCGAAACCTGATCCATCTCGTCCACGAGATTGGTACAGCAGAATTTTAACTTTTTGCCACTGCCACAGGGGCAGGGATCGTACGGATCCATCGCCATGATCAACCTGACTCTTCAAAATGTTATCTAAGGGGCTTTTCAGCCATGATTTTAGGAATATCAATTGTAACTGGTTCAGACCTTCAATCGAACGCCGCGAGCCAAAAAACCGCAAAAGCGACAGGAAGAACAGCTCCATATTTCTGCGTCCCTTCCCCTGAGACACGATTTTGCGACAATAGGTTGCGACAATAGAGACATCAGCGAATCGGGCAGGAGCCCCGAAACATCGACTTCACCAGGATAGAGACCTTGAATTCCCAGTCGCGACAGACTTCGCCCGCTTCGTCGGCTCCTGCTGACCTTGCTGCGGCATACGATCCGATGATTCGCGGAACTATGCTGGGGCTGATATCGGCCCTCGCTTATACCGGCGCCAACATCGCATTGCGCGATCTATCGGGAACGGACGGACTTGTCTGGGCCTGTTGGGTTTCCGCCGTCAAAGCAATTCCCTGTTTTCTGGTCTCTGTGTTTCTGGTTTCGTTTCGCTGGATGACGGGTCAGCAAGCATTTCCGCCTCGACACAAACTCTTACCACTTCTGGCCGCCGCCACCATGATGCAATACGGCGGCAATGCCTGTTTCACCTGGGCGTTAAACAAAGTGGGGTTGATACTGACAGTTCCCATCGTTTTCTCGACGTTAATCTCAGTCAGCGCAGTGTTGGGGCGACTGTTCCTGGGAGATCCGATCAATAAACGAACGCTCGCTTCGATGGGATTGCTACTACTCTCCATCATCTCGCTCTCGTTGGCAGCAGATGGATCGTTTCCCAACGCGACAACTTTTACAATTGTGACCGGCATGTTACTGGCCGGAGTTTCAGGCATGTCATACGGTGCCAACAGTATTGTGATCCGACAATTTCTCGGTGGTCAATTCTCTGTCTCATCAATCTTGCTCATCATGAGCACCAGCGGAATTGTCATGTTGGGGATCCCTGCGTTTTTTGTGATGGGGCCAGAACGCATTGCCGGTATCTCCTCGTCACAATGGAGTTCAATGGCTTGGGCGGGGATCAGTAATGCGATCGCGTTCTACGCAGTCTCTTCCGCACTTAAACATATTCCCGCTGTGCGAGCCAACCTACTGAATGCCTCTCAGACGGCCATGTGTGCGATGGCCGGGATCCTTATTTTCGATGAAAAGCTGACTTTACTCTCGGCCATCGGTATCGGACTCACTATTGCCGGATTAACACTATTAGGCGTCCGTCGCAAAAAGAACATTCCTACAGGAGGCATATCGGTTACGGAGATCTCGGCAGACGAAGCGACATCAATCCGCGAGTAAGACCGAGAGTAGATACCGCAATTTTTCGTCACCCTCACGGGTTTCTGTTAATCGTATCAAGCCCTGATTGTCTTCAGAAACCAACATTTGCAGCACGCGGCGATAATAATTTCTTTCGTCTTGGTAATCTCCGCGGGAACGCGACAGTGCCGCTTCACGTAATAATAATTGATAAGCTTCGAGGTCTTCATTTTCTCCGCCGTAATATTGACGAATTTCGCTGCGAGCCGATGTTTTGTCAACAGAAGCAGACCCCGAACCTGCGGGAGACATCAGCAATAACAACAATGATGACAGCACACTAAAACCGAGAGCAATTCCGACCAACAACGGATTCCCTTCCGATTTTTGCTCTTTTTGTTGGCCGTTCTTCTTCTTTTGCTTCCCACTATCAATTTCTTCGAGATGCAGTTCGGGAAGATGCCCATCTTCACCGAGTTGAACGAGCGGGTCTCCTACTTGATCGGTAATAAACCGCGCGACATTTCGTTGTCGACTTTTTGGTGAGCCCGCTTTACCGTCTTCCGAAACATTGCTTTTAGAGTTACGAACTTTTGCAGGGGAAGGTGTCCCTTTTATCTGAACACTTTTGGTTTGTTTCGGTTGGGCGGCTTTACCCACAGGCCGTCCTGAACTTGGTTTCGCCTCGTCGGCATCCATTTGAACTTCAAAATGAAACTCCGTTTTATCACCGATGAGTACCGTGGCGTCTTCTGGTAACCAGACCCATTTCTCAGGAGGCAAATAGTTCCCTTCGACACTGACCATGTCACCGCGTGCGGCATAAATCGCGTACCGATCGTTTCGCAGAACAATGCTGAGTTCGTAATCTTGCAAATCTTTGGCACGTAAACGAAAGTTTGATTCTTCTCCTCGACCAATGTGGACAAGCTCATCGCGCACCTCGAACGTCTTCCCTTTTTCGGGGCCTTTGCGAAAATGAAGTTTGGCCAGTTGAGGAGCCGTTTTTGCGTCCGACACAGAAAACTCCGTTAATGGAATGACGTCACTGTTTTTAATTTGTTAAGTAGGCTTGAGTTTGTTAAGTGAGTTTCAGTGAGTTAGAGGGTCATCGTCCCTAATATAAAGTTTAACACGAACGGACCGAGAATAATCAATACCGTAGACATCATCACCAAAACGGCTGGCAACAACATCTTAACACCCGCCTCATTTGCCAATGTTTCAGCACGTTGAGAACGCTTTAATCGCAAAACATCAGCTTGAGACCGAAACAGTTTGGCTAACGGCGTTCCCAGTTCTTCTCCTTGAATGATCGATCCCAGCAAGCTGGTGATTTCATCATCTTGCAATCGCTCGCGCATGGCTTCAAATGCTGCGGTGCGATTCTTACCCATTCGCATTTCGGTCATGACACGGGCGAACTCGACACCCACCGGATGCTCCGAAAACTCACGGACTGCCTGTTCCAGAGATTGCATAAACGCGGAACCGGCTTCCATCAGCAGGGTAATCAAGTCCAAAAAATACGGTAACCGTCGTTTAATCAGCAAGAGGCGATAAATGGCTCGAATTGTTAATTGACGTCGCAAAATCACACTCGTCAACATCATCATGACAAAGGCGAGAAAAATGCCCGAAGCCCCCATCATGGACGTGTTGGTGTAATAGTAGACAGGAAACATCAACACACTGATGACAATGTTTCGAGCCAGATACTCTTCGGCAGTCCAGAACCGACTCATGCCCGAGCACTGAATTTCACGATGAATTTCTGGTAATCCCTCACGAAATAAGTTTCGACAAGGAGTCGCCAGAAGCTGAATGACCGGCTGAAACACACGATACATGACGCTAGCTCTGCGCAACTCGTTGATCCGCGAAACATCGTATCGCCAGTCATCGTCCTGTTCGAGATCATCACTTGCCATCGACACCAGTAAGGTTCTCGATCCCAGGAAGATTCCCAGCCCCATCAAAAAACAGCCGATCAATAACCAGAGCTGATCGCCGGGAGAGACCGCCAACAGGGAATGATTGGAGAGAAGAAATGACATCAAGTTATAACTTTGTGATTAAGTTCAAATATCGGGATTGAGAATTCTTCGAGCCCACAGATAGGCGGCCACATCGAGCACCAACGCCATGCTCAAAATGAGCTGCCCCATCAAGGTCGTAAACAACCGGGTCGTGCTGACGGGATCCACGAAAAAATAATACATGGCGAGAATCGCGAACGGTGCCAAAGCCATATAAACAGCCGATGATCGAGCCTGTGCAGTCTCGGCTTCGACTTTTCTTTCGAGTCTTTGCATCTCACGAATGGAAACAGCGATTCGCTCGATGACATCATTCAATCGACCACCACTGGCACGACTTGCTTGCATCGCCGCAGAAAACAACGCAAAGTTCTCGCTCTCCAAACGCTCTTTCGTTTCTTCGAGCACTTCATCGAGTGTTTTCCCGAGTTGGTACTCAGTCATCATTTGCTGAAACTCTTGCGAGATGGGGTGTGGCGATTGCTCTGCCAAAATTTCCAGCGATTGCGCTAAAGAGAGACCGGCTTGAATCGCACTCGCCATCGACACCATCGCATCAGCAAGTTGATCTTCGATTTTTTCTTTTCGTCGTCGAGCCGTCCGACGCACCAGGTACCACGGTAGACAAAACAGAATCACCGCGGCCACAAATCCCAACACCGGGAGATTGAGAAAGATCCACAGACTGGCAAAAAAGACACCAACCATTGCCAGCCAGGAAAGAATGATTGTTCGCAAGCGTTTCACGCGAACGCGCAAACGTCGAAACTTCGCTTTAAAATCTCGCTCTAAATAGTCCAGCCCTGATCCCCAAATATCAGCACCGGCCCACGCCATAACTCCCAAGCCAGCGCCGATGAATCCCGAACCCATTAAGACCTCTAGCGGAACCATTAGTCGGCTCCCACTTCAGAAGAGGCTTCTTTCTGAGCAGACTTTCCATCCTGAGTCTCTTCTTCCTCATTGCCGTAAAGGAACTCGAGTTTGAGCAGTTCCCTGTCCATCAACTCGTCGATATAACTCGGCAAATATCCGGTTGGTCTCAAACTCACGCCATCACGATAATTGAAAATGTCGATGACCGTCAGTTCTTTGCGGTCGGCGTCATAGCCGAGGACTTCTGAAATTTGAGTCACTGTCCGTTTTCCACCGGGGAGACGGGTAATCTGCACAACCAGATCAATGGCCGAAGCAATCTGGCGTTGAATCGATGAGACCGGAAGATCGACGGCCATCAATACGAGTACTTCCAAGCGCTTGAGAACATCGTCGGTATTGTTGGCATGAATGGTGGTCATGGACCCGTCATGCCCGGTATTCATGGCCTGCAACATATCGAGAGCTTCACCGCCGCGGCACTCCCCGACGATGACTCGGTCGGGCCGCATGCGTAGCGCGTTTTTCACGAGATCCCGAATGGAGTATTCGCCCGTCCCTTCGACATTCGCTGGCTTCGTTTCCAGAGTGACAACATGCTCCTGATGCAATTGCAGTTCGGTGGTGTCTTCAATCGTGATGATTCGGTCCCGATGTGGAATGAAACTGGACAGCACATTCAACATCGTTGTTTTCCCGGTCCCGGTACCCCCACTCACCAGTAAATTTCGACGATTGATGACGCAGGCTCTTAAGAACATTGCAGCAGGAGATGTAATGCTCCCCAGCTCGATCAGGTCGTCCATCGAAAATCGATGGACGGGAAACTTTCGGATCGTCAAACAAGGACCGCGTACCGCCAAAGGAGGAATGATCGCATTCACACGCGAGCCATCAGCGAGTCGAGCATCGACCAGTGGTTGTGACTTATCGATACGACGTCCGACTTGCGCCACAATCCGCTCGATAATGGACTCGGTCACTTTGTCAGAGATAAATCGTCGACCCGACAGTTCGATGACCCCGGCTCGTTCAACATAAATCTGGTCACTCTGCACCACCATGATTTCAGAAATGGTAGGAGCACGCAAAAGATCTTGCAGCGGACCGTAACCGAAGACGGTGTCTTTCAGATCTTTTTTCAAGGTCCGTAAGACGATGTATCGCTTGAGTTCCTCGTGCAGATGAGGCCGCAGTAGCGGAAAAATCTGATTGAATTTTGCTTCGACCCGATTGATTTGCGCAGACAGATCGGGCTGAGCATCAAGTTCCATACGCTCGCGAGCAAACATTAGTAAATTCGCGAGTTCGGTTTCACGTTCGGGAACAAGCGTTGCCGGGACATCGAACTCGTTATAGGTTAAGCCGGCAACCGCACTTCGTTCTTCTCGATCACTCTCCAAGATCATCTGATTAATGACAAGGTCACGCAGAACCAGCCCGATGACTTCTTCAAGCAACGCATGATTTCCTTCGCCGAAAAGTTTCATCTCTCGGCAGACGTCTTCAATATTTCGTTCCAGCATGAGGATACTCTCATCGTCTCCCATCCGGCTGGCATCGAGTTCATAGACATCAAATCGTTCGAGCAACTTGCGATGGACGCGCAGCTCCAAGTCGGCCATCACCGTCCGCAAATGGGATTCCATTTCCGTCCGACTGATGGGAGCCGCGTGCTCCATCTCAAACGTCAATGTGTAAGGCCAGATGCGTAGTGTTTCGCCTGCGGGAACCTCAGCTTGCTCGCCTCCAATCAATTCTCGCTCACCCACCATGCAGCTATTCAAACCAACATTCTCGATAGTAAGTTTACCATCAGCATAGCGAACAATGGCTTGCCGTTTCGCGACCAGCGGGCTCTTCAGCACCAGCAAGTTGGCGGCATCGCGACCAATATGGACCACCTCTTCTTCGGTTTCCAACAGAGCGCGTCGGCTTTCGTGAATTTTGTTGTACCAGATCTTCATCGGAGTGGTTGATCCTCCAATTCAGCCGAATGCAGGATGACACCTGGCGGGGCGGCATCGTTACCCAGAATCTGGAACAATTTTTCGGCTTCAGGATCCAACGCTCCCTCGGTCACTTTGAAACTAATCCCGATCAGAGTCTCCTGCCCTGTTGATCGCGTATAGGCTTGTCGTGGATCGCGGTCTCCCGTTCGTGCTCCCAAAGAGAGGATACGAAAGGGGCCAATGATCGTAGACCCCGAAGTGCGTAGAGCGGGATTGCTGGAATTCCCCGGAGTGGGTGTAGCCGACGTTCTTCCGAATATGAACGAGATCAAGTTTCCGGGACTGACTCGCTCGGGGATAAACGATCTGCCATCGACGGGAACCCACCTTGCGACTTCATTGACTGCGAGTAACTCACTGAAATCCCGTTCGCTGGGAGTTTGCAAATCCTGCCATAACAGAAGTTCGTTTCCCCGATAGGCTTTTGTCGCGGCTAACCCGATGACGGAGGCTTTCTCACGCCATAAGACACCAACCTCTTGCAAGTTGCCGAGGTTGTTACTGGGAAGTTCGACTTTGGCCAAATGGTCGTCCAGGAATCGATCTCCCAGATTCAATTGGGCATCTCCCCTCAACGTGACAAAGGCGACTTTTTCCATCTGCGACGCCTGTCGCGACAGGTAGTACCAATTGCAGATGGCACCGACGATTCCGAGCCCCACGGCAATTAACAGTCCTGGTAGTCCTCTCATGGAGTCTCCTCGCGCGGTCGGGTCACGTGCATCAATCCCCGTAATCGCCCGCGTGTTTCGTCTTGTATGTGTATTGTGAGTTGTTGTCGATAGGCACCGTGTGTCGATTCAAACTCTGCAAAAGTGCATGTCTTTTGATCAACCCACGTTTCTACTTGTTGAAATTTTTTCGATTCGAGCGATTGCCCAAATTCCCGTTTCCACTGATCGAGTGATCCTGTTCCCGAAAACGCCAACATCAGTTGACCGTCCTTTGATTGCAATCCCAAATTACAAATCGCACCCGAAGGAAGGACCGATCGCCAATCCGATGAAACGGGCGAATCTCCTCCCGGACGAGGTGCAAACAACCAAGCCGTCCATCGGGACTTTCCTGAGGGAACGACAAGCCCCCAGCTTACCACACGTCTGCCCGAAAATTGACTCGCTTTTTGCAGTTCTGTGGAATTCTTTCGGACGGCCACATAGGCTCCCAATGGGGCGTCCTGATGAAAAACGGCCGCCCCCTTCTCATCCGACCAAACCGGCTGCTGCTTCTCCAGTTCTCGCAGCATACTCAACTCCTCTTCGCCGGGTGATTCAGCCAGTAAAGAAACACTGGCCGCATATTTCGATAACTTCTCGATCATGTGTCGTTGGATCTGTGACGACGATCCTTCGATCTCGCTCCGTTCCATGCGCACATTCAAATCACCAGCATCAATTCGTACCGGAGCTCCGTTGAGAAAATCAGGCGGCGTGATATCGTCTGCAGCAACCCGCAAATTGGGTGTATGAGCGTCTTCGGGGGAAGTGTTCCACCACTCGATCACAGCCCCTCCCATACTGATACCGGCAAACAAGAGAATACTGATCGCAATCAGATCATTGATGCGGGAGAACAAACGCTGGCCGAGCGATTTTTCGGAAGCGGGCATTTCTGACTTTGCAGGAGTCGGTTCACTCATCATTGACGATACCGGTGAAATCACCAGTAACCTTTGTTGCGCAAACCCTGTTCAAAAACGTCGAGTTGATCGAGCTTGTCCTGTAATTGCTGATCAGATAACGGCCCCATCGGAACGTAATTGGGGTCTTGTCGCTCACTGAGTTCTCTCCCATAGACTCCTTGCCAAGCTCGACACATCTCTTTCGGAACAAGGCGAACTCTTCGTAAGTAAGCAGAGTATTCACCTGAGGCCAGATAATCTTCGAGATCAATTTCGCACACTCTATTTGGATCAACATGAAAATTACGTGGCCAACCGGGGCGATACCAGGTCCATTCGACATCCGCATCGAGTGCATCAAGATCGTCGGCGTTGGGAACACTCGTGTCGCGGTTGTTGCTGAGCGCTCGAAGCGCATTAAATGCCGTCATGAAGTCCGACCAATAGCCAAACAGTTGGGGCATTTCGGTGGGGTGAATGTGATACAAATCGTTGGCACGCCACTGCTCGGTCCGAATGCTTCCATTATTCGTGGGGGAGTTTCGTTGCAAACCGACGTTGCCGTAATTCCAGTCCCCTTCCAGAAACTCATAATCATGATCAATACTGTATCGGCCATTGTTGGGTAGGATCGTTTGTAACATCGGATAGGTTCGCTGAATCGTCACTCGCCCTTCTCGCATGCCCTCTTCGAGCTGAAAATCACGATCAACCATAAAACTATTACCGACATCGGTCCGTTGTTCATAATGATTGGTCAAAGTCGTGATGCGACCGGAACCAGAATTTCCTTGTAAGGCATCCGAGTCGGGGAAACCGGGTTGATTCCAATAATTGTCCACAGTCTGTAGCGCCTGTGTATTGTTCGAGCCGATGGTCCCCGCTGTTGGCCAGCTTTGTGGTTGAGGGTTTAATTGCTGATTTCCGAGAGCAAAACTCGACGCGCGAAACGGTTCTGTTTGCGTGGCCGCATAATGCACATTGCCTTGTGCGCGAATCTTGAACAACGAAGCATCGGCGAAGTCGATCATCAACGCCGCCATGAATACTAAAAACGGTGCGAGCAACACCAATTCCATCGGCGCGAACCCGCCGCGTCGGTGTTTGGCTTGTCGTATTGTTTGTTGACTCGATTGATTCATCAATTGGCCATTGAATTAATGCGAATTGAGTTTTCGGATGTCCTCTGGAAAGAGTCCCGACAGGTTAGGAGGCTCAAGATTTCCCGTATAATCAGGGCCGACATGAGTTTCCAAAATCTGGACGATATTCACAGCAGAAACCGGAACCAGTTTGGTTCGCCAGTTCTGATTCATCATCGACCAATCCCGCTGTCCCGAAGGCCAACCATTGGTATTAAGATACGACCAATCAACACCATAACGATCTTCTCCTTCGACGATCCAGGGATAATTCAACAACCGGTATGGCAAGAAAAACTTCGCCTCTGAAAATGTGATCGGGTAATGCCCCGTGAGCGGATGATCGTAAAACTGCGGTGCAAAATGTTCGATGGGAGTCCAGGCAACGACACCTAACAAATGATACTCGTCGTGTAACGTGGGACTATGCAACTCCATACTCGTGGTCCCGCGCGGATCGTACCAGACATTATTATAAAAGTTGCTAATCGTTCCATTCCCATTGACAGAACTGGGATCAAACTGCCAGCCAGCCAGATTTTCACTCCGAATCAAGAACGGCAGATTCGAGCGTGGAAATTCATCATTCAGTAATTTATCGAGTTGAGCACAAGTGAAAATCCGCCAGAAATTGGCCAATTGTGACAGGCTCGCGCGGTCGCGACCAAACAAACCCGTTGTGCCGTCTGAACGACGTTCGGTAAAATAGATATCCATCCAGTTAAAGATTAATTGCTGCAAATACTGCTGTGAAAGCGCTGACCGAGTGTCATAAGACAGTTTAAAATAACGCTCATCCAGTGACAGATCATCGAGCTGGCGAGGTAATTGCGGGTTGAACCCAATATCGATTCCACGAACGTCGCCTCCCACTGCTGTTGGATCAATGACCGGCAATGTGCGTGTCGCTCGGTCTGTTTCAAAAGCACCGGACGAATCGAGTCGCCAACCATCACTTCGATACATGACGGCAACAGGTTGATGGCCGGCATGCAGTCGATCATGCCCGGTCGCATGACGTTCGACCACTTCCTCCACAACCCATTGCGCAAGTCGAGGAGTATTGAGCACCACACTGCGTTGAAAATCCGTAATCAAACCGCCCTCAATCGCATCCTGCGGATACGCATCATTTTCCACAGGGACAGAATACGCGACATCGGGTCCACGAAGAATGTATTCGAAGACCGATAGCGTCAACCGGGAATGCTCTCTTGCCAGCGGTTCAAAACTACGGACCACCTGACGTTCCAACGGAACCTTGGCCAGAATGGCATGTCCCAGGGCTTCAAACTTTTCGAGCCCGGCTGTTCCCCCTTCGGCAATAAAGGCTTCCTGAGCAATTTCTTCCCAAACATCGAGTACATCCTCAGGGACGAGGGTCGAGTCGGGAAGTTGAGTCGAGTTGGGTTCGAGCCGCGCTTCGCGCATGTACGCGGTCAGGGCAAAGATTTCACACAACAGATGATTGGAATACGCAATCGCGTTCATACCACGAGTGACGGTACGTGTTCCGCTATACGTCATGGCATCGGCGGCGTTCTGCATGCGCAGTTTGTCGTCAATCTGCTTTCCCATGTTGAAGATCATGCCGAGCAAAACCGTCAGCATGAAAATTGTAAAAACACCCATCACACTGAGCGCACCACGTTCGTCACGATGCAGGCGCAGTGCCAAATGTTGAGGATGTAATCGCGAGATGAAGGAACGATCAATATTCATCGATCACCTCCCCGTAAATCGGGATCAAGCCATCATTGTTCATGGTCGCCGAGGCATGAATGACAAAGACGCCCGGCATACGCCGATTGTCGTCGCTCCCCTGATCCATAAACGCATCCCAAGCGGCATTGGAAATCAATAATGATTGATTATGCCGATCTTCAAACGACCAGGAGCGTTGAACTTTTCGCAGCAGCGCACCGAGTCCCGGCATCAAACCGAAACGATGATAAACGTGGACAGTGATTGGATCTTGCCAACCGACTTCATTTTGCTCATAGGGAATGACCAAATTGCCATCCGGGTCGTAGAAATCCCAAGGGTTATAGGTGGGGCCTTGCATCACATGATGGCGTCGACCTTCTGATCGCTGTGCATCACGCCATTCCAGAAAAACAAGAGTGTTATCCTTGGCCCAGTTAATTTTAGCATCGACTCTCTCCTTGAGAGTCTTCTGATTCACATTGTCGATATGGTTCATCCAGAACTGTTGCGTGAGACTGCTGACCTCACTCATCAATGTATTCGCTTTTGGAGTCAACCACGCGGATGAAACAGCCTCAGCCCCCGTTTCAGCCTCGGTCATCAGAGAAGGGCAAAAAGGGGCGACGCCTAACACGGAGGCTGACCAAACTTTGCCATATTTCGTGCTGATATCTAATGAACTGGGCCCTAATACTCCTCTGATCTGATCGTTGCTCCCATCATATTGGTAGGACATATTCTGGTAGGTGACATGGTTGGGAGTTTCTTCAAACGCGAAGCTACCATCATTCTGTCGAACTGAATGCGCTGGAACCCAGACTGAAGCCGCTCGGGCCCCCGCGTAGGCCGCATAATGCACGCCCATCATGCCAATCATCAGTTGGCTCAATTGCACGATCATGCAGATGATCGCCATAAAGATCGGCAATGTCAGAACCATTGCCAAGGACTGCACTCCTCCCGATTGATCACGGTGCAGTTTCTTGAATCGTTTCCAATCCCAAGACGCCCGACTCAGTTTGATGGTCAGATTCAACAACCCGCACGCGACGATCAGAATGATCGCAATCGGTAGGCAGGCTTCCAGAATCTGACGATGCATAACAACTCGCTCTTAGTGCTCAAATATATGTGGCTAATAGAGAATCCCTCGTTCTGCTAACCACGATTTCGACAACACAATCATCACAGCCACCAATGCAGCCGGTGCCAGAAACAACCAGCGTTGTAACGGCTCTCGTTCTTCCTCGGTTGGTTTAATCCACCCCTTGGCCCTGAACACCAACAATAAGTGTTCGATTGTTTTTTTCATCAAATGAGCAATCCCGAATTTCCAGATCAGAATCGAAATCCCCATGATGCTACCCAATATGAAAGTCCACAGCATCGCTTCGATGCCATCCTGAACTCCCAGAAACGATCCCATCATGGCGATCAGCTTGACGTCCCCTCCTCCTACATCAAACAACAGGAAACAAACCACCATCACTACGCCACACACCAGAAAACCGGCTAAGGAATATTGAACGCCCTGCCAACCCGCAAACGCCGCAGAAAGAATCAATCCCAATAGCATTCCGGGATAGGTGGTTTCATTGTATATTTTTTGGTCTTTGAGGTCCGTATAAGTCGCCACGAGCAACAGCCCCAGCAAACAGACAGCACGCGGCGACAAATCCATATCTCGGAAATCCGCTCATTCGAATGTCTGTGAAATTACGGAGCCTGTTGATTGGAAAAACTATCCGCATCAACATCGAGGTCGCCAATGTTGTCATCAAATTGTTCCTGAATTCTCGGCATCACATAATTGATGATGAAAATCAGGATCGGAATCGCGACCGCGCCAACGATGAGAACTGTTTCGAGGGTTACGGCTCCTCGTTCATCATTGTGAATTCGCTTCAGTAGTTTTCGCAAAGGTTGCAGGCCTGTCATGGCAATTGACTCCTCTGGATGCGGCGAGACCGCAGGATGTTTTGTTTTGGATAATGGATTATGTGAGTTACAGGAAAGGCCAGGAAACCCAACCGGCAATCAACTCGTAGGCAGATTGCATGAGATCCATGCTCCAGAGCATGATTGCTCCTCCGCCTACACACAGTGTCGAAACCACCAGAATATACTCCGCCGAGGCGACGCCTCGACGGTGAATCACTGATTCTTTCGAGAATTGGTTATGCCTCTTGTACATGATGATACCTGTGGCCCCGCATCTATCAGTATAAGTAAATTATCGGCGTTTGACGCGAAAAAATCCCTCTTCGCAGTTCATTTTTCGAGATCACCCACACCCAACACCACCCACCTAAACTCATTGTAAATAACCACTTACAACTTAACTCGCCTCTCACCAAGGCTAAACTCTCTCGACGTTTTCAGCCTTAATAAAGGCTCTAACCCCACAAGTCGGCAGAAGTTTTGACCAAATGTCCGAGTCCATGCCCGACAACCTCCTTTGAAAATGACGGCTTCTTGCCGGTCATTTCCAGACTCATTTTCAGATTTCCATCGGCATCTCGCCCGGTCATCTGATTTTCAAACAGATCGTGAAACGTGTACTGCTCGTCTGAATCGAGAACGGTGACTTCGGTGATGCGAGTGATTCTGCGAGAACCATCTTCCGAGAAGCGAGTAATTTGAACAACGAGATGAATGGCCGATGCCACCTGAGCACGAGCGACATACACAGGCAATTGCACATCCGACATCAACGAAAGTGTTTCCAATCGAATCAGAGCATCGTGGGCAGAGTTGGCATGCACGGTCGTCATACTCCCGGCGTGGCCACTAATCATTGATTGCACCATGTCGAGCGCTTCACCACTTCGTACTTCCCCCACAATGATTCGGTCGGGTCTCATACGAAGGGACGCTTTGAACAACTGTCGAATCGTTAACTCCCCGCGACCAGAGGAATCACGTTGTTGTGCTTCCAGATACAAAGAGTGAGGCTGCCCCAGTTTGAGTTCTGAACTATCTTCAATCACGACCAACCGTTCTTCAGCAGGAATGCACGTCGAGATGGCATTCAGCAGAGTCGTTTTGCCAGTTCCCGTCCCACCAGAGATCAGCACATTTTTCTTCAGCTTGGTACAAATATCGAGGAACTCGGCAGCCGCTTCAGAAAGGCTCCCCAATCGCAGATAATCTTCGAGACCGAAGATATCACGCTTGAACTTGCGAATGGTGAGGTAAGTACCGCCGCGTGCCGAGGGAGGAATGACAGCGTGGACGCGCGACCCATCCGGCAATCGGGCATCCATAATGGGACGTTCCCGGTCGATCTCTCGACCGACATACTGGGCGATGTTGTGGACAGCCGTCTGCAACGCATCTTCGCTGAGAAATGCCGCATCGGTTTCGTAGAGCTTGCCTTTTTTCTCGACATAAATTTCCTGATGCCCGTTGACCATAATTTCGGTCACGTCATCGTCTTGCAGAAACTCTCCAATGGGAGCCAGAAAGTAATCGAGACTCGCTTCAAAAATCGACTGTCGCGCCATGAGAGATCATTCTGTATTACTGACGATAATTCGCCTGCATGCGTCTCATTGTCTCAATTGAGCCACCAGCGCAAGCTGGCAGGAACTCTGACTATCAAATGATTCGTACTGCATGCCTCGGCACGCGGCTTAATCACAACTGAGAGTAGTATGTCATGGCAAGACGCCCAACTCAATGAGAAATTATGATCGTGGAATCTCAAAAAAAGAGAAGATTCCAGGATTCAAACCGATTAACATAAGTCTTCGTCGATCTATCCCGCCAACATCTTTGCTGGAGAACTCCAAACCATGAAGTTGACTCATTTTTGTATCGCTACCATTTGTCTGACCTCAAGCATCGTCTTTACGAACTCTGCCAACGGCGCAGAACCGATGAACGTCCCCCCCAAAGGCTTTCAGGCACTCTTTAACGGCAAAGACCTCTCAAACTGGAAAGGACTTGTCGGGAATCCAAAAACACGCGCGAAGATGCCTGCCGACGAATTGAAAGAGAAGCAGGCCGCAGCCGACGAAGAAATGCGGGCGCATTGGTCAGTGGACGATGGAATCCTGATTTACGACGGCAAAGGGAAGAGCCTGTGTACCGCCAAGGATTACCGGAACTTCGAGATGTATGTGGACTGGAAGATTCTCAAAAAAGGGGACAGCGGAATCTACGTGCGTGGCACTCCACAAATTCAAATCTGGGATCCCAATCACTGGAAAATTGGTTCCGGCGGACTGTACAACAATAAAAAGAATCCCAGCCAACCAAGTAAAATTGCCGACAATCCCATCGGTGATTGGAACACGTTCCACATCAAAATGGTCGACGAAAAGGTTTGGGTCTGGCTGAACAAAGAATTGGTCGTGGATGCCGTGGTGCTGGAAAACTTCTGGGAACGCGACAAGCCCATCTACAAAACAGGACAGATTGAGTTACAACATCACGGCAACACACTCTACTTTCGCAATGTATTCATTCGCGAATTGGATGAAGCAGGAAAACCCAAAAAGTAGACATAAAGACAGTTTCCCAGGAAAAATTCTGATGTTTCTGGTCTCCGCTGGGCATGCGGTAGACCAACAATAACGGAGAACAAATCTTTCATTCACGCAGCCAGCCTGGCTGCGTAGTCTTTCTCGAATTCCTCAGGCGTCTGGTAGTTTAACGACTGATGGATTCGTTCGGTATTATAAAACGTCTCGATGTACTTGAACACGCTCATTCTCGCTTCCTCCAGATCCTCA
>JAURQH010000045.1 GCA_030836185.1 Planctomycetota bacterium
AATGACACTCGAACCTATCCAATGTGCTTGCGCACAATGGCTATGTGTAAGTCGAATTGCCAAAGATCAATTCGCTGTCAAGCGAACCACGAACGCTAACTCTGGTAGATCGCGT
Organism: Planctomycetota bacterium; assembly: GCA_030836185.1. Taxonomy (GTDB): domain Bacteria; phylum Planctomycetota; class Planctomycetia; order Planctomycetales; family Planctomycetaceae; genus JABURQ01. Next base: position 116 of record JAURQH010000045.1, read on the forward strand.
TTGGCAAGGTGAGTTTTGCGAGGTCATAAATTTGACGCAAAGCCGCCAAGACACGAAGAAACGCAAAGGGGGCAGTGATAATAGCCGCCGATGGCAGTCGGTAGGGGAATGAGTTCAAACCGCAGAGTTCGCTGAGGACGCGGAGAAATGACATGATGTGTGGCTGTGGCTCTCGTAGGCGTGAAAAAAAGACTGAACTTTGAATTCCGATTCAGTCTTTGTCTTTCGAAACGCACTCACAGCCCCAGATGAAAGAAATTAACTCACGCAGCGACGCGGCGGCGCAGAGAAAATACTCCCTCGTCAGTTGCGATAGCGAATGCGTATTCCAGCTTTGATGAATGGGATGACAACTTATTTTCGCAGCCACAAAAATCACGAAGAGATGCTCTTGGTGACTTGTTGTGTTTCTTATGGCTATCAAAAAGAGAACCGCGGATCACGCTAATGACACGGATAAAAAACAACCGCCGTTGCGTCACGGTAGATTGTCGAGTGTTTTGCGAGGAACGAGCTAGAGACGCAAAGAAATTGTTTTATCTGATAGAGTGCAGAGGAATGTTGAACGGTGGCCGGAGGCAGCGGCCCGACTTGTCTGCCACCCGGCTCACTCTTCAAATCGAGAAAAGAATTCAGATTCGAATCGAAATGTTCTCACGGGCTGCAAACCGAACTCGAAATCTTCCATGAGCTTGACGAGAGAAGAACCATCAACCATCTCAATTGGTGTCACACCGTCTCGACTAGCTTCGTTCTCTGCCTCTTTGGTGAATTTTCCCGTCGTGATGAAAAGTCCACGGTCAGCTCTCCCTGTAATCGCTCCTCTGAAATCTCGAATTTGTGGGGATGAAACAGAATCCTTATACCGCTTGCATTGGTACATGACCTTGATGGTTACAAAGGGATTCACGCGAAGAGTTCCGTTCCCGTCTATACCTCTATCTCCCGATTGACCCGTCATCTCGACATCTTCAAAGCCGGTTTCTAATAGCAAAGCACGACAAAATCTTTCAAACCCATACGGAGACAATGTTTTCAACCTTTCTAGGGTCTCTCCTCGATGTTCTAGTTCTACGTCAATTTCTTCTTCGATTTCTTCTAAATCATCGTCATCAAGTCCACCAGAATTGCCGTCATTTTGATTTTTTGAAGCGCGAATTTCAGAAACGGCTTCATCGAAAATTGACTGAGCCATATCCTCATTGATGGCGGCGTTTTTACCCTTCTCCGTTAAGCTCCATACTCCCCGTTTTGATGCGTCGATGTACCCGGCCTTTGCGAGATACAGTCTTGCCCAGTGAACATCGTTCTCGAATCGAGTCTGTCCAGATTTATGTATCGTTTCGAGTTCTTCAGGAACATCGAGTCGAGCTTCGAGAACTTCTCGGACTTGTTTTGGACGAGCTGTGTAGCCTAATTCTTGGAGCGCTCGAATCGTTGGTACCAAGTATTGAATAAAGCGTGAGTTTGACTTTTGGTTCATGGTGTCTCTCCTGCGAAGAAGATAGCAAGAGAAAGTCCAAGATACCACATACTGGATTTCATTATGCAAATAACAATCAATCCAAGTCGTTCTACCATTATTCAAATGGCTGTGTTACCCGACTTAATCGAATCACCAAGCCACAATATTCGTCTGACTTAAATCCAAACTAAGAAAGTCGTGTCAGCTTGCTGATGCGCCCTGTCTGCACCCATTCGGCGACGAAGATGTTGCCTTGGGCGTCGAAGCAGGCGTCGTGTGGGTGGACGAACTTGCCGGGTTGCCACTTCTTCTCGTCGCCGCGAATACTGCGTCCGTCTTTTGCCGTGACTCGTGCGACATCGTCTCCTAAGTGGGCGACCACTTTGTTGTTCTCATCCAAGATCGAAATCCGTGCGTGAAGTTCGGGTACGAGTAACTGTTTTTGATAGGTGTCGAGGTTGGCCGGTAATCCGAACCCTTTGATCGTTTCGACGTATTTGCCGTCGAGGGTGACGTACTGCAAGGTGTGATGAGCGCGGTCGGCAATCACGATTTGTGTCTCTCGGCCCGGTCGATCATCGACCCAGATGCCGTGCGGCGTGGCGTATGTTCCTTCTCCACTTCCCGGTCCCCCAAAACTCGATTTGTAATTCCCATCTTTGTCATAACGATGGACGTAAAACGAGCCGTACCCGTCGACCAGGAAGAAATCTCCATCGGGAAGGAAGGCAAAGTTGGTCGGCAAGAAGCGATCACGGCCCCAGACTTTCTTCGGGTCGCTGGCTTCTCCTTCGGCATAGACTCCCGATTTCATCGGTGCGAATTTCTGCCAGACGGTTTCTCCTTCCAGAGTCAACTTGGCAAACGATTTGACTTGTTGATAGGCACAGACGTAGAGAAATTCTTGGCCATCTTCCTCGCGGACTTCGATGCCGTGTCCGCCTCCCTGAAATTGATTTCCAAACGCACGCATGAATTTGCCGTCTTTATCGAAGACGAAAATAGACGGATGATCTTTCTGATTGGCGCGTCCTTCGTGAATCACGTAGAGATTTTGAGCATTATCGACGGCAACATTGTGTGTTGTTTGCCAGGTGTATTTTTTGGGAAGTTCGGGCCAGGCATGTTCCACCCGATATTTATAATCACCCTCGCCCATGATGATCTGAGAATCCGTCTTGCTGGCCGAGAGAATCGCCGGGGCGGCAAATGTGACGGCGGCTCCCGCAGCCGATTGAGCAAGAAACTGACGACGCGAGACAGAAGATTCGGAGCGGCTCATAAGATCCCTCTTTTCGGGGAATGATGGATACGAAGGTCGTGTTCTAGCAATTAGAACAGGTCTTCGAGTCTCATTCAAAGAAAAAAGAATGTCACTACCGAGCCGTATCGGGAGCAATTTTCCCGCATTGGGCCTTCCAACGGAGCCAATGATCGGCCAGAACGATGGCCACCATTGATTCGGCCATGGGAATGAAGCGAGGCAGCAGGCAGGGATCGTGACGGCCTTTGGTACTGATGGTGGTTTCTTCGCCGTCTCGCGTGACCGTTTGTTGTTCCATCGGTAAACTGCTGGTTGGTTTGACGGCCGCTCGCAGAACAATGGGCATACCCGTCGTGATTCCCCCCAGCATGCCGCCGTGTCGATTTGTCGTGGTCTTTACGCCGGTGACATCTTTTTGGATCACGGGTGCGTTCTTTTCGTCAGGGGCAAACAAATCGTTGTGTTCACTGCCGGTCATGGTGGCACAACCGAAACCGACGCCGTATTCGACTCCGAGTACAGCCGGTAGAGAGAACAACGCTTTGGCGAGATCGGCTTTGATCTTATCGAAGACCGGCTCTCCTAAACCTGCGGGAACACCTGTCGCCACAATCTCGGCCACTCCACCAATCGAGTTACAGTCTTTGCGGAGTTCATCGATCAGGGTGACCATTTTTTCCGCCGCCACATAATCGGGGCAGCGAACAATATTGGGAGTGCCGTCGGGAAGTTGCTCGACCATCTTGCGAGTGATGGCAGCCGGATCGGGGATGTCGGCCACGATGTTTCCGACTTGTGTCACATAACCTTGAACGCTCGCTCTGCATTCCTGTTTCAGGATTTTGCTGGCCACGACTCCGGCCGCAACGCGAACACCTGTTTCGCGTGCGCTCGAACGACCGCCACCACGATAATCGCGACGACCATATTTGGCATCGAATGAATAGTCGGCATGACCGGGACGGTATTTGTCTTTGATATCGGAGTAGTCGCGCGAACGCTGATCTTTATTGGGAATAAAGATGGCCAGCGATGTGCCCGTTGTCTGTCCCTCAAACATCCCGGAAAGAAACTGTGGGATGTCGGGTTCTTGTCTCTGGGTCGTAATCTTGCTTTGACCGGGACGACGGCGATCCAACTCGACTTGAAGCTCTTCGATGGTCAGTGGCAGTCCCGGCGGTACACCATCAATAATCACAACATTTCCGGGACCATGACTCTCGCCGGCTGTTGTGATCCGAAATGCTTGTCCAAATGAATTCCCTGCCATGACGTTATTCTATCGCCAGGAGAGGGGGGAGGACCACTCTGTCGGGCTCAGAGAATGACTTCTTCTATGATTCTTTCCGGGAATCCGCAAGGATCTCGTAATCGTTACGATCTTCTGGGGGACCACGACGATTCGGCTGGCCACGCTGAGGTTGTCAGCCGATCTGAGAGAGATTCTGTGACCGGTTTGGCGTAATCGGTTGAATTTGGGAGCGAATCAGGGTTCGTGGTTGTCGGCATTTCGGGCATGCGAGATGTTGAGCGATCTCGAAACTTCCGGCTGATCAGGATACGACGCATTTCTCCCAGCAGCCCTTTCGATTGCCAGATTCGATAGTAAGAGTACACGGTTTGCCATGTGGGATAATCGTGAGGCAACATCCTCCAGGAACAGCCAGTCGACCAGCGATAATTGATGGCGTTGACCACTTCACGCAGAGAATTTTCGCGTGTTCTCCCGCGCTCCGCATCACACGGGAGTAACAAATCAATGGCATCCCACTGAGCTTGATTCATGTCGCTGGGATACGAAATTCTTGTTGGGTTGGTTATGTTTTGCATCAAAGATGGCTTTCAGAAAATGAAGTGAGAAAGAGGATTTGATCGCTTTCTGAGAAGGTTCAGGCCCGTTCTTTTCCTCGCAGGCGTTGCATATCGCTTTTCATCCAACGCCGACAAAGTTCTGTCATAGGAATTTTCTTCCGGGCCGCTTCGAGACGAATCGCTTTCCAATCCGAGAGGGGAATAAAGATGGAGATCTGTTTTCTGAGTTCGTTATTCGGGTTTTCCATGTGAAAACACCTTTCTTGTGATTTTGGGGACGCGAAATTCATCAATGGGGAGGATCAGGCGGATTTACGTTTTGTTTGATGTCCTTTCTGCTTGGGTGGATTGAGCCAGTCGGCATCAGAAAGATGTCCACGCCGATCTTCTCGAGATTGATCGGATGCTGAAGTTGGGTTTTCAGTTTTTCCTGACTTTTGTTGAGTTCGCCGAGTTTTGGCAGATTTGTCTCGTGCGGTGGGAGCCGAGAAAGCATCCAGAAAAAGATCGTCTTCTTCGGTGAAATCTTCGGGTGCCGTATCGGGCCTTTGATGGGGATCTCCATCAAAGGAGAATCGAGTTTCGCGGACCATGTTGTTTGCCTCCGTCTTGGAAAGTCTTAAGAGTTCTCGTTTGCGAATACGATTTGACATTAACTGAACAAGATTATACACTAGATTCTGCCAGGTTCAATAGATTTGTTCAAAAATGTTCAGTATTTTGTACAGTATTCTCAGGAGCGTTAATTATGCCCGTATCGAGATCGCGAAAACCGGGAGAATTGCCGGATGTGGAGCAGATCGCACGGAGAATTCGTGCCTGTTGTATGGAGCGAGGATGGGATGAAGTGGAGCTGGCCCGCCGGGCCGATGTTTCGCGGACCACGCTTTACAATCTGCGTCACGCTAATAGTCGTCGCCCAAGAATTACGACGCTCACCAGTTTGGCGGACGCCTTCGAGATGCCTTTGGAGCGTTTTCTATGGGGAGAACCTTCCTCAGTTTACATTGGCTCTCGCGAGTTTAGTGAAGGTTCAAATCGCTTTAATCGTAGGACAAATCAAGAAGTTCAGGCTGTGCATGATGAGCACCCTGATCTGTTTCAGCAGTGGACTGATCGAGAGTGGGAAGAACTTTACAGCACCTTCGGCGTCGGTGGAGCACTTTCCCCAGAAGGGGTGTTGGAAAGTGCGGGTGAGATTAATCAGGCTCGTGAAACTCGTCGGCAATTAAATATTGTCCTGGAAACACACCTGAAAGAAGTCGCTACACAAATGGTAGAATCGCTTTATCGAATGGTTGTTCCCGAGGGAAATCTGGCTGTCGGGAAAGAGCTGAAAGCCTTGGTGACTGCCCATTTTGAGAAACAGCAGGACAGGCAGAGCCATGAGACGGATGCGGTTGATGATCAATAATGTTCAAATTTATCAACAAAGCTGTTCAGGATCCCCAGTTTGGTTGCATTTTTGAGGATCTCGCCATTAAATAGACTTGTTGAAGGTGAGTTCCCGGCGAAGTTGTCGGGTCAGATCGTTCTTTCGAGAGAACGGTTTTAGAGAGTTTATGTATTTTGGAAAGGGATCCAAAGATGAAACTTAATGTTCTGAAGAAATTTGCCGCTCTTGTGAGCGTAATCTGTGTCTCATTTGCTGCTGTCGGCTGTGCGCCTCCTGCTGAAGAAGCACCTGCTCGTGGTGATGCTCCAGCCGCTGATGCTGCTGACGAAGGCGAATCAGGATCGGCAACCGAATAGGTTCTGATTGACTGTTTACCTGAAACGCTGCGGTTCAATAACCGTAGCGTTTCTTTTTGCGCGGTTTTCATCTTTCCACGGATCGCGTTATGATGTCTGACCTGTCAGCAATTGCGAAATATGACCACACACTGAGAGTGAAACGATGACCGCGCGATGTTATCTGGGAGTTGATCTGGGAGCCTCCAGCGGCCGAGTCGTGGCAGGCTTATTTGACGGTCGCAAAATTGAGCTCAAAGAATTGCACCGATTCAGTAATGGGCCCGTGAATGTCGGAGGCTCTCTCCGCTGGGATGTGCTTCAGCTTTGGTCGGGAATTCAGGATGGCCTCACAAAGGCCAAGCAGGAATTTGGTAGCGACATTGCTTCGATTGGTGTCGATACGTGGGGGGTCGATTATGTGCTTCTCTCGAAAACAGGAGAAATTCTCGGGCAACCCTATAACTATCGCGACTCCCGCACAGACGGGATGATGGAGAAAGCGTTTCAGCGTGTTCCCCGGCAAGAAATCTTCTCGGACACGGGATTGCAGTTTATTCAGATCAATACGCTTTATCAGTTGATCGCGATGCAGCAAACCAATCCTGAGTTGATGGAGTTGGCCGATCAGTTTTTGATGATGCCCGATTTTTTCAATTGGTGTTTGTCGGGAAGTAAAGTTGTCGAGTTTACCAATGCGACCACGAGTCAATGTTACGACCCCAATACCCGCGATTGGTCATACGATCTTCTCGGCAAATTTGATATCCCGACAGAAATGTTTGGAGAAGTCGTCGCCCCAGGTACGAAACTCGGACAACTTCGACAGGATGTTGCCGAACGAACCGGATTACCACGACTGGATGTGATTGCTCCCGCCACACACGACACGGGTTCTGCCGTTGTGGCTGTGCCGACGGAGTTGACGGGATCGCCCAATTGGGCCTACCTCAGCTCGGGAACCTATTCTCTGTTGGGTGTAGAAGTCCAGGAAGCAATTTTGTCACCCCGAGCCTTAGAGTTAAATGTGACGAATGAAGGAGGTGTGGATGGCACCTATCGACTTCTGAAAAACATTATGGGCTTATGGCTGATCACACAAATTCGTGAATCCATTGAAAGGGCAGGCAGAACCATCGATTATGGTCAACTGGTCCAGCGTGCGTCTGTGGCTGAGCCATTCCGCTCACTGATCAATCCTGATGATCCCAAATTTTTAAATCCTTCTGACATGCCTACCGCGATTCGCGAATGGTGTCGTGAACACGGACAGCCTGAACCGGAAACGGAAGGTCAACTCGCTCGTTGTGCCTTTGAAAGTTTGGCGCTGAAGTATCGTGTGGTTCTAAGTCAACTCGAAGAACTCACCGGGACACCGATTGAAGTCATTCATATTGTTGGAGGTGGTTCGCAGAACGAACTTCTGAATCAGTTCGCCGCAAATGCTTGCGGGCGACCGGTGATTGCCGGTCCTGTGGAAGGGACCGTGATGGGGAATGTTCTGGTTCAGGCACGTTCTTTCGGAGAGATCGGTTCGTTGTCAGAGATTCGGGAAGTCGTGCATAATTCCGCAGCGATTAAACAGTACGAGCCAACCGATCTCTCGCGTTGGGACGAAGCCTCGGAACGGTTTGCAGAATACGCGTAAGCTGTTTTTTATTTTCTTCTGAGAGATACTCCAGGAATTTTGACCGCATGGGACTTTTCGACCGCCTGAAAAAAGGCTTACAAAAAACACGTGATGTACTGCGGACCGACGTTCGAGACTTGTTCAAAGCGGGCGAGATCCTCGACGATGAAAAGCTCGAACGGTTCGAAGCACGTTTGATTCAATCCGATATGGGAGTGGCGGCGGCAACGGCCATCATTGAAGAACTTCGCGAGCATCACGGCGGACGAACGGTTGATATCGACGGAATCTGGAAGACTGTCAGCGACAAACTTCGAAGTCTGTTGGAAGGAGAAGGGCAAGCTGTCTGGGATGTTGAAGATCCCTTATCGCCTCTCAACATGCAGCAAGACGGCCCGACCGTGATTCTTGTCACCGGTGTCAATGGAGCCGGGAAAACGACCAGTATTGGAAAGCTGGCCAACTACCTGCATAAAGCGGGCAAGAAAGTTGTGCTCGGGGCAGGGGATACGTTTCGGGCGGCCGCGGTGGAGCAGTTGACGTTGTGGAGTCAAAGGATTGGTTGCGAGATTGTCACACAGCCGAGCGGCTCCGATCCTGCCAGTGTGGCTCATATTGCTTGTCAGCAAGGGCTTGATCTGGGAGCCGATGTAATCATCATCGATACTGCCGGTCGCTTGCAGACACAAAAAAATCTAATGGATGAACTCGGAAAAATACGCCGTGTTGTCGATAAGGTCATCCCCGGCGCACCGCACGAACGTTTGTTGGTTCTCGATGCCACTACCGGCCAAAACGGAATTTCCCAAGCGACTAACTTTTCCGACGCGGTCGATTGTACCGGGTTAATTCTGGCGAAATTAGACGGTACGGCCAAAGGAGGAGTTGTCGTGGCGATTCGTCAGAAGATGGGGATTCCGGTTAAATATGTTGGAGTCGGCGAACAGATCGACGATCTACAAATCTTTGATCCCGCCTCGTTTGTCGATGCACTCCTCGAACAGTAATCATTGATAAGGCATAGTTTCGATGACACTCAATCGCACCAAAAGTCAAACACACTTCCAAAGAGCTTCAAAGGTCATTCCCGGTGGTGTGAATTCCCCCGCACGCGCCTTCGGTGCGGTCGGCGGAGAGCCGCTCATCATAGAACGGGGTGAGGGGGCGTATCTGCATGACATCGACGGTAATCAATTGATTGATTACATCGGTTCCTGGGGGCCTCATATTCTTGGACATCGTGACCCCGAAGTGATAGCTGCGATTGAAGAAGCGTTGAAAGTAGGGACCAGTTTTGGCGCACCCACAACTCTTGAAACCGAGATGGCCGAACTGATTGTGGAAATAGTCCCTTCCATCGAGAAAGTACGCATGGTGAACTCGGGGACTGAAGCGACGATGTCGGCTGTTCGGTTGGCACGCGGTCATACCGGACGCGATAAAATTATCAAGTTTGCGGGCTGTTACCACGGCCATGTCGATTCACTTCTTGTCCAGGCAGGCAGTGGTGCATTGACCTTGGGAACACCATCAAGTCCCGGCATTCCTGTGGGATGCACGCAAGACACCATTGTTCTGGAATACAATAATCTCGATCAATGCCGACAAGTCTTTGCACAAGAAGGCGAACAGATCGCCTGTATCATTCTGGAACCGGTCGTCGGCAATATGGGATGTGTCATTCCGCAACCCGGGTTTCTGGAAGGTCTGCGCGAACTCTGCACCGAACATGGAGCACTGCTCATCTTTGATGAAGTGATGACCGGTTTTCGCGTCGCTCTGGGTGGTGCTCAGGAACGATTTGGAGTCACACCCGACCTAACCACCTTGGGGAAGATTATTGGTGGAGGAATGCCGGTGGGAGCTTACGGAGGGAAAGCCGAAGTGATGGATTCGATCTCTCCGACCGGTCCCGTCTATCAAGCGGGAACTTTATCGGGAAATCCGGTGGCGATGGCGAGCGGCTTGGCGATGCTGCGAAAGTTGAAAGCGACGAATCCATATCCCGCACTCGAAGAAATCACAAAAACGCTGGTCGCGGGACTCAATGACGCCGCCGAACAAGCTGGCTTGCCGCATTCCAGTTCTCAGGTCGGCAGTATGTTTACGCTGTTCTTCAATCCCGAAGAAGTCACGAGTTACACCGTCTCTGCCAAGAACAATACCGAACGCTTCGCGAAGTATTTTTGGGGCATGATGAATCGTGGCGTCTATCTGCCCTGTAGCCAATATGAAGCGAACTTCGTCTCAGCCGTCCATACCAATGAGGACATTGAAAAGACCATCGCTGCGGCTCATGAAGTGATGCAGGAGATTGCTTGAGGTACTGCGAGTTCGATGTTTCAACGCGGGAACTCAGAGAATGCGGATGTCTGGATAAAAACGAGTTAGTGAACGGATCACTGTAGGCCGACAGTCCTCTGTCGGCATGAGCGATGTGGAATTGTGCTGATTGCTGATCGAGATTGCTGGCGTCCAACCTTGAACTGCAGAGATTGCAGAGGACGTAGAAGAATAATAAGTGTGTCGATGGCTCATACAGTCTGCTTTGGAGTGCAATGCCTCGGCATCGCTTTCCTTCTCACTCCGGTAGTGAGAGTGTGGACAACGCGGATCGAGAAAGAAAGCTCCGCCGGGCCGGAGCACTCCAAAATTCAGCGGCTGTGTTTGTGTCCCACGCTCTAGTTTTCGATTCGCTTGACCCGAAATACGTGATCGTGATTTTCGCGATCATCATCAATCGAAGTTCCGCCATCGTCTTTGAGGTTTTGTCCCAGGCTGTAAATGATGGCTCCATCGTCATCGACACGGTACACGAATGGCTTCCCGGTATAGGGGTCGTTCGGTAGTTTCGAGATGTGGTTGGGGACGAGTGACTCCAGAGTTTCTGGAAGTTCTTTCTCCTGTTTATGATAAGCGGCCAAGGCAATTCCCAATTGAGAAAGTTGTGTTTTCGTTTCTCCTCGCGTTCCCGCTTCATGAGCTTGTTCCAAGGCGGGCGTTAAGAGTGCCAGAAGAATTGTTCTCATGTTTTTGCCACGTTGTTCGGGTGTCGCAAAGACGGACAGGGCTATTGTGGTGGGAGAGCTGATGGCTTCTTGCTCTGCCTGAAGTGTCTTGCTCAAGTTTCTCAAGCCTTCACGTTGTTCCGCAAAGCCACCCTGATTAAGATCGGCCATATATTGATCGTGGAATTCGTTAATGCCCGTGATGACTTGATTCCAGTCAATCCCGTACTGAAACATCGCCATCCCAAGTTTCCCGAGCAGGCTGGAGGTGTTGATCCCCAACATTCCGAAGGCTTGGTGATCTTCTTCTCCATCTGTCATGGATTGGGTGCAAAGATACTGAACGGCATCCAGATTCATCATTCGCTCACCCAGAAAACCACGTTCAAAATCAACAAGTTGGGGAAGTTGTGAGAGTTTTTGCTGATACGATTTTAATTGTTCAGCCGAGACCATTGAGTCATTAGCCAATTGTTCGTCACCTTCAATCGCCATGCCTTCAATGGCAATTCCGACCAGCATTTCAATGATCGTTGCTCCTTCTGCTGAATGGCGGGCAAGCCGGTGCATCGCCAACAAATC